>NZ_ML133659.1:0-151789 GCF_003985135.1 Rhizobium fabae
ACTTGGGCGCAGGCCAGGAGATGATGCGGGTTACTCTCGGGAAGAGCCGGGTGCGGGAAATCCGCCCGCCCGGATCTGTGAGGGCGAAGCCGAATGGCATAGCTACTCGACCACGATCCTGCATGCCGTGGTTGCCAGCCACTTCATAGTTGCTTCATCCAGTCGGAGGCGGCCTGGTGCCGTCCGAGGGTTCGCCGTGGGATACCCCCTTGCCCTGCCGGGCATCTCTCCCACAAGGGTGGAGATCGGCAAGAGGTTGGATCATCCGTCCCCTCTGCCGACCTACCCATGCTAATCCGTCATTGTTTGGGGAAACCATCACGCCCAGCCGATCTCCACCCTTGTGGGGGAGATGCCCGGCAGGGCAGAGGGAGGTGTGGCATCCGCCAACGTCACTTACTGGGCGCGGCATACTCCCACGTCCCTCATGCTGAGGTGCGCAGCCCGCAGGGCGCAGCCTCGAAGCACGCGCCGCAGCGCTGCTCCTTGCACCCATCAACCACCGACGCGCCATCATCCGACCCCGCACTGGAACCGAAATCGGCCTTCCGCAGTTAATTTCCTGTGACTTCAGTTACAGGTGCCACTGCGATTAGCGACCATTCCGCCTTCTGGAAAAAACCGATCTCCATCGATCTCGATACCGGCGAACGAATGGTTCTCCGCTCGCCGCAGGATGCGCTTTATGCACTCGTTTCCGACTGGCCGGTCAATGGCGGCGTCCATCAGCAGCGAGCGATCGATTTCTGCCGCGCCTGGCTTGCCGGACGCATGCCGGCCGAGACGGTGCGGCAGGCTTTCATTCTTGCGGCGCTGGAAGCGGGCCTGTCGATCAACGATGATGATGACGACGGGGCCGGGAGTCCGTTTTGAATCCTACAGTGTAGGTGAGCCTACACTGATATATCCACGTCACGCAGCCGGTATCCCGCCGCTGCAGCAATATTCCTCCGATGTATTGCAAATATTATTCTCGCTGTGTTTGTAGGAATACGCGGCGTTACCGCGCTCCGATTCTTTAGGGATTCAACTGAATGAGAATGAAAGTCCTAGTTTGCGCCGCACTGCTGGCGCTGGCCGGCTGCAATGCCCCTGTGTCGCAATCCGTTGCGGATTCCCAGCGTCCTCCCTCGAGTGATGTCCGGCAGAACTTCATCAATATCGTGTTCAAGAGAGTTTACAGGCACGAAGCAGGAGACGTCGTGTGGGCTCGCATTTCCAGCGTGGTGGTGCTTGAGCCGGAGAAGAAGATCTATGCCTACTGCGTGCGTGTCGTGCCCAAGCACAGCTGGGGAGACTGGGCTTATCTCGGCGTCTCCTTCACGGACGGCAAAATACTCGGCGCGACGGCGAATGATCAGCGCTGCCGCGACAAGCGGCTGCGCTACTATCCGTTCACCGAATTGACCGGCATGAAGACCTGAAGGAGAGGCGAGGGCTCCGGCGGCGTCGCCGTTCAAGGTTTTATTGAGCGGCGGCGCGACATGCCTCCAGCGTCCCTGGGGCGCGGCATCCTCCAAACGGCATCCTGCCTCAACGGGGCAACGCTCTCAACCCGCGGGAACCACCCCCACGCTCGGCCGGCACCCTATCCTCAAGCAAAAACGGAGGTTCTGGAATGATCCGCAGCCGGCGCTCTGCAATACCACACGAGGACGGCAATCGTGCCAATGGGAAATAAAAGTCCAAGAAGCTGGTGCCATCTGCTTCGGTTGATGTCGTGAAAACGCCGGGTGGCCATGGCGATCGATGGAAGAAGCGTAGCCAGCGACCAGATCCGGTTCGATACTTCGGTCCGATCGACGGCGTACAAGGCGATGCTGACGAGAACGACGAAGAGCGTCGAAAACCAGAACTCCGATCGGCTCGCTCTGCCGGTGAAATCCACATATTTCCTGAAATAGCTGCTTATCGCCTGGCCGAAACCCATTGCGTCAGGCGGGCCGCCGAAGCGGTTCGGCCCGGCCGGCGGGTTTCTGAAGATGAAGATCAACGGCACGATGACCAGGATCAAGAGGATCAACCAGTGCCATAGAGAAAAACTGCCCATGAGATACCCCCAGCGATCTAAACGGCTGAGAGATAAGCAATGTTCGTTTCCGGAGGATTAACCGGCTTGCAATCCGGCGCGTTAAGCAATCACAGCGCGAGAAATTGCGGCCGCCACGTTGAGGGGGGATGCTTCTAAGAGGGGCGTGGCGCGGCCGCTGCCGTTCAGCGCTTGACCAGTACGCGCGCCCGCACCGGCTGCTCGATGCCCTTGAGTGCGAGCGTACGCTCTTGCGCTCCGGCGATCAGGTCGGGCGCTTCTGCCGCCGTCTCCGCCGAGACGAGGATCTCGCCGGCCGCCGCCTGGGATTCCAGCCTGGCGGCCTGATTGACGACACCGCCGATCGCGGTGAAATCGCTGCGGAAGCTGGAGAACTCGCCGATCTGGACCTCACCGGAATGGATGCCGACGCCGACGCCGAGGGGGCGGCCGGGCAGGGCGTCGGGCGCCAGGTCGCTCAGCGCCGCCGCGCAGTTACGCTGGATCTCATGCGCGGCCATGATCGCGGCGCCGGCGTGATCCTTCCGGATGATCGGGAAGTTGAAGATCGCCATCAGGCCGTCGCCCATCTGCTTGTTGACGATGCCGTCATGCGCCCAGATCGCCTGGGCGCAGCGATCCTGGAACAGGCTGACGATCTCGCTGAGCTGCACCGCCTCGATACGCTCGGAAAGATCGGTAAAGCCCCTGATATCGGCAAAGAGGATGGTGGCGTCGACGGTGATCTGGCGCGGCTTCTTCACATATTGGAAGGAGCGCTCGCAGATCGTGCAGATGTCGGGGTTCATCTTGCTGCGGGTGATGCCGAAGGCGCGGAAGGGGAGCGCGAGCGGCCCGCCGATCGGGATCGGCATATGCATCTGGTCCCAGCAGCCGCGGCAGATCCTGGCGCCGCCAAGCCTTGCAGGCTCACTTGATGAGGCTGTCGTCATGTCGCGCAATCCGTTCCCCAGGCCGTCGCCGATGGCCATGGGCAAGCTTCTGCCAGTTGGGGGCTTTTGGCAACTGGGGGTGGATCAACTTCGTTGGCTACCGGCGGACCAGCGGCGCTGGCCGCGGGAAAATTACGTCACACTTGTTACTCCCACTGTCCAATCCGCGATGAGAAACTATCTCCGAACCAATGCGCGATGAACCGGGCTTCGAAGCCCGGAATTCGCCCAACAAGGAGATTGAAAGCCATGACTGCTTCAGCCGAGAATGGAAAAGGCGGACAGACCATGCAGCGACCGGCCGTCGTGTCGCAGGAGGCCTGGGAGGCGGCTCGCAACCAGCTGCTCGTCAAGGAAAAGGCCCACACCCGCGCCCGCGACGCGCTGGCCGCCGAGCGGCGGCGCATGCCGTGGATGGCTGTGGAAAAGACCTATGTCTTCGAAGGGCCTGAGGGCAGGGGTAGCCTGCTCGACCTGTTTGCGGGCCGACACCAGCTCATCGTCTATCGCGCCTTTTACGAACCCGGCGTCTTCGGCTGGCCCGAGCATGCCTGCCGCGGCTGCTCGATGGTAGCCGATCAGGTCGCCCATGTCGCCCATCTGAATGCGCGCGATACGACCCTTGTCTTCGCCTCGCGCGCGCCGCAGGCCGATATCATCAGTCTGAAGGCGCGGATGGGCTGGACGATACCGTGGGTGACGATCATCGACGACTTCGACAAGGATTTCGGCGTCGACGAATGGCACGGCACCAACGTGTTCTATCGCGACGGCGAGCGTATCTTCCGCACCTATTTCATCAACAACCGCGGCGACGAGCAGATGGGCGGCACCTGGAACTATCTCGACATCACCCCGCTCGGCCGCCAGGAAGTCTGGGAGGATTCCCCCAAGGGCTATCCGCAGACGCCGACTTACAAATGGTGGAACTGGCACGACGCCTACGTTGCCGATGCCGCACCGGACAAGAAATGGGTCGAGGTCTCCGACGCCGGCGAGGCGGCGTTCCGCGAGGAAAGCGCAAAGGCGAAGCGGTAGGCGGGGCAGTTGCTGTGCGTGGCGGGATGGACGCAAGGAGCAATGCTGCGGAGCGTCCTTCGAGGCCGCTGCGGGGCTCCTCAGGATGAGGAGCGTTGGTTGGATGCCGCGCCCATAAAATGGATCGGAGACTTCGCGTCGATGAGGGGCGATGGAGGATCGCGCCGGCACTTAAGAGAGCCTCACCCTGAGGTGCCCTGCAAAGGGCCTCGAAGGGCGAGGCGGGTGCTCTGGCGGTCGACGAATGCAGGGAGCGATGATCTGACGTTAGCTCCAGAAGCACGATCTCGCGATGCGAAACCCAAGGTCGTCAATAGCAAAAGTCGGGTGGCTTCGTCGGCGATTGGTCGCTAGGCAACCGCGCTCGTGGTCAGCCCATCCCCCACCGCGAAAGATGCGATACGTACCATAGACAGCAGGATCATAGACGTCTTCGCACCACTCCCAGACGTTGCCCAACATATCATGAAGTCCCCAATCATTGGGACGCTTGGTTCCTACGGCCTTGGAGCCGCCTTCTGAATTTTCCCCATACCATGCGATGTCGGCAATTGGGCCGTAACGCGGTCCCTTCGTGCCGGCGCGGCAAGCAAACTCCCATTCAGCCTCGCTGGGCAACCGAAATCCATCACTTGTCGCGACCGCAGTTGCATCCTGGCCGTCGGACGAAAAGACATAGCGATCGGGCAATTTGACCATTGCCGAAAGTCGATTGCAGAAACGAGCAGCATGTAGCCACGAGACGGTCTCGACCGGCTGATCTTCAGCCGCTATCGATGACGGCGATACGCCCATCACCTTTGCATAGAACGACTGAGTTACCTGATAGCGGCAAATCAAAAAGGGCTTGATAGCCACGGTCCAGGACTCCCGAAGCCGATCATCGCGCATCACGATTGTCCCGCTGCAGACAGGTATCATATGCTGGCTAAGGCTCTCGAAATCCAACTTCTGCTCTTCTCATGATTTCTTGCGTGCAGATGGCGTCGCAAAATTCCCGAGTAAAGCGACACTTGTTTTCCCGACCTTTGCAATGTTGGAAAATAGGGAATTTTGCAACGCCCGCAATGTCGGCTTTCGGCGGGCCGTCCTTGAGGCCAGCCCCCTCTTCAGATCGCAACCTCCTGTAGCGGAAGGCGCGAATGGCGCCCTGAGGAAATCAGTTACTATTTTTTGCACGCATCTCTTTTGGAGTGGAAACATTCGAGGGGAAGTTGCGTTGTATCGATTGCCGCGGGTGTGCCGCCGGGCCGCTTGCTCATGGGAGGAGGATATCCATGAAAGTCATGATCGTCGAAGATGAGAACCTCATCGCCCTTGAACTCGAGCGTATCGTGCAGGATGCCGGGCACCAGGCCATCGGGCCGGTTTCGACGATCGAGCAGGCTCTCGCCCATGCTCCGAGAAGCGATGTGGCGCTCGTCGATCTCAGACTCGCCGACGGCCAGAGCGGCGTCCAGCTGGCACGCCGGCTGATCGACCGCCATGGCGTCGACGTCATCTTCGTGACCGCCAGTCCGGAGAGCATCGGAAACGGGATCGAAGGCGCGCTGGATGTGATCGCCAAGCCTTTCAGCGACGACAGGATCGCTGGTGCGCTGTCGCGGGCACAGGCCCTGCGCCGAGACTATGAAGGCAGAAACGCTATCTTCTGAGCGGGCAAAGTCGTATTATTCCGCTGCCAATGTCACCGGGAGGAGAGGTGAGGATGAGGCACGCGCTCATTGCCGTTTTCTTCGCTCTCGCGGCCTGCGCCAGCACGTCAGGCGAACCGCAGCCCCTGCCTGACAGTCTCACCTATGGCGGAAAGGTGGTCCATTCGCCCTATCGTCCGGGAACGGTGGTCCAGCACACCTTTCTCGGCGATTTCGGCTACCGCGTCTTCGAGACCTATGTCGTGCAACCGGACGGGACGCTCAAGCTGACGTCGCAGAGCACGGGGCCGGATTTCCTCTGGCGGTGACGCAGGCCTGTCACGAGATGATCGCAGGGCCCTCGGTCGGGCCTTTGCCTGTATTCAGATGATCGATTGCCAGCTCGATGAAGGCCTTGACCAAAGGCGACAGGTGCCGGCTGCTGGGATAGACGACATCCAGGGCCGCCGGCCGGCGTCGTGTAGCCGTCGAGAACGCGGTGCAGCCGGCCGTCCTAGGTTGAGCCGGTCGTCGGTCAGGCGCAGCTCCACCCTCGACTTCGGGTAGGTCGCCAGGAAATCGAAGATCGTGGCGGAGAGGAAATGGCCGCCAAAGCCGACTGGTGCGGAGATGCGGATCGTGCCGGCCGGCTCTGCCCGCGCCTCAGCCAGCCGGAATTTGGCCTGTTCCAGGCTGCGCAGCGCCTGGCTGCTTTCCTCGTAATAGAGGCGCCCTGCATCCGTCAGCTTGAGGCTGCGGGTGGTGCGCTGCAGCAGCCGTACGCCCACCTCGCGCTCAAGCGCGGCAATGCGGCGGCTGACGGTCGTCTTGGGCATGGCGAGCAGTCGGGCGGCGGCGGTGAAACTGCCGGCTTCGACGACGCGGGCGAAGACGGCGATATCGTTGAGGTCGAGCATTGTATTCACCAGTGGCACGATGTTTCTCAATTATAGGCCATTTTGGTTCAATGTGACAGGTCTTACCTCTGGCTCATCGCCAACCACAAGGAGCAGAGAGATGAGCAAGGGAAGAAACGTTCTGGTCACGGGCGCCACCGGCCAGCAGGGCGGCGCGGTCGTGCGCGCATTGACGGCGCGCGGTCATCGCGTCAGGGCGATCTGCCGCAGGCCGGAGAGCGACGCCGCAAAGCGGCTGGCCTCGGCAGGGATCGAGATCGTTGCCGGTGATCTCGATGATGCCGCATCCGTGGCTGAAGCCGCGAAGGGCGTCGATACGATGTTTCTGATGGGCAGCAGCTACGAGGCCGGGACGGAGGCGGAAACCCGTCAGGGTATAACCGCCGCAGAAGGGGCGAAGGCCGCCGGCATCGGCCACCTGATCTATTCCTCCGTCGCTGATGCCGACAAGAAGACCGGCATTCCGCATTTCGAAAGCAAATATCTCGTCGAGAAGCATATCGCCGGGCTCGGCATTCCCTACACGATCAGCGCGCCCGTCGCCTTCATGGAAAACACCGTGGCGCCGTGGGCGGTCGACGGGCTGCGCCAAGGCGTCTATGCCGCGGCTTTGCCGAGCAGGCGCGTGCTGCAGCAGATCTGCCTTGCCGATATCGGCGCTTTCGTCGCCGCACTGGCCGAGCGGCGTGACGAAGTGTTCGGCAAACGTTTCGACATTGCCGGCGACGAATTGGCGGGCGAGGAGCAGGCTGAGATTCTGTCAGAGGTCCTCGGCCGCCCGATCGCCTATCGGGAGCTGCCGATCGCGGCGATGCGGCAGCAGAGCGAGGATGCGGCGCTGATGTTCGAATGGTTCGACCGCACCGGCTACGACGCCGACATCGCCGCCCTGCGCAGCGATTTTCCCGAGGTCGGCTGGCACCGGTACCGCGATTGGGCGCGCGGCTTCGATTGGAGCGTTCTCGACAAGACGGCTGGATGAGTTTGCGGCGATGCCATCAGGCATCCTCGGCTTTGACCGAGGATGCCGGGGCCACCAGCGGTGCCGAGGATGCTCGCGGCAAGTCGGCCATCGCGGAGCGTGGCGGCATATTCGGCCTACGCCGAGCTCTCAGGCGGCGGCGTCCATCTCCGGGATGTTCTCCAATTCTCGGGCAAGCGCCTGAGCCTGTATCTTCAGATCATAGCTTGCCTGCATGTTCATCCAGAACTCAGGAGTGGTGCGAAAGAACTTCGCGAGGCGAAGCGCCGTGTCGGTTGTCACCGCGGTTTCCTCCGACGAGAGCCGTTCGATGCGGGTGCGCGGGACATTGAGTTTCCTGGCGAGCGCTCCGGCGCTCATCTTCAGCGGGATCAGATACTCCTCGCGGAGGATTTCACCGGGGTGGATCGGCAGAAGCGTGCTGGTCATATCTGAACTCCTTCCTGTGAATTACCTAGTGATAGTCGACAATTTCAACGTCCTCGGCGCCGCCATCTTTCCAAACGAAGCAGACGCGCCATTGATCGTTGATGCGGATCGAATGCTGGCCGGTCCTATTGCCTTTCAAAGCCTCGAGGCGGTTTCCCGGAGGCGAACGAAGGTCATCGAGGATATGCGCCGCCTCGATCATCGTCAGCTTCCGAAGGGCCGGTCTTACGAGATCTACCGGGAAGCCCTTCGGAGCCTTGCCGCCGGCAACCGCTTCCGTAACGGCATCCTTATAAGAACGGATCAATGCCCAGCTCCTCGTGTCCCTGTATCATAGCGTGATACAGATAGGGGTCAAGGAAAATGTATCACCTCACGATACATGGCGTGACAACTATCGCTTGCGGCGCCTGGACACGGGGTCATAATGACGGATCATCGTCCTTGGAGGGAGGCTTTCATGCCGTCGAGTTTCAATGTCGAAAGTGCCGATGGTTACGAGCGGCTGATGGGCCGATGGAGCCGGAAGCTGGCGCCGATGCTGATCAATTTCGCGGGGCTGGCGGATGGGGATCGCGTGCTCGATGTCGGCTGCGGCACCGGCAGCCTGGCATTCACGTTGGCGCAAACGCCCGGCCTGCGGGAGATCGCCGCCATCGACTATTCGCCTGTTTTCGTCGAGGCGGCGAAAGGGCGCAATACCGATCCGCGGATCACGATCCAGCAGGCCGATGCCTGTGCGCTTCCCTTCGAGGACAACCGTTTCGACAGGGCGCTGTCGCTGCTCGTGCTGCATTTCGTGCCCGAGGCGGGCAAGGCGGTGGCCGAGATGGCCCGGGTCGTGCGTCCGGATGGGATTGTCGCCGCCGCCGTCTGGGATCATTACGGCGGCATGTCGGGCATGCGGATGATGTGGGACACGGTCGTCATGCTCGATGAAAAAGCGCTGCCGCTGCGCCGCCGATATTGTTTCCAGCCGATGACGCGGCCCGGGGAAATGAAGCAGAGTTTCATTGCGCAGGGCCTTGCCGATGTCGAGGAGACCTCGCTCCTGATCCGGATGGATTATCTTTCCTTCGACGACTACTGGGGCCCGATCGCCGCCGGCGAGGGACCGCTCGGCAAGTATGTCGGCGGGCTGGAGCCGGGCAAACGACAGGCGGTCGATGCCGCCGTTCGGGCTGCCTATGAGGCGGGAGAGCCGGATGGGCCGCGGTCGTTCGCGTCAGTGGCTTGGGCGTGCCGGGGCAGGGTGGCGTGAGAGGATTGGGTGTGGGCGGCCGCAGCGAATAGGCTGCCGGCACTCAAGAGAGCCTCACCCTGAGGTGCCCCGCCAGGGCCTCGAAGGGCGAGGCGGGTGCGCCGAGATTAGCTGAATGCAGAGATCGGCGTCACTGCGTGTCCTTCGTATGCTGACGGAAGGTTTCACAGGAAAGTGCCACCTCGTCTCCCTCATTCCTGTGACGAGCACAGGAATGAGGGAAGAGAGGTTGATGGCCCCCGCAGGAGTTTGCGCCAAAGGATAAGGCGTTGGAGAATGCTACGCCCTGAACCGCTGCGCATGGCGCTCCGATCAAGCCGATCGTGATGGAACGAGGGTGGGATCTCTGGCGTTGTTTCGGCTGTCTGCGGCTGCAATTGCGGATTTATTGTTAGGCACTCACCACTTCGCAGCCGCAGATGCGATCATAGTATGTCTGTCCCTGCCACGCGATGATTGGCGCGAGCCACCAAGCCAAGGCTGCAACTGTCCAGACGACGTAAAACCCAATCGTTCCATCGTTCGAAGGTATGTATCCGTCGCGGAACATGCCAAGCAATGCGTCGAAGTCTGCCGTGGGATAGATCGGAAACAGCGAGATTGCGAAAGCGAGGGTGCTGAAAAGCAGGTTCGGGCTGAATTTGAGGATTTCGCGTTTAAACGCGGTGCCAAGGTCGGGACCTTCACCATCGATCGACTGGACTCTCAGGAAGAAAACCGCCTTTCCGAATGTGCGGCGGCCATTCGCGGAAAATCCGGCGAAAGCCAGCGCCATCAGCGCGGTGTTGGCTATGCCGGATAGCAAGCTGCGATATGCAGGCAAGGTTTTGGTCACAGGGTTATTGTCCGCGTCAAGAGGGATGGTCAGCTCCGGGGACCACAACAAGCCATCCGTGTCTCCGGCAACGCGTGTTCGCAGATATCTCTGCTTTCCCAAACCAAAGTGTGTTGTCTCGCATATATCAGCGCCGCGAATTTCTCCGGTTTTCAACGGCCATCCAGCGTCAATTCGCTTTGCAAGCTGATCGGGGATTGCCGCGGTGCACTGCACGGATGTCCAGCCGTGTACAAGGAGGTCCAGAGGAGGAGTCGTTGTGAAGGAGTAGACGACTATGAGGATGGCGGCTTGAAAGATGACAATGTCGACGACAAGGGCTGCAAACCGTCGCCAAAAGTAGCGGGAAGGCAAAGCAGCGGATTGCGGCATCTCAGCTGTATAATCCATATGCTCCCCTAATATATCGATGCCGTCAGGTCCTGCGCGTAGAGTCCCTTCAACATGAAGTAGCAAATTTCGCCAGGATTGATACAGGCGCTTTTGCGTTCTCATTCCCCGAGTGCTTTGGGGCCGCCTGCGACATCGCCTCGCTGGCCTGAGACGATCGGTCCGAGCCTCGGGGCTTGCGGCCTGACGGCGGCGTGATAGATAGGCCCCGCCGGCGTCTCGCCGGATCAACGATTTCCTCCACAGCCTCCGAGTGACTCCATGCTATTTTCTCCCGCCGTCATCTGGCCCGTCGTCATGCTGTTTGCATCTAACATCTTCATGACCTTTGCCTGGTACGGGCATCTCAAGCATAAGAGCAGCGCCATCTTCCTCGCCATCATTGTCAGCTGGGGCATCGCCTTCTTCGAATATTGCCTCGCGGTGCCGGCCAACCGTATCGGCTCGGCTGTTTATACGACGGCGCAGTTGAAGACGATGCAGGAGGTGATCACGCTGATCGTCTTTTCCGGCTTCTCGATTTTCTGGCTCGGCGAGAACCTGACCTGGAACCACGCGATCGGATTCGCGCTCATCGCAATCGGAGCATCCTTCATTTTCCGGGCGTAAACTTTAGCCTTTTCAATAGATTACAAATCGTCCATGTCCAGATATTGCCGCATTTCCTACAGATTGCGGTCGCAATCGGCTGGCAGCCTCTCACCATTGGGTGACTATGAGGTGATCTGCCATGAGCCTGTCTTTCCCGACGATGGCGGCGATCCGGTTCGGCTATGGTTTTCGGCCGGGCGAGACGCCGCCGCAAAGCAAGGATGAGCTGATCGGCCAGATCAGCAAGGGGGTGGCGGCGACGCCGGACTTCCCTCTCGGCGGCCCCGACACGCGCCACCGGGCGATTCTGAATCTGCAGGCGCAGCTGACGGAAGTCCGCCAGGACGCGAAGACGGCGACCGACGATACGGTGCGCCGCGAGATCCGCAAGGGAATACAGCGGCAGGCGCAGCAGCAATTCCAGCACGATTCCAATCTGCGGCTGATGCAGGCGGTGCTGTCGCCCTACGGCTTTTACGAGCGGCTTTCGACCTTCTGGACCGATCACTTCTCCACCAGCGCCAACAAGAGCCTGCCGATGCGGCTCATCGTGCCGCTCTACGAGGCCGAGGCGATCCGGCCGTTCCTGTCGGGCAAGTTCGGCGATCTCCTGCGCAATGCCACCGCCCATCCGGCCATGCTGATCTATCTCGACCAGGCGGATTCGCTCGGGCCGGATTCGGCCGGCGGCATGAAGCGCAACAAGGGGCTGAACGAAAATCTCGGCCGTGAACTGCTGGAGCTGCACACGCTCGGCGCCGGCAGCGGCTACACCCAGGCGGATGTGACGGCGGCGGCCATGGTGCTGACGGGGCTCACCATCGACCGCAAGGAGATGGACATCGCCTTCCGCCCGAATATATCAGAGCCCGGCACGCATCAGGTGCTCGGCGTCAGCTATGGCGGCAAGAGGCGCTCGCGCAACGATTATCTCGACATGCTTGACGATCTCGCGGCCCATCCGAAGACGGCGGCGCATATCAGCCGCAAGCTTGCGGTGCATTTCGTCTCCGACCACCCCGACGAGGGCATGGTGTCTGACATGGTCGCGGCCTGGAAGAAGACTGATGGCGACCTGACATCAGTCTATACCGCAATGCTCGACCATCCCGCCGCCTGGCGCGACGAAGGCGCGAAAGCGCGCCAGCCTTTCGATTATGTCGTCGCCGGGCTCAGGGCGCTGAATACGGGGCCGGTCAACGGCGTCGTCGGCAGCTTCCTGGCGGCCAACCAGCAGGGCACCGACGATGGCGACATGGCGGCGAACACGCCTGCCATGGCCGGATCGCCGATGACGACTGATCCCGCCGGCGAGGCGAGGGACAAGCGCCTCAAGGCCTTCCGCACGGCGCGGGCGCTGGGGCAGGGGGCGCTGAAGCGCATGGGCCAGCCGATCTGGCTGCCGCCGAGCCCGGCCGGCTTCGAGGAAGGCTTTTCCGCCTGGATCACCGGCAGCCAGCTCGCCGAGCGACTGGCCTGGGCAAGACGGGCCTCGGCGCAGTTCGGCCGGGACTGGGATCCGCGCGAATTCCTGAAATCGACGCTTGCCGATGCCGCCCGCGACGAGACGATCCGCGTGGTGTCGCAGGCGCCGAACAAGATCAGCGGGCTGACGCTGGTGCTGGCATCGCCCGAATTCAACCGCCGCTAAGCAGACTTTCGTTGGCAAGCCAACGCTTCGTCTGCTTAGCTCCTTTGTTTTGTCGCAGGTTCTCGCCGGAAAACCGTCGGACACTTTTCCGGAACCTGCTTAGGAGGCTCCGCCCATGAATCGGATCTCGCTTTCCCGCCGCGGCTTTCTGACATCGGCCTGCTGTCTTGCCGCCGCTCCCATCTTCACACCGGTCACCTTCGCGGCGATGCCGGGGGACAACCGCTTCGTCACCATCGTGCTGCGCGGCGCGATGGATGGGCTCGACCTGGTGCAGCCCTATGGCGATGCCGGCTTTGCAGCGCTGAGGCCGACGCTGGCGCTGACGCCCGAGACCGGGCTCCTCGATCTTGACGGGCATTTCGGCCTCAATCCGGCTGCCGCCGATCTGATGCCGCTGTGGAAGAGCAGGGAACTCGCCTTCGTGCATGCGGTCTCGACGCCTTATCGCGACCAGCGCAGCCATTTCGACGGGCAGGACATGCTGGAGTCAGGCGGTGAACACGTCGCCGAGGAAAAGACCGGCTGGCTGAATCGGGCGCTCGCCGTCATTCCGCGCTCGGATGAACGCAAGGCGATCGACGTCAATACCTCGACGGAGCTGATCCTGTCCGGCCCGAACAATGTCGATGTCTGGGCGTCGGATTCCAATCTTGCGCCGGCGCGCGACGAGATGCAGTTCCTGGCGCGACTCTATGCCGGCGACCCGCCGTTTGCCGCAGCACTTGCCGAGGCGACGCGGGCCGACAGTGCGGCGATGATGGTCGAGCCGGATGGCCAGCGCGGCGAGAAGACCGCCGACGTGGCCGCACTTGCCGCCAATATGCTGAAGGGCGACTACCGCATCGCCAGCTTCTCGATATCAGGCTGGGATACCCATATCGGCCAGGCCGGCCAGTTCAAGCGACCGGCGCAGGATCTCGCCCAGGCGATCAACACGCTGAAGACGACGCTCGGGCCGGACATCTGGGCAAAGACCGTGGTGCTTGCCATGACCGAGTTCGGCCGCACTGTCCGCCAGAACGGCTCCGGCGGCACCGACCACGGCACCGGCGGCTGCGCGCTGCTATCGGGCGGCGCGATCAACGGTGGCCGCATCCTCGGCCGCTGGCCGGGCATCGGCGACGGCCAGCTGCTCGACGACCGCGACCTGATGCCGACGGCTGACGTGCGCGAGGTGGCGGCGGCGATGCTTTACCGGCAGTTCGATGTCGGGGTGGATGATCTGACGGGGAAGATCTTTCCGGGGCTGGGGTTCGATAAGGGGTCGCAGTTTTTGAGAGGGTGAGGCCCGGTCCCGCAAAGCGGGAGCGATCGATCCAGTGAATCGATCGCAGGGCCGAACGCCCTGGGCCCAAGCGAAGGGCCGGGCGGCGATATCGGCGATAGGCCTCAGCGGCCGGTCATCTTCAGCGCTGCCTCGGGAAGCCGTTCGCCTTGAACCTCGATACCTGCGAGGGCGGCGTCGATTTCGGCGAGGTCGTCGGGCAGAAGGTTGATGTCCACAGCCCCGAGGTTCTCTTCCAGCCGGTGCTGCTTCGTCGTTCCCGGGATCGGGACGATCCATGGTTTTTGGGCGAGCAGCCACGAGAGGGCGATCTGTGCGGGTGTTGCGCCCTTCCGGTCGCCGATCCGGCGGATCAGGTCGACGAGCGCAAGATTGGCCTTGCGCGCTTCTGGTGAGAAGCGCGGGACGCTGTTGCGGAAATCGCTCGGATCGAACTTGGTGTTCTCGTCGATCTTGCCTGTGAGGAAGCCGGCGCCGAGCGGGCTGAAGGGCACGAAACCGATGCCGAGTTCCTGAAGGGCGGGTAGCAGTTCTTCCTCGGGGCCGCGCCAGAAGAGCGAATATTCGCTCTGGACGGCAGTCACCTTCTGCACCGCATGGGCGCGGCGGATCGTCTGGACGCCGGCTTCGGAAAGGCCGAAATGTCTGACCTTGCCGGCTGCGATCAAGTCCTTGACGGCGCCGGCCACATCTTCGATCGGCACGTCGGGATCGACGCGGTGCTGGTAGAACAGGTCGATACGATCCGTATTCAGGCGGCGCAGACAGGCATCGGCGACTGCTTTGACGTGCTCGGGGCGGCTGTTCGTGCCGCCACGGCGTTCACCGGTTTTCTGGTCGATATCGAAGCCGAATTTGGTGGCGATCACCACCTGGTCGCGGATCGGCGCGAGCGCCTTGCCGACAAGCTCCTCATTGACGAAAGGGCCATAGGCTTCGGCCGTGTCGAACAGGGTCACGCCCTGTTGATGGGCGGTGCGCATCAACCTGATCATGTCGCCTTCGTCGGCGGGCGGGCCGTAAGCTGAGCTCATGCTCATGCAGCCGAGGCCGAGTGCGGAGACTTCGAGATCGCCGATATTGCGTATTTTCATGGTCGTGTCCGTTCGTGGCTTTGTGTGGGCTCGAGGGGAAGGCGCGGGCTCAGGATTGCCGACCGGTCGAGTTGACGTGAACTTAGTCCTCGTGTCAGCTTTCGATTAGATGCTGTAATGCGCATGGACCTATAAGGCGAACTAATGAATGCCCCAGGACAACAACTTCAATGAGATCGTCGCCTTTCTCACAGTCGCGAGGGAACGGAGCTTCACCAAGGCGGCTGCCAAGCTCGGCGTGTCGCAATCGGCGCTGAGCCAGACGGTGCGCGGGCTCGAAGAGAAGCTCGGGCTGCGGCTTTTGACCCGCACGACCAGAAGCGTCTCGGCGACACAGGCAGGAGAACGTCTGCTGGAACGGGTCGGACCGAGATTCGAGGAAATCCAGTTCGAGATCGCCGCGCTGAGCGAAATGCGCGAGCGGCCGGCCGGCACCATTCGCATCACGGCAGGCGAGCACTCCGCGATTTCCATTCTCGCGCCTGTGCTGGCGCGCTTTCTTCCAGATCATCCCGATATCAACGTCGAGGTGATCGTCGACTACGGCCTGACCGATATCGTCGCCGAGCGCTATGACGCCGGCATCCGGCTCGGCGAGCAGTTGGCGAAGGACATGATCGCCGTCCGGATCGGTCCCGAGATGCGCATGGCGGTCGTGGGCGCCCCCTCCTACTTCGAGAACCATCCGCGCCCCGATGTCCCGCAGGATCTGACGGCTCACAACTGCATCAACATGCGGCTGCCGACGCACGGGACGATATATCCGCGGGAATTCGAGAAGGACGGCCGCGAATTGCGCGTCCGTGTCGAGGGGCAGACGGTGTTCAACAACATCGCCATGCGGATCGACGCTGTGCTGAACGGGCTCGGGCTGGCCTACATGCCCGAGGACCAGGTTCAGTCCTACATCGAAGACGGGCGGTTGATTCGGGTTCTCGAGGATTGGTGCCAGCCTTTCCCAGGATATCATCTCTACTATCCGAACAGGCGGCATGCGTCTCCGGCGTTCACGCTGTTCGTCGATGCGCTCCGCTACAGAGGAAAGTAATGCCGATTTTATTCCATCACGGCTTATCAACAGGTCGTGATTAATTAGCTGATCTAATAGAGCCTAGCTGTCTGAGCCGTCTAATCCTGACGGTGCGATGTCGCTACCTTCTCATCCGAAACGAAGCGGGAAGCCGACATGCGATATGGATTGTCCAACACCTTGGGCGCATTGCTGCTTGCCTCTGCGCAGCTTGCCGCGACATTGGCGATGGCTGCCGATGCGGCAAAGCCGGAGCCATTGGTCATCCAGGAGCAGGGCAGCTTTGCCGTCGGGGGAACCAGCACGGCAGCGCCTGGCACATTCGATCCGCTGAAACCTCTTGATCCAGCAGGCCAGACCTATCACGGCGATCACGCCTTTGCCTTTTACCAGGTGCCGGTGAACCCGCGTCGGTACCCGATCGCGATGTGGCACGGGGCCGGACAATTCTCCAAGACCTGGGAGACGACGCCCGACGGCCGGGAAGGCTTCCAGAACATCTTCCTCCGTCGGGGCTTCTCCACCTATCTCATTGACCAGCCGCGCCGGGGCGGGGCTGGTCGGACCATGGCCGAGACGACAGTGAAGCCGACGGCGGACGAGCAGCTCTGGTTCAACCAGTTTCGCGTCGGCATCTGGCCGAACTACTTCGACGGCGTGCAATTCTCCCATGATCCGGAAGCGCTGAACCAGTATTTTCGCGCGATGACGCCGAATACCGGGCCGTTCGACATGGATGTCGTGTCGAATGCGGTGGCGAAGCTGTTCGAAAAGATCGGCCCCGGCATCCTCTTCACCCACTCGCAGGGCGGCGGACCCGGCTGGCTGACCGCCATCAAGAGCGACAAGGTCAAAGCCATCGTCGCCTTCGAGCCCGGCAGCAGCTTCGTGTTCCCGGCAGGCGAGCTCCCCGCCGATATGCCGAGCGCGTTCGATACGCTGAAGGGCGTGCCGGTGCCGATGGACGACTTCATCAAGCTGACTGAGATTCCGATTGTCATCTATTACGGCGACAACATTCCAGACCAGCCGACGCCGATGCCGGCGCAGGACAGCTGGCGGGTGCGTCTGGCAATGGCGCGCTTGTGGCGCGACACGGTGAACAGGCATGGCGGCGATGTCACCGTCGTGCACCTTCCCGAGATCGGCATCCGCGGCAACACCCACTTCCCGTTCTCCGACCTGAACAACGTTGAGATCGCCGATCTGGTCTCGACATTCCTCCGCGAGAAGAAGCTCGACTGATCCACCGCGAAATCTTCGCGGCATTTGCCCGATCCTGGAAATCATGAGGTGAAATCCATGAAACATCTTTTGGGAAACCTGATGCTGTCGGCCAGCATGGTGCTCGCCGTTCTACCCGGCGTCGGCAGCGCTCAGACGCCCGCGCAAGGCGACGACAAGGCCAGGCGCTCGCGCGCCCAGCAACTGATGGGCGCGACCGCGCCGAAACTGGCTGAACTGACCGACGATGTGCTCTACGGCGATATATGGGAGCGCCCGCAGCTGTCGAAGCGGGATCGCAGCCTCATCACCGTTGCCGCGCTGATCGCCATGAACCGGCCCGACCAGCTGCGGTCCCATCTTGCCATCGCCCGCCAGAACGGCGTGACCGAGGACGAGCTGATCGAGACGATCACCCATCTCGCTTTCTATGCCGGTTGGCCGAATGCGGTCTCGGCGGTCACCGTCGCGAAAGACGTCTTCGCACGCGAATGAGACGAGCGGCCTACCGCTTCTGTCCGAAATCAGGAAAGACATCCATGCGTCATCTCCTCAAACGCATTCCCATACTCTTTGCCATGGCCGCTGCCGTCGCTCTCATCGGCTGGAAGGTCGATGCCGAACCGAACCGGACGACGATGCCCGAATTGGCCGGTCTCGTTCATTACACCACTGTCAGGCGCGGCGAGGTGACCGAGCACATCATGACGACCAAGGAAGCCATCCAGGCGGTGAAGAACGGGCAGCCTGTTCCCGCGGGTACGCATTTCGCGCTGGTCGACTACCGCGACGGGAAAGTCTACCGCATCTTCGTCATGGAAAAGGGCCTCGGGTGGGGCGACGACTATGACGAGGACCGTCGCACCGGTGACTGGCAATTCCAATGGTTCAAGCCTGACGGCAGCGTCAACATGGCCGAGAACACGGCGCGGTGCCAGTCCTGCCATTCCTCAAGAGCCGACGAAGACTTCCTCTACACGCTCGACGATCTCAAGGCTTTCGAAGGGGGTGGTCATTGACTAGGCCCGCGCGAAACCGCGGCGAGGGTCGCATTGTGAGCCCGCTGTTCCTGATGCGCCTGGTGCTGGACTTCATGGCCGCCGGGCTGCTTCTGGTCGCTCTCGCCTACTGGTGGCTGGACAACACGTCGCATGAGCTGATCGGCACCGGCATGTTCATTCTTCTCGTATCGCACAACGTCTTCAACAGGCGGTGGTGGGGCAGGCTTCCGAAGGTGGCGCGCGGCAGGCAGAGCCTCGTGACAATCGCATCGAATATCTCGATCGCCTTGGCGATATCAGCATTGCTGGTGACCAGCGTGATGATATCGCGCAGCGTGTTTGCTTTCCTTCCCGTTAGCGGCGGGCCGACTGCGCGTGAAATTCACATCCTTGCGGCCTATTGGGCGTTCATCCTCGCCGCCGTCCATCTCGGCCTTCACTGGTCGATGATCATGGCCGTCACGGGCAGGTTGTTGCGGGTCGGGCCGCCGGACGCTATCAGGACCGCTGCCCTTCGAGGCGTCGCCGGCGCAATAGCGGTGTGCGGTATCCGCAGCATGGTCATCATGGGAATCGGGGACAGGCTCATCGGCCGGCCGTCGATCGATTTCTGGGATTTTCAGGAGTCTACGATCGGGTTCTTTTTGCATCATATCGTGATCCTGGGGGCGGGGGCGTGTGCTGCGCATTATATGGCGGTGTGGCTTCGATGGGCGGACGGGGTGATGCAGAGGACGGAAGCCGGCGAGTGATGTTTGAGACGGTTTCGTTGGGGAGTTTGCGGCTGCCCGGCCCTTCGCATGGCTCCGGGCGTTCGACGCTGCAATCGATTCACTGGATCGATTGCTCCCGCTTTGCGGGACCGCGTCTCACCCCAGCACATCATAAAGCCGGAAGATGAAGCTTACCTGATAGATCAGGTTGATGATGACGAAGGTGGTCTGGAAGCGGCGGTTGGGGGTCCAGGCGGCGATGGCGCAGAGCGGGATGTAGACGATATTGCGGGCGGGATATTCCCAGCCGAGCGAGAGGATGCGCTCATGGCCCTTGATCGCCGTGTCGAGGATATCGATGGCGTAGGTGAGGCCGAGGACGCCGAAGAACCATTTGCGCCGCGAGATGAAATATTCCTCGTAGCCGCCATATTCATCGAGGCTTGCCGGGAAGAGCAGGGCGCAGAGCAGGAAGAACAGGCTGCAGAAGCAGACCAGGAAGAGATAGATGCCGAAGCCGATGACCGGCACGGCCTGCAGGCGGTATTCCCACCACCAGATATGGATGATGAAGAGGAACAGGGACAGCGCCCAGCCGAGATGAACGGGATAGACCTTCGCCTTGCCGGGATGCTGGACGATGCCGGCAACGCCGGTGAGCAGCCTCGCCAGTGAGAGGCTGACGACCATGCCCATCACCACCTTGATGTGAAGGAAGACCTCCGGCGAGCTGACCGTTTCCATGCTTTCGATCTCTGCCCTGTCACTCCTCGGGGACTTGCTTCGGTTTACCCTCTTCGTCGAGCGCCACCATGATGAAGGTGCCGGCGGTGACCTTTTCCTGCTGGTTGTAGCGCGAGCGATGCGCCCAGGCTTCGACGATCAGCGTGATCGAGGTGCGCCCGACGCGCTCGATATCGGTATAGACCGACAGCGTATCGCCGATCTTGACCGGCAGCTCGAAGGCCATCTCCTTGACCGCGGCGGTGACGACGCGGCCCCTGGCGCGCTCGGCGGCGCGAATGCCGGAGGCAAGGTCCATCTGCGCCATGACCCAGCCGCCGAAGATATCACCGGCCGGATTGGCGTCGCCGGGCATGGCAAGCGTGCGCAGCGTCAGTTTACCTCTCGGCTTGGCGGTGTCGGTCATCAAGGGTTCTCCATCTGATGCGGTAGTGGCGAGTGATTCACTGGAGAGCACCCTAGTGCAAGGTCAAACGCGTGTAAAAGGCGGGAAGGCAGGGTGTGGCGGGCCGGTGGCGGGTGCACTTGTTTGGGTGAGTTGCCGCCGACTCAAAAGGTACATACATAATGAGTCGCACTGTTGCAGCGTATCGATTTCTTTTCTAGAGGAAGGAGGTCGCTGTTTATTGGCTTATAACATAGTTAAATTGAATATAATAAACGAGGATTATATTGAGTTCTGCAACTCATAAATTGGTAGCTTTGTATTCATTCGTATTATTTGGGATTTCTCATATAATAGTATCATGCATATATTGGCAATTCACAGGAATAAACATCGATATTAAAAATCAAAACTGTGATGCGGGTGCGCTCTGTATAGCGCTTATCTTGCTTTCGACTTCAGGAGTTTCGCTGTTGCTTCATATGGCAACAGGATATCTATATTACTCCTCCAAGGGGGAAGGCCCATACGGACCTAATCCCAAGCCGGGGCAACGGCCAAAATCTGAGGCAAGCGGTGCCTTCGTTATGTATCGGATTGGGGCCTAGCGGCATCCCTGTTCTTACCATTCGCGGTTTCATTTCCAAGGTGCTAAGCCGAACAATTCAAACGGCAAACTCGTTTCGCTTTCAGCCGAGGTCTGGTTCGCGCGCTCCGGCCCTGCCAGATCCAATGCGGTGTCAAGGCGCGAGCGGCGGGGATAGCTCCTACGTCCGGCCGGCTGTGGCAAAAATATGGCGGGCCGCGCCGATTAAAATTCCGTTCGATTTCAGTCGGTTGAATTTTGCAACCGTCATCTCACCTTACGTTATGTGAGGGGGCGCTAATCTAACTTTACTGTCCGGTAATTCAGCTGTTTCACTATGTGACGAATTACACATGTAAGAATCGCCGGGAAGCTCATGCGCAACGTCAAGATTTCCACCCGCCTTTACTGCCTCGTCGGCTTCACGCTTGCCGTGCTTGCGGCAACGATGGTCTTTTTTCTGAACTATTCCTATTCCGAGCTGCAGGCGGAGCGGAAAGCGGGGCTGGAGAAGATGGAGGCGACGGCGCTCGGCATCTTCGACAAATATTACAAGATGGAGCAGGCGGGCACCATGACCCGCGAGCAGGCGCAGGCGGCCGCCAAGGACGTGATCGGCGCGATGCGCTATGGCGCCGACGGCTATTTCTGGATCAACGACATGCGTCCCACCATGGTGATGCACCCGATCAAGCCGCAACTGAACGGAACCGACATCTCGCAGATCAAGGACCCCACCGGCAAGTTCCTGTTCGTCGAGTTCGTCAACAAAGTGAAGAAGGACGGCAAGGGCTTCGTCGACTACTACTGGCCGAAGCCGGGCGCCGATGAGCCGGTTCTCAAATATTCCTATGTCGCCGGTTTCGAGCCCTGGGGCTGGATCGTCGGCACTGGCGTCTATGCCGACGACCTTGCCGCCCTCTATCGCCAGAACGCGATCTGGGCCGCGGCGCTTTGCCTGCTCGGTGCGGCGGTGACGATCGCGATCGCCTTTGCCATCGTACGCAGCGTCACAATGCCGATCGCCCGGCTGAAGACGGCGATGAGTGCGATCGCCGCCGAAGAAGCATCGGTGGAAATTGCCGGCAGTGAGTGCCGCGACGAGATCGGCCAGATGGCCAAGGCGCTGCTGGTGCTGCGCGATTCCGTCGACGAGCGCAGCGCGCTGCGCGGCCGTGAGGATGAGAGGCAGCGGCAGATCGAGGAAGAGCGTCGCGGCAACGAGGCGAACCTGCGTTCGGCCTCCGAGCGGCAGACCCACGCGATGCAGGCACTCGGCGTCGGGCTGGAGAAGCTTGCGGGCGGCGACCTGACGGTCTCGATCGGTGATATCGGCGAGGATTACGCCAAGCTCCGGGGTGATTTCAATGCTGCCGTCGATGCGCTGAACGGCGTCATCCATGCGATCGCCGAATCGAGCCGCGTCGTCAACGAAAGCGCCTCCGACATCAGCGAGGCGACGGGCAACCTGTCGAAGCGCACCGAACAGCAGGCGGCTGCCCTTGAAGAGACGGCGGCAGCGCTCGACGAGATCACCGCGACGGTCAAGACGGCATCCGAGCGGGCGAACGAGGCGCGCGAGATGGTCGCCGAGACCAAGGCGAGCGCCGGACGCTCCGGCGATATCGTCCGCAATGCGGTGACCGCGATGGGCCGGATCGAGGAATCCTCGAGCCGCATCAACCAGATCATTTCCGTCATCGACGAGATCGCCTTCCAGACGAACCTGCTGGCGCTGAATGCCGGCGTCGAGGCCGCACGCGCCGGCGAGGCGGGCCGCGGCTTTGCCGTGGTCGCGCAGGAAGTGCGCGAGCTTGCCCAGCGGTCCGCCAATGCGGCCAAGGAGATCAAGGAACTGATCAGCCGGTCTGCGGCGGAAGTCGAGGGCGGGGTTGCGCTGGTGCGCTCGACCGGCGACGCGTTGCTTGAGATCGAGGCGCTGGTCAATCGGGTCAACGATCACGTCGCCTCGATTGCGACGGCGGCGCGCGAGCAATCGACCGGGCTGAACGAGATCAACAGCTCCGTCAACCATATGGACCAGATGACGCAGCAGAACGCGGCAATGGTCGAGGAGACGACGGCGGCAAGCCGCACGCTTGCCGACGAAAGCACACAGCTGAAGACGCTGCTTTCGAATTTCCGGTTGCGCGCGGCCGAGCAGCGCGCCGAGGCAAGGTATACGCGGGCCGCGTGAGGGGAAGAGCGAAGTAACGGCCTCACGGCAGCTTCAGATCAAAACGTCAGGAAAAGAGCCGCCACGACGGCTCTTTTTCGTTGTGACGGCATCATCGCGCTCAGATGCCGGATCGTATTGTCCGTATGATCCTCTCGACTATAGAGGAGCGTGGATTGGCGGAATTCCAAGATCTTCAGGCTGATATACCCGCAAGATATGCTTGGTAAAAAGTAGCGGATTCAATCATTAAGCGAATGTCGTTGCAATTTTTCTGTCGTTATGCTTCATTCAGGTTGTAGTTGAGGGCAGGGCATTTCGACGATAGCAATCGCTGTCGGAGCGGAAGCCACCGTAATTCTCCAATTTCTCTCATTATCCGGGACCACGGCCACGGCGGCCTTGGCATGGCCGCCGCGCGTCTTCCGCATTCGGGGATCTCAGTCTTCCCCACCTGATGTCACTGCCCTCATCGCACCGCTGCCGCATTCCAGTTGAGTAACCGAGGGAGGCCGATATGGCTCGCAGCAAGCATGGTACGCCAGTAAGAGGCATGGATAGCGTCGCGCATTCGAGTGTTCGCGACCAGAGGTTCGGGAGGATGTTCCGCAACCTGCCGGCCGCCGCATTTACCGAGGACGCAATCACCGATCTCGCGAAAACGATGTTCCAGGGGGAGTTCGCCGAGAAGATTGAGGAGGGAAAACCGGTCGACGTCGCGCTTAACGAGCGGGAGCCCGAAGACGAGAACCCGGCAATTCCGGCCGGCTTCACCTATTTCGGCCAGTTTCTCGATCATGACATCACCTTCGATCCGGTCTCGTCGCTCGACCGTTTCAACGATCCCGATGCCCTGCAGGATTTTCGCACGCCGCGGCTGGATCTGGATTCGGTCTATGGCTCCGGACCGGCCGACCAGCCTTTCCTCTATGAAGACGATGAGCTTCATCTGTTGCTCGGAGAGGACAAGGATTTCGACGGCACGCGGAAAAACCGCCCCGACTTGCCGAGGAACAGCGCGCCGATCCGGCGCGCGCTGCTCGGCGACAAGCGCAACGACGAAAACGTGATCGTCTCGCAGCTCCACGCCACCTTTCTCCGATTTCACAACAAGGTCGTCGATACGCTGCGCAGCCGCGATTTCGAGCTCTGTCAGCAGACGGTGCGCTGGCACTACCAGTGGATCGTCCTGCATGATTTCCTGCCGCGGATCATCGGCCGCGAGACCTACGAGCGCGTCATCGTCGGCAGAGGCGAAAAGCCAAATATCCGCTTCTATAATCCGCAGGGCCGCTACGCCTTCATCCCGGTCGAGTTCTCCGTCGCGGCCTACCGATATGGCCACTCGATGGTGAGGCCGAGCTATTCCCTGAACCGGATCGTGACGAAGCCGAGGCCCGTCGAGCAGCCGTTCAACGGGAAAACGGCGACGTTCAACCGCATTCCGATCTTCTCGCTGCTCGAGGGAGAGCCGCTGGCGAATCTGAACGGTTTTCGCGAGCTTCCCGGCTTCTGGCCGATCGACTGGGCTTTCTTCTTCGACGGGATCGCCCCGGATGGAGAGCCGCCGGCCGGCGCCGTTCTGCCGCAGCCTTCCTACAAGCTCGACACGACGCTGGTCGATCCGCTGACGAGCCTGCCCGATCACCGGCACGAACCAATCAAGATCCGCAGGGCGCTCGCCGCCTTGAACCTGCTGCGCGGCTGGCGGCTCGGATTGCCTTCCGGTCAGGCGGTGGCCCGCCATATGGAAATGGAGGCGCTGTCGGACGAGCAGCTGTTCGACAGCGAGGATGCCGACAGGAAGAGGGCGCGCGCCGCGTTGCTGACCAATCATCCCGGGATCTTCAAGGGCAACGCGCCGCTATGGTTCTACATCCTGCGCGAGGCGGAGATCTTTGGAAACAGCCAGCATCTCGGGCCGGTGGGCGGCACGATCGTCGCGGAGGTCCTTGCCGGCCTCATCCGTGAGGATCGCCATTCCTTCCTGGCGCAATGGCCGAAATGGCGGCCGACATTGCCGGGCGCCGAGCCGGGTCATTTCACCATGGCCGACCTGATCAACTTTACCAACGGGTCGGGCGCCGTGTGAAACTGCGCCAGGCTGTATGGCTTCACCTTGATCGAAGGCCGCGCAAGCGGCCTTCAGTTTGTTGGGAAATCTTCCTCCTTACGCTGCGTCATCCCAGGCCTTTTTTCATCTGCGTCGCGTTCAGATTGTGCGGGTAAGTTTTCGTTCACCGTTTTTAATTAAAATTGGATCGAGTTTTTTCGGTCACTGCACTGCCCGCCTGTGGAAGCGATAAGAGTATGGCGTTTGTTTCCTTTCCTCGGCGATCCCTACTGCCCGTGCTGCTCTCGGCGGCGCTGACGACCTGTTCGATCAGCGATGGGCTGGTGCCGCCGGCCAATGTCGACAACGGAACCAGGGTCAGCTCGATCTCGCCGGCGCGGGGGGCGGCCCGCATGGCGCCTTCGATGCAGATGACGCGCGCCGAGCGCCTCGCGCCCGCCGAAAGCCAGGCCTCCTATCCCGTTTCCAGCGTGCCTGTCGGCAATTCGCAGGGCTCCGTCGATTATCTCGACACGCCCAACCTCGCCGGCACCGGGCATCCCGCGCAGACTGCGTCTGCGCCGGCAAGGCGCACCGCGCCGGGCGCGCGGGGACTGCCGATGATCGATAGCGACGAGGCGATGGCGGCAGGCCAGCAGACCGAAAACTGGGGCGGCACGAAGAACCTTGCGATCCCGTCCGGCGGCGTCAACATGGATGACGAGCTCGGGGCCGAGCCGGTGGTCGGGCTGGCGCAGGAGCAACAGCAGCAGATCGCCGAGGGCAATGCCACCGAGCCGGTGGTCGACGGCATCGGCACCGACAATCCGACCCAGCTCAACCCACCCGCGCGCCGGCTTGCGCCGCGAGCGATGCCGCAGCCGGCAGCGCAGGCGCAGATGAGCCGGGCGCCCGCCTGGAGCGACGGCAGCCCCGTCGTGGCGCCCACTCGCGTTCCCGAAGAGGACGAGGGTGAGGAAGTCGCGATGCTCCGGCCAAACAACCCGATGATGAGCGAGCCCGCTGCACCGGTGGATCCGAGCGTCATGCCAACCTCCGAGCTTGCCTGCCGGCGCGAACTGAAGCGCATGGGTGTGCTCTTCGACGAAAAGCCGCCGATTTCGAACGGGGCTGCCTGTCAGGTGCCTTATCCCGTCTCGCTCAAAGGGCTTTCCGGCAATATCGGCGTCAGCCCCGCCGTGACGCTGAACTGCCAGGTGACGCTTGCCTTCGCCAAATGGGTGAAGAACGAGCTGGCGCCATCGGCCCGCTACCGCTACTGGACCGGCATCAAGACGATCGAGCCGCTCGGCGGCTATTCCTGCCGGCGCATGAACAACAGCCGGCAGAGATACAATCCGATGTCGGAACACGCCCGCGGCAACGCCATCGACGTCGGCAAGTTCGTCCTGAAGAACGGCCATGAGATCGACGTGCGCAAGAAGGGCCTGTTCTCCTTCCGCGAAGGCCGGCTTCTGAAGGCGGTGCGCAGCGACAGCTGCCGTTATTTCAACACCGTGCTCGGTCCGGGCAGCAATCCGGAGCACTGGAACCATTTCCACTTCGACCTGCGCTCCCGCAAGAGCGGCAAAGTCTATTGCGATTAGGTTGTGAGCCGGCGCGCCCATTACCGCGGCAATTGGGCCCTGCCGCCAGAAAAGGGTTCATCCCCGCGGCCGGGCGCGCTATAGATCGGCGGGGCGGAAGACCGTTTGCGAGTTTGATCCATGAGCTATGAATTTCACGTCGGCCAGAAGGTCGTCTGTATCAACGACACCTTCAAGCATGTCAGCATCGACCAGCTCATCCGCAAGGGCGAGATCTATACGATCCGCTGGGTCGGCGAATACACCCACTATGTCGACGGCACCTTCATCGGGGTGAAGCTCGAGGAAATCCACCGCGGCAACGACGACGGGCCGGAAGGTTATGGCGCTGCCGACATGCCCTATCGCGCGACGCGTTTTCGGCCGCTGGTGAAGGATAAGATCGCATCGCTGCGCAAGCTGCTCGCCCCGACACCCGATGCGCCGGTGGAGCCGAAGGAAGAGATCAAGAAGAAAGAGAAGGTCTAAGCGCCGCCCTGGCTTTTTCCGAGATCAGGTCGGCGGCATCGACGCTGCGGTGACGTGATTGTGCCTCCCGATCGCCTGTGCGACAGTCGGCATCGTGACACGCCGAGGAGGGGCCGGTGCGGAGGATTTCGACAATTCTGGCGCTTTGCGCCGCCATCGCCATGACGATCGCAATGGCCGGAGCGGCAGCCGCCGATCCGCTTGTTTTCAGCTATCACGGATGGCAGGTCGATCTCACCAATGCTAGGGGCGCGGAGCCCGATAAAAAGATGGTTTCGGCCGTCAAAAGGCAGCTCGACATCGTCGAGCGTGTCCATCTGAAGCCCGACGTGCTCACCTTCATGCGGACGATTCCGATCTGGGCCGACCCCGCCGCCGCAGGCTTTGGTCCCGGCCATTACAGCAGCAAGACCGGCGTCGATTTGCGCGTCGGGGAGCTCGATCGTGACATGCCGGTCATCCTGCATGAGCTTCTGCATGCTTATAACGACCGGATGCTTCCGGGCGGCTTCGGCAATGGGGACGTCAGGCAATTCTTCAGCAGCGGCCGCGGGCTCTGGCCTGATGATTCCTACATGATGAGCAATGACCGGGAATTCTTCGCGGTGACGGCGAGCGTCTATCTGTTCGGCAATACCGAGCGGCCGCCCTATTCGCGCAGCCAATTGCGGGAGAAGCAGCCGCGATATTATCAGTGGCTTGCCGCGCTGTTCGATGACGGCCGGCCGCGATCTTAGGCCGCCACTATTCAAGCGTAAGGCGTGCCTGCCATGGCGGCTTTCAGGCCGATGGTGCCCTGGTCGACGAGGGCGAGGAAGGCGGTTTTCGCTTCCTCGGAATCCCGGCCTCGCCGAAAGGTTCGGTGCGCCTGGATGAAAGCCACCGTCCATGTCGCCATGAGCAGGCCGGCCGCCAGATGGGCGGCGGGATCGCCGGCGTCTCGGCCTGCACCTTCCGCCATCGCCACCGCTACCAAGTCAGCGAGTTCGTCCCGTATCGCTCTCGCCCGCGCCTTGAGGGTGTCGCTGCGCTCGACCGTTTCGACGAAGCCTTGGCTCTCGTCAGAAAATTGGGCGAAGGGAGCTTTCTCGGCGATGAGGCGGTGAGCAAGCCGGCGCAGGGTCTCGATCGGCGAGACGCCGGGCTCGGGCTGCCGCAACGCCTCGCGCAGGATCTCGCGGCCTTCCTCGTCGCGGTCGAAGAACATGTCCTCCTTGCGGGGAAAGTGGTTGAAGACCGTCATCCGCCCGACATCGGCGGCGGCGGCGATCTCATCGACCGTCACATGCTCGAAACCCCGCTCGCGGAAGAGGCGGTCGGCGGCCTGGGCAATCGAGCGTCGCGTGGCGAAGCGCTTGCGGCTTCGCCGGTCGGGTGGCGTTGACATGCCGTCACCGATAGCAGGGATTTTATACTCAGTACACATTTAACATTGACTTCCGCATGTGTCGGCGTATTTATGTACTCAGTACATATTTAAACTCAGTATATCTCGGCGCCATGAGCGTCGGGTGCAGAGCCGGAGGTCGTGCTCATGAACAAACCCCTTATCGTCATCTTCACCGCAATCGGCCTCGACGCCGCAGGCATAGGGCTCATCTTCCCCATTCTCCCGCGGCTTCTCCAGGAGGTGACCCATACCGAAAACATCGCTCCCTATATCGGGATCATGACGGCGCTCCACGCGCTGATGCAGTTCATCTTCGCGCCGGTGCTCGGCGCTTTGAGCGACAATCTCGGCAGGCGTCCGGTGCTGCTCATTTCGCTTGCGGGAGCTGCGATCAATTATCTCGTCATGGCGTTCGCGCCAGAGCTTTGGATGCTGCTTCTCGGCCGCGCTATCGCCGGCCTCACCAGCGCCAATGTCTCGGTGGCCATGGCTTACATCACCGATATTTCGGCGGAGGACACGCGAGCCCGTCGCTTCGGCCTGTTCAGCGCGACCTTCGGCATCGGCTTCATCATCGGCCCAGTGCTCGGCGGGCTGCTCGGCGATCAGTGGCTGCGGCTTCCCTTTATCGCGGCTGCCGTGTTGAATGCCTGCAACATGCTGCTGGCCTTCTTCGTTCTGCCGGAATCCCGCACGCCGGCGCGCGAAAAGATCGAGCTGGCGGCGCTCAATCCGCTTCGGCCGCTCGGCTGGGTCCTGTCGATGAAGGGGCTTCTGCCCGTCATCCTCGTGTTTTTCATCCTGAGCGCCACCGGCGAAGCCTACGGCACGTGCTGGGCTCTGTGGGGTTTCGACACGTTCCAATGGAACGGCCTCTGGATCGGTCTTTCGTTGGGCGCTTTCGGCGTCTGCCAGACGGTGGTGCAGGCGCTCTTGCCCGGTCCGGCCGCCAAACGGCTGGGCGAACGCGGGGCCGTCGTCGTCGGCATCGCCTGCGCCTGCCTCGCTCTCCTCGCCATGGCCTTTGCCAGCCAAGGCTGGATCGTGTTCGCGATCATGCCGGTCTTCGCGCTCGGCGGCATCGGCACGCCGGCATTCCAGGCGCTCGCCAGCCGGCAGGTCGATCCGGCCCGCCAGGGCCAGCTCCAGGGTGTGCTGACATCGGCCGTCAGCCTGGCTTCGATCATCGGCCCGCTGGCCTTCTCGACATTCTATCTCACCGTCCAGAAGGCATGGCCGGGCGCCATCTGGCTCTCCGTCGTCGTCATCTATGTGATCGCGGTTCCGCTGGTTCTTCTCGGGACGCGCGCCGCCCGTCCTGCGCAAGCGGCGACCGCTTGAGACAGTGCATCCTGCTCAGGCGGTTTTCCCGCTTAGAAACAGCGCGCTTTCCCTGCGGACCTCGAGCACGCCATCGCCTTGCCTGAACGCATCGGCGATGGCCTGGCGAAATTGTGCGAGCTGAGGCTCGCCGGCGCCTTCGCCGGGTGGGTAGGAGGTCAGCGCCAGGAACACATCCTCGGCTTCGGTGATCCGCAGCCTTACCGGATAATGCGACAGGGTGATGTTTCCAAATTGCGCCCGCATCGCTCGTTCCGCAGCGTCATATCCGAAGGCTTCGGCCGCCCATGATTTAATAAATCGTATCCGATTAAATCGAATGGTGTTGACATCGGTTTCCGGTGAGCATATGTAGAGCGCATCCGATTAGATCGGATACGCTGTAAATCAAATCGAAAGGATATGACTATGACCGAGAAGCTTCTTTTCACTGGCAAGACCCACATCGCCGGTGGCCACAACGGCTATGCCCACAGCAGCGACGGCACGCTCGACATCAAGCTGCCGCAACCGCATCCGGCGGCTGAAAACCTGTTCGGCGCCGCCTGGTCGGCTTGCTATATCGGCGCCATCGAGCTTGCCGCATCGCAGCGCAAGATCACGCTACCGGCCGGTCCCGAGGTCGATGCCGAGATCACCCTCCATGCCGACAACGGTTCCTTCTTCCTGCGCGCGCACCTCAATGTCAGCCTGGCCGGCCTCGATCGCGACGTCGCCGAGGAGCTGATCCACGCAGCCCACGGCATCTGCCCTTATTCGAAGGCCACGCACGGCAATATCGACGTCGAAACCAGGCTTGTCTGAGTGGGAGGGCCGGCCTCGTCGCCGACATCTTCGAAGCGGGGGTCTGCCGATCGGCCGGCAGAGCCGTTCTTGAACCAGCAGCCATCGCAAACGCCGCCGATCCGGAGAACATGCCATGACCAACAGCCACCCAGAGCCGCACCGGGCCTATGACGAGTTTTCGCTTCTGCTCGACCCCGATGTTTACGAGCCGTTGCCTGAGGATTGGCTGATCGGCATCACCGATGTCGTCAGCTCGACCGCGGCAATCGGGGCAGGGCGCTATGAAGACGTCAACTATGCCGGCGCCTCGATCATCGCGGCGCTCGGCAATGCCTGGGGCTCCTTCGATTTCCCTTTCGTGTTTCGCGGAGACGGAGCGGCCTTCGCCCTGCCACCGCACGGCCTGATGGCTGCGACATCGGCGTTGCGGCAGGTCGCGGATTTCGTCAGGAGCGATCTTGATCTCGATCTTCGCGTCGGCCTGCTCACCGTGCGCGAGATCCGCGCAGGCGGGCGCGACGTGAAGATCGCCCGCTATGCCGCTTCCGAAAACGCGACCTATGCGATGTTTGCCGGCGGCGGACTCAAATGGGCGGAACAGCAGATCAAGAACGGCCGCTATCTCGTCAAGCCGGGCCGCTATGCGACGAGGCCTGATCTGACGGGATTGAGCTGCGACTGGGCGCCGTTTCCGAGCCGGCAGGGGGAGATCCTGTCGCTGCTGGTCGAGCCTCGCGAGCACACGAGCCCCAAGGTTTTTGCGGCGCTCGCCAGGCGCGTGCTTCAGGTTTTCGATGCGGCGCCGCGCCGGTCACATCCGCTTTCGCGGAATAATGCTATCCCCAGGAACAGTGCGAAGCAGGTCAGTGCGGAAGGCTGGTCGGAGGTTGCCTCTCATTCGGATTTCCGCAAGTTCGACGATGGTCTGCGTCTGACGCTGGACTGCACGCCGGAAGAGATCGACAGCGTCGAAGCCATTCTCGTCGCGGCAAGAGCGCGCGGCGAGATCGATTTCGGCCTGCACCGCCAGTCGCATGCGCTGATGACCTGCCTGGTGCCATCAGGCCGGCCGGATTCGCACCTGCATTTCCTCGACGGAATGGGCGGCGGCTACGCGAAAGCGGCCGAGATGATGGAGGAGGGCGCGCTTGCAGCAATGTCGTCGCGCCGGCCTGAAAGGACAGTCAGGGCAGCAGAGGCATAGCCTGACCGGGTCAATTGACCCCCGGATTGCCCGGGGGCATAGTCCCGGGCAGACGCGAATGACCTGCTGTTACAAACGAGGTCGGCCAGTCGATCCTCGTATCCCATCCACGCAGATCGAACGATAGGAGAGCGTCATGTCCCCCATATTTTCATTATCGCCGACGCGGCGCGAGCTGCTTGCAGCCACGGCCGCCGCCGGGGCCGTCGGCCTCATTGCCGGCGTGCCCGGCGCGTGGGCGAACGGCGAGGAGATCCGCCCGTTCAGCGTTAGTTTCCCTCAGGATCAGCTCGACGACCTCAACCGTCGCATTGCCGCGACCCGCTGGCCCGACAAAGAAACCGTCGTGGGCGATACGCAGGGCGTGCAGCTTTCGACGATCCAGAAACTCGCGAAGCATTGGGCGACCGATTACGACTGGCGCAAGATGGAAGCGCGGCTCAATGCGCTCCCGCAGTTCATCACCGAGATCGACGGGTTGGACATTCATTTCATTCATGTCCGCTCCCGGCATAAAAACGCGCTGCCCGTCATCATCACGCATGGGTGGCCAGGCTCGATCATCGAGCAGCTGAAGATCATCGAACCGCTCACCGATCCAACCGCGCATGGCGGGAGCGAAGCGGACGCATTTGATGTGGTAATCCCGTCTTTGCCGGGCTACGGCTTTTCAGGGAAACCGACGGGGTCGGGGAGCTGGAACCCGCCTCGCATCGCGCATGCCTGGGCGGCGCTGATGCAACGTCTCGGCTACACGAAGTTCGTGGCGCAGGGTGGCGACTGGGGCAATGCGGTCACCGAACTTATGGCGGTGCAGGAGCCGCCGGGATTGCTCGGCATCCACACGAACATGGCGGCCACGGTTCCGGCTGACATCGCCAAGGCTCTCGCTGCCGGCGGCATGCCGCCAGCCGACCTGTCGCCGGACGAAAGGCGCGCCTGGGATCAGCTCGATGACTTCTACAAGAACGGGCTGGGCTATGCGATCGAGATGAACAACCGGCCGCAGACGCTCTACGCGATCGTCGACTCGCCTGTTGGACTGGCGGCCTGGATGCTCGACCACGACATCCGCAGTTACCGGATGATCGCCCGTTCCTTCGACGGAGAGCCCGAAGGGCTGACGAAGGACGATATCCTCGACAACGTCACGCTCTACTGGCTGACGAACACCGCAATCTCCTCGGCCCGCCTCTATTGGGAAAACGCGCACCATCCGAGCGGCGGATTCTTCGACCCCAGGGGCATCAAGATCCCGGTTGCCGTCAGTGCTTTTCCCGATGAGATCTACCAGGCGCCGCAGAGCTGGGCGGAGAAGGCCTATCCCAAGCTCATTCACTACAACAGGCTGGAGAAGGGCGGTCACTTCGCCGCCTGGGAACAGCCGGCGGCTTTCACCGCCGAGTTGAGGACGGCGTTCCGGTCGCTGCGCCAGTGAAGCAGGAAGCGCGTCGCGCCGGACCGGTCCGCGCGCCGCGGTTTCAGTCTTTGCCGCTCCCTCGTATAGCGAGGCTTGCGAGTATTTCACCGAGCTGGGGCGGCGCCAGCTCGGTTTCGCATTCTATCTCGGCGGCGCTGAACCATCTGAGTTCGGTATGTTCATCGCCGACAAGCTGCGGGAAGCCCTGCCAGCTCTCGACGTGATAGACGTGAAAGGTGGCGGATGCCTCGGGCGGAGCTTGCGACACGAACTTTCGCGCAAGCTGCCAGCGCTCCGGCGTGACGCTTATTTCCTCCATCAATTCCCGGCGCATCGCCGCCTCGGCGTCTTCGCCGTCCTCGATGTGGGCCGCCGGGCAGGCTCCAGCGACCTGGATAAATCCTGCGCTCAGAACTTCGCCTTGCGAGAAGAAACGTTCCGTTGCGGCTCAAGGCGCCCATCGCGATCTCGGGCATGTGGTCTTCTCCGTTGCGGAAGAAAAATGCACCGCCGCAGGCATGTCACCAAGTCGTGACAGGCGTGGTGATCAAGATTTCTCCGGTTCGACCTGTGCCCGCAGCAGGTTGTCGCGCAGCCTCGTTACCGTCTGCTGCACGACGGGGAAATCATCGCCGAGGCCGGTCGCGGCAATCAGCGTGCCGCCGGGGTCGACGTCGAGGAGGAGATTGCGCCCGGCCGGCGTCAGGCTCACGCGGACCTGCCGTTCATCGGCGGGATCGCGATGGCGCGTGAGATAGCCTGTCGATTCCAGCTTCTTGAGGATCGGCGTCAGGGTATTGGATTCGAGAAACAGCTTTTCCCCCAACATGCTGACCGTCTGGTCGTCTTCCTCAGAGAGGGCGACCAGCGCGATATATTGCGTGTAGGTCAGGCCAAGCTCGTCCAGGATCGGCTTATAGGCGCGGCCGAAGGCGAGATTGGTGGAATAGACCGCGAAGCACAGGAAGTTCGAAAGCTTCCTGCCCTCCTTGCCCGCGGGGGAGGCGGGCGCAGGCATGTCGCGTGCCTTTGCACTTTTAGACGTCGGCATTGGTCCATCCTCTTCAGCTCGTTGAATATCGATGTCTTATATATATCGCATCCGATTAAATCGCAAGCTTCAGGCGTCGAATTCCGGGACGGTATCTGCCGCGATAGCCGCCCAAAAGCGTCGGGGGCTCGCGCATAGGAGCCACAAATTCACACCGGCTTGCCGGCCTCGATGAAGCGGCTGAGCGAGGTGGCGGCGTTCAGCATGTGGGCGCGCATGCGGCGTGACGCCATTTCGCCATCGCCTTCGGCGATCGCCTGCATGATGGCCTCGTGTTCGTCCCTCGATCGGCTGAGCCGTTCGCCCTGGCGCAGCTGCGTGCGCCGGAAGGCGTTCAGGCGGTTGCGTATGGTGATCGCCTGTTCGGCAAGGAAGCCGTTATGGGTGGCGTGGTAGATGGTTTCGTGGAAGTGGCGGTTGAAGCTGTCATAGGCGTCGAAATCGCCCGCCTCGACGATCGGTCGGGAGAGGTCGTGCAGTTCGATCAGGCGGCTGCGCTCCAGCGGCGTCATGCGATAGGTGGCGAGCCTGACGCAGACGGCTTCGATCTCGGCCACCGTCTCGAACATGTCCATGATGCGCTCCGGTGTCATGCTGGCGACAATGCCGCCGCGCCGGGCGCGAAGCTCGACCAGGCCGCCCGCCGCCAGTTGGCGCAGCGCTTCCCGGACCGGGGTGCGGGAAGCGCCGAAACGATCGGCGAGCTGCTGTTCGTCGAGGGCAGCACCCGCCGCCAGCGTGCCGGCGGCGATCTCATCGGTGAGAGCGTTGCGGATGCGATCGGAGATGAGGCCGCGATCATCGTCATCCTCGCCTTCAAAGACATTCGCCATTTCGTCGTCTCCTCGTTCCGGACCGATGGTACGGGGCGCGTATGCAAACCCGCGTGAGATATGAGTCTGTGTATGCGTAATGGCTATCACGAAGCTGTTACGTATTCAATAATTGACATTTTCTGAAATAGGAATACATAAATATCCAGTCGGCGGCGTTCCGTATACGCAAGCCGCAACAAATGCCGAATTGGAATACACGGAAACGCGCTCAACACGGACAGAGGCCAATGCCTCGCGTCCGGGATTAGCGATCCCGACACAATGTCATCGATCAACCGATTTTCACCGAGCCCCGCCCGGGCTTCGGACCCATGCATTCGACCCTTCAACCGTCTCAGCGCACAAGGAAACCAGATCATGATGATGAACAGACGGGCTTTCTCGACCGCCCTCGTTGCCGGCGCCGCCGCCACTCTTCTCTCCAGCCGCGGCATGGGACATCGGCTCCGGTGAAGGCGCGCAATGTCGTGCTGGCGCATGGGCTGTTTGCCGACGGCTCCTGCTGGACCGAGGTGATCGCGCGGCTGCAGGCGGCAGGCCTCAACGCCACGGCGGTGCAGAACCCGCTGACGACGCTGCCGGAAGCGGTCGCTGCCGTCACCCGCGTGTTGGACCGTCAGGACGGCCCGACCGTGCTGGTCGGGCATTCCTTTTCCGGCATGCTCGTCACCGAGGCCGGCGTGCATCCCAATGTTTCGGCCCTCGTCTATGTCGCCGCCCGGGCGCCGGATGCGGGCGAGGATTATACCGCGCTCGCCAAGACTTTCCCGACGCCGCCGGCCTCTGCCGGAATCGTCTTCGACGGCGACGAGGGACGCTTGAGCGAAGCCGCCTTCCTCAGCGATTTCGCCGGCGACCTGCCGGAGGCCAAGGCCAAGGTGCTCTACGCCGTGCAGCAGCCGTTCCAGAAGGCACTGCTGACGGGCAAGACAACGCAGGCCGCCTGGCGCTCGAAGCCGAGCTGGTATGCCGTTTCGACGGAAGACCGGACGATCAATCCCGATCTCGAACGCTTCATGGCCAAGCGCATGGGGGCAAAGACGATCGAGGTAAAGGCCAGCCATCTGTCGCTGATCTCTCATCCCGACGAGATCACCCGGTTGATCCTCGAGGCGGCGGGACAGAACACGGATTGAGCAAGAGCGGCGGCGAGGAAGAGAGGGATGACATCCGCCCTTCCTCTGTCATCCCAGGCCCCAGGAGCCTGGGATCCATGCCGCGAATGCCGAGCGTGCTGCATCGTTCATGTCATGTCGGTTGGCGCAGCGGCCTGAAGGCGGCCCGGAGTTCGGCAGAGAAGAGTTCCGGCTCTTCCCAGGCGGCGAAGTGGCCGCCTTTATCGACCTTGTGGAAGTAGGCGAGATTGCGATAGGCGCGGCGCGCCCATGTTTCCGGGGCTTGATAGTTCTCGCCGGGAAAGACTGATATGGCGACCGGCAATGCGATCTCCGAAGTCTTCTCGCCGGCGGCAAGGAGGGGACTGCGCCCCCTGTCATATTCCCAGTAGATCCGCGCCGAAGAGGCGGCGCTGTTGGTCAGCCAGTAGAGCGTGATATCGTCCAGCACCTCGTCGGGAGATTTTTCCGGATCGGTGTTGTCGTAGGTCCATTGCGTGAAGCCGGGGTGGCCGAGCATCCATGCGGCAAGGCCGGCAGGGGAATCCGATATGGCATAGCCGATCGTCTGCGGCCTTGTGCCCATCATCGTGGCATAGGAACGGTTGCCCATCCTGGCGGCAGCGCTGAGGGCATCGAAGGTCGCGCGTTCCTCCTGCGAGAGCCCCTCCGGCGCCGGCCCGTTGACGGCGAGCACAGCGGCAATCTCGGGCGGCACGACCGCCGGCAGGTTGATGTGGATGCCGAGCAGGCCTTGTGGCGCGAGCCGCGCCATGGCGCTGGAGACTGGCGAGCCCCAGTCTCCGCCCTGGGCGACATAGCTGGTATAGCCGAGCCGCTTCATCAGCTCTGCCCATGCGCCGGCGATGCGGTCCGGTCCCCAGCCGGTGCCGGCCGGCTTGCCGGAGAAGCCGAAGCCCGGCATCGACGGAATGACGACGTCAAATGCATCCTCGGCGCGCCCGCCATGGGCTGTGGGATCCGTGAGCGGACCGACGGCCTCGAGATTTTCGAACACCGAACCCGGCCAGCCATGAGTGATGATGACAGGCAGGGCATTGGGATGCTTCGAGCGGATATGAATGAAGTAGATATCGAGGCCGTCGATTTCTGTCATGAACTGCGGCAGCGCGTTCAGCCGCGCTTCGGCTTTGCGCCAGTCGTAGCCGGTGCCCCAATAATCGACGAGCGGCTTGATCTTTTCGAGCCGTATGCCCTGCGACTGGTCTTCGACCGTCTCGCGCTCGGGCCAGCGCGTGGCGGCAATGCGACGGCGAAGGTCGGCGAGATTTTCCTCGGGAACATCGACACGGAACTGACGAACGGCATCGTCCGCGGCATCAGCCGTTCGTCGCGGCGGGAAGAGGCCTGCCGCGCCCGCCGCGGCAATCCCGGTCGCAGCGGCGGTCAGAAACCTGCGTCGACCCCGGTTGACGACTTCCGAGCCTGCGCTCGGGCGCATCTTGACGATCCTGGTCACGGTGTTGTCTCCTTTGAAGCAGGCGCCCAGCCCGCCGTCATCATAACATGCATGTCGATAGGGCGCGGACTGCTACGAAGGGTGCTGGCTCGTGCAAGTTCGCGACCGGCGCGGCTGAGTCTTGCGCCGCCAGCCTTTTCACGAGAGAAACCTTGGATGAGCATTCCTAAGACACATCCCTTCGCCTTCGATCCAACCTACGGCATGCTGCTGGAAGACTTGCTGGCGATCGAGCCGCCGGAGGGGCCTGATGGTTTCGACGCTTTCTGGGAGGCGCGGTATCGCAAGGCGCTTGATGTCGATCCGCGGCCGGCGCTTTCCCTAAGCGAGATCAGCCATCCCGACTGGCATGTGCTCGATCTCGTCTATCTCTCGACCGGCTCTTTCCGGATCGGCTGCTGGCTCATCCTGCCGCGCGAGGGGCAGGTGCGGCGCGGCCTCGTCGTCGGGCATGGTTACGGCGGGCGGGACCGGCCGGATTTCGATCTGCCGCTTACGGAAACGGCGATCCTCTTTCCCTGCTGCCGCGGGCTGTCGCTCAGCGCCCATCCGCCGATCTCGCAGAATCCCTCCTGGCATGTGCTCCACGATATCGACAAGCCGAAGGACTATATCATCGGCGGCTGTGTCGAGGATCTCTGGCTTGCCGTCTCGACACTGACGGCACTCTATCCCTGGCTTGAGGGACATATCGGCTATAGCGGCATCAGTTTCGGTGGCGGCGTCGGGGCGATGGCGATTGCCTATGATCCGCGCATCGATCGCGGCCATCTCGCACTGCCGAGCTTTGGGCAACAGCCGCTGCGGCTGAAGCTTCCGACCGTCGGCAGCGCGCAATCGGTGCAGGAATATCAGGCGGGGCATGGAAACGTGCTGGAGACGCTGCGCTTCTATGATGCGGCGACCGCGGCGCAGCGGATCGAGGTGCCGATGCTGACGGCGGTCGCGCTTTTCGATCCTTCCGTCGCGCCGCCCTGCCAGTTCGCTGTCGCAAATGCGATACCGAAATTTAATGAAATCTTCATCCTGGACGCCGGTCATTTCGATTACCCTGGAAGTGCTGAGCAAGAGGCGGTGCTCCGCGATAAGATCGGACAGTACTTCAGGGTGCCATGAACCGCGAATATGTCAGTTGTTACAGTCAGCGGCTGCATCGAGACATGGAGATGCTGGTGTTCGGCCATGCCGGCGCCAAGGTGCTGGTTTTTCCGACGCGGGAAGGGCGCTTCTTCGAATATGAGCAGCTCGGCCTGGTCGCGAGCCTTGCCGACAAGCTGCAGGCCGGCCATCTCCAGCTCTATTGCATCGAGGGACTGGCGGCCGACAGCCTCTACGGCTTCCACCACCATCCGGCCGAGCGCATCCGCCGGCATGCGGCGCTGGAGGATTATATCCTCAACGAGGTGCTGCCGCTGATGGCTTGGAAGAACCCGCATGACTGCACCATCGTGCATGGCTGCAGCCTCGGCGCCTTCCAGGCCGCGAGCCTCGTCTTCCGCCATCCGCATCTCTTCCGCAAGCTCGTCGCCTTTTCCGGCCGCTACGACCGGACGATGAAGGTGGAATCCTTCGGCGACCTGTTCGACGGCTACTACGACGACAGCGTCTATTACCACACACCGACGCATTTCCTGCCCGGCCTCGGTTCCGACTGGCGGCTCGACAGGCTGCGCGAGATCGAAATCGTTCTCACAATCGGAGACGCCGACCCTTTCCTCGACAACAACCGCTATCTCAGCCGGCTGCTGGGCGAGAAGAACATTCGCCATCAGTTGCATGTCTGGGACGGGCGCGCCCACCGCGCCGGCGCCTGGCGCAAGATGGCGCCGCTTTACATCTGAAATTTCGGGATGGCGGTTACGGCCAACGCAGTGCCGCCGTCGCCACCGGCGCGTCCCAGAGGGCGATCTCCTCGTCGGTCAGCATGGCAAGCGTGACGGAGAGTCCCTGCATGTCGAGCGAGGTGACGTAGGTTCCGACAAGCGAGCGCTCGATCGGGATGCCTCTTTCCTCGATAAAACGGCGGGCGCCGTTGTAGGCGAGATAGAGTTCGGCCGGCGGCGTGCCGCCCAGCCCGTTTACGAAGAGCAGGGCTCGCATGCCCGGTGTCACGGCGATGTCGCTGGTGATGGTCTCGCAGAGATGGGCGATGATGGTGTCGGCGGCGGCGAAGGGCTGCCTGGCGTGACCGGGCTCGCCGTGGATGCCGACGCCCATTTCCATTTCGTCGGGTCCGAGCGTAAACGTCGTGCGCTCGGTCTGCGGCACCGTCACGCCGTTCAGCGCCACGCCCATCGAGCGGATGCGTGTGTTCAACCCCTCGCCAAGCCGCTTCAATTCGGCAAGCGGCATGCCGCCTTCGGCCGCAGCACCGAGGATCTTTTCGACGATCAGCGTTCCGGCGACACCGCGCCGGCCGCGGCCTTCGCCTGTTCTCGACGTCTCGATATCGTCGCTGACGACGACCATGTCGAGGCTGTGGCGATCGCCAGCCATCTCGATCGCCATTTCGAAGTTCATCAGGTCGCCGTCGTAATTCTTGACCACGAGCAGGCAGCCGGCGCCGGTATCGGCCTCTTCGATAGCGGCAATGATCTGGCTCGGTGTCGGCGAGGTGAAGATATGGCCGACACAGGCCGCATCCAGCATGCCCTGGCCGACGAAGCCGATATGCATCGGTTCGTGGCCGGCGCCGCCGCCCGAGATGAGCGCCACCTTGCCCGACGTGAGATCGCGGCGGCGAATGCATTTGCGTTCGGTCCCGAACACCACGAAGGCCTCATGGGCGCGCACGAAGCCTTCGACGCTTTCGGCGACCATGGTTTCCGCAGTGTTCATGAACTTCTTCATCAAGCCCCTCCCAAGGCCAAGCATTACGTTACGTCAACCTGCTCACCACTCAGGGCTCACTCGCCCCTGAAATCGCGACGATCTTCTGCACCAGATCGGAGATCGCCTCTTCGAGCAGGCGGTTTTTCCGGTCGTCGCCGAAATCAGGCACCATCAGCGACAGGTGCCGCAATTTCTCGGAATGGCCGAGATCCGGCAGCTTGCCGGGATGGGCGGCCTGATAGGCTTCGAGAAAGCGCTCTTCCTCAGTGGCGCTGAAATGGCAGACGCGGACGATCGTTGCGAGATGGCGCGCCGGCAGCGGCGTCGCATAGGTCGGGCTGGTGATTTGGGTGACGAAGCTGCGGTGTTTGCCAAGCGCAGTCGCCAGGCGCTGGCGCGTGCCCGATGGCCTATTGTCGATGATCTGCGCCAGAATGGACTTGTAGGCGATAATGGCGTCTTCGGTGTCTTCGCGCGCCATTCTATTCTCCGGCTGCCTTCGTGCCATCGGCATTGAGACCGATGATTGCCGATCTTATAGCGGGACGCCGGGCCGGCGCCACGGAAAAATGCCGGAGGCCGGCGGCAAGCAGCCCCGGCAGATAATGCGGGTCACCGGCCATATCGCCGCAGATGCTGACGGGCTTGCCGGCGGCAAGCTTCACCGCCTGGGCAATCAGCCGGAGCACGGCGGGCGCTGCGTTGCCGGCATCGGCGTCGATGGCATCACGGGCGGATGCGGCAAGGTATTGTGTGAGATCGTTGGTTCCGAACGAGAAGAACGCCACTGAGCCGAAGGTATCGAGCATCAGAGCTGCAGCCGGCACCTCCACCATCATGCCGATCGGCGGCATCCGGTGGGGCAGGGCGCGGCGGCCGAGCCTTTCGGCTTCGTCACGGAACAGCTCGCGCATTCTGTCGACTTCCTCGGGAAAGGTCACCATCGGCAGCATCACCGAAAGCTTGCCGTAGACGGCGGCGCGCAGCAGGGCGCGGGCCTGCACACGGGCGATTTCCGGCCGGGCAAGCAGCAGCCGGATGCCGCGCAGGCCCGGGTCGAGAGCCGGCAGGTCTTCCAGGCCGGCGAGCGGCTTGTCGCCGCCGATATCGAGCATTCTTATGATTACCGGCTTTTCGCCCGCCTGTTCCAGCACGCGGCGATAGATCGCCAGCTGCCGTTCCTCATTGGCGGCATCGGCGAGCGAGGTGACCGAGAATTCCGAGCGCATCAGGCCGACGCCCGCTGTGGCCGGATCGAGCGCATCGATCTCGGCGGGATCGTTGATGTTGATGGAGATGAGGATCGACACGCCATCGGCCGTGCGCAACTCGCCGCTTACGGTTTGCGTGTCGCCGGCAGGCGCTTGTGCGGGTGCAAGCGGCGGGATCAGCATGCCGCCCGCTTTCAGGATGACGGCGCCGGCGTCGCCATCGACGCTGACAGGATCACCCTCCGCTACCGAAAAACGGCCTGTGCCGACCACCATCGGCACCGATTTCGCCCGGGCGAGCAGGGCGACGTGGCCGGCGGTGCTGCCCGCAAATAGCGCGATGCCGCCGCCCTTCGACCAGTCATGGGCGAGAAAACGGCTCGGTTCCATGTCCTTGCCGACGAAGACCGAGCCGGGTGGAAAATCGGCGATCGGGGTGCCGGCCAGCGCGCCGAGCACGCGGTTCTTGATGTCGAGAATATCGACGGCGCGCGCCCGCATCGGCTCTTCGTCGGCCGCTTCGAGTTCGCCGATATAGGCGTCGAGGGTGGCGACCCAGGCAAAGACCACGTTTTCGTCCGCCTGCATGCGTGCGCCCGTCGCCTCCGCAATCGTCGGATCGCGCAAAACTTCGATCTGGAAATCGATGATATCGCGGCTTTCGGCGTCGGCGTCCTCGGCAAGGCGTTCGAGTTCGCCGATCGAGATATCGATCGCCTTTTCCAGTGCGCCGAATCCGCCGGCAGCTTGAGGCGCGGGTGTGCCGTCCGACCGCTCGGCAGCGGAAGGAGCTTTCGGCTCCTCCGCAAGAAAGGCCGGGCCCGATGTGATGCCCGGGGATGCGCTCTTTGCTTTCAGCCTAAGCGGTTCGGCCATGTTTCTTTTCCTCATCGAAGTTGCGCTCGATGAGTTCCTTCAGCGCGCGGATCGCCTCTTCGGCGAGAATTCCGTCGGCGCGGATCCGGAGGATCGACCCTTTGCGGATTCTCGCGCCCATGATCTTGATGATGCTTTTGCCGTTCAGCCAGACGTCGCTGCCGTTGACGGCGACCTCGATCGAGCAGGGGAAGGACTTGGCAAGCCGCGTGAAGGTGACGGAGGGGCGGGCATGCAGCCCGACACCGTGTTTGACTTCCACCTCCGTCTGGCAGTTCACATGCAATGGACCAGGCTCCTGTTTTTCAATCCGCAATCCTGTTGTCATCAGGGGGACAGTTCCTCGGCTGTAGCGACGACCTTGGCCAATGATGCGCCCCCTGACGCTTCAGCGGCAGCGATGACGGCGCCCTCGACCAAAGGCGCGTTGCAGATGGAGACGAGCGCCGAACGGGGAAGACCCAGCATCTCGATCGCCATCTCGCTGTTGGTTTCGGCGCCGCCGAGATCGACGAAGACGGCGACACCGGCATCGGACCAAGCGGCTTCGATCGCTCTCAGGATGCCGCCGGCATCGGTGCCGAGTTCGCCGTGGACGTTGCCGCCCGACCAGGCGAGCGGCACGCAGTCGCCGACCATCTGGCGCACCATGTCGGCGATGCCCCTTGCCACCAGCGGCGAGTGGGAGACGATCACGATCCCCACGTTTGCGGTCTTTGCAGTCATGTCGGTCCTTGCATTCATTGGGGGCGGTGCTCCCCGAGATAGCGGCAGATCGCCGTGGTCAGCAGCGCGCAGCTCGACGCGCCGGGATCGACATGGCCGATCGAACGGTCGCCGAGATAGGCGGCGCGCCCGCGCATCGCCTTCATCGCGGCGGTCTTGTTGGCGGAGCGTTCGGCCTTGCGGGCGATGTCGCCGAGTGGTGACCGCTTCGCCAATGCGGCATGCACGGGATAGAGCACGTCGAGCAGCGTCTTGTCGCCGGCATGGGCGCGTCCGCGTCTTGCCACTGCGTCGATCGCCTGTTTCAGCACCTGCGAAAAATCGGCCTTCTCCTCGCTCTTGCGAAGCTCGCGGCCGATCTCCATCAGCAACGTGCCGTAGAGCGGGCCGGCAGCACCGCCAACATTCATCACCAGCGTCAGGCCGATCTTTTCCACGGCATCGGGGAAGGGCAGGCTGGACAGGCTCTCGCCCTCGGCGCTTACCGCCTCGCAGCCGCGCCGCATGTTGGTTCCGTGATCGCCATCGCCGATGGCGCGATCGAGCGCGCAGAGGTGATCGGTATTGTCAGCGATCGTCGCGCGGCACACCTCGATCAATCCTGCAACAAGCATCGGTTCCGCCTGCACTGCCATCCTCCCTGTCGCCGCGTCTCCCGCGCGGCTCTCAAACTTTACGCCGGTCAGGCGAGGCTTGCCACCACGCCGAACGCGCCGGCAACCGCGACCGCACCGGGATCGGCAACGCCCGCCAGATCCCTTTCTCCGACATAGGAGGCGCGTCCGGCTCTCGCCTTCGTCATCGTCTTCGTCGACTCCGCACCCGCTGCCGCTGCCTTGGCCGCTGCGGCGACATCGCCGGATGCGAGCGCCTGCAGGGCAGGTGAGAGCGCATCGACCATCGTCCGGTCGCCGACTACGGCTCCTCCATAGAACGTCATCCTGTCGAGCCCGGCAAGAAGGGCTGCCGATATATCGGCCTTGTCGGCCATGGCCTTTGCCGCCGCAGTGAAGAAGATCGACAACAGCACGCCGCTCGATCCGCCCATGCTGGTGCCGAGGATATCGCCGAGCGCGGCGAGCGTTGCCGCCGGCCGGTCGAGCGGCAGCATGTCCAAGCGGGCAAGCACGCTGCGGGCGCCCGTCGCCACGGTCGAGCCGGTATCGCCGTCGCCGACGCGGCCATCCAGCCGATTGAGTTGGCTTTCCTGCGAAATCAGATGCTCGCAGAGCGCCGTGATCAGGCGACGGTTGCGGGTGTTTTCACCGGCCACGGCCGCGCCGTTCAAACCGGCCGATGTTTTCGGTGCCGCGATGATCTGAATCTCATGGCGTTCGACGGCCGGCATCCAGGCATGTGGCTCGACCGCCGCCGTCAGCGCCGCCTCGCGCGCGTCGTCCAGCCGGATCAGCGATAGCGAGAAGCCGTTCATGTTGAGCGCGGTCATCATCGGCGCCGGGCCGATGATCAGGCGGATACGGCGGCCAAGCGGCGAGGACAGCACGGCATTGGCGATCACAGTCATTTCGAGCGGCGGCACGGCGCCGAGATTGTTGATGAGGAGGGCATGGCTTGCCCCTTCGCGCAGCGTCGGCGACAGGCGCGCCACCATGGTGGCGACGATATCGGCGACCGGCTGCAGCGTGATCCGCTCGACGCCCGGCTCGCCATGGATGCCGAGGCCGAGTTCGCCTTCGTTTTTGCCGAGACGGTCCTCATGTGCCTGGCCGGGAACGCTGCAGGTGGAGAGAGACATGCCAAGCGAGACGATGTCGCCGGCGGCTGCCGCGGCATAGGCTGCGACCGTCTTCAGGTCCTCGTCCTTTTCGGCGTGATAGCCTGCGATCTTGTGGACGAACAGCGTGCCGGCGACGCCGCGCGGCTGGTTGATGCCGGGGATGGCAATGTCGTCGGCGACGATGACCATCTCGACATCGAAGCCTTCGGCGCGCGCCTTTTCGGCGGCGAGGCCGAAATTCAGGCGGTCGCCAGTATAGTTCTTGACGATCAGCAGGGCGCCCTTCGGGCCTGCAACGGCACGGATCGCCGTCAGCACGGCATCGACGCTCGGCGAGGCGAAGATCTCGCCGGAGACGGCCGCCGTCAGCATGCCCTTACCGACGAAGCCGGCATGGGAGGGTTCATGGCCGGCGCCGCCGCCTGAGATGATCGCCACCTTCGACTTGTCCCAATCCGCGCGCAGGATCACCTTGATGTCGGGAAAGCTGTCGAGGCGGGCGAGACGACCGCTGCTGCTCGTCAGAAGCAGACCGTCCAGAGCTTCGGTAACGATGGTTTCCCTGCGGTTGAAAAAGTGTTTCATCGATTGAGACCCGTCTGTTTGTTTTTCATGCCGTCGTCATGTGTGTTTGCCGGTCAGGACAGGCGCTGTCCAGCCGCATCGAAATAAAGCGGATCGCGCAGCGTCAGGCTGATCCGGTCGCCCGGCGCGATCGCCAGATATGGATCTGCAAGTGTGACGAGCTTGTGATTGCCGGCTCTGATATGCAGATGGTTCTGGTCGCCGAGATGCTCGATCCAGTCGATCTCGGCATTGGCATCCTTGCCGACAATAATGTCGAGATGTTCGGTGCGGGCGCCGACGGTTTTCGTGCCGGTCGGCGGACGGCCGCCGGGAAGCAGGTCCGCCGGCAGAAGGTTGATATGCGGCTGGCCGAGGCGGGCGGCGACATGCAGGTTGGCGGGATTGCCGTAGATTTCGCGCGGCGTTCCCACCTGCATCAACCGGCCCTCGGCGACGATGCCGATGCGGTCGGCCATGGTCATGGCTTCCACCTGGTCGTGGGTGACATAGAGCAGTGTCGAGCCCAATTCCTTCTGGATGCGCTTCAGTTCCAGGCGCAGTTCCGCGCGCAGCTTGGCATCGAGCGAGGAGAGCGGCTCGTCCATCAGATAGATCGCCGGCCGGCGCACCAGCGCACGACCGATCGCGACACGCTGCATCTCGCCGCCGGAAAGCCTGGTCGAGCGATTCTCGAGTTTATGGTCGATCCGGACCATGCGCGCGACCTCGCGCACGCGCCGATCGATTTCCTCCGCACTCAGCTTGCGCACCGGCGCCTTCAGCGGGAAGGCGAGGTTCTCGTAAACCGTCATGTGCGGATAGAGCGAATATTGCTGGAAGACGAAGGCGACGTCGCGCTCGGCCGGGGCTTCGGCTGCGACATTGCGGCCGCCGATCTCGATACGGCCGCTATCCGGCCTTTCCAAGCCGGCGATCAGCCGCAGTGTCGTGGTCTTGCCGGCGCCTGTGGGACCGAGCAGCACGACGAATTCGCCGTCGCGGATCGAGAGATCGAGATCGGCCAAGGCCTGGGTATCGCCGAAGCGCTTGGCGAGGTTCCTGAGGACGACATCAGCCATGCCGGGTCTCCTGATAGAGCTGGGATGGCACCGCGCGGCCCGACGTGCAGTCGAAGAGCGCGAGTTTCGCCGGGTTGAATTCCAGGCCGACCGTCTCGCCGATCCGGAAGCTGCGATTGGCGGGAACGCGGGCCTTGATTAGGCCGCCCTGGGTTTCCACGGCGACGACCTGGTTGGTGCCGAGATATTCGCTGCCATAGACGGCGCCGCGAAGGGGCGATGCGTCGCTGAAGCGGATATGCTCGGGCCGCACGCCGAGCGCCAGTTCGCTCTCGGCCACGTCCTGATGGATCTCGGGAACGGCGACATCGACGCCGTCGAGCAGGATGGATGTGTCGCCGTTTTTCAGGCCCGAGGTGAAGCGCATGAAGTTCATCGGCGGCGAGCCGATGAAATCGGCGACATACATGGTCGCGGGCTTGGCATAGATTTCCTGCGGCGTGCCGAACTGCTCGATGACGCCATGGTTCATGACGGCGATCTTGTCGGCCATCGCCATCGCCTCGTGCTGGTCATGGGTGACGTAGACGGTGGTGGCATGGATGCGGTTGTGCAGTTCGCGCAGCTCGTGGACCATGACTTCGCGGAACTCGGCGTCGAGCGTGCCGAGCGGCTCATCCATCAGGAAGCATTTCGGGCGCCGGACGATGGCGCGGCCGAGCGCCACACGCTGCCGGTCGCCGCCGGCAAGGCCGGAGACCGAGCGGTTGAGAATATGGTCGATCTGCAGCAGCCGGGCGGTCTCCTCCACGCGCTGACGGATTTCGGCCTTGGGCATGCCCTGCGACAGCAAGGGGAAGCCGATATTCTTGCGCACGTTCATATGCGGGTAGAGCGCGAAGAGCTGGAAGACGAAGGCGATGTCGCGGGCGCTGGCGCGGTTGAAGGTGACGTCCTCGCCGTCGAGATAGATCTTGCCGCTCGACGGCAGTTCGAGGCCGGCGATCATGCGAAGCGTCGTCGTCTTGCCGCAGCCTGATGGACCGAGCAGCGCCAGGAACTCGCCGTCATGGACGGTGAAGCTCGAATCCTGAACGGCGACGAAGCTGCCGAATTCCTTGCGGAGATTTTCAATCCGGATATCGGCCATGGCTCACTCCGGGAATTTCGAAACGATGATGAACATGACGGTGCCTGCAAGCAGGGTGACCAGCGAATAGGTGTAGAGCACCAGCAGGAAGGGCTGGAACAGCATCAGGAAGCCGAGCCCGATCAGCACGGTGGCGATGGCCTCCATCGGGCCACGCCGCAAGAAGAAGGGCCGTTTCGGACGGGCAGGGGTGCGGGTGCGTGTTTCGATCAGATGGCTCATTTGCGGACGGCTCCGAAAGTGATGCCGCGCAGCAGCTGTTTGCGCAGGAGAATGGTGAAGACGAGGATCGGGATCAGGAAGATCGTGGTGCCGGCGGCAACCGCCGGCCAGTCCTGCCCGCCTTCGCCGATGATCGTCGGAATGAAGGGCGGCGCGGTCTGGGCCTCGCCCGAGGTCAGCAGGGCGGCGAAGGCATATTCGTTCCAGGCGAAGATCAGGCAGAAGATCGCGGTCGCAGCGATGCCGGTCGTTGCCTGCGGCAGCACGACCTTGCGGAAGGCTTGGAGCCTCGTATAGCCGTCGATCATCGCCGCTTCCTCGTATTCGCGCGGGATCTCGTCGATGAAGCCCTTGAGCAGCCAGACGGCGAGCGAGACGTTTACGGCGGTATAGAGCAGGATCATGCCCAAGGCCGTGTCCGACAGGCCGAGCTCGCGATACATCAGGTAGATCGGGATGGCGACGGCGATCGGCGGCATCATGCGCGTCGACAGGATGAAGAACAGCAGGTCGTCGGCGAGCGGCACCTTGAAGCGGGAAAAGCCGTAGGCTGCGAGCGTGCCGAGGAAGACCGCGAGGAAGGTGGAGCCGAAGGCGATGACCAGCGAATTGACGAAGCGCGGCACGAAATTCGACGGGCCTGCTATCACCATGTTGCGCTTGCGCGTCACCTCATCGCAGGTGCCGACCGGCGCCGGCAGCGAGGCGATATAATCGGGCGTCTGCCGGGTGCGCGTCGTGAACAGGTTGCAATAGCCCTCGAGCGACGGGGTAAAGACGATCTTGGGGGGATAGCTGATCGAATCCGGCGGCGACTTGATGCTGGTCAGGAAGATCCAGACGAGCGGGATGAGGGTGATCAGCGCGTAAAGCACGACGATGGTGCCGGCGATGCGCTTGCTGGACAGGCTCGGTTCGACGACCGAATGGGCTGAGTTGGCGGCGCTCATCGTTGCTTCACCTTGTTCAATGCCTTGACGTAGATGTTGGCGAGGCCGAACACCGCGACAAAGAGGATGATGGCGAAGGCCGAGGCCCGGCCGGTCGCCCAGCTTTCGAAGGCGGCGCGTTTCAGCGTGATCGAGGCGACTTCGGTGACCGAGCCCGGTCCGCCGCCGGTGAGCAGCGTCACCATGTCGAACATCTTGAAATTCTCGATGCCGCGGAAGAGCACGGCGAGCATGATGAAGGGCAGGGCCATCGGCACCGTGATCGACCAGAACTGGCGCCAGGGCGAAGCGCGGTCGACCTCGGCCGCCTCGTAGATATAATCGGGGATCGAGCGTAGGCCGGCGAGGCAGATCAGCATCACATAGGGCGTCCACATCCAGGTATCGACGATGATGATCGCCCAGGGTGCCAGAGAGACGTTGCCGAGCATCTGGATATCCGATGTCGGAATGCCAGAGACCAGCGACACGGCATAGGCGAAGAGGCCGATCTGCGGCTCGTAGAGAAAGCGCCAGAAATTGCCGACCACGGCGGGCGACAGCATCATCGGGATCAGGATGATCGTCGTCCAGAAGGCATGGCCGCGAAACTTGCGGTCGATCAGGTAGGCCAGCGTAAAGCCGATCACCGTCTGCAGCAGGATCGTCCAGAAGACGAAATGGGCGGTGGTCTGCATCGCTTGCCAGATATCGGGATCGTTGAGGACGCGCTCGTAATTTCCAAATCCGACACCCTGGACCGGCGCATTCGGCCGGTTGGCGCGGTAATTGGTGAAGGAGAGATAGACTGCCCAGATGAGCGGGAAGATGTTGATCGCCAAGAGCAGGGTGATGGCTGGCGCGATGAACAGCCAGGCGATCGCCCTGTCGGAGAGGCCGCGGACGCGCCGGGCGACCGAGAGCGGCGTTGCCCTTGCTGTCGCGTCGGCTGCCTTCTCGACGATGGAGGAATGGGAAATGGTCAAGTCTTCACCCGGTCTTTTAGGATATGAGAGATCCGGCGGCCCGGCTCGTTTGCCGATCCGGGCCGCCATCCTGGCGAGGATGGCGCGCAGAGGGATGCCGCCCGTCCCGTCGTCCGGCACTAGATCTTGCCGTCGTCCTTGAAGACGTCGCTCCAGTCCTTCACCAGGCCATCGAGCGCTTCCTTGGCGGTGCCGTTGCCGGCGACCACGTAGTTATGGACGCGCTTCTGCATGGCCTGCAGCAGCGAAGCATAACTCGGCTCGGCCCAGAAGTCCTTGACGATCGCCATCGAGTCCAGGAAGGCCTGGGCATAGGGCTGGCTCTTGGCGAAATCAGGCGCGTTGACGACCGAATTCAGGCAGGAGAAACCGCCGAGTTCCCACCATTTGGCCTGCACGTCCGGCTGGGCGAACCATTTGATGTATTGCAGGGCGGCGTCGCGCTTGTCGGAATAGGAAACCACCGAGATGCCTTGGCCGCCGAGCTGGGCGAAATGCGCCTTTTCCGCCGGATTCGGGAAGAAGCCGATCCTGTCGCCGCCGACCTTCTCGTCCTTGTAGAGGCCGGGCCAGGTGAAGGCGAAGTTCATCTGCATGGCGACCTGGCCGGATTTGAAGGCGTCGGCGGATTCGACCATGTAGACGTTGGAGCTGCCGGGCGGGGTGCAGCAATCATAGAGGGATTTGTAGAATTCGAGGCCCTTGACCGCGTCGGCCGAGTTGACGAAGCCCTCCATGTCATAAGGCTTCTTCGGGTTCTCGTACTGGAAGCCCCAGTCGTAGAGGACGTTGGTCACGCCCATGGTGATGCCTTCGGAGCCGCGCTCGGTATAGATCGAGGCGCCATAGACGGTTTTGCCGTCGATCTGACGCTTCTGGAAGAACTCGGCGATCTGCTTCAGCTCGTCATAGGTCTTCGGGGCCGCGAGATCGTGGCCGTATTTCGCCTTGAATTCCTTCTGCAGTTCCGGCTTCTCGAACCAGTCCTTGCGGTAGGTCCAGCCGACGACGTCGCCCATGGCCGGCAGCGCCCAGTAGTTCGGCGTGTTCTTCGGCCATTCCGAGTAGCCGACGACCGTCGCCGGCACGAAGTCATCCATCTTGATGCCTTCCTTGTCGAAGAAGTCGTTGAGCTTGACATAGTGGCCGTTTTCGGCGGAGCCGCCGATCCACTGGCTGTCGCCGATGATGAGATCGCAGAGCTTGCCGTGGGAGTTCAGCTCGTTGAGGAAGCGGTCGGCATAACTCGTCCAGGGAACGAATTCGAACTTCATCTGCGTGCCGGTCTTGGCGGTGAAGTCCTTCGACAGCTCGACGAGGGCATTGGCGGGGTCCCATGCGGCCCAGCACAGCGTCAGTTCATCGGCTTTGGCGAGATTGGGCAATGCCGACGACATCACAAACGCCGTGGCCAGCCCCAAAAGGGCTTTCGATGTTTTCTGCATAAGTTCCTCCCAGAACTAATGCCGGCTCCCCGCCGGCGTCGCATGTTCACCCATTTCAGAGAATGCTCACATGAACTCCTCATTCATCATGTTTAGCAATATGTTTAGTGATAGCTTTTTTTATAAACATTGCAAGTGACAATCGTTGCTGCAGTGCACAGGTGTTTCGACTGTCTCCAGGAGCGGTCTTTCGGGCGATCCCGGAATTTTCGTTCGCAAGCGTACCGATACGGCGAAATCTGGCCTCGCTGCGGGAGGGCTCGCAGGATATGGACCTCCACGCCGCTCCTGTTTTCCCGGAGCGGTTCAAACTTGGCCTCGCTTCGGTGGGGCCTTTTTCTTAAGTGGGGCGGGCCGCATCGGGAATATTCCGTCGCAGTGCGAGATTTAGCCTTTCCGGCCTGATGCAACGGGCGTATTCAGCCAGTGCGCGGTTTGTCCGCGCCTCCCGCGGCAGACCTCCGATCACCTTCCTTCCCGTTTCCCTGCCGCGACATCCGGAATTTCCATTGGCAGATCGATGACCACGGCAGAGACGAGCGAGCAGGGGCAAGAGGCGGCGGGCGGCCGCCAGGCGAAGATCGTGGCGCTGGTCGTTGCCGTTTCCTTCTTCATGCAGATCCTCGACGGCACGATCGTCGCCACGTCGTTGCCGCAGATGGCGGCGAGCTTCAGCGTGCAGCCGGTATCGATGAGCATCGGCATCACCGTCTACATGCTGACGATGGCCGCCTTCATTCCGCTGTCGGGCTGGCTCGGCGACCGGTTCGGCGCTCGGCGCGTCTTCCTGACGTCAATCGCAGTCTTCACGGTTGCCTCGCTGTTCTGCGCATTCTCCGGCAGCCTCGCGGAATTCGTGCTCTGGCGCGCCGTCCAGGGGGCGGGCAGCGCGCTGATGACGCCGGTCGGGCGCATCATCGTGCTGAAGAACGCCCGCAAGTCCGAACTCGTCCAGGCGATCGCGCTGATCACCTGGCCGGCGCTGACCGCGCCCGTCATCGGCCCGGTGCTCGGCGGCTTCATTACCACTTATGCCAGCTGGCACTGGAATTTCCTGATCAATATCCCGATCGGCGTCATCGGCATGGGGCTGGTGCTGCGCTTCGTGCCCGAGCAACGCGAGTCCGATCCCGGCAGCCTGGATATCCTCGGTTTCATTCTGAGTGCGGCAGGGCTGACCTTCCTGCTTGCCGCCCTGGAACTCTCGGTCAAATGGCAGGGCGGGCTTCTGCCTGTTATGGCGATGCTAGCGGCGGGGATCGTGCTGTCTTTCCTGGCGACGCGGCACTTCCTTGCCGTCGACAATCCGCTGCTCGATCTCTCCGCCTTCCGCGTGCAGACCTTCTCGATGTCGACGCTCTCGGCGGGCACGGCCTGCCGGACGGCGATCAATGCGACGCCGTTCCTGCTGCCCCTCCTGTTTCAACTCGGCTTCGGGCTGAGCTCGATTGCCGCCGGCGCCTATCTGCTGGTCTATTTCCTCGGCAATCTCGGCATGAAGACGGTGACGACGCCGCTCCTGCGCCTTTTCGGCTTCCGTACGGTGTTGGTGCTGAACGGGTTGATCGCCGCGTTTTCGATCCTCGCCTGCGGTTTCCTTTCGCCTGGCACGCCGCAGTTTTTCATCCATGCGCTGCTTTTTGTCGCCGGCCTGTCGCGGTCGATGGAGTTCACGGCGCTCAACACGCTATCCTTTGCCGATATCGGCCCGGCGCAGCGAAGCTCTGCCTCGACGCTATCGAGCATGCTGCAGCAGGTGTCGATGCTACTCGGCGTCGCCGTGGCCGCGGCCGTGCTCAATATTTCTTCGGCCTTGAGAGGCGCCGACAATCCCGTTCTTGCCGATTTCCGCTGGGCCTTCGTCGTGGTCGGCGCAATCGGTGTCGCCTCGTCGCTACGCTTCCTGCAATTGCCGGCGGAGGCGGGCGCCGAAGTCTCTGGCTACGGGAAATTCCGCCGGAATTAGCATCGCCCGCCGAACCCATTGGGCAGTGGCGGTGAGGGTGAGCAAGAAGCGCGGTTTACCTCAAGCGGCCAATGCAATACCACATTGCCATGCGGACGACTCGGACGCTTGTGAGAACGCCGGGAGACGGAATGAGCGAATCTAACGTCGATGCGGACGGCCTGATCCACATCCTTTATGTCGACGACGACGAGGAGCTGGCCCTGCTGATGCAGAAGAACCTCGGCCGGCGCGGCTTTTCGGTCGAGTGGGCGCAGAGCGGCGCTGCCGGCCTTGCGCGGCTCGGCGAGGGCGGCATCGACGCCGTCGTGCTCGATCATCTCCTTGCCGGCGAGACCGGCCTCGACATCCTGCCCTGCATCACTGCGATGCCGGACCGTCCGCCTGTCATCTACGCCACCGGTTCGGACGATACCGGCATCGCGGTCGCGGCGCTGAAGGCGGGCGCCGACGATTATATGCTCAAGGGGATCTCGCCCGACTATTTCGACCTGCTCGCCGCCGCGCTCGAACAGGCGCTGGAGCGGGCGCGCTACCGCCGCGAGACGGCGCAGGCGCAAGAGGTGATCCGCCAGCAGCGCGACCTCGCCGAAATGCTGCTTGCCGAAGTCAACCACCGCATCGCCAACAGCCTCGGCCTCGTCGGCGCGCTGATCCGCATGCAGTCCTCGATGACCAAAGACCAGGTGGCGATCGACGCGCTGCACGAAACGCAGATGCGCATCAACGCCATCGCCAGCGTGCACCGCCGGCTCTACACCAACCGGCAGGTCGGCTCGGTGCAGGTCGACGAATATCTGGACAGCCTGCTCACCGAGCTCGAAGCCTCGATGCGCGACGACAAGCGGCCGCACCGCATCGTGCTTGCCGCCCAGCCGGTCAATCTGGCGACCGACAAGGTGATCACGCTCGGCCTGATCGTCAGCGAACTCGTCACCAACGCTTTCAAATATGCCTATCCCGACGGCGTGCCGGGCGAGATCCGTGTCATCGTCGATCAGGCCGACGAGGCGCTGCGCGTCATCGTCGAGGATGACGGCGCCGGTTTCGAGCCGTCGAGCCCCGCCAGGGGAACAGGCCTCGGCACACGCATCCTGACGGCGATGGCCGCGAGTTTGAAATCGGATGTCGCTTATGATCCCGGGCATGACGGGACGAGGGCGACGCTGGTGTTTTCGTTGCAGGAGGGGAAGTAAGGGCTAGGAGCGATAGGGCCGGGAGGCAAAAATGAAGAGTGTGCCGAGTGGCCCCCTCATCCGGCTGCCGCCACCGACCGGGGTCGAGCCGCGGGTCTCGACCCGTCCTTCGGACCCCCGAGGGTAGAAGGGATTCGCGGCGGCGCCTCATTCCCCCTTCGCCCCAGCGGGGAGAAGGTGCCGGCAGGCGGATGAGGGGGCTGCAACCACGGTGTTATCTTTTTCCTACAATAGCTTACCAACATAACATCATTCAACCTCACGCCAGGGAAGGGGAAACATGACGACGATCCGTGCGCCTCGTGAAGTCTATGATTTCTGGTTTGTCCGATGCGGCCGGGAGCTGTGGTTTCGCCCGCCGCCGGAGCTTGACGTCGAGATCCGCAGCACCTTTCGGGATACGCATCTGGCGCTTGCCGCAGGTGTCAGCGACGAATGGCGCGCCGATCCGGTGTGCCGGCTGGCGGCTGTCATCGTGCTCGACCAGTTTCCCCGCAACATCTATCGCGGCACGGCGCTTGCCGTTGCGACCGACGGGCTGGCGCTTCGGGAGGCCAAGCTTGCGCTTGCATCCGGCGCCGACCGGGCGGTCGAGCCCGCCTGCCGCACCTTCTTCTACCTGCCGTTCGAACACGCCGAAAACCTCGACGAGCAGGATCGTTCGGTGGCATTGTTCACGGAGCTCGGCGACGAGGAATATCTCGACTATGCGATCCGCCACCGCGAGGTGATCGCCGCCTACGGCCGCTTTCCTCACCGCAATGCCATGCTTGGGCGGGAGTCGACGGCGGCCGAGCGCGACTATCTCTCCAGGCCCGGCGCCGGTTTCTGAGCGCTTCCCATGCATGCTTCTCAAAACCCGACAGAGGTTGGAGAAGCTGGACAATGACCAAATGGCATATGGAACAAGTACGATGCGACGCGCTTTAGAGACTTTCCGCCTTTGTGTCGCCTTTCTTTGCTATGAAAAGCAGGCATTCTAACCCGACGACAACCTTTCCGGAGGCTCTTTTGCGACTGAGGTCCGTCCTGCTTCGCACCATTCTTCTCGTGACGCTGGCGCTCGCCGGCGCGCATTTCGAGAATGCCCTAGCGCAGGAACAGCAGCCGCAGGCGGCAGCGCCGGCGCCGCTCGCCGAAACGCCCTCCAATCAGGCGGCGAAGGAGATCGAGAAGGCGAAGACCCAGCTTGCCTCGCTGACGGATAGCGTCAAGGGCAATGCCGACAATGACGATGCGCTGGTCGGGCTTGCGACCAAGGCCGACGAGCTCAGCCGCGCCGTCATCACCATATCGGTCAATCTCAGGCCGCGTTTCGACCAGATCAAGAACCGGCTTACCGAAATCGGCGATCCCCCGAAGGAAGGGCAGCCGGCCGAGGCGCAGATCGTCACGGACGAGCGCAACGCGCTTGCCGCTGAGCGTGCGCAGATCAACGCGGTGACCGGTGACGCCGAAAATCTGTCGATCGCGGTGACGAAGCTCCTTAACGAAATCATCGAGATGCGGCGGCAGCTTTTCGCCGACACACTGTTCAAGCGCACCGAGATCTCCGTCTCGGTACTTGACGATGCAGTGGGGGCCTTCGTGCACGAGGTCAGCGAATTCTCGCAGGCCTTGTCGAGCTGGACCTCTTTCGTCTGGAAGTTCAAGCGGTTTCCGCTCTTTGCCGCGATCTTCCTGTCGCTTGCCTCGGCGCTCATCCTGGTGTCCGGCAGCTACCGGCTGTTCGGCTCTTATCTGCTGCGGGACGAGGCGATCGAAAACCCATCCTATATCGGCCGGCTGTCGATCGCCTTCTGGTCGACGCTGATCCGCACGCTGGCTCTATCGGTCCTGCTCGTCACGTCGTTCTTCTTCCTCAACAGTTTCAACGTTCTGCGGCCCGACATCGCGCCCATCATCGGCGCCTTGTTCGCAGCGATCGGGCTCGTCTATTTCGTCGGCCGCTTCGTCAACGCCATCTTCGCGCCGAACGAACCGCATTGGCGCCTCGTTCGGCTTTCCAATCTTGGTGCGCGATCGATCGGCTATTGCCTGCTGGCGATGGCCGTCGTCAATGCGCTCGATTATCTCTTCGGCACGATCGGCGAGGCGATGGGCTCGCCGCTGGTGCTGACCGTGGTCAGAAGCCTGATCGCGGCGCTGATCATTGGCATGATCCTGATCGTGGCCTCCTTCGGCAAACCGATGCTGGCGAGGAACGGCGATCCCGACGCGCCGGGCCGGCATTGGCCGCGCGGCATGGCGATCATCCTGCGCGTCGTCGGCGCCGGCCTGATCGTCTCGGCGCTGACGGGCTATGTCGGGCTCGCCCGCTTCGTCGCGACACAGCTCATCATCACCGGTGCTGTTGTCGCCACCATGTATGTCGGCCTGCTCTCCGGCAAGGCGATATCGCGGCAGGAGATGTTCGGCGACACCTTCTTCGCACGCTTCCTGACGCGCCGCTTCAATCTAGGGCCGGTGGCGATCGACCAGGCGGGCCTGCTCGTCGGCCTTGCCATCTATGCCGTGGCGCTGCTCGTCGGTATCCCGCTGATCCTGCTGCTCTGGGGCTTCCATGTGCAGGACCTGCAGCTCATCGCCTACCGGCTGTTCACGGAGGTCAGGCTCGGCGGCATCAGCATCTCGCTGCTCGGCATCTGCACCGGCATCCTGCTCTTTGCCGGCGTCTACCTCTTGACGCGCTGGCTGCAGCGCTGGCTGGACGGCAATGTGATGGCGCGAAGCCATGTCGATCTCGGCGTGCGCAATTCGGTCAAGACGGGTATCGGCTATCTCGGCGTCGGCATTGCCGCGATCATCGGCGTTTCGGCGGCCGGCATCGATCTGTCGAGCTTCGCGCTTGTCGCCTCGGCCCTTTCGGTCGGTATCGGTTTCGGCCTGCAGAACATCGTCTCCAACTTCGTCTCCGGCCTGATCCTGCTCGTCGAGCGGCCGTTCAAGGTCGGCGACCATGTCGTCTCAGGCACGGCCGAAGGCATCGTCAAGCGCATTTCGGTCCGCGCCACCGAGATCGAGACCTTCCGCAAGCAGTCGATCATCGTGCCGAATTCGGAGCTGATCAACGGCCTTGTCGGCAACTGGACGCACCGCAACAGGATCGGCCGCTCGGAAATCCCGGTTTCCGTGAGCTACGATGCCGATCCGCAGAAGGTGATGGATATCCTGCTGGAACTGACGGCGAAGATTCCGCTCGTCATGCGCAATCCCGAGCCGCATGTCGAATTCCTGCGCTTCGGTCCGTATTCGCTGGATTTCGAGCTGCGCTTCTTCCTGGCCGACATGGGCGACGGCATGACGGTGCGCAACAATCTGAGGATCGAGATCCTTCGGCGCTTCAAGGCCGAGGGCATCGAGATCCCGCTGCCGCAGAGCGATCTCACCATCCATCGGGAGGCTCCTCCCGTGCTTGCCGGTGCGGGCAGGGACAAGGCGCCCAGCCAGGAAAATCCAAAGGATACGCCCGTGGAGGAGGACGAGCGGCCGGTGCGGCAGCTGCGCAGCCGGACCGCGGAGGGCAGTCTGAAGAGCTGAACGGGTCATTCAGCCATCATTCACAGGTCTATGTGCATCATCCCTGACAATCGGGATCGCTGCCGAGGGCAGCACCGGTCGTTCGAGGGGAGGGCGCGTTAGCGCCGCCGCACATGATGGCAAGATTTGCCGCCGTTCTGCTTGTCCCGCTGCTTGCCGCGCCGGCGGCCCATGCGGCATCCATCACCAACACCGATCCGGCCGCCGTGGTGCTCGTCATCACCGAGAGCGGCCAGCGCGTCGAGGTCGTGGTCGATGCCGGCGCTTCGGAAAGCCTCTGCCCCTCCGGCTGCTTCATGACGACGCCCGACGGCGACCGCATCGGGCTGGACGGCGGCGAAACCATCGACATCGTCAAGGGCTCGGCCATCGTCAAGTAGCCCCGGCTGTCGCGCTCAGGTTTCTGCGGGATTGGGAACCGTTCCCGGCCCGCCAGCCGTACGCGTCATTGGCATGATGGCTGAGAAAGCGGCGACAGCGCCGGTGCTGAGCAACGCAGCGATCGACAGCGACCATGACACGCCGAGATTGCCCATCAGGAAGGCGAGCGCAAACGGCGCCATCGAGGAGACGATGAGACGGACCGACATGATTTGTCCTTGCCGTCGACCGTAGCCTTCGCTTCCGAAGAGCGCGAGCGGCAGCGTTCCGTAGACAATGCTGTTGAGGCCCGAACCGAGACCGAAGATGACGGCGAAGAGCAGGGCGCCCGGGACAGACGGGGCGGTGGCGATGAGGACGACAAGGGATGCCGGCAACAGGACGGCGCAGATAATCGCCAGCATCAATTGCGACAAGCCTCCGCCAAAGACCATGTTGACGAAGCGGCTCAGCACTTGCGACGGGCCGAAGAGCGTTCCGACCATCACGGCCATGGCGCCGAGGCCGAGTGCAGACATCACAGGCACCATGTGGACCAGAAGCGCTGAGTTCACAAAACTTTCCAGAGCAAAGCCCGTCACCATCAGAACGAAGGCCGGCCGGCGCGCCGATGGCTGAAGACACGGCTCGACGGATTTTGCGGCCTCCTCTCCGGCCTGTCTCCGGGTCTGGCTGACGCTGCGGGAGAGCCAGGCATGCGTGGGAAGGCAGATGGCGAGATGAAGCGCGGCGAAGATCAGATAGACGTTCTGCCATGAGAGATGCGCGTGCAGTGCCGTGGTGATCGGCCAGAAGATGGTTGAGGCAAAGCCGGCGATCAGGGTCAGGTAGGTGATGCTGCGCTGGGCGACGCGCGGCCTGATCTGCACGAGCAGGGCGAAGGCGGCGCCATATTGCACCAGGTTCGAGGCGCTCTCGATGCCGATCAAGGCCGCGACGAAAGCGATCTTTCCCGGCGCGAAGGCGCAGGCGACGAGGGCCGCAGCGGCGATCGCCGAGCCCGATGTCATGATCCTGCCTGCGCCGATGCGATCGATCCATGTTCCCATGACAGGTGCGGCCAGCCCGCCGATCAGAAGAGCGACGGAGAGCGCGCCGAAGATCCATTCCGACGGCCAGTGGAGATCGCGGGCCATGTCTGGGGCGAGGATGCTGAAGCTGTAGTAGAGGCTGCCATAGCCGATGATCTGCGTCAGACCGAGTGCGACGATGGCTGCTACCGGCGGCCGTTCGGGGCTGGTCATAGGGATCTGAGGCTCACGCGCTGTTCTACCTTTTCAGCTTCTTCTTTCCGCTCGCTGTAGCGGTCGGTCAGATAGTTCGAGGCATCCCGGGTCAGCAGGGTGAACTTCACCAGTTCCTCGCAGACGTCGACGACGCGGTCGTAATAGGATGAGGGTTTCATACGGCCTTCCGCGTCGAATTCCTGGAAGGCTTTGGCGACCGAGGACTGGTTGGGGATAGTGATCATCCGCATCCAGCGGCCAAGGATGCGGAGCTGGCTCACCGCGTTGAAGGATTGGGAACCGCCGGAGACCTGCATCACCGCCAGCGTCTTGCCTTGTGTCGGCCGCACTGAGCCGACTGACAAAGGAATCCAGTCGATCTGCGCCTTCATGATGCCGGTCATGGCGCCATGGCGTTCAGGGCTGACCCATACTTGGCCTTCCGACCATGCCGACAGTTCACGGAGCTCCTGAACCTTGGGGTGGCTCGCCGGTTCCGCGTCGGGCAGCGGCAGGCCTTCCGGATTGAAGATCCGCACGTCGCAGCCGAAATATTCGAGCAGCCGTCCGGCCTCCTGTGCGAGGAGGCGGCTGTAGGACACCGCTCTGAGGGAGCCATAAAGGATCAGGATGCGCGGCTTGTGGGTCGAGAGCGTCGGCCTGAGCGCTTCCATATCCGGTTGATGCAGATGCATCGGGGACGCTGCAGGCAGATCAGACAATGCGTTTGCCCTCGGCATCGAGCACCTTCTCACCGTCTTCCTTGGTGAAGGCGCCCTTGTGGGTTTCCCGCAGGATATCGAGCACGACTTCGGAGGGCCGAGCAAGGCGCGTGCCGATCGGCGTGATGACGAAGGGGCGATTGATCAGGATCGGATCTTTCAGCATCGCATCGAGCAGTTGCTCGTCGGTAAGATCAGGGTTGTCGAGGCCGAGCTCCGCATAGGGTGTGCCCTTTTCGCGGATCGCCTCGCGAACACTCATACCTGCATCCGCAATCATCTTGATGAGCTCTTCGCGCGACGGCGGGTTTTTCAGATATTCAATGACGTTGGGCTCAATGCCGGCATTCTGGATCATCGCCAGCGTGTTGCGCGAGGTGCCGCATTCCGGGTTGTGATAGATCGTAACATCGATAGTCATGAGGCGGATTCCGTCTTGGTGAGGGTTTCAGGATTGCGGGATTCCATCAGCAGCCATCCCGCGAGCATCAGCGCCAGCAATGCGCCGAGGATTTCGGCAACGATAAAACCCGGTAGATCGATCGGGCGGATGCCGGAAAATGTGTGCGTCAGCGACCGGGCGATCGCGACCGCGGGATTGGCAAACGACGTGGAAGCGGTGAACCAGTAGGCGGCGGTGATATATAGGCCGACCAGCCATGCCACAGCGTCGGCGCGAAAGCGCACACCGGCGAAGATGACGAAGACGAGGCCGAAGGTTGCCGTCATTTCGGAGAGCCATTGCGCGCTGCCGGTGCGCACGGTTTCCGAGGCCTGCAGCAGGGGAAGGGCGAACATGGCATGGGCGAGCATCGTTCCGGCAATGCCGCCGACGATCTGCGCGGCGATATAGGCGGGAACGGAAGAGGCAGGCAGCTCTCGCCGGAGCGCAAAAACCAGCGACACCACCGGATTGAAATGCGCGCCGGAAATCGGGCCCAAGACGGTGATGAGGACGACAAGTGCCGCCCCTGTTGCCAGCGTGTTGGCGAGCAGCGCAAGCGCCGTATCGTTCGTCAGGTTATCCGCCATGATTCCCGATCCGACGACGGTCGCCACCAGCAACAGCGTACCCAGGGCTTCGGCGGTGAGGCGTCGAGACAACGGAAACACTGGCGCGCTCATGCCGGCAGGCTCCGGACCATCAAGGCGGCGGATGCCGGACACAGGCTTGCGGCCTGGCGCGTCGTCAGGATGGCGGCGGACGCCTCATCGCGGGCAATCGGAAGAAAACCGAGCGATTGAAAGAAGGGGGCGGCCGTTTCAGTCAGCACATAGGCAGCAGCCGCACCTTTCTTATGGGCCTGATCGAGCAAGCTAAGGGTGATCGCATGGCCGAAGCCAAAGCCTCGCTGATCGGACTGTACGACAATGGAACGCAGGAGTACGGCCTCGCCATAGAGTTCCAGCCCGCCAAAGCCGACCGTCTGGCCGCCACGCGAAAACCGGTAGAAACTTCGACCGGCGTCTGTGAGGTCATCGACCGGAAGGCCGGCGCCTGCGAGCGCGGCGCGAAAGCTGTCGTCGTGCCCTTCCAAGGTCTGCTGGTTCAAATCGAAACCCATCAGCCGGCCGTCGCCGGTCTTGCAGTCGTGCCTTCCATGGCGCCGATCTGGTGGAGGTGCTGTTCCAGCGCCAGCTTGTCGATCGATGACAGCGGCAGGCTGAGGAAGGCGCTGATCCGGTTCTTGAGGAAGCGGGCGGCCTGCGCGAAAGCGCGGCCCTTATCGACTTCGCTGCCCTCAACGGCAGCGGGATCCTCGACGCCCCAATGGGCGGTCATCGGATGGCCGATCCAGACCGGGCAGGCTTCGCCGTGAGCGCTGTCGCAGACGGTGAAGATGAAGTCCATCTCCGGTGCGCCCGGCTTGGCGAACTCGTCCCAGCTTTTTGAGCGGAAGCCGGTCGTGGGATAACCCTGCGCGGCAAGCTCCTTTAGTGCATAGGGATTGACCTCTCCTTTCGGCTGGCTGCCGGCGGAATAGGCCTTGAACCGGCCCTTGCCTTCGGTCTCCAGGATGGATTCCGCCAGGATCGAACGCGAAGAATTGGCGGTGCAGAGAAAAAGCACATTGTAAACGCGGTCTGTGGTCATTGCAGTTCCCCCTTGGTTGCAGGTGTACAGCATGCCGCGACGGCGGCAGCGCGCGCGCAGATCTCGGCGTTGCCGCCGCAGCAATCTTCCATCAGGAAACGGATCAGGCCACCGAGGGCCTCGTAATTGGCGGTGTAAATGATCGAGCGGGATTCACGCTGCTGGGCAATCAGGCCGGCTCGTTCCAGCTCCTTCAGGTGGAAGGAGATATTGGAAGGAGAGACCTCCGCCTTCTCCGCTATCGCGCCTGCCGCCATGCCGTCAGGACCTGAAACCACGAGCATGCGGACGATATGCAGGCGGGTTTCCTGCGAGAGCGCGCCGAATGCGACGAGGGCTTGACGTTGATCCATATTTCAATAATCCTTGAAGTGTTGAAACGAGAATTAGCTCAAATGAACGTCATCGACAACAGCAAAATTCAGGGGAACGATATCGATCTCGGCCTGCTGCTCAGCGTGCTTGCCGGCGCCAAGGATTCTCCCTTGATTTTCTATTATGACGACCAGCCGGTGAGGCCGGGTTATCATATCACCGAGGTCAAGGCGGGCCAGTTCTCAGGCCTCGATTGCGGCGCCAATCCCGAGGCATGGACGGAGATATTCATCCAGCTTTGGGACATCGAGGAGGGCGACCGCACGCATATGCCGGCCGGCAAGTTCTATTCCATCATCCGCAAGGTGACGGAGCATGTGCAGCTTGACGGTTCGGCCAAACTGACCTTCGAGGTCAGCGACGGGGTGCAGCCGATACAGCTTTATTGTGCCGCAGCACCGGCTCTCCACGCCGGTGCGGTGTATATCGAGCTATCGCCGAGGCCTGCAAGCTGCAAGCCGCGCGATCGCTGGCTGGCGGAGGAAAGCAGCAGGGCAGCGGCTTGCTGCGGGCCGGCAGCGGCAAAGAGTGACTGCTGTGCCGGGCCTCACGGCTTGTGAAAGCGGGCCGGCGCGCCGGGTCGGTGGCGCACCAGAATGATCCAAGCCGATGGCGGAAAGGCAGGCGGCTATCTGCCGCCCTGCTGCACGGCATTGGCGGCTTCCCGGATCACCTCGTAAACGCGTTGAGGTTGCGATAGCATGGGCACATGGCTCGATGCGAGCTCGGTCACTTTGGCTTCCATGCGCTTTGCGAGGAAGCGTTGGAGTTCCGGTTGAACGGTTCGATCCTCTTTGCCGACAATGTAGTATGTCGGCTTCGATTTCCATGCTGCACCGGGCACGGGCTGACTGAACAAATCTGCCAGCGGCCCCATCTGGGTGGCCCAGACAAGTTTCTGTTCGGCCTCTGGGAGATCGCCAGCAAAATCCGCAATGCCCGCCGGCCGCAGGAATAACCTGCCGTCAGCCACCTCGATATGGTCGAATACCGGGGTTTGCGGAAATTTGGTCTGATCAGCCTGGGTGGTGTCGCCGTCCTCTGGCGCGAGCGCGCAGATGTAGACGAGCGCCGCGACACGGTCGTCGGTTCCTGCTGTCGTAATCACGGTGCCGCCGTAGGAGTGACCGACGAGAACGATGGGGCCGCTGGCGCGACCAAAGGAGGTGCGCACCGCGGCAGCGTCATCCGCCACGGTGTTCAGATGATTCTGCGTCGCGATGACTTCGTAGCCATCGGCGACGAGTAGATTGATGACCTTGCTGAAGCAGGAGCCATCGGCCCAGAGGCCATGGGCGAAAACAATGCTCGGTTTGCTGGACATGAAATACCCCTTCAAAGAATTTTGACACCAGGTTCATGCTTTGCGCGATCGGGCTAAAGTAATAATCCTTGAGCTCCCGGCAAGATATGCTTCGGGACGAATCCAGGTATTTTTCAATCTTGCTAAAAATGCACACTTCTTGCTGCACGAATGGTCAGGCGCAAATCTATTCAAACCGCTGGAGGCGAAATTGACCTGGCGTCCCACCCCCGCAGCACCCGCATCGCCCGAAGCGTGATCCACCGCGACGGCCTGCCCGGCCCGTCGTCGACGTCGAACCACACTCGGCCTTCCGTGCTCCAGTCGAGCGGCCAGGTGCCGTCTGCCGAACGCCGGGAGCGGAGGTGGTCGATTGCTTCGCCGAGGCGCGGGTCGGGATCGACGCCGGTGAAGATGGCGCTCGAACGGAAATAGTCGAGCGCGCGCAGGATGTCGTAGCGCCAGCGGTTCGGGTGGAGGAAGCGCAGGAATTGTTCGTCGGCCGGCTCGCCTGTACCGAGGCGGCGGAAGAGGTTTCGGTCCAGCAGGAATTCTTCGCCCGTCCTGCGCGCCTCGCGTGACTGGAGCGTGCCGCCGGTCGATCTTTCGAATTCCAGCAGCCCCTCCAGCACGTTGATGGTGCTGGCGAAGGAGGAGCGGACGGAGCCGTTGATCCGCTCGCAGTTCCAGCCGCCGTCGTCGAGGCGTTCGCCGGCCAGCCGATCGACGATGGGCGAGACGTCGATGCCGAAATAGGCGCCGTCGGCGACGGTCCGGCCGTTGATGCATTCCTCGACTTCCCCTTGCCAGAAGGGCTGGCCGCCTTCTTCCCAACGGGCGTTGTCGCCGATCAATGCGACGGTGCGCCTGGCCCGTTCCGATGACGGATCGAGGCCGAATTCCCTGAGTTGCGACAACGAATAGGTCGTGGCCGTCCAGGGCTGGCCGCGCTCGCGCCATTCGCGGGGATCGAAATCGGCAGGCAGAAAGGCGCCGCCCGCCCATTGTCCGTCCGCGTCCTGAAAGGAGAGGAGCCTTGCACCCCAGCCCTCGGTCTCCACCCTGGCCCGCTCGGCCGTCCATTGCGGCTGTGGCGCGTCGAGGAGGTCGCGCATCACCTGCCAGCGGATTGCGGGATCGGAATCGAGGAGCCATTCGATCACCGGATCGGATTGGGTCATGGGCGGACCTCTCGGCTGGTCGGGAGCGATGGTTCGTTTATAGTCGCTTCGGGTGAGCACTGCCAGCCGAACGCCTCTCGCCGGCGCTCGCCATACTGCGGCGGGATTACGCAGGGAAGGCACAACGCTGAAGATCAAGATCTTCGGCACGACTTATAAAGCGACGCTTCGCATCTGATTTCTTAATCATATCTGCAAGAAATCGGAGGCGGGCCTATCGGGCCGCTTGTTCGCTTCCGTATCCGAGATGCTGATTAATAATTATTCAAATCAATTGATGTACCGATTTGATCCGGGGACAGATTTACATCAAAGGTTTGCTTATGGCGTTTCTAGGTATTTCAGGGATGCAATATTCCGGGGAGATGTTTGCCGGCGCGCGTATTATTGTCGCGGAAGATTCCAACGTATTCACCTCGATGATCAGCAAACGCCTCAAGGAGCTGTTCGACATTGAGGTTGAAATCTGTCGCAGCTTCGAGGATCTGCAGCTTTCCTACGACAAGTCTTCCGATCCGATCACGCTGGCGATCTCGAACATCAACCTGCCCGGCGCCGAAAACGGCGAAGCGCTCGAATATCTGGTCGATCTCTCTATCCCGACGATCGTCTTCACCGGCACCTTCCATGAAGGCATGCGCGACAAGCTGATGGCCAAGGATATCGTCGACTATATCCTCAAGGACAATATCTTCGCCGTCGATCTTCTGGCGGAATCGATCTGCCGCTTCCTGACCAATCACCGCCACCACGTGCTGATCGTCGACGATAGCGCGACGGCGCGCGCGCTGCTGTCGAGCCGGCTGAAGCGCTATAATTTCCGCGTCAGCACCGCCGAGAACGGCGCCAAGGCGCTGGAGATCCTCAAGGCCAACCGCGACATCGGCCTGATGATCACCGACTACAACATGCCCGATATCGACGGCTTCGAGCTGACGCGGCGCATCCGCTCCAATATCGGCTCGCATGAGTTGCGCATCATCGGCGTTTCCTCCTCTTCGAACCGGCTGCTTTCGGCGCGGTTCCTGAAAGCGGGCGGCAATGACTTCATGCTGCGCCCCTTCATCGACGAGGAATTCTACTGCCGCGTCAACCAAAACCTCGATACGCTCCTGCAGATCCAATCGATGCGCAAGGAGCGGGCGGTTGCCTGACGGCTGCTCCAGTATCCGGATCAAGGAAGGCCCTGACGTGACGGTCGGGGCCTGGCGTCGAATTTCTGCAATTACAAGTGTCGCCACCATTTGTCCCCTTCACGCGCGTGAGCCTCTCGGCTATCGTCCGCCCCGCCGGGGAAGGGGCCGAGTCGAGCCCTGCGGACGCATGGGGGAGTAGCGGCTGTGGCTTTTCAAGCGGATTTTCTGCGTGACGGTATCGGGCTGCGCTCCGGCGGGCTCAAGATACTTCTGGTTGAAGATTCCCGCATGTTTTCCGCGGTGCTCTGTCACCGGTTCCAGACGGAACTCGGTCTTGCCGTCAAACCCTGCTCCTCGCTGAAGGCGCTGCGCCGGGAACTCGCCGAGGACGGTCACGGCTACACCATGGCCGTCGTCGATCTCAACCTGCCGGATTCTCCCTACGGCGAGGCGCTCGACTGCACAATCGAGCACGATATCCCGGCGATCGTCTTCACCGCGACATTCGATCTCAATACGCGCAACCGGATCATGGAGCGCAATGTCATCGACTACGTGCTGAAGGACAATGAATTCGCGCTCGACAATCTGGTCGCGACCGTCCGCCGCGCGATCTCCAACCGCAAGACGCGGGTGCTCGTCGTCGACGATGTCGTTTCGGCCCGCCAGGTGCTCGTCGACCTCCTGAAGGCACAGCAATATCTCGTCGTCGAGGCGAATTCCGGGCTCGAGGCCCTGGCGGCGCTCGAAGCCTACAGCGATATAGAACTCGTCGTCACCGACCACCATATGCCCGATATGAGCGGCTACGAGCTGACGCGGCGCATTCGCCATCGCTTCGGTTCGGACAGGCTGCGCGTTATCGGCGTTTCCTCCTCCAACGACCGCATGCTTTCGGCGAGTTTCCTCAAGGCCGGCGCCAGCGATTTCGTCTACCGGCCGTTCGTCGCCGAGGAGCTGCAGTGCCGCATCGCCAACAATGCCGAGACGCTGGCGCAGATGCGCCAACTGAGAGCGGCGGCGGCCTGCGACTATCTCACAGGCCTCTTTAACCGCCGCTATTTCTACGACAACGGCCCGAAGCTGGTGAACGAGTGCCTGCGGTTGAAAGCGCCGAGTTCGGTTGCTATTCTCGATATCGACCATTTCAAGCTGCTGAACGACACCTATGGCCACGAAATCGGCGACAAGGTGCTGAAGGCTGTCGCAAACAGGCTGTTCACGATCTTCGACGGCAGCGACAATCTTCTGTCGCGCCTCGGCGGCGAGGAATTCGCGATCCTCTTCCCGCAGATGGATTCGGCTGCCGCCACCAAGCTCTGCGACGAGATCCGCTCGGATATTTCGCGGCTGAAGGTCACGGCCGACGACGAGGAACTCGGCGTCACCATCTCGATCGGCATCGCCGAGATCGGCGGTTACGAGACCTTCGAGAACTATCTCAACGCCGCCGACCAGTTCCTCTACATGGCCAAACACCGCGGCCGCAACCAGGTCTATTCCGACGCCAGGATGACGGAAGAGGCGGCGCAGTAGAGCGTCGTGTGGGTTGACTCAAAGGTTCTTCGGAATTCGAAACGTCTCCGAAAAATTCATTCTACTGAAAATCACTTCCATCTCGCTATATATGTGCACTATGAGATATCGTCGTGTCCGCTATGGAGAACTCATCGCATGAAGCACGTATCGATCATTGTGCGCGCGGAGCGGGATGAAGAGGCCGCTGTCTGGGTTGCCAGCAGCAGCGACATCGAAGGACTGGCTGTTGAGGCCGACACCCTTGAAGCCCTTGAGCTCAAGGTCGTCGCGGCGATCACCGATCTTTTGGAATTGAACGGGTTTACATCAAACCTGCCGGAAATTCCGATCCACATCATGGCTGAACAACTCGTTCGCATCCCTAACCCGACTTATTGACCGCATAGGCGGCTACATCAGGGAACTCAAAGAGTTGTTACTGAAAGCCGGCTGCGCGTACGTGCGGCCGGGAAAAGGCGATCATGAAATCTGGTTCAGTCCGATTTCAAATCGCCATTTCACCGTTGATCATGGCGTCAAGTCGCGACACACCGCCAACGAGACGCTGAAACAAGCGGGACTTCCAAAAGCGTTCTGATTCTCGCGCCCGCCGTCGCCGCTCATATGGCGGCGACTGCTTCTTTGGCCTCAAGCCGCAACCGGCTGCCTTGCGGTCGCCATGGTCATCTTGCGCTCGGCGCGCTCCTGCTGTGGCGAGCGGTGGTAGAGTTCGCGATAACACTTGGAGAAATGCGAGGCCGAGACGAAGCCGCAGGCGACGGCGACTTCGACGACCGGCATGGAGGACTGCACCAGCAGGTGGCGGGCGCGGTCGAGGCGGATTTCGAGATAATAGCGCGCCGGCGAGCGGCCCATTTCCTGGCGGAACAGCCGCTCGATCTGGCGGCGGGAGAGGCCGGCGCCGTCGGCGATTTCGATCAGCGACAGCGGCTCGGCGAGATTGCCTTCCATCAGCTCGATGATCGACAGCACCTTGGCGTTCTGCACGCCGAGGCGGGCGCGCAGCGGCAGCCGCTGGCGGTCGTGCGGGTTGCGCACGCGGTCGGTCAGGTGCTGCTCACAGATGCGGTTGACGAGGCTTTCGCCGAAATCCTCGCCGATGAGGTTCAGCATCATGTCGAGCGAGGCGGTTCCGCCGGCGCAGGTGTAGAGATTGCCGTCGATCTCGTAGAGGTCGGCATAGACCTCGGCCTGCGGGAAGGCTTCGGAAAAGCCCGGCAGGTTCTCCCAGTGGATGGCGCAGCGCTTGCCGTTGAGGAGACCGGCTTGCGCCAGCACATGCGCGCCCGTACAGAGGCTGCCGACGGCCACACCGCGATTGTAGCATTCGCGCAGCCAAGCATTGACCGACTTGTTGTTGAACTCTTCGATATCGATGCCGGAACAGACGAGCACCATGCCCGGCCGGTTTTCACCGCCGAGATGGCGGCGCTCCTCGGCGAGCGAGGAATTCGCCTCGATGCCGATGCCGCAGGAAGAATAGACCTTGTCCCCGTCGACGGAGGCGAGCCGCCAAGTATAGGCCTGGTAGCCGAGCATACGGTTGGCGATGCGCAAGGTATCCACGGCGGCCGAAAAGGGCAGCATGGTGAATTGCGGTACCATAAAGAAGACCAGTGAACGCTTCTTGATCTGCATCCTGTTCATAGCGAAATCCATGCTCGAGGAACGATGACATATTCGTCGCGCGGAATGCGTCGCGCGGATGTCCTGAAAGCGACACTGGCATGGATAAATGCGGCCGGGAAGAGCAAATATGCGACATTGACCGCGATTTGACTGGTCGAACCATCGTCAAGCCGGGGGCAGGGTGGAGAACAGGCTTACGGGCGACTGAAATTCATGGTCGAAAACGGTGGGGAATTGGACATTCCGGAGACGAAAAAGGCGGCGTTGCACGAGGCAGGCGCCGCCCTTATCTTGGGAGGAATGTCGCATTCATTACATGGTCCGGTGTTTGCTGTCGTCCGTGCTCGGCCAGCCGATGTCCTTGCGAATATCGAAGGGCATGGCTTCGATTTCGCGGGCGGTCCGCCAGCGGTTCCAGGCGAGCACGAGCTTGCGGGCATAATGTGCCAGATCGAAGCGGCTTTCGCTGGAGGTAAGGGTCTTGCCACTACCCCGATAGGTGAGCGTGGTCATTTTCCGGTTCCTTTCTTGGGTCCGGACACGGTTGCCGTTGAAGCAGTTCGTCCATGTCCATGATCCTAATATGGGCTCAGAGAACTCATCATTCAAACGAATAGAGTTTATGGATAACATCAATAGGATTGAATGATCGCGATGCGCCGGCCGGCCGCCGGTGACAGCTTTGCAGTGTAGAACCAAAACCATTCGCGATTTTAGATCCAAAATACCGCGCCGCAATCTCGAAGGTTTGCGACTTTATGGATCGACGCAGAACAGTCGTGAAGCGCTAGTCAAAAGTAGCGAATTGTTGACGGCCGTAGCTGAAGTCAAATGCAGCGTGGATGTCGCTTTCAACTACGCGTCCGCGCGACAGGGCCGGGAGCTTATCAGGCGGAAAGAAACCAACTTCACTCGTTTCCAGGCCCGCCTGCGGAGCCGTCTCACCTCGGCGTTCGCAAAGGAAAAACAGTTTGTAAAAGTCCCTCGCATCCGGATCGTATGGTTGCTTTGCCTTGTGTCGGATACTGTAAAGATGGGTGGCGGATACCGTCAGACCCGCTTCTTCGCGAGTTTCCTTGATCACGTTTTCAGAGGCTGATCGTCCTATATCCGCAAAACCTCCCGGCAACGTCCAAAGTCCATCGCTCTTCTCCTGCACCAGCAAAATCTTGCCGTCTTCGATCAAGGCACCACGGACATCGACCTTTGGCGTTGCGTAGCCCTTCGCAAAATCAGATACGAGGCCTTTGATGCGGATAATCGGCACATTGGCGAGGTTCGCTAGCATGGCTTGCGCGATGTCAGCGACTTCTTGGTATCGCTCGCGATCAAACTCGTCCTTGCAAAAGTGGAGCCCGGTCGAGGCGATAGCCTGCAAACGTTTCGCACGAGATAGCCATTGATTTTCCACCATCAATCCTCCGCCAGCGTCTGATTTTAGAAAGGTCTCTCCGCAAAATTAAGGCGAGAGAATCCGCGTTCATGCGTCGGCGGAAATCTTCGAGCGTCACGCTCGCCCGCTTCTACCGTCCTACTGACGTTGGCTTGCTCCTCACCGTCGGTAACACTGCCAAAGAGGCGGTCGGGTTCTTCATACTTTATGCAAACCAAGAGCCAGCGTCAGATCATTGATGATCCCAAGCCGCGCTTCAATCACTGCAATTTTCTCGGGCGTGTCGGCACAAGAAGCTTCAATGTCGATAACAATTGCTCGCATCCCCCTGGGCTAACCGTGCCGAACATTTGGCCGGATTGGTCACTTATGTTTCGCCAGCTGTGTCGCACTTGCGGCGGCAAAACGACCACGGTTCCTGGCGGCGCATCGAACTCCTCGTCGCCACATTGAAAACGATAGAGCCCATGGATTACGCGAAAGACTTCGGTTTCGCGCGTGTGAGTGTGTGGGGCCGGTCCCTGACCCGGCGGGGTGAAGGTTTCCAACATGCCGAATGCGCCTCCGGTCTCGGCGGCCGTGGCGTGGATCACGATCTTTGCACCAAAAGGCGTTTTTGCTATGCGCTCTCTGCCTGGCAAAGAAACAACTGCATTCCGGAAAGTCGACATGGGGATGCCTCCTCGTCAACGGCAATCTACGTAGTATATCTCTCTCGGCAATACCTTCAGTTGCAGAATCTGCTGAGGGAAATTCCTTCTGTTGCCCGCTGCAGTCATGGCAATACCTTAAATGGTTGGCGAACCATGCGGCCACCCGCATCGTCTATGTCGCGGCCGCTGCTGTCCGCCATCTCCCGTGAACGGGGGGGAAGGCAGCCTGCCGCATCGAGCTTGCCATGAGCCGCAAATCTCGACGGCGGGTATGGCGTCGCCGCTTCCAGCTACGCATGACGAGACGTCTTGGAACCAACTTCGCTCCTCATCGTTGCGGCTTGGTAACTGCGAGTGACGCAAAGGAGGAAACCATGATTTCCGCAGATCAGATCCGCGAACATATGGAAGTGCGGGCTGCCGACGGCGCACGTGTCGGGACGGTCGATCATCTCGACGGACCCACCCGCATCCAGCTGACGAAGACCGACTCGGAGGACGGCAAGCATCACCTGATCCCGCTCGACTGGGTCGATCACGTCGACGCTCACGTTCACCTGTCGAAGAACGCCAGGGATGTCCGCAGCCAGTGGGCCACCATCAACTGACGAGCGGTCGGCTGCGGCGTTGGCCGCAGCCGCCTCGCCGTACGGTGTCCAGGGCAGGGTGATCAGGAAGCGGGAGAGGTGAAAGCATCCTCGTTCCGGTCAGAAGGAGAAACGATATGCCAGCCAAGTCCAAAGCTCAGCAGAAGGCCGCAGGAGCTGCGCTCTCGGCCAAGCGCGGCGAGACGCCCAAGAGTGAGCTCAAGGGCGCTTCGAAGCAGATGGTCGAATCCATGAGCGAAAAGCAGCTCGAGGAATTCGCATCGACCAAGAGAAAGGGCAAGCCCGAGCACGTCTCGAAATAGTGCGGGTGCGATCACGCCGCCGCGCTCAGCCGGTCGTTGAATGCATCGCGAAATGGGCGATCTCTTGCGCATCGGAAACAGCGGCGAGGATCGCGCGGGCGGATGCGTCCGGATCTTTTGCCAGCCAGCGCAATTCGTACGTGGCCCCGATGCGGTCATCTTCGGTCGGTCCCCACGCGACGAATACTGCGCTGCATTGAAGAGGTGCCAGCACGTTCGACAGGTCGGGAATGTCGGAGCGCGAGCCGTAGACGACGAGCGTCGCCTTCCGTTCGCAGCGCAGCCATGTATCCAGGCGCTTCATCGGCGACAGGACGATGAAGGCAACCACGGTTGCCACCGTCCCGATCACGATCTGTCCGCCGCCGAAGCAGAGGCCGACGATCGTCATGAACCACAGGGTCGCCGCCGTCGTGACGCCTGTCATCATGTCGCCGCGCCTCAGGATCGCGCCGCCGCCGATGAAGCCGACGCCGGTCAGCACGCCGAGCGGGAAGCGCAGCACGTCCATCTGCGAGAAGAAGCCGGGCGTCTTTCCGTAGACCGACAGAAGGAGGTTTGCCTGGATCATCGCCAGACAGGCGGCCAGCGCCACCAGGATGGTGGTCCTGAAACCCGCGGAGTGGCCGCCGCGTTCGCGGTCGAGGCCGATCAGGCCGCCGGCGACGACGGTCAGTGCGATCCGCGCGGCGATAGCCCACCAGCTCGGCTCCAGCGGCATGACATCCGTCAGGAACGAAGACATGTTTCGCCCCCGACCGCGCTGCCGCTCTTTCGCTGCTGGCCGGGCATTCCATCCTCCTGCGCTACGGTGCATCTGGAGGATATAAACGCCATGTGGGCGAGGACGTTCCCGGAGCCGGAAGCCGCGGGCCGTACCCCCGTCAAAACTGCTCCCGATGTGGCAAGATTGGCGGTTCGTCCGCACCCGGTGTATGTAGGATTCCAAACTTGGGCAATCGCCCGCCTGGAATAAGCGTGTAGCGTCTGACATGGAGTTGAAGATTGGCTGTTGCCTTCACCAAGGAAGAGAGTTTCGAAACCGCTTCGGAAACCCTGCTGCCCGACCGGCCGGTTTCGCCGCATCCGAACCTCGTCACGGAGGCAGGGCTGAAGGCCCTGGAGCTGCAGTTCCGCGAGGCGGGCGAGGCCTATGACGTAGCGAATATCATCGAAGACGTGAACGAACGGCGCCGGCAGACGGCCACCCCCTTGCGCGACCTGCGCTACCTCGCGGCAAGGCTGCGCACCGCCCAGCTCATGCCGGAGCCTGCGTCGGCCGATGCCGTCGCCTTCGGCAACACGGTGACCTTCCGCCGCGACGACGGCCGCGTGCAGACCTATCGGATCGTCGGGGAGGACGAAGCCGATCCCAAGGCCGGATCGATTTCCTACGTTTCCCCGGTGGCGCGATTGCTGATGGGCAAGGCTGTCGGCGACGTGGTGGAGACAGGCGGCCAGGAGCTGGAGATCATCGCTATCGCGTAGGACGCAATAGCCGGCACGGCTTGCCGAAAAGAGGTAGAAGCCGTCCGGTCATCTGCGTTTTTGCATGATGCATCAGAGGCGACGCTTGGCCACCGTGACGACTTCGCGCGTCAGGTCCGCCAGGCGGTCGGCGGCGAGGCGGTTTATCTGCCAGTAGAGGGGCACGTCGAGCGGCGTGTCGGGCACCAATTCGACCAGCCGTCCGGATGCGAGATGCTCGCGGGTCAGTTGGATCGGGTTCATTCCCCAGCACATGCCCGAAAGGCTCGCCTCGACGAAAGTTTGCGGCGACGGCAGCCAGTGGGTGGGATAATCGAGATCGCGTCCGAACGTCCTGCGTATCCAGTCGCTCTGCAGCCTGTCCTTCTGATTGAAGGTCAAGGCCGGAGCGTTGCGGATCGCCTCTGGCGTCACGCCCTGCGGAAAGTGGCGTGCGACGAATTCGGGGGCTGCCGTGGCGTGGTAGCGCAGGACCCCGAGCGCGAAGCGCCGGCATCCCCGGATCGGCTTTTCCAGGCTGGTGACGGCCGCGATCACCCGCCCGCGCTGTAGCCATTCGGCGGTATGATCCTGGTCGTCGACCGCGACGTTCAGGAGATAGGAGGAGCTCTTGGCGAAATTCGACATGGCCTCCACGAACCATGTCCCGAGGCTGTCGGCGTTGGTTGCGATCTGGAGCGTCACCCTCTGGCGCGGCTCGTCGGGATCGATGAGGGCCGGCAGCTGCCCGAAGAGTTCGGCTTCGAGCATGCCGACATTCTCCATATGACGGCAGAGCCATTCTCCCTTTTCCGTTGCCGTGCAAGGCGTGCCTCTGACGATGAGGACGACGCCAAGACGCTCTTCGAGCTGCTTCACGCGCTGCGAAACGGCGGAAGGGGTTACGGCCAGGATAGCCGCGGCTCTTTCGAAGCTGCCCGTCTGGACGATGGCTGCGACGGCGCGAAGGGCGGAATAATCAAGCATGGATTAGGTTCGCTTAATTGAGATAAGCTGGATTAATTAGACTAATTCATGCCGTCGCGATACCGCACCTCTCAGGGAATTGAGGAGCGTTTGCCGAAGAGATGAGTTTTTCGATCTATGTCACGGGCCTGATGATGGGCCTCAGCCTGATTGTCGCGATCGGCGCGCAGAATGCTTTCATCCTTCGCCAAGGCCTGCGCAACGAGCACGTCTTCATGGTCTGCCTGGCCTGTGCGCTCTCCGATGCCGCACTGATCCTGCTCGGCGTGACCAGCCTCCAGCAGATCGCCAGGCTGCTGCCCTGGCTCGATCCTGTTATGCGTTATGGAGGAGCGGCGTTTCTTGCCTGGTACGGAGCCAAGAGCCTCTATTCCGCCTTGCGGTCGTCCGCCACCCTGGCGGCTTTGGAAGCCAAGACGACGAGCTTTCGGCAGACGCTTGCGACGTGCCTCGCGCTCACCTGGCTCAATCCGCATGTCTATCTCGATACGGTCGTATTGCTCGGCACGATTTCGACGCGCTATCCCGGACAGCAGGCCTCCTTTGCGGCAGGGGCAATGACCGGATCCTTCCTGTTCTTCTTTGCCCTTGGGTATGGCGCAACGCGGCTGCGGCCGATCTTCTCGAGGCCTTCGTCCTGGCGCATGCTGGAGACGCTGGTGGCCTTCACCATGTGGATCATCGCGTTCAAGCTGCTGGGCGGGATGTGAGAGGAGAAGTATTCTCGCGTCGATGAAGGTATTTCCAATCTGCCGCGCCCATGCGCGGCCGACGATCTTTCGCCTGAGAGCCAGAGCCTCTGGACATCAACGCTATGCCGCGCTGACATCGGCCAACAGATGCGGCGGAAAGCGCTTTATCTGGCGCAGAGCTTCTTCGTAATTGGCATATCTGCGCCGGCGTGACTTGAATGCGGAAAGTGCTTGTATGATATTCCAGATGTTTGCTTGTAACATGTCTGGCCTCCTTTGCTGCTTCAGCGTCCGACACTGAAAATATGGCGGCCGATTGACATTCAATCAAACAAAATGATATGCGGTTATAAATCAGAAAAATTGAAAGATGCGACGATGAGCTTACCATTTCGCCGTCCCATTCCTTTGCTTGACAACGATGTGCTGCGCACCTTCGTCGCCATCGCCGAGACAGGCAATTTTTCCACCGCCGCCGAAGCGGTCTTCCGCACGCCGTCGGCGGTTTCCATGCAAATCAAGAAGCTCGAGGAGCAACTCGGCGCGACGCTGTTTTTGCGTGATGCCCGCTCCGTGACGCTGACGCGCCATGGCGAGATGCTGCTCTCCTATGCCCGCAACATTCTGGCGCTGTCCAACGAGGCGGTGTCGCGCTTCATCATGCCTGAGATGACCGGTGTCGTCCGGCTCGGCGCGCCGGAGGATATCGGCGAGCGGCTGCTGCCGAGGATCCTGAAGAGTTTTGCCGAGAGCTATCCCGGCATCATGGTCGATGTGACGATCGACATGAGCATGGGGCTGAAGAAGCGCATGGAGGAGCAGCGGCTCGACCTGGCTCTGATCAACTGTGCGACGCGGCCGTTCCCGACGGGCGGCGAGGTGGTGTTCCGCGAGCGGCTGGTCTGGGCCGGTGCTAAGTGCGGTTCGGCGCATCGCCGCGACCCCTTGCCGATCTCGATCTGGGAGGATGGCTGCATCTGGCGCCAGGAGGCGCTCTCCCAACTCGAACGCAACAAGCGGCCTTATCGCGTCGCCTATCTCAGCGGCCACACGATGGCGCAGCGCGCCGCCGTGCTCTCCGATCTTGCCATCGCGCCGCTGCCGCTCTCCTATGTCAACGAGGACATGGCGATCCTCGGCCCGCAGGAAGGGCTGCCGGAGCTCGGCGCCTTCGATATCCGCCTTTTGACCGCCTCGCAGATGTCGGGGCCGATCGAGACGGTGGCCGACAGCATTCGTGGCGCCTTTGCCGAGAGAGCGAAGGCTGTCGCCGCCTGAGGACACCTTTCAGGCGTGAACCTTTTATTCCCTTGCGCGTTATGGACGCGGACGGCATGAACTGCCGTTCGGGGTTGATTTCAAACAAGGATATTCGAAATGACGACAACGGCCAAAATTGCCGCAGCCTTCATGGTTCTTCTTGCTCTTTCCTCCTGCGGCAACACGATCCGCGGCGTGGGAAAGGATACGGCGAACGCCGTCAACGCTACCCAGGATGCCGGCCGCTCGGTGGGCCACGCTGCTAGGAAGTGATCCGGTGGCAGGTTCGGCGGGACCGCGCTGGATCGTTGCCGGATCATTCTTGGCTGGGGCCGGACCACTCTAACGAGTGGCCGGGCCGGATCGTCCTAGCGGACGACCGGGGGATATGCCCTTTCGAGGCCGCCGGATCGGCTGAGGCCGGTCCGGAAGGCTTGGTATGCGGGATGCTGGCCGGAGCGGGCGGTTTCCATCAGCCGGATCTGCAGCCGGTCCGGCGCGTCGGTCCCGAGCCACAGTCCGAGATTTTCAAGTTTCAGCGAGTTCAGGAAACGCGATTCCGCAGCAAGGTCGAGATGGCGGCGCAGGCCGTCGAGCAGATTGTCGTCCTGGGCGGCGTTCTCCATGAGCAGCGTCAGAAACGATTTGTCGGCGTCGGACAGCGCGGCAAGCTTTTCCGCGACGGTGTCGCGGTCGGGAAAGGGAATATTGCCAGTCATCTCGAATCGTCCGGTCGTTGATCGTGTCCTGTCGTTATAAGCTCGCCTTCACCTTCTCGGCTACATCGGCCGGCACCCATTTCGTCCACAGGCTCTCATAGTTGCGCAGGAAATAGACCGCGGCATCCGCATTGCTTTCGCGGTTTTCGTCCTGCCAGGCGAGCACCTGGTTGATGGTCTCGTTGTCCCATTTGCGGGTCCTGAGATAGGCGGTGACGGGGCCGGCGCGGCTGGCGAAAGACCTTGTCATCAGCGTGAAGGCGCGCGAGACCGGGTAGGAGTTGACGGCCGGCCTGATGCAGCCGACAACCGCGGTGCAGCGATCCCATTCGGCCTTGTCGTGGCTAACGCCGAAGCTCAGCCGGGTCATGTCGTATTTGCCGAGGATGGCGGTCGGCGCCCAGTAATAGCCGAGCCAGCCGACCTTGTTGTCGAAGGCGCGGGCGATCGACGCGTCGAGCCCTTTCGCGCTGCCGGTGTCGACCAGTTCGAAGCCGTTTCTTTCGCCCCCGAGCGCGTTGAACAGGTTGGCGGTGGAAATCCGGCAGCTCCAGTCGGGTGGGCAATTGTAGACGGCGCCCTTCGACGGGTCGTCTTCGGCGGGGAAGAGCTCTGGATGTCTCAGCGCATCCTCGACGGAGCGAATGTCGGGATTGGCGTCGGCGGTGAATTTCGGGATCCACCAGCCCTCGATGGCGCCGTCGGCCAGGATCTCGGCACCCTCTTCCAGCCGGCCGGTTTTGACGGCCTCATCGAGCAGGGCCCTGACGGAATTGATCCAGTATTCCGAGGCGATGTCGGGGATGCCTTTCTCGTTCATCGAGGCGAAGGTCGGAAGCGTGTCGCCGTCGACGATGGTGACGGAGCAGCCATAGCCCTTTTCCAGGATGATCTTGTCGAAGTTCGCCGCAATGCCGGCCGAGGCCCATTTCATCTCGGCGATCGAAACCTCGCCGCAGTCGGCGGCTTCGGCCGGCGCAGCGACAGTCCAAAGAGCCGCGGCAAAGACGGCCGAAATCAGAATCGTCTTCATCGTCATTCCCCGAATTTTTCTTCTTGGATCGGACGTGCAGCCGGGTCTTGAAATCCGGTATTCCCTGCGGTGCCGGCAGTCCGTCGCAAGCCATGTTCAAGCATGGCGCATTTTCTCAGGAGCCTACGCGTTCGTTTGCAGAAATCAATTGCCTTCTGCTCATGGTTGAGTATCTAAATTATTGAATTCGAATAATTTATGACGCCACGCCCGCCAATGTGGCGGCGGGTGAGAATGCACGTTCCTCGCGATCGCCGGTGGGCGTTCGGCAGAAAATTTGCCGGGAACGGCAAAAAAAGTCAAAATTAATATTTGCGTAAGGCTTCAATAACTCTCCGGTAAGAATGTGCCGTTATCAGTGGGGTCGCAGCGGGAACGACCGTTGCTTCTCCGGTTCAGGTAGTGCGTACCGGAGAAAGCGAGCTTCGCCGTGTAGAGGGTGAAGACGCCTGAGTTTTCGGCAAACCGCGCAGAGCCAAGGCCATGCGCGGTTTTCGCGTTTTCAGCTGGCGGCTGAGGCAAGCCTTGACCCGGGATCACAGCCCATTGTAGGCCTCGCCTGAACGAAGGACAAATACGGGCTGCCAATGGCAAGAGCGATCATGCTGCAGGGAACCGGCTCGGATGTCGGCAAGACGGTGCTGGTCGCCGGCCTCTGCCGGCTGGCGGCCAACCGCGGGCTCACCGTTCGTCCGTTCAAGCCGCAGAACATGTCGAACAATGCGGCGGTCGCCGATGACGGCGGCGAGATCGGCCGGGCGCAATGGCTGCAGTCGCTGGCCGCCCGCACGCCGTCCTCGGTGCACATGAACCCGGTGTTGCTGAAGCCGCAATCGGAAAACGGCAGCCAGATCGTCGTCCAGGGCAGGGTGTTCGGCCAGGCCAAGGGGCGGGACTATCAGCGGCTGAAGCCGCAACTGCTTGGCGCCGTGCTCGAGAGCTTCGAAAAAGTGGCCGCGGGCGCCGATCTCGTGATCGTCGAGGGCGCCGGATCGCCGGCTGAGATCAATCTGAGAGCTGGCGATATCGCCAATATGGGTTTTGCGATGCGGGCTGGCGTGCCGGTCGTGCTGGTCGGCGATATCGACCGAGGCGGCGTCATCGCTTCGCTCGTCGGCACGCATGCGATCCTCGACGAGGGCGACCGGGCGATGATTTCCGGCTATCTCATCAACAAATTCCGCGGCGACGTCTCGCTGTTTGACGACGGCATCCGCGCCATCGAAGGCTTCACCGGCTGGCCGTGCTTCGGCGTCGTGCCGTGGCTATCCGCGGCTGCGCGCCTGCCGGCCGAGGATTCGGTCGTGCTCGAACGGCTGGCGAAGGGCGGGGCCGGCGCGCTGAAGGTCGCCGTGCCGGTGCTGCCGCGCATCGCCAATTTCGACGATCTCGATCCGCTGAGGGCCGAGCCGGATGTCGAGTTGGTCTTCGTGCGGTCAGGCGAACGATTGCCTGCCGACGCGGGCCTCGTCGTCCTTCCCGGCTCGAAATCGACGATATCGGATCTCGCCGACTTCAGGGCCCAAGGCTGGGACCGGGATCTCCAGACGCACATCAGGCGCGGCGGCCGGGTGATCGGCATCTGCGGCGGCTATCAGATGCTTGGCCGAACGGTGCGCGATCCGCTCGGCATCGAGGGCGGGACGCTGGAGACGCCGGGGCTTTCGCTTCTCGACGTCGAGACCGAGATGGCGCCGGAGAAGACCGTGCGCAACAGCCAGGCCCGCTCGACCGAATATGACGTACCGCTTGCCGGCTACCAGATCCATCTCGGCATCACCCGCGGCCCGGATTGCGACAGGCCTTCGGCAATTATCGACGGCGCGCCCGACGGGGCGGTGTCGGCCGACGGCCGGATCATGGGCACCTATCTGCACGGCCTCTTCGGCAGCGACGCCTATCGCGCCCGGCTGCTTCAAAGCTTCGGCCTGTCGGGCGAGCAGCGGAATTACCGCGAGAGTGTCGACCGGGCGCTCGATGAGATTGCGAGCGATCTGGAGAGGCATCTTGATCCGCGCTGGCTTGCGGGGCTGCTCGGCTAGGTTGGGTGTGTCGTGCTGTCTTTGCGGCTGGCTTGATGAGGGAGCAACATCGGCTTCGCCGGATATTTCTTGCTCCGGTCAAGGAGAGAGGGCAAAGCGCCGCCACATATCCCTTCTCCCCAGCGGGGAGAAGATGCCGGCAGGCAGATGAGGGGGTGAGCGGCAGAGCCGCGAATGCGCTGAGCGCGAGCGAAGGGCAATGAATGGTGTGCCGTGCCGCCCCCTCATCCGCCCTACGGGCACCTTCTCCCCGAGGGGAGAAGAAGGGAGCCAAGCCGGGCCCCCATCGTTCCACAGGATAGCGTCTTGTTCCGCTCTTGCCAAATTAGTTGACTGAGTCCATTAATTGCAGCGGCGACGGACCCGGTGGAGGACGATGAAAACCATGAGCGTGCTGGATCGATTTTCACTGGCAGGTCAGGTGGCGCTGGTCACCGGCGGCGGCCGTGGTCTGGGTTTCGAGATGGCACGCGCCCTGGCCGAGGCCGGCGCGCATGTCGTCGTTACCGGACGCACGGCGGCGATGCTGGACGAAGCGGTCAGGACCATCCGGGCCGCGGGCGGGACGGCCGAGGCCGCCGCTTTCGACATTGCCGACCGCGAGGCCCAGCGTGCTGTGATGGCCGACATCGACAGGAACCATGGCCGTCTCGATATCCTGATCAACAATGTCGGAGTTCGCGACAGGCGGCCGCTGGCCGAATTCGACGATGATGCCATCATCGAACTGTTGCGTACCGATCTGGCCGCGGCGATGACGCTTTCGCGGGATGCGGCCGCGCTGATGAAACGGCGCCATCACGGCCGCCTGATCGCGGTGACTTCCATCAGCGGCCATGTCGCAATGCCCGGCGACTGCGTCTATCCGGCAGCCAAGCAGGGCCTGACCGGTCTGATGCGCGGCATGGCGGTCGAATTCGGCCCGCATGGCATTACCAGCAACGCGATTGCGCCGGGCTGGTTCGCCACCGAGACGAACGCGGCGATGGCTCAAAACGAGGAGTTGATGCCTTTCGTGCGCCAGCGCATTCCGGTCCAGCGATGGGGACGGCCTGACGAGATTGCCGGCGCGGCGCTGTTTCTCGCAAGCCCCGCCGCCTCTTTCGTCAACGGCCACGTGCTGACCGTCGACGGTGGAATGACGGTCAGGATGTGAGAGAAGATGCCGCAGGCGTCGTGCCTGCGCTGCGGTTGTCGTTGCCATGATCGATGGCTAGAAACATCTGCCTGACTCGACTATTGGTTGATTTGGCAATGCCCCGGTTGGTTATCGCCGTCCATTTGCCCGATTTCCGACCATAAATTGCGTCGGTCATGTGGAGGTTCTAAAATTAACAATCATACTCAGTGGCTTATAGAGCAGGGGCTCACCAGCGAGCATATTGGTGACCTCGTCGCCGGCCTCTGCGACAGGCTGATTGCCGACGGCATTCCGATCTGGCGGGCCAGCATCACCATGCCATCCCTTCATCCCATGTATCGCGGCATCTCGGCCAATTTCGTGCGCGGTGGTGCGACCGTTCTCGAAAATGCGGCGCATGGCAGCGTGGAAGAGCGCAACTTCGAGAAAACACCGATCTTTTACCTGTTGAGCCGCGGCGAGAGAATAGGGCGCTGGATATTGGCCAAGGGTGAGGGGCTCGACTATCCGCAGCTTGCGGAATTTGCGCTTGCCGGCGGCACGGACCACCTTGTCAGCCTTTGCGAATTTCCGAAGGAGGTCGCGTTGCGTGGGCTCGGTTTCTCCCTGACCAGCGATGCGCCGGGTGGATTTTCCGATGATCAGCTGGCAATCGTCAAAGCGCTTGTCCCTGCGCTGGGACTGGCGGCTTACCGCGTGGCGGTATCGAAAACCGCCACCGAAATCCTCGCGGTCTACACCGGCGCCAGAACCAGCGCGCGCATCCTAGCCGGGGAGACCCAGAGGGGAACGGGCGGTTCTATCAACGCTGCGATCCTGCTTGCCGATCTCCGAAATTTCACGGCCCTGACCGAGGTCTATCAGCCCGGCGAGATCGTCGAGTTTCTGAACGAACATTTCGAGCTGATCGACCGGCATGTCGAGGAAAATTCCGGCGAGATCCTCAAATTCATGGGCGACAGCGTGCTTGCGATCTTTCCGACCGACGCCGAGGAGCCGCAGAAGGCTTGCATGGCGGCGCTGGCTTCCGCGAAGAATCTGCTGAAAGCAAACGAGGTGCTGAACCGCGAGCGGACGCAAAACGGCGGCCCCGACATCGGCGTCGATGTCGTGCTGCATCTGGGCGAGGTTTTCTATGGGAATGTCGGCGCTCGCGGCAGGCTCGATTTCACGGTGATCGGCAGGGCCGTCAACGAGGCCTCGCGGCTTGAAAAGCTTTGCGGCACGCTCGAACAGCCACTCCTGATGTCGGAGAGTTTCGCGACGACCTGTGCGGTGCCATGCCAATATCTCGGATCGTTCGAACTGCGCGGCGTTTCGAAGAGGGCCGAGGTCTTCAGGCTCGCCGACGCTGCTGAATAGTTCGAACGACGTCCTTTGCGTGTCTGAAAAGTCGCGCGCCGCCGGAGGCCGTAGCGGTTCAAATCTCGCCTGAGACCTCGCGGCGGCGGCGGTCGAGTTCTTCGCTGTAGCGGCGCAGCGTATAGCTTTCGCTGAGCTGGCCGATCACCTTGCGCTCGATCAGGTTGTTGACGACGGCGAGCGCTTCGCTTTCGGACTTGTCGAAAATCGCAGCCGCCTGCCTGGCGTTCATCTGCGGCTGCAGGAAATCGTTGCGGTAGCGGATGAAATCGGCAAGCGCCTTGCCCTCGTCCTGGGCGTCGGTCGGATTGGCGTAGATCTCGGGCACCAGCACGAGACCGGCATATTTGTCGCTCTCCTCGACGAGGATGACGCGCTGGGTCGAGCCGATCGGGAAGGCCTTTTTGAACTCCTCCAGCGAGATACCCGCTTTGGCCGTCTTCACGTCGGCGCGCATCAGCTTGTCCACCGTCAGGTTGCGGATCCAGCCGACATCGTGGGCACTGCGGATGCTTTCGCCGCGCAGGTGGAAGCGCCATGTGGCGAAGGAATAGCCGAAGGTCGAGCGCACGACGAGCGAGGAAGTGATGACGGCAGCGAGCACAAGTGCTGTGATCGGGAAATCGCCGGTGATTTCGAGCGCCAGGAAGGTCATCGTCAGTGGCCCGCCGATCACGGCGACGGCAAGCGAGCTCATGCCGACCACGGCATAGATGACCGGCGTCAGCGTCGCATTGGCGAAATAGGGCCCGCCATAAGCGAAGAGCTTGCCGAGCAGGGCGCCCATGAACAGCGAGGCGAAGAACAGGCCGCCCCTGAAGCCGGAGCCGATCGAGATTGCCGAGGCAAGCGATTTCAACAGGAAGAGACCGATCAGCACCGGGATCGCCACGTCTCGCGACAGATTGAGATGCAGGGCGCCATGGCCGGCCGAGAGCACCTGCGGCGAGATCATCGCCAGCAGCCCGACGATGATGCCGCCGAGCGCCGGGCGGAAGGGCGGGGCGATCGAACTCTTGCGCGCCAGTTCCTCGATGAAGGCGACGCCCTGCATGAGGAGGATGCCGACGCCGGCCGAGACCGCGCCGAGCAGCAGCGTCGGTATATAATCCGCCGGCACGACTGAGCCGAATCTGCCGATATCGATCGTGAAGTCGCCCTCGGCGAGCAGCCTTGCGATGAGGGTGGAAACGAGAGCGGAGACGACGACCGGGGTCAGCGACACGATCGTGTAGGTGCCAATGATCAGCTCGAAGGCGTAGAAGGCGCCCGTCAGCGGCGCATTGAAGGCGGCGGCGATGGCGCCCGCAGCCCCGCAGCCGACGAGGATGCGCAGGTCTGAGCGGCGCAGCTGCAGCTTCAAGCCGAATTTCGAAGCGATGCCAGCGGCAAGCTGGGTATAGCCGGCTTCCAGGCCGACGGAGGCGCCGAAGCCGTTGGAAATCAAGTTCTGCACGGCGACGATGATGCTGTCGGTCAGGGACAGGCGGCCGCCATGCAGCGCGTTGGCTTCGATCGGGTCGACCATCGGCTTCTTGCGCCGTTTCGCCATCACGAAGAGCAGAAGCCCGAGCAGGACGCCGCCCATCACGGGGGCGATGAGCAGCAGCAGCTTGTCGTCGATCACTGACGCGCTCAGCCTTTCGCTGTCTGAAATGCCGAAGATCATCTGGTGCAATTCGCTCGAGACGAAACTCATACCGGTGACGGCAAGCCCCGAGGCGATGCCGACGACGGCGCCCGCCATGGAAAGGCCGACCTCGCTGCGTCGCGTCAGTACGCGCAGCCGACCGGGGTCGAGGAAAACACGCAGCGCGCGGAAACGGCGCCGATCCAATTTCATAAGCATGGCTAGACAACTAGGCAGGGAGAGGCCCGGTCAAGGGCGGAGGTGCAGTCCGCATGCGACGCAATTGCGGCGAAAAGCCGGCCCGCGGGATAAATATTTGTGACGTAAGCCTCTGATAAATTACGATATTTTAGGTAGAGTAAGTCGTGTTGGCGCGAGCGTGCCGGCCGGCCGGCCATTCCCTGGCGGTGAAGGCTGGTTGACTTCACCCCTGAGCTTGCCTAACCATCCCTGATATAACGGATGGTCGCCTGACCATCCTGACATAACGGATGGTTCCGGATCGGCGTTCTGCCCTTCCGGATGAAAAGGGAATGTGACGGGGCGGACCCAAGCCGGGCGCCTTCATCACAGCCGACCCCGCGACTGTAGAGCGGTCAGGGTCTTCCATCCGGCATCGAACCCTTTCTGCCGGCATGCAATGGTGCAGGCGGGCGGTACGGGCGACATGCCGGAAAAGCCACTGGACATGCATGGTGATCAACCGGGGTCGGACGCCTCTATCTCTACGAATCGTCCACCTTTTCATCGATGTAGCCGGGAAGGCGAGGCAGATCCGCTGGCACGATCTGGGGCGACCGGTTTCCGGTCCGCCCCAGATCGCGGCCGATACCCGCGAGCCAGGAGACCTGCCATCCCGTGCCGGGCGAAAAGCCCAAACCTGGGCGCTATGCCCGTTGCCAGCACGGAGGTTGTCTTGGCTGAACGATTGAATTCAGCGTGGCCCGGTGCGGCGCGGCTTACTTCCTCTTCTCCCCAGCGGGGAGACGGTGGCCCGAAGGGTCGGATGAGGGGGCCACACGGCATACCCGTCATTTTTGCCCTTCACTCACGCTCCGTGCATTCGCGGCTTCGCCGCTCACCCCCTCAACCGCCTGCCGGCACCTTCTCCCCGCTGGGGAGAAGAGACATGTGGAGGCGCCTCGCTTCCTCTCATTCGCGAAGGGGGAGCGAAATATGGGCTGAGACCCGTGGCTCAGCGCATTTGAGAGGCACTTTCCTCTCCTCCCTCATTCCTGTGCTTGTCACAGGAATCCAGCCGCGGCGCGTCTGCGCCGTGAATGAATCCATGCCGTTGTTGAATGAATCTCTCGTGCCCAAGGACTTGGGCACGCTGGATTCCTGTGACAAGCACAGGAATGAGGGAAGTTGGTGGAGCCGCGCCTTAGCTCAAGGGCGACCGTAGCATGACCAAGAGCCTTCTAAACACCACCTTCATCCTCGGCGGCGCCCGCTCTGGCAAGTCGCGCTTCGCCGAAAACCTCGTCACCACTAGCGGCCTCGATCGCCACTACCTCGCCACCGGCCGCGCCTGGGACGACGAAATGCAGGCGCGCATCGACCAGCACAAGGCCGATCGCGGCCCCTCCTGGACCACGCATGAAGAGCCGCTCGATCTCACCGAGCGCCTTGCCGCCATCGACGGCGAGGGCAGGGCTGTTCTCGTCGACTGCCTGACGCTATGGCTCACCAATCTGATGATGGACGGGCGCGATATCGCCGCCCAGTCCGTAGCCCTTGCCGATTTGCTGCCCGTCGCAAAGGCGCGGCTCGTTATCGTTTCCAATGAAGTCGGTCTCGGCATCGTGCCTGAGAACCGCATGGCGCGGGAGTTTCGCGACCATGCCGGACGGCTGCACCAGATGATCGCGGCTTCGGCCGCCGAAGTCTATTTTATCGCGGCAGGCCTGCCGCTGAAAATGAAGGGTTAATTCCATGCAGCAGAAAATTCCCGCAACCGTCATCACCGGCTTTCTCGGCGCGGGCAAGACGACGATGATCCGCAACCTGCTCACCAATGCCGGCGGCAAGAAGATTGCGCTCATCATCAACGAGTTCGGCGATCTCGGCGTCGATGGCGATGTGCTGAAGGGCTGCGGCGCGGAGAATTGCACCGAGGACGATATTATCGAGCTCACCAATGGCTGCATCTGCTGCACGGTGGCCGACGATTTCATTCCGACCATGACAAAGCTTCTGGAGCGCGAGCAGCGCCCTGATCATATCGTCATCGAAACCTCCGGCCTTGCCTTGCCGCAGCCGCTGGTCGCCGCTTTCAACTGGCCTGATATCCGTAGCGAAGTCACCGTCGATGGCGTCATCACCGTGGTCGATAGCGCCGCTGTTGCCGCCGGGCGTTTTGCCGACGACCACGATGCCGTCGATGCACGCCGCGCCGAGGATGAATCGCTTGATCATGAAAGCCCGATCGAGGAGCTGTTCGAGGATCAGCTGACCTGTGCCGATCTGATCGTGCTCAACAAGACCGATCTGATCGACGCTGACGGCCTTGGCCGCGTGAAGAGCGAAGTCGCCTCGCGCATTGCCCGCAAGCCCGTGATGATCGAGGCCAGGAACGGCGAGGTGCCGGCAAGCGTGCTGCTCGGCCTCGGTATCGGCACGGAAGACGATATCGTCAACCGCAAGTCCCATCACGAGCTGGAGCATGAAGAGGGCGAGCCGCACGATCACGACGAATTCGACAGCTTCGTCGTCGAGCTCGGCGCGATTGCGGATACATCAGGTTTCGTCGAGAAGCTGAAGGGCATCATCGCCGAGCATGACGTGCTGCGCCTCAAGGGTTTCATCGATGTCTCCGGTAAGCCCATGCGCCTGCAGCTGCAGGCTGTGGGTGCCCGCATCGACCAGTATTTCGACCGCGCCTGGGCGCCCGGGGAAAAGCGGGCCACGCGTCTCGTCGTCATCGGTCTGCACGAAATGGATCAGGACGCGGTGCGCAAGGCGATCGAAGCGCTCGCTTAGGGAATAATCGATGCATCTGCTTCTCGCCCAACAGGGAACGATCAGCGACGGAGACGAGGCCATCGACCTCGGCCAGTCGCCGGGCGATATCCTGTTCCTCTCGGCCGCCGACACCGAGCTTGCGGCGATCGCCGCGGCTTATGCCGACCGGACGAGCGGGCATACGCTCAGGCTTGCGAGCCTGATGAGCCTGAAGCATCCGATGTCGGTCGATACCTACGTCGAACGCACGGCGCGGCATGCGAAGCTGATCATCGTGCGGGCGCTCGGCGGGGCGAGCTATTTTCAATATGCGCTGGAGGCGCTGCATGCGGCGGCGGCGCGTAGCGGGGCGCTGATTGCGGTGCTGCCGGGGGATTCCAAGCCGGATGCGGGTCTGACGCCGTTTTCCAATGTAGCGCTTGAGGATCTCAATGCGTTGTGGGGCTATCTGATCGAAGGTGGTGACGCCAATGCGCGGGGCTTTCTTGCCTATGCGGCGGCAATGCTGTCTGGGGAGGAGAAGCCGGCGCAGGCTGCGCCTTTGATGAAGGCGGGGATCTGGTGGCCGGGGCGGGGGCTGGTTGGAGTTGAGGAGTGGAAGGGGCTTGTTTCGGGTGTTTCTCCGTCGGCTGTTGAGGGCGTGGCACCCCCCTCTGTCCTGCCGGACATCTCCCCCACAAGGGGGGAGATCAGCAAGTGGCAAGACCACCGTTCTACATCGGTTGTTTGGGGAGAAGCTCTCAGCGATCCGATCTCCCCCCTTGTGGGGGAGATGCCCGGCAGGGCAGAGGGGGGTGTGGCGGTGCAGGACCGAATTGGTCTTCTATCCCATCGAAATTCGCCACTGGGAATGATGGTAGCGGAGGAGGGATTTGAACCCCCGACCGTAGCCATCGCCTTCTACCGCGCCCTCGTCCAGAGCGGCGAAACCAAACCCATCGAAGCCTTGATCGAAGCACTTCAGCAACAAGGCCTGCGCCCGCTGCCAGTCTTCGCCTACAGCCTCAAGGATCCCGTCTCCAAAGGCATCCTCGAAAGCATCTTCGCCGAACTCAAACCCGAGGTCGTGATCAACACGACAGGCTTTGCCGTCTCCGCACCCGGCGCTGATCGCCAGTCGACGGTGCTGGAGGCCAATGACGCGATCGTGCTGCAGGCCATCTTTTCCGCTTCGTCGCGGGAGGCCTGGGCCGCCTCGTCGCAGGGACTGTCGGCACGCGATCTCGGCATGAATGTCGCGCTGCCGGAGGTGGATGGCCGGGTGCTGTCGCGCGCCGTCTCCTTCAAATCAGCCGCGCGTTACGACGCTGCGGTCGAGGCCAATATCGTTTCCAGCGAGCCGGATGCCGGGCGCATGAACTATGTGGCATCGCTTGCCGCCAACTGGGCGCGGCTACGGCAGATGCCGGCGGAGAGCAGGCGCGTTGCGCTCGTCATTGCGAACTATCCGAACCGCGACGGACGGCTCGGCAATGGCGTCGGGCTGGATACGCCAGCCGGCACCATCGAGGTGATGCGGGCGATGGAGAAGGCCGGTTATCCCATTGCCGATATCCCAGCCGATGGCGATGCGCTGATACGGCACCTGATGTTGGGGCCGACCAATTCCGGCTTCGACGGCAAGGTCGTGCGCGAGCGGCTTTCCCTGAGTCGATACAAGGATTTCCTGGAATCTCTTCCCAATCAGATTCAGGATGAGGTCAACGCGCGCTGGGGCGCGCCGGAGGCCGATCCCTATGTCCACGATGGCGCTTTCGCGCTGCCTTTCGCCCGGTTCGGCGAGTTGCTGATCGGTATCCAGCCGGCGCGCGGCTACAACATCGATCCGAAGGAAAGTTATCACTCGCCCGATCTCGTGCCGCCGCACGGCTATCTTGCCTTCTATGCTTTCCTGCGCGAGGAATTCGGCGCGCAGGCCGTGATCCACATGGGCAAGCACGGCAATCTGGAATGGCTGCCGGGCAAGGCGTTGGCGCTATCTGAGGCCTGCTATCCCGAGGCGATCCTCGGGCCGCTGCCGCATCTCTATCCTTTCATCGTCAACGATCCCGGCGAGGGCACGCAGGCCAAGCGCCGCACTGCAGCTGTTATCATCGACCATCTGACGCCGCCGCTGACACGGGCCGAAAGCTATGGGCCGCTGAAGGATCTGGAGGCGCTGGTCGACGAATATTACGAGGCGTCCGGCGGCGATTCCAGGCGTATCCAGCTGCTGTCGCGGCAGATCCTGGATCTTGTCGCCGATATTGGGCTGGATCGGGATGCAGGCATTGCCAAGGGCGAGAGCGAAGGCGAGGCACTGAAGAAGCTTGATGCCTATCTCTGCGATCTCAAGGAAATGCAGATCCGTGATGGGCTGCATGTGTTTGGCGTTTCGCCCGAGGGGCGGTTGCTGACGGATCTCACCGTGGCGCTGGCGCGGGTGCCGCGCGGGCTGGGTGAGGGTGGAGATGCGAGCCTGCAGCGGGCGATTGCTGGGGATGCTGGGTTAAGCTTCGTGCCTGCGACACCCCCCTCTGTCCTGCCGGACATCTCCCCCACAGGGGGGGAGATCGACAAGGGGCCCGACCTCAGCTCCACATCAATTGTTTGGGGAAGCCTTGTCGGCGATCCAATCTCCCCCCTTGTGGGGGAGATGTCCGGCAGGACAGAGGGGGGTAGCTCCACATTCGACCCTCTCGACTGCGACATGGCCGCTATCTGGACTGGCCCACGCGCGGAGATCCTGGCGGACATCCTCGACGCCCCGTGGCGCACGAACGGCGACACCGTCGAGCGCATCGAACTGCTCGCCACCAAGCTTGTCTCCGGCGAAATCACCTGCCCACCTCTCTGGTCCCAAACCAGAAGTGTGCTCGATGAAATCGAAGCTCGCCTCAAACCCTCGATCCTCGCCTGCGGCCCGGCCGAGATCGCCGGTCTGCTACGCGGCCTCGATGGCCGTTTCGTCCCGCCCGGCCCCTCCGGCGCTCCAACGCGGGGCAGGCCTGATGTCTTGCCGACGGGGCGGAATTTCTATTCGGTGGACAGCCGGGCGGTGCCGACACCGGCGGCGTATGAGCTCGGCAAGAAATCCGCCGAACTGCTGATCCGCCGTTATGTGCAGGATCATGGCGAGTGGCCCATCTCTTTCGGGCTGACGGCCTGGGGCACGTCGAACATGCGCACCGGCGGCGACGATATTGCCCAGGCTTTGGCGCTGATCGGGGTCAAGCCGGTGTGGGACATGGCCTCGCGGCGGGTCACCGGCTACGAGATTATTCCGCAGGCCGTGCTGCGCCGGCCGCGGGTGGATGTGACACTGCGTATTTCCGGCTTTTTCCGCGATGCCTTTCCCGAGCAGATCGCGCTCTTCGATAAGGCGATCCGCGCCGTCGGTGCGCTGGAGGAGGATGCTGCCGACAACCCGATTGCCGAGCGCATGCGCGGCGAGGCGGCGCGGCTTGCTGCTGCCGGGCTCGACGAAAAAGCCGCAGCGAAGCGGGCCGGCTATCGCATCTTCGGGTCCAAGCCTGGGGCCTATGGCGCCGGTCTGCAGGCGCTGATCGACGAGAAGGGATGGGAGCAGCGCGCGGATCTGGCTGAGGCCTATCTCGTCTGGGGCAGTTATGCCTATGGCGCGGGCGAGGAGGGTCGGGCCGAGCGCGGGGTCTTCGAGGAACAGCTGCGGTCCATTCAGGCGGTCGTGCAGAACCAGGACAATCGCGAGCATGACCTGCTCGACAGCGATGACTATTACCAGTTCGAGGGCGGCATGGCGGCGGCGGCGGAAATGGTTGGCGGGGCGCGGCCGGCGATTTATCACAACGACCATTCGCGGCCGGAAAAGCCTGTTATCCGTTCGCTCGAAGAAGAGATCGGGCGGGTGGTGCGCGGGCGCGTCGTCAATCCGAAATGGATCGAGGGCGTCATGCGCCACGGCTACAAGGGCGCCTTCGAGATTGCCGCGACGGTCGACTATCTCTTTGCCTTTGCGGCGACGACGGGCGCCGTCGGCAATCACCATTTCGAGGCGGTCTATCAGGCCTTCGTCGCCGACCCCAAGGTCCGCGATTTCATGGCCGAGAAGAACCCGGCCGCCCTTTCCGACATGAGGGAGCGGCTCATGGAGGCGATCGAGCGCAGGCTCTGGACCCCGCGCAGCAACTCGGCGCAATTCAACCTCACTGAATCCAACGAAACCAAGAAAAGAGCAGGCAGACAGCCATGACCGAAGAGCCAGTCGTACCAGCCGAAAAGGACGATGCCCGTCACGCCGAGAAGATGGCGAAGAAGAAGGCGGCGCGTGACAAGATCATGGCCAGCAAGACGGATGAGAAGGGCCTGATCATCGTCCATACCGGCAAGGGCAAGGGCAAATCATCAGCCGCTTTCGGCATGATCTTCCGCCATATCGCCCATGGCAAGCCGTCTGCTGTCGTGCAGTTCATCAAAGGCGCGATGTGGACGGGCGAGCGGGATCTGATCGAGAAGCATTTCTCCGATCTCTGCCAGTTCCACACGATGGGCGAGGGCTTTACCTGGGAGACGCAGGACCGGGCGCGGGATGTGGCGGCGGCAGGTGCGGCCTGGGAAAAGGCCAAGGAACTGATCCGCGACGAGCGCAATTCCATGGTGCTGCTCGACGAGATCAACATCGCGCTGCGCTACGACTATCTCGATATTAACGAGGTGGTGGAGTTCCTGAAGACCGAAAAGCCTTACATGACGCATGTCGTGTTGACGGGGCGCAACGCCAAGGACGAGCTGATCGAGGTCGCCGATCTCGTCACCGAGATGGAGCTTGTCAAGCATCCGTTCCGCTCCGGCATCAAGGGGCAGCCGGGCGTGGAGTTCTGATCCTTAATTGGCGAGATGGCCGCGCAGGATCGCGGCCGTTTCTTCGTCTGCCGGGAAGAAGGATTCGATTGCGAGTTCCGAGAGGGTGATATCGACGGGAGTACCGAAGACGGTCGTCGTCGAGATGAGGGAGAGCAGGCCGGCCTTGGTTGAAAGCTGTAGGGGTACGGCGATACCGGCCAGATCGGTATGGGTCTTGCCAGCATTTTCGGGCGCGGGATAGGACAGCAGTTCCTTCAGCAGCTTTTCCAGCACCGGATCGCCCGAGACCGATATCTGCTGACGCAGCCGGTCGAGAAGATGAGCGCGCCATTCCGGGAGATTGGCGATGTGGGGCGCCAGGCCTTGCGGATGCAGGCTGAGACGCAGCACGTTGACTGGCGGTTCCAGCAGGGAATGATCGGTAACGGCTTCGAGCAGCGGCGCGATGGCGGCGTTGGCGGCAACCAGCATCCAGTGGCGGTCGATGGCGATGGCCGGGTAGGGCTCGTGGCCTTTCAGCACCATGTCGATAGCGCGTCGCGCCGGCTCAAGTGCGGGATCATCCAACCTGCGTTCGGCAAAGACGGGGGCGAAACCCGCCGCGAGCAGCAGCGGATTGCGATCACGTAAGGGGACTCCGAGGCGTTCGGCGAGATGCAGCAGCATTTCGCGGCTGGGGGTCGAGCGCCCGCTCTCGATGAAGCTCAGGTGCCGTTGGGAGATTTCGGCTTCCAGCGCCAGATCCAGCTGGCTCATGTGGCGGCGCTGGCGCCATTCGCGCAGATGATCTCCGAGAGAGCGGGCGGTCTGCGTCATCAGGCGGCTTCCGGCAGGAGATCGATGAAGCCGCGGACGGATTTCAGCCTGCCGTCTTCGAGCTCGGCGAAATCCGTGCCCTTGATCAGTGCTTCGCCGTTCTCAGGACCGAGGCCCCAGGAGAAGCGCAGGTTGTTTCCGTAGCCATCGGCCGTGCCGATCAATTCGAAGCGGAAGCCGGGGAAGCGGCTCTGCACGGCCTCGACCAGAGAATTGATCTGCTCGTGGCCTTCGCCGCGCATCAGCGGGTCGATATAGGTCGCGGCTTCCGTCCAGCTCTCGGCGATGAGGGCGCGGCGGCGCGCGGCATCCGTCTCGTTCCAGATGGCGAGGTAGCGCTCGGCGTTGGTCTTTGCGTCGTTCATCGGGTCATCTCCTTTGATCGCCTGTTTATTCAGGCAGGTCGATCATGCGGGAAGGCGGTGCACCCTATCAATTACGTCAGAGGTAATGGAAGGCGGTCAAGGGGCTCGGTCAGATGCCGAGCCAGACGCGCAGTGGATTTGCCGGGTCGGCGAGCAGCTTTATCGCAAGGGCGACGCAGACGATCACCAGCAGCGGCTTGATGAGCTTTGCGCCGATGCGCATGGCGAGCCGGGAACCCAGCTGTGCGCCTAGGAACTGGCAGACACCCATCAACAGGCCGATCTTCCAGAGGATCGCGCCGAAGCTTGCGAAGACGATCAGCGCGCCGAGGTTCGAGCCGAAATTGAGAAGCTTGGTGTGGGCGGTGGCCTTCAGCACGCCGAAGCCGGCGAGCGTGACGAAGGAGAGCATGAAGAAGGAACCGGTGCCGGGGCCGAAAACGCCGTCATAGAAGCCGATGGCGGGCACCAGCGTCAGGCCGAAGGCGAAGGGCGTAACGAGACGGTGGGTGTCGAGGTCGTTGAGATTAGGCTTGACGGCAAAGAAGATCGCAATCGCCAGGAGCAGCACCGGCATGATCGCCTGCAGCACCTGTCCGGGCACGATCGTCGCAAGGGCAGCGCCGATCGCCCCCCCCATGACGGCCATTAGCGCCATCGGCAGCTGTTCGTGAAGCTGCACATGGCCCTTGCGGGCGTAGGCGATCGTTGCCGAGGCGGCGCCGAAGATCGATTGCACCTTGTTGGTGCCGAGCGTCTGCAGCGGCGGAATGCCGGCGATCAGCATGGCGGGAACGGTGATCAGGCCGCCGCCGCCGGCAATGGCATCGACGAAACCGGCAAAGAAAGCAGCCGCGCAGAGCAGCAGAAGCAGATGGAGGGCGATGTCAGGCAAGATGATATTCCGGAAGGGCTTTCAGCCGGTCTTGTTGCATTTGCCGCGCCAAGCTGCAATGGCTGCAAGGACACAGCGGGGCGCATTCGACTTACATGAGCGACATTCCCTTCGACAGCACAAGGCGCCATGTGCTCGGGCTCGGCTGCGAGCGCGGGACGACGGTTGCTGAGGTGCTGGCGCTGGCCATCGAGGCGCTTGATGCCGTCGGGATCGGCGCGGCGGAGCTTGCGGCCGTTGCCACCATCGACAGCCGCAGGCTGGAGGCGGCGATCCTTGCCGTTGCGAGACATTTCGCCGTGCCTGCCGTCTTCTTCGATGCCGCGCGGCTGGAAGAGGAAACGCCACGGCTCAAAAGTCCGTCCGAGATCGTCTTTGCCCGCGTCGGCTGCCATGGCGTGGCGGAATCGGCGGCACTTGCTGCGCTTGGCGCGGATGCGGAACTGGTGCTCGGCAAGATCAAATCTGCGCATGCGACAGTGGCGATTGCCTGCATCGGGTTGCAGAAAGACTGATCGGCGCTATGTTGGCGGCAATTTGCAGCGCCATCCGGCAGCTTCGCGATTCACATCTAGAGCAATTCCGTTTTCTTCGAATCACGGAAGTGCTCTATCCCTTTGTTTCAACGCAGTTCCGGACGCAAAACCGCTGCGCACTTTTGCTGGAATTGCTCTAGAGGATACACATGCACAAGGTCATTTATGACACGGATCCCGGCGTCGACGACGCCATGGCGCTTCTTTTTCTGCACCGCCATCCCGAGATCGATCTGATCGGCATCACGACTGTTTTCGGCAATGCTTCGGTCGAGACGACGACGCGCAATGCGCTTTTCCTCAAGCGAGAATGGGATATCGCGGCACCGGTCGCCAAGGGCGCCAGCGTCACCATCGATCCGGCGCGCGCGGAACGGGAATGGCCGGCCATGGTGCATGGCCACAACGGCCTCGGCAATATCGACGTGCCCGAGACGGTCGATCTGCCGCTCGATCCGCGCCCGGCGCATCGTTTCATCATCGACACGGTGCGCGCCAACCCCGGTGAGATCAGGCTTGTGGCCGTCGGACGGATGACTAATCTGGCGCTGGCGCTGAAGGAAGCCCCTGAGATTGCGACGCTGGTCAAGGACGTTGTCATCATGGGCGGCAATTTCTATGTGCCGGGCAATGTCTCGCCGGTCGCCGAAGCCAATATCCATGGCGATCCCGAAGCCGCCGATATCGTGATGACCGCGCCATGGAAGGTCGTCGTCATCGGCCTCGACGTCACCTCGATCACCACGATGAGCCGCAGCTATCTCGGTGAAATAGCGGTGCAGGGCGACAAGGCGGTCAAGCAGCTCGACGCGCTGTCTCAGCACTACATCGATTTCTACGCCCATGCGGTCGAGGATGGCATGATGGTGCATGACAGCTGCGCTTCGGTCTATGTCGTGGCGCCCGAGCTTTTCACCACGATCACCGGCGCGGTACGCGTCGTCTGCGGCGGCATTGCCGATGGCCAGACGGTCGTCAAGGCGGATGGCCGCCGCTTCCCGCCTGGCGACTGGGATGGCCTGCCGAGCCAGGTCGTCGCCACGGGAATCGAGTCGGAAAAGGTGGTCGATCTGATCCGCGGGACGATTCTGCGCGTCTGAGTGCCCGGAAGGCCGGCTGCGTCGCGGCAACAGGCTGATGGCACAGTCGGCCAACGGCTCTTTCGTCATGCTCGGGCTTGTCCCGAGCATCTGCAGCTGGTCGATATGTAGCAGATCCTCGGCACAAGGCCGAGGATGACGCCGAATAAAAGGCGAGGCTTGTCGACAAATCGACGGGCGGCAGTAAGCGCTCGCGCATGTCGATAATATTATAATATATTCATGTCGTTAAGTGGCGCTTCTGCCAAATCGAATCCGCTCGTTCGCAAAGTGAGTCATGGTCATCTCAGCAACTTCAAGTGAGGCGGTGCTGGCGGCGTTGACCTTGCCGCTTGCGGGGCCTAGATCAACAAAATGTTGAATAGCGCATTCTCTCATCTTCCGGCGTTGGAGCCGGGCAGCGTCTGGCTCGTCGGGGCCGGTCCCGGCGATCCCGGGCTGTTGACGCTGCTTGCCGCCAAGGGGCTCGCGGAAGCCGATGTGATCGTCCATGACGCGCTTGTTAACGAGGACTGTCTGAAGCTCGCCCGATCGGGTGCGGAACTCGAATATGCCGGCAAACGCGGCGGCAAGCCCTCGGCCAAGCAGCGGGATATTTCGCTCAGGCTGGTGGAGTTGGCGCGCGCCGGCAAGAAGGTGCTTCGGCTGAAGGGCGGCGATCCCTTCGTTTTCGGCCGTGGCGGCGAGGAAGCGCTGATGCTGGTGGAGCACAATATCCCTTTCCGCATTGTGCCGGGCATCACCGCCGGCATCGGCGGGCTTGCCTATGCCGGCATTCCCGTGACGCATCGCGACATCAACCACGCCGTGACCTTTCTCACCGGCCATGATTCCTCCGGCATCGTGCCCGACAGGATCGACTGGGACGCAATCGGCCGGGGCTCGCCCGTCATCGTCATGTATATGGCGATGAAGCATATCGCCGAGATCAGCGCCAATCTCATCGCAGCCGGCCGGCCGCCATCCGAACCGGTCGCCTTCGTCTGCAATGCCGCCACCGGCCGGCAGCAGGTGCTGGAAACGACGCTGGGCGAGGCTTCGGCCGCCATCGCGGCCTCCGGGCTCGAGCCGCCTGCAGTGGTCGTCGTCGGCGAAGTGGTGCGGCTCCGGGCCTCGCTCGACTGGCTCGGCGCACTGGCCGGCAGGCGCCTGCAACCCGATCCGTTTCGCCGGTCCGGCAAGGTGCTGGCATGAGCGGCCTCCTGATCGCAGCTCCTTCCTCCGGCGCCGGCAAGACGACGGTGACGCTCGGGCTGCTCCGGGCGCTTCGGCGTCGCGGCATCGCTGTTGCGCCCGGCAAAGCCGGCCCCGACTACATCGATCCCGCTTTCCATGCGGCCGCAGGCGGCACGCCCTGCCTGAATTTCGACCCCTGGGCGATGCGCCCTGAACTGATCTCGGCCAATGCGGCCCTTCATCGCTCCGGCGACCGCATTCTCGTCGTCGAGGCGATGATGGGGCTCTTCGACGGAGCGGCCGACGGCAAGGGAACGGCGGCTGATCTTGCCGCCCAGCTTGGCCTTTCCGTCGTGCTCGTCGTCGATGCCTCGCGCATGTCGCACTCCGTTGCGCCTCTGGTTGCGGGTTTTGCCGGCTTCCGCGCCGATGTCCGCGTCGCCGGCGTCATCCTCAACAAGGTCGGCAGCGACCGGCATGAGGCGATGCTGCGCCAGGCGCTGGAGGCGATCCGGATGCCCGTCGTCGCCGTCATCGGGGCTGACAAGACGCTTTCCCTGCCGGAACGTCATCTCGGGCTCGTGCAGGCCGGCGAACATACAGGCATCGAAAGCTTCATCGACCATGCGGCGGACGCCGTCTCCGAGGAATGCAATTTCGAATTCCTGCTGCGCATCGCAAGGCAGGGGCTCAACCGCCCGTCGGCCGCCAATATCGACCGGCTGATGCCGCTGGGCGCCCGCGTCGCGGTGGCGCGCGACATCGCCTTTGCTTTTTCCTACGAGCATATGCTGCTCGGCTGGCGGCGGCGCGGGGCAGCGATCTCCTTCTTCTCGCCGCTTGCCGACGAAGCGCCGGCTGCCGATGCCGATGCGATCTATCTGCCCGGCGGTTATCCGGAGCTGCATGCTGGCAGGCTTGCCGAGGCCAAGACTTTCCGTGCCGGCCTTCTCGATGCGGCGGCGCGCGGCATCAGGATCTACGGCGAATGCGGCGGCTACATGGTGCTGGGTGAGGGGTTGATCGATGCGGGCGGCAAGCGCCACGAGATGCTCGGGCTGCTGCCCGTTGTCACCAGCTATGCGGAGCGCAAGCGCCATCTCGGCTATCGCCGGGTGACGCCGCTCGACGGGGCCTTCTTCTCGCGGACGATGACGGCGCATGAATTCCACTATTCCACCGTCGTCTCCGAGGGTGAGGGGAAGCGGCTGTTTGCGACGCAAGATGCGCTCGGAACCGATCTGGGTGCCGCCGGTCTCAGACGCGATCAGGTTGCGGGCTCCTACATGCATCTGATCGACCTTACCGGGGCGGCCGCATGAGCGCCCCGATCGCCCATGGCGGCGGCATCACCGCCGCCGCGGCTGCCTTCGGCGGCCAGCCGGAAGACTGGCTCGACCTTTCCACCGGCATTAATCCATGCCCCGTCGCTCTGCCCGAGATCCCGGCGAGGGCCTGGCACCGCCTGCCGGACAGGCATCTCGTTGACGAGGCGCGGCGCGCGGCGCGCGATTACTACGGCTGCGGCGAGATCCTGCCGTTGCCGGTGCCCGGCACGCAATCGGTAATACAGCTTCTGCCGACGCTGGTTCGGCAGCACAGCGAAGCTGCCGTGACGGACAACAGAGTTGCCGTTACGGACGACAGGATCGCCGTGGTGTCTCCGACCTATGGCGAATATGCGCGGACCTTCGCCGCGGCCGGTTTTGCCGTCGATGCGGTCGGCGATATCGCTGCAATCGGCGCGGAGCACAGGCTTGCCGTCGTCGTCAATCCCAACAATCCGGATGGGCGCGCCTGGCCGGCCGAAATGCTGATTGCCTTGCACGACACGATGAAATCGCAAAATGGCCTGCTCGTCGTCGACGAGGCCTTCGGCGATGCTGATCCGGCGCTGAGCCTTGCGGCTCGCGCAGAAGAGCTTTCCAACCTGGTGATCTTCCGCTCCTTCGGCAAGTTCTTCGGGCTTGCCGGCCTGCGGCTCGGTTTCGCGATTGCCCAGGGCGATATTCTCGAGCGTTTCGAGGAGTGGCTCGGTCCCTGGGCGGTCTCCGGCCCGGCTCTATCGCTGGCCGACTCGCTGCTGCGCCAGGACGTGTCCGCGATCCGCCGCCGCATCAATGAACGCAGCGCCGGCCTACATAGCGTGCTAACCGGCGCCCCTTTGCGGATCGCAGGCGGAACTGCGCTCTTCACCGTTGTCGCCGATGGAAGGGCCGGCGACATTTACACGCATCTCTGCCGCCATCATATTCTCGTCCGCAAGTTCGACTATGCGCGGGAGTGGCTGCGTTTCGGGCTCACACCCGATCCGGCGGCCGACAGGCGGCTTGGCGAAGCCCTTCAGAGATTTGAGCGATGACGATCGACGAAAACCTTCTCGTGCTGCTTCTGGCGCTGCTGCTCGACCGGCTCATGGGCGATCCGCAATGGCTGTGGTCGCGGCTGCCGCATCCCGTCGTCCTTTTCGGCGAGGCGATCTCCTTTGCCGACCGAAAGTTCAACAATGCGAGCCTGAAGGGGTCGCAGCGCCGGATGAACGGTGTTGCCGCCATCCTGGCGCTGCTTCTCGTGGCCGTCATCGCAGGCATCGTGTTCAACCGTTTCTTCGCGCTCTTCGGCCCGATCGGCATCCTGCTCGAAACCGGGCTGGTGGCGATTTTCCTCGCGCAGAAAAGCCTTGCCGATCACGTTGGGGCCGTTGCCGCCGCGCTTCGGGACGAGGGGCTTGCCGGCGGACGGGCCGCCGTCTCCCGCATCGTCGGGCGCGATCCCGAGACGCTGGACGAACCGGCCGTCTGCCGTGCGGCGATTGAAAGCCTTGCTGAGAATTTCTCCGACGGCGTCGTGGCGCCGGCGCTCTGGTATGCCGTGTTCGGCCTGCCGGGGCTGCTTGCCTATAAGATGCTGAACACCGCGGATTCGATGATCGGCCACAAGTCGGAAAAATACATCGATTTCGGCTGGGCCTCGGCCCGACTCGACGATCTCGCCAACTGGCCGGCCGCCCGGCTTTCCATCCTGCTGATTGCCGCCGGCGCCTGGCTTCGGCGGGGCACGAGCGCCTGCCGCGAGGCGATCCGCGTGGCGATCCGCGACGGCGGCCTGCACCGTTCGCCGAATTCCGGCCGGCCGGAGGCGGCAATGGCAGGGGCGCTGAATGTCCAGCTCGCCGGCCCCCGCATCTATGGCGGCGTCGTCGTGACCGAGCCGATGATCAACAATCCCGGCCGCGACCTTGCAACATCGCGCGATGTTGAGGACGGCATATCGGTGTTTCATGCGAGCTGCACGGTGCTTGCCGGCATGACGTTCGGGTTGTTCCTGTGTCTTTTGTAGGGGTACCCCACCGTACACTCCTGTGGACACGCCCCACTCAAACGTTTATGCGAAACGCCTCATATCTCAGAGCGAAAAGAGAGCCATGACAGTTCAGGTTGAATTACCGTGCCCGAAGTGCAAGAGCACCAAGATGAAGTTCGAGCGGGCCGAGATCCGGGAGACCGACATCATCACCTGTGCTGCCTGCGGGCATAATCTCGGCACGATGGCCTCGATCCGCGAGAAGATGAACAAGGCCTACCAAAAGCTCAAGCAGCCTTCGGCGGCGCGCAAGCTCCAGTGAGCCGGCGCCGCTGCTTGCGGCTTACTTCCGCTTTTGCTTGTTAGAGTTGTGATTACCATTCGGGTTAAAGCTATATAATAAGTATTGCCATAGTCTCTCTGTCGTGAGGGCGCAGTTAAAACTGCGCGAGTGCGAAGAGGGATTATCATGAAGACGATTTTGGCGGCCGCGGCCGCAAGTTTATTGCTGCAGTTTTCTCCCGTTGCCGCCGAGGCGGCGACCCTGGTTGCCAATATCAGCATCGGCAAGCAGACGATGACCGTCACCGAGAACGGTTGGGTGAAGTATCGTTGGAAGGTTTCCACCGCGCGCAACGGCTATGTCACGCCGACCGGTTCGTGGAGCGCCAAATGGCTGTCGCGCGATCACCGCTCCCGGAAATACGACAATGCGCCGATGCCCTACGCCGTATTCTTCAACGGCGGTTATGCCGTTCACGCCACCTACGACCTGAAGCGTCTGGGCACGCCCGCCTCGCATGGCTGTGTCCGCCTGCATCCCGACCACGCGGCGCAGTTCTTCTCGCTGGCGCGGGAGGTCGGTCTCGCTAATACCCGCGTGGTTATCACGCGGTAATTCTCTCCAGTTCATCCATATCGGGAACGATGATGTGCCTGGAGTTCTCGATCAGGATGATGCCCCGCTTGCGCAATCTGGTCATCTGACGGCTGACGGTTTCGATCGTCAGCCCCAGGAAATCGGCGATCTCGGCGCGTGACAGCGGCAGGTCGAAGGCGGCGCTCGTTGCCGTTTGCGGCTCGGCGTGGGTGGCGATGAGATAGAGAAGGCTTGCGACTTTCTCTTCCGCCGTGCGCCGGCCGAGCGTCAGCATCCATTCACGCGCGGCATCCAATTCCTTCAGCGCCTGGTCGTGCAGGCTGCGCTGCAGTTCCGGCGTTTCCGATATCATGCGGTCGAACAGGTTGCGGGGGAAGACGCAGATTTCTGCATCCGTCGCAGCCTCGGCCGACAGCGTGCTTTCGCGCACGAAGGGCCTGCCGACGAAATCGGGGGCGAATTGCAGGCCGACGATCTGCTGGCGCCCATCCGGCATCATCTTGCAGAGCTTCACCACCCCGGACATGATATTCGAATAGAACGAGCTTTCCGACCCTTGAGCGATGATTTCGCAGCCTGCCTCCATCTTGCGGCGCAGCGAGTGGCGGTTGAGTTCCTTCAGCTGGCGGCTCGACAGCGCGCCGCAGACAACGCCGTGCCGCGCCTGGCAGGAATGGCAGGCGAGGGGGATTCCGGCTTCGAGAATCTCACTGCGTGCGACGTCCATGTCCTGATCCCTTCGAAACCCGCGCATGCTTCAGCATGGGTTAGCATGCCGGAACGACGATGCCGCGTTCGCGGGGCGAGCTATCCCGATTTCTTGCGGCGCGGCTTGAGGATTATCAATTTCATCGGAGTCGGGTTTGATTCAGATCAAAGTTTCCAGCGTTTCCGCTTCTTCCGCGACGGCATCTCAGAGCTTGATTCGGACGGCTTCTTCGTCACGCAGGTCGAGCGGGTTTTCCGCCGTGGCATCGCCTTCCGCTTCGATGTCAGCGTCCGCACCTGCAAAGTCCGGCATTCCATTGCTGTTTAGGCAACACCCGATCGGCAAATTGCCGCAACGCCGGGACGAAAGCATTGGCTTTTGAAATGGATTTGCCTATGAGGGGGTTTAAATCGTCATTTCATGAGGTAGAGCGCGTGACCGCTACATTCGATAAAGTTGCCGACATTATTGCAGAAACCAGCGAGATCGATCGCGCCACGATCACGCCGGAAAGCCATACGATCGACGACCTCGGTATCGACAGCCTCGATTTCCTCGACATCGTCTTTGCGATCGACAAGGAATTCGGCATCAAGATCCCGCTCGAAAAGTGGACGCAGGAAGTCAACGAAGGCAAGGTTTCCACCGAAGAATATTTCGTGCTGAAGAACCTCTGCGCCAAGATCGACGAACTCAAAGCCGCCAAGGCTTGAAGCGACACCATCGTCTTTTTTTCACGCCCTGCCGCCGTTGATATGGCGGCCGGGCGATTTTGTTCCTAAGTAGGCCTTCCCAGGGCTTTTGCGCGTTGGGCCGGAGGATCCGAATGCTGCTGGAATATTTCCAGATGATTGACCGCGTCGAAGCGGTGGACCTGAAGAAGGGCACGCTTAGGGCGCGATCTGTCGTGCCGGCGAAAAGCCCCGTCTTCGAAGGCCATTTTCCCGGCATGCCGCTCGTTCCCGGCGTGCTCCTGATCGAGACCATGGCGCAGGCCTCCGGCATGCTGGTGCTTGCCGTCACTGATTTTGCCGCCATGCCCTTCCTGACGACGGTCGACGGCGCCAAGATGCGCACCTTCGTCGAACCCGAGGCCGTACTCGACATCGAGGCGGTGCTGGAACATGACGGTTCGGGTTTCGCGGTCACCAAGGCTAAAATCACCAGCGGCGGCAAGAAGGTGTGCGACGCGCAGCTGAAGCTGCGCACCATGCCGTTTTCCGAGGTGCCGCTCGGCGATATCGTGAAGAAACGTGCCGGCGAGATCGGGCTTCTCGAAGCGATCGCGGCGCAGGGAGTGATTGGATGAGCAAGGCTGCAAACGACGTCGTCATTTCGGGCATCGGCATCGTCACCTGTCAGGGTGTCGGCAAGGATGCGCATATCGCGCTGCTTTCGGCATCCAGCGCGCCGAAGGCGATCGTCGAGACCGAGAAATTCAAACCCTATCCGGTGCATCCGCTGCCTGAGATCGATTGGTCGCAGCAGATCGCCAAGCGCGGCGACCAGCGCCAGATGGAAAACTGGCAGCGCATCGGCGTTTTCGCCGCCGGGCTGGCGCTCGACGATGCCGGCTTCAAGGACGATATCGAAGCCTGCGGCACAATGGACATGATCGTGGCGGCCGGCGGCGGCGAGCGCGACATCAATGTCGATACGCTGATCGTCGACGAGGCGCTGAAGCGCAACGACCGCGAGCTGCTCTTGAACGAGAAGCTGACGACGGAGTTGAGGCCGACGCTGTTCCTCGCCCAGCTCTCCAACCTGCTTGCCGGCAATATCTCGATCGTCCACAAGGTCACCGGCTCCTCGCGCACCTTCATGGGCGAAGAAGCCGCCGGCATCTCTGCCGTTGAAACCGCCTTCTACCGTATCAAGTCGGGCGAATCCTCGCATGCGCTTGTTGGTGGCGCCTTTGCCGCCGAACGTCCCGACATGATCCTGCTCACCGAGGCGATCGGCGCCCATGCGCGCGGCGACTGGGCACCGCTCTGGTCGCGTAAATCAAGCGACGGCGGCGGCATGATCACCGGTTCAGCAGGCGCCTTCCTGGTGCTCGAATCGCGCAAGCACGCCGAAGCGCGCGGTGCCCATATCTATGCCGTCGTCGATGCGGTCGAGGGCGATCGCGGCAACCGCAATGCCGGCAATTTCGAAGTCCGCCTCGAGCGGCTTCTGGCGCCGGCCGCCCGGCTTGCGCCTGAGAGCACGACGATCTTTTCCGGCTCGACCGGCATGCACGATCTTGCCGCCCGCGAGCGTGCGGTGCTCGAACATCAATTGCCCGACGTTGCGATCCGCGGCTTCGGCGGCGTCACCGGCCATACGATCGAGACGCAGTTCACGCTGGGCCTGGCGCTCGCAGCCCTTGCCATTGACGGCAATGCCAAGGTGCCGCCGTTCGATGCGGCCCATGAAGGCCCGATGCGCGCCGGCACCAAGGCTGCCGTCGTGACGACGGTCGGGCACCAGCGCGGCGAGGGCGTCGCCGTTCTTTCCGCAGATGCGTGAGGAGTGAGAGATATGACAGCTTCCGCTTACCAGGATCATCTCGGCCGTCCGATCGTGGCGGTAACCGGCATGGGCATCATCACCTCGCTCGGCCAGGGCCTTTCCGACAACTGGGCAGCCCTTGCCTCCGGAACGTCGGGCATCCACGAGATCAACCGCTTCCCGACCGAGGGCCTGTCGACCAAGATCGCCGGCACTGTCGATTTCATCGGCATTCCTACGCCGAACGCCGTCGAGCGCTCCTATGCCTTCGCGCGGGAAACGACGATCGAAGCACTTGCCAATGCCGGCCTTTCCGGCGATTTCAACGGTCCGCTCTTCCTCGCCGCCCCGCCGATCGAGCCGGAATGGAGCGCGCGCTTCGAGCTTGCCGACCGCTCGCCGGCCTCCGATCATCCGGGGGATGCCTATGAGCGCTTCCTGACGGCACTGCGCCAGCGGCCGGATCCGGCCTTCCACGAGGCGGCCCTGTTCGGCGCGATTTCCGAGCGCCTTGCCGACCGGTTCGGAACGCGCGGCCTTCCCGTGACGCTGTCGACGGCCTGCGCCTCCGGCGCTACGGCGATCCAGCTCGGCATCGAGGCGATCCGCCAGGGCCGCACCGACCGGGCGCTGACGGTTGCGACCGACGGTTCGCTGAGTGCGGAAGCGCTGATCCGCTTCTCGCTGCTGTCTGCCCTTTCGACGCAGAACGATCCGCCGACCAAGGCCTCCAAGCCGTTCAGCAAGGATCGCGACGGCTTCGTCATCGCCGAGGGTGCGGCCACACTGGTGCTGGAATCGCTGGAAGCGGCGATTGCCCGCGGCGCTAAGGTGCTCGGCATCATGAAGGGTGCGGGCGACAAGGCCGATAGCTTCCACCGCACCCGGTCTTCGCCGGATGGCGCCCCGGCGATCGCAACGATCCGCGCGGCCCTTGCCGATGCCGGCATGAGCGAGGACGATATCGGCTATATCAATGCCCATGGCACCTCGACGCCTGAAAACGACAAGATGGAATATGGCTCGATGTCCGCCGTCTTCGGTGAGAAGCTGGTCGGCATTCCCGTCTCGTCCAACAAGTCGATGATCGGCCATACGCTGACGGCGGCCGGCGCCGTCGAGGCGGTCTTCTCGCTGCAGACCATGCTGACGGGCACGCTGCCGCCGACGATCAACTACAACAATCCCGATCCGTCGATCGTGCTCGATGTTGTGCCGAACAAGAAGCGGGAAGCCCAGGTTTCGGCCGTGCTTTCCAACTCTTTCGGCTTTGGCGGGCAGAATGCCAGCCTTGTCATGGCGCTCGAACCGGCTTAAGCGGTTCCCGACAAATTCAGGATAAGAAGACCGCCTAGAAGGCGAGGGATTTTGCCATGCGCGCTTTGCAACTGATCGACGACCGCAAGCTTGAGATCACCGACCTGCCGGAACCCGATGCCCCTGCCGCCGGCGAGGTGACGTTGCGCGTCAAGGCCGTGGCGCTCAACCATATCGATGTCTGGGGCTGGCGCGGCATGGCGTTTGCCAAGCGCAAGATGCCGCTCGTCATCGGCGCGGAAGCCTCCGGCGTCGTCGAAGCGATCGGTCCCGGCGTTGCCAACGTCCTGCCAGGCCAGCTCGTCTCGATCTATGGCGCGCGCACCTGCGGCCTCTGCCGCCCGTGCCGCGAAGGCCGCGACAATCTCTGCGAACATGTCTCCGGCGTGCACGGCTTCCATCTCGACGGCTTCGCGCAAGAGAAGGTGAACCTGCCGGCGCGCCTGCTCGTTCCGGCTCCTCCCGGCGTCGATGCGATCGGGGCGGCGCTTGCGCCCGTCACCTTCGGCACGGTCGAGCACATGCTGTTCGACAACGCCAAGCTCGAACCCGGCGAAACGATCCTCGTCCATGCAGGCGGCTCCGGCATCGGCACGGCGGCGATCCAGCTTGCCAAGAAGATCGGCTGCACTGTTATCACGACTGTCGGCTCCGATGACAAGATCGAGAAGGCAAAGGCGCTGGGCGCCGATCATGTCATCAACTACCGCACCGACCGCTTCGAAGGCGTGGTGCGCAAGCTCACCAAGAAGAAGGGCGTCGACGTCGTCTTCGAACATGTCGGCAAAGACACCTGGGCAGGCTCGATGCTCTGCATGAAGCGCGGCGGGCGGCTCGTCACCTGCGGTTCGACCTCCGGCGTTTCCACCGAGATGAACCTGATGATGCTCTTCCAGCAGCAATTGAAGCTGTTCGGCTCCTTCGGCTGCCGCATGGAAAACATGGCCGACGCCATGCAGAAGATGGGCCGTGGGCTCGTCCATCCCGTCATCGACACCGAAGTCAGCTTCAGCGATATCGACCGAGCGCTGGAGCGTATGGAATCGCGCCAGATCTTCGGCAAGATCATCCTGAAGATGGATTGAGTCCCAAGTGAAGCTTTTCATCACCCGGATCGTTCTGGCGCTCATGCACTTCCAGCAATGGCTGGTGGCGCAGGTGATGTTCGGCTTCCTGAATTTCCTCAAGCTGTTTCCGGCCGACGGCGCGATCCGCTTCGCCGACCGGATGATGCGGCGCATCGGCCCGCTGACCCGCCGCCACAGGCTGATGCTGACCAATCTGCGCAATGCCTTTCCTGAAAAGAGCGAGGCCGAGATCGAGGCGATCGCGCTTGGAAGCTGGGGCAACATGGGCAGGCTGGCGGCCGAATACGTCTTCCTCGACCAGCTGTTCGACTATGATCCTGAAAAATCGGAGCCGGGCAGGGTGGAGGTGTCGGGCATTCCGATCTTCCTCGACCTGCGGGACAATCCGCGCCCCTTCATTGTCTTTACCGGCCATACCGCCAATTTCGAGCTGCTGCCGGTGGCGGGCGCGGCCTTCGGGCTGACGGTGACCGTGCTCTTCCGCCCGCCGAACAATCCCTATATCGCCAAGAAGGTGTTCGATTTCAGGAGCGCGCGCATGGGCAAGCTGGTGCCCTCGCATGCAGGCTCCTCTTTCGCGCTCGCCCGCCAGCTGGAGGCGGGGCAGGGCGTGGGCGTGCTCGTCGACCAGAAGTTCCGCAAGGGGCTCAAGGGCATTTTCTTCGGGCGCGACGTGAAGACCAACCCGCTGCTGCCGAAGCTGGTGCGCCAGTTCAATTGCGAAGTCTATCCGGCCCGCTGCATCCGGTTGCCCGGAAACCGCTACAGGCTGGAAATTGAGCCGCGGCTTGATATGCCGCGCGACGCCAAGGGCAATCTCGACCTGCCGGCCGCCGCCCAGCTGCTCAATGACAAAGTGGAAAGCTGGGTGCGGGAGTATCCCGAACAGTGGCTGTGGTATCACGACCGCTGGCACATCAAGAAGACGCTTGCCTAAAGCGCGCCGTAATCTTTCAGATTCGCTCCTCGCGCTTTAGGTCTTTGTTTTTACACATGTCGTTACTGTAAAAACGACGACGCAGTCTTGCGCGACATGCTCTCTTACAAAAGCCAACCCTTATTTATCAGCGGTGAAAAGCGGCAGGTGCTCTCGGATTGAAACGGCGTACGCTTCATGTTACCCGTCACCACCAAGACGCGAATAATGTCTACTGCAGGGCCGCGTTTTTTCGAAAGATTCAGCGTTTCCGGTCGTGGACTCGTCTCTTGGGAATTGGGAGTGGGGAGCGTCTTGCTGGAGCTTTTTCGAGCCTTTTCCTTGCGTTGCACGCAAATAGAGGAAGCCATACGCCTGGGTGACGACCAGCGCGTCACGGCGCTCGACCGCCATGTCGAGCCGCTGGTGGAGGCTATCCTTGCCTGTCGGGCAGACAATCTTCTCGAAGTTTATATGCAACTTCAGTTTGTAAGCCATCTCATTGCTCGGGACGCCGACGACAGCGCCAGCGTGACCGAACACACGACGGTGCTTTCCTATCTGCTCGAGCGCTATTTCGGCACGCATGCGCCGGACTGGCGGCCTTTCCCGCAGGACGTGCGCGTCGAGCCGCCGGCGGCCTATGTGCCGGACACCGACAATGGCCAGTTCCTCAACGCGGTGATTCTCGAAAGCCTGCCGGATCGCGTGGCGGTACTGACCAGGGATTATCGCTATCTCTATTCCAATCCGGCCAACAGCGCCCATCTCAACAGGAAGCCGATGGAACTGATCGGCCGCCATGTTTCAGAATTCATCGGCGAGGAGCAGTTTGCGCAATGCGCCAAGCACAAGCTCGACGCCTGTTTTGCCGGCGAGCAGATCGAATACATTTACGAGCGGCCGACCGAAGATGCCGGATCGCGGCAGGTGCGCTGTCGCATGTCGCCGCTGCATGATGCAGGCGGCACGGTGATCGGCGCGCTTCTCGTCATGGAAGACATCGAGCAGTAGCCAGGGCTGACTTTCTCAGGCGCTCGCCCAGACCGCAAGTTCGTAACCGTCATGGTCGAGGAAATGAAAGCGCCGGCCGCCGGGGAAATCGGTGATCGGCCGGCAGATCGTGCCACCGGCCTTTTGGACCGAGGTCAGCACTTCTTCCAGATCCCTGGCATAGACGACAACAAGCGGGCCGCCCGGCCGCACGGGGCCAAAATCTGTAAAGCCGCCCTTCAGCCGGCCGTCGTCGAATTCGCAGTAGTTCGGGCCGTAATCGGTGAAACGCCAGCCGAAGGCCGAGCCGTAGAAAGCTTTGGCGGCGGCGATGTCGGCGACGTTGAATTCGACATAATCGATGCGGCGGTCGTTGTGTTCGGGGTTTTCTGATTTTTCGGCCATCTATCTCTCCATCAGGGCTTTCAGCATCGCGAGGTCTTTCTCGATATGGGCGGCGTCGGCGGAAAACTGCGCGTCGGTCATGCCGGGCAGGCGCAGCAGCGTGAACATGACCTCGCAGCCATCGCCGTTCGGGACGATGCGGAGTGCATTATAAACCCTTATGCCGGACGCGATGGTCACCGTGTGGTCGATCACGCCGAATTCATTGGCGGGCACGAAGCTCACCTTGACGGAGCCGAGCGGGCCGTGGGCGATCCAGTCGGCGCCGTCGGGATCGAGACCGCTTGCAAGACCGGAGGCCCAGAGCGGCATGTTCTCGGGCTTGCCGGCAAACTCATAGACGTCGCGCCAATCGCGCTCGATGGAGCGGTGGACGATTTTCGCAGGCATTGTCGGCATGGCTCGCAGGTCCTTCGCAACTCGTTTCCCTGGAATAACAGACCGGCCGGCGGCGTCTTGAACAAAACGGTCCGCCGGATGTTTTCCGCATGCCGAGCTGATCGAGAATGACGGTGGGCGTCAGCGTCGAGAGCTCGCCGACCTCGCGCGTCATATGGGCCTGGTCGGCAAAGCCCGCTTCAAGCGCAAGACAGGCAAGCGGCATCGTGTCCGAACTGCGGCATAGATCGAGGAAACGCTGGAACCGGCGGATCCGTTCCAGCGTCTTGGCGCCGTGACCGAAATGATGGTGGCAGCGGCGGCGCAGCTGCCTTTCGCTGATGCCGAGCAGGCCGGAGGCCTGGCGGCCTGTGTCGGCGGCGGCAAAGATCACCGCGGCGTCGCGGGCGGGCGCCTCTTCATCGCCTGCGGCCTCTTCGAGCAGACGGGCAAACAGCATCGCCGCGGCGGCTGGATCGGGACAATCCTGGAGCCGCGCCTCGAATTCGGCCGTGTCCTTCCGACCGATATCGGCGAGCGGCACCGAAAGGCCGACCAGCGCCGAAAGCGGCGTCTTCAGCCAGGATGCTGCGGCGCCGGGCGCAAACCGTGCGCCGATGACCGTCGTGCCCGGCCGGATGACAGGAAAAGCCGCCGTCCTGTCGGGGCCGGCGACCACAAGGCGGCCGCCGATCCAGAGGAGGTCGCAATAACCGTCCGGCACGATCGCCACCTTTGCCGGCGGTCCGTCGCGGAGCGTGTGTGACCAGAGGCGGCTGAAATGGCATCGCAGCGCCGGCGGCGGGGCGAATTCGCTGTAGCGGCCGGCGCTGGCCGCGAGCATCGCCATTTCTTTTGATTTTCCCGATGCCAATGCGAGATCTCCCGAGGCGCTGATGATAACATGCGACAAGGCATTGCGGGTACGTCGCTTGCGAAAATTTGCTGCCTGCCGATCACGCTGCGGCCGGCGGTTGTCGGACAAGTCCGGTCATCAAAGCTGCATTTCATCGGTTTTTGCGAACCGATTAGACCCTTGCCAGACTTGCCGTTTGATCGAGACAGTGCCACAACACCGGTCCAAATGACACATCGGAGGTTTGTCGTGGAAAAGGCAGAAATCGGACTGATCGGCCTTGCGGTCATGGGCTCCAACCTGGCGCTCAACATCGCGGAGAAAGGCAATAAAATCGCGGTCTTCAACCGCACGCCGGAGAAAACCGACGAATTCTACGAAAGCGCCGGCGATCTGAAAAAGCAGATCATTCCCTGCAAGACCATCGAGGAATTCGTCGAGGCGATCCGGCCGCCGCGCCCGATCATCATCATGATCAAGGCCGGCGACGCCGTCGACCAGCAGATGGAGCTGCTGCGCCCGCATCTTTCCAAGGGCGACATCATGATCGATGCCGGCAACGCCAATTTCCGCGACACCGTCGCCCGCTTCGACCGCCTGAAGAATACCGATCTGACCTTCATCGGCATGGGCGTATCCGGTGGCGAGGAAGGTGCGCGCCATGGGCCTTCGATCATGGTCGGCGGCACCGAGGAATCCTGGAAGCGCGTCGAAAAGGTGCTGACCTCGATTGCCGCCCGTTACAATGACGAGCCCTGCGTCGCCTGGCTCGGCAATGACGGCGCTGGCCATTTCGTCAAGACCATCCATAACGGCATCGAATATGCCGACATGCAGATGATCGCCGAAATCTACGGCATCCTGCGCGACGGCCTCGGCAAGAGCGCCTCTGATATCTCCGGCATCTTCGGCGAGTGGAACAAGGGCCGGTTGAACTCCTACCTGATCGAGATTTCCGAGAAGGTGCTTGCGGCGACCGATCCCGTCTCCGGCGGTCCGATGGTCGACATGATCCTCGACAAGGCGGGTCAGAAGGGCACCGGCAAGTGGTCGGCGATCGAGGCGCAGAACATGGGCATTCCGGCAACGGCGATCGAAGCCGCGGTCGCCGCCCGCAGCCTCTCCTCGATGAAGTCTGAGCGCGAAGCCGCCGAGAAGATCTTCGGCACGCAGGCCGTATCCTTCCCGATCGCCTACGGCCCAGAACTCAACAAGGACCTGGAACTGGCGCTTTTCGCCGCCAAGATCGGCGCCTATGCGCAGGGCTTTGCCGTGATGGCGGAAGCATCGCGCGAGTTCAACTGGTCGCTGCCGATGCCGACGATCGCCCGTATTTGGCGCGCCGGCTGCATCATCCGTTCGCAGTTCCTCGACGAGATCACCTCGGCCTTCACCAAGGCGCCGGATGCTGCCAACCTGATCGTGACGCCCGCCTTCTCGGAAATGGTCAAGGAATCGATCCCGGCGCTGCGCCGCGTCGTCGCCGCCGCCATTTCGGCTGGCCTGCCGGTGCCGGCGCTGACCTCGGCGCTCACCTATTTTGACGCCTACCGCCAGGGCAGGGGAACCGCCAACCTCATCCAGGCCCAGCGCGACTTCTTCGGCGCCCACGGCTTCGACCGCCTGGACGGCAAGGACTTCCACCACGGCCCCTGGGGCAGCGGTGCTTCGACCTTCTGAGGTTTGCTGAAAAGACATCGAGGAAGCCCGGCCGTCGCGCCGGGCTTTTTCGTGGGGTGCGTCGCAAATAAGGAGATCAAGGTGAGGAGCGTTCGGATAGCTGCCGCGCAGACGCTGGAATTCCGGGAGAATATCGACGCGGCCCTGGATCACGCCATTGAAGTCTCGGCGCTTGCCGAGGCCGATGGCGTTGCCCTGCTGCTTTTTCCCGAGGCATTTCTCCAGGGCTATCTCACCGATGAACCATCGGCGCGCCGCGTTGCGCTCGATCTCGCATCGGCCGAATTCGCGGCGATCCTGGATCGGTTGCCGAAATCGGGACCGGTGTTGGTCTTCGGGGTGATCGAGATCGATGAGGGGCGATTGTTCAACACAGCAGTTGTCGTCGAGCGTGGCGTTCTCATCGGCCGCTATCGGAAAGCTCATCTGTTGCGCGGCGAACATGCCTTCCAAGTCGGGAAGGAGAGCCCGCTTTTTGCCGTCGATGGCCTCCGCTTCGGCATCAACATCTGTTACGACACGAACTTCCCCGAAGCGGCGGCGAAGATCGCCGCGCTCGGCGCATCCCTGATCCTGTGCCTTTCCAACAATATGATGCCAAGGGACAGGGCGGAAACATTGAAGGAGCGGCATAACGCGGTTCGTGGTGAAAGGTGCCGTGAAACAGGCCTATGGCTGATATCGGCCGATGTGACGGGCGAGCGCGACGGACGCATCGCCTGGGGACCGACGGCCGTGCGGAGCCCGGAAGGTCGCGTCGCGGCACAGCTGCCGCTAGAAGAACTTGGCTTGTTGGTCTTCGACTTTCCCAGCATAGCATCTGCAGACTATCGCGCCGAGGAGTTGATAGAGATGCATATCCGATCTGAGACGCCGGCAGATGTCGACGCGATCCACGATCTGACCACGACTGCCTTCACGCCGATGCCCTACAGCGAGGGTACAGAAGCGGAGATCATCCGGCGGCTTCGCTTGAGCGGCGACCTGACGATATCGCTGGTTGCCGAAGAGGCGGGCGAGATCCTGGGGCATGTCGCGTATTCGGCTGTGACGATCGACGGGGTGCATGACGGCTGGTTCGGGCTGGGTCCGATATCGGTGAAGCCGGAGAGACAGCGGCGGGGGATCGGCAGGGCGCTGATTGCCAGAGGGCTCGAATTGCTGCGGGAGATGGGTGCGAGCGGATGCGCGCTGATCGGCAATCCCGACGTTTACGGCGGTGCGGGTTTCAGCAGCGACGGACAGCTGACATATCACGATCTCGAAACGCGGCTCGTGCAGCGGATCGTTTTTCGAGGGCCGGCACCGAGCGGGATGCTTCGGTTCGCTCCGGCGTTCGAAAACTAGCAGAAAGGCGACGACATGTCCGAAACCGGTGCGATCACCATCCGGACCGAGCGTCTGACGCTCCGCATGCCCGAAATCGGCGACTTCGAGGCTTATGCTCGGCTGATGGCCTCGCCGCGATCCGTCGGCATGGGCGGCCCGTTTGATCTGCGTGTGGCTTGGGGGATGTTCTGCCATGATGTCGCTCTCTGGCAGCTTTTCGGGCATGGGGCGCTGATGATCGACCTTGCCGAAACCGGCGAATGCGTCGGCCAGGTGGGGATCAATCATGGGCCGCTCTTTCCGGCAAAGGAGCTGGGATGGTTCGTCTACGACGGGTATGAGGGCCGCGGCTACGCGACGGAAGCGGCCTCCGCGTTGCGTAGCTGGGCTTTCGCGACGCTCAAGCTGCCGTCGCTCGTCAGTTATATCGCGCCTGATAACGCTGCCTCGATCGCCGTTGCGGAACGGCTGGGGGCGCGTCTCGATCCCGCAGCGCCACGAACCGATCCCAACGATCTCGTCTACCGTCACCTCGCTTCCTGAGGCCATGGTCGCGGGCGGCGAGCGGTTGGTGGCAGATGGCTCAACCCCTATATGTTGATCAAGAAATAGGGACAGCGGACGATGGTCACGAAGCGGGAACATTGGGACGAGGTCTACCGCACGAAAGCCAATGACTGTGTCAGCTGGTATCAGCCGACGCCGGAGCCTTCGCTGCGGGCGCTTGAGGATTTGCAACTGCCGGCGACGGTAGCGCTGATCGATGTCGGCGGCGGCGCGTCGAGCCTTGTCGACTGCCTCATCGAACGCGGCTGGGCCGACCTCACCGTTCTCGATATTGCCGCGCCGGCATTGGATGTCGCCAAGGGGCGGCTGCAGGGTGATGCCACCCGGGTCGCCTGGATCGTGGCTGATGTCACCGAATGGCGACCCGGCCGGCGCTACGATGTTTGGCACGACCGCGCCGTTTTTCATTTCCTCACCGAGCCGCAGCAGCGGCTCGCCTATCGCCATGCGCTCGAAACCGGTACGGCGCCGGGCAGCGTCGTCATCATCGCGACCTTCGCACCTGACGGGCCTGAACGCTGCAGCGGTCTGCCGGTCCAGCGTTACGACGCAGCCGCCCTCGCGGTGGAATTCGGCTCCGCCTTCGCGCTCGAACGCGACTGGCGGGAAGAGCATACGACGCCCGGCAGGGGCCGGCAGTCGTTTCAGTGGTGCGTCTTTCGCCGGCGCTGATAGGCCAGCTGCCTAAACGCGACTAATTCGCCCTCAAGCGATCGAGGATGAAATCCGCCCGGTCGGCGACCGTGATTTTCGGCAGCACGACAACCTCGTAGCCAAGTGCCGGATAGGTCGCGAGGAGCCGGTCATGTTCCGCAACCGCTTCTTCGAAGCTATGGCGGCGCTCGGGATCGGTGGTGTAGATCTCGGGCCATGGCGGCGTGAGAAAAACGCTTCTGTTATAGCGGTGGGCAGCGCTCAGTCTTTCCAGGGCCGGTTCTCCTGTCAGATACTGAAGCGCTGAGGCAGCATCAATCAGCCCGCGATCGAAAAACGTCCAGCCGGCCCTTCCGCTCGCCGTGTGATCGGCTATCGCCATCTCGATCGCGCGGCGGGCGAAGGCCGCCGAATCGACCCAGGGCAGGGCGGTGCCATTGCTCTCGAGCTCCTGTTTGACGATCCTCCGGCCGGGCTCTTCGACGATCGTATGGCCACGGCGGCCAAGCTCCGTAAGGAGCGTCGATTTTCCGCCGCCGGAGCATCCCGAAATCAGGACCAGCCTGTTCATGATCAGCCTGCTCGGTCGGCGCGCGCCATGCCGTGGTCCACCAATCGGTCGATGATCTCGGCGTAGCTGATGCCGCTTGCCGCCATCGCCTTGGAATACATGCTGATATCGGTGAAGCCGGGAATGGTGTTGAGCTCGTTGATGACGAAGCGCATGTCGGACGTCAGGAAAAAATCGACGCGCGCCATGCCGTCGCAGCCGACGGCCCGGAACGCCTTGGCGGCCATATCACGCATGTCGGCCTCGACCTCCGGCGGCAGGTCGGCGGGCACTTTCAATGCGGCGCCATTCTCGTCGATATATTTGGCGTCGTAATTGTAGAAGCCGTGGCTTTCCGCCGGTACGATTTCGCCCGGGCGTGAGACGAAGAGCTTTCCGTCGGTCGCCTCCAGCACGCTGAATTCGATCTCGCGGCCGGCGATGAATTCCTCGGCCAGCAGGGTGCGATCATGGCGGAAGGCTTGCTCCAGCGCTGCCGCGAACTCCTGGCTGGCATGGACCTTGGCGACGCCGACGGACGAACCCTGTCGCGCCGGCTTGATGAAGAGCGGCAGGCCGAGTTCAGCGTCGAGCGCGGCGAGCGGAGGAACGGCACCCTGATGGATCGTCACGGCGCGTGCCACCGGCAGGCCCGCCGCCCTCAGCAGGCGCTTGGCGATATCCTTGTCGAGCGCTGCGGCCGAACCGAGGATGCCGCAGCCGGCGAGCGGCACGCGCGCCACCTCCGCCACACCCTGCACCGACCCATCTTCGCCGTGCGGGCCGTGGAGTACGGGAAAGAGGATGTCGATCCCTCGAAGCTCATGCGGCGCGCCATAGGCTGACATCGCCAGCATTCGGCCGCGGCCGCCCGGGACGAGGCAGACTTCCGTGCCTGACGAAGGTGTCGCCAACGCGCCATCCTCGAAGCTGCTCAGCAGCCATTGCCCCTCGCGGGTGATGAAGATGGGAACGGCGTCATATCTTTCGGGATTCAGCGCGCCCATGACATTGGTCGCCGAAAGGATGGAAACCTCGTGCTCGGCCGAGCGGCCGCCGAAAAGCACGGCGATGCGCAGCCTGTTGGGGGAAGGGGTCATGAAACCTCCTGATGATCTGCAGTTGAAAGGGTCAGGCTTCGATCGATATGCCGCGACCCGCAAAGAAACGATCGAAGACGGCAAGGGGAAGGGTGACGTCGGCCTGGCTCGCCTCGTCATGGCCGGACGGATTGTGGAAGCGGATCGTCTCCGGTGAGGCTGATGTCACCAGCACGAGATGCCCGCCTTTCGATGGCGGCTCGCGCTCCGGCCAGCGGATGCCCGAATTCACTGAAGCGATGAAGAAGCGCCGCTTCGACAGGAGATCGGGAATGGCGGATGTCGTAACCCCGGTCATTATCTCTGCGCCGAGCCCGAAGCGCTCGCTCGCGAAGCGAACGAAGGGTGCATAGATCAGCCCCTTGATCGAGGCGTCGATTTCGTTGACGACGTAACCGCCATAGGCAGTGCAGGCGCGGGCAAGCTCGAGGGTCGGATGGATCTCGCCGCGGGCGGCAAGGATCATCTTCAGGCAGGCCATGCCGCAGACATTCACCGCCCAGCGCGCATATTCCTCGATCGTGTCGGCTCCCGAATGGCGCCAGAGCGGATCGCCGAGCAGCGCCTGCGTTCCCTCGGCAAGCACCGGCAGCGTCATGCCGGGTGTTTCCCACTGGCTGAAATAAGGCACGCCGCTCTGCTGCATCCCGTCGATATCCCCGTTATTCTCCTTATGAGATGTGGGGCAATCTTGGCTTTTTCGAGCCGATGCCGCTCGCGCCATCGCCTGCCGGTAGCGTTGTTTCGTCAGTTGCCGTCCGGCTTAGACGCTTCCTACGATCGCGCTACCTGCCGCCCTCCGGCCAGACCGGCTGGCTGATGCTCTGGAGCAGTTCCGGCTCCACCCCGTCGATGCGGGCGATGACGGCTTTGGCCATTTCGCGGCCGGCCTGGCGCACGTCTTCCTGGGCAGTGATGATCTCGGGGCGGATCCAGTTGAGGATCGGCACGGACTGCTTCGAGACCATGTCGAGATCGCGGCCGACCGCCTTGCCGGCGGCCTCGATGCCGGCATTGACGGCGATGGCCGCGCTGCCGGCTGAACAGACGATGCCGTCGGGGGCGTTCGCCGAGCGCATCATCACCTCGACGACATCGCGAATATCGGCGAGCGGCGCGTCGGTGTTGACGCGTAGCGGAACTTCTTCGGCGCCGTAATCATGCAGGCCGGTCTGAAAACCGATGCGGATATGGGCGTAGTAGGTGAGCTTACTCGGCGGCTGCAGCAGGGCGATGCGCCGCCGGCCGCGCTTGACGAGCCGCTCCACTGCCTGATGGGCGAAGGCCTCGTTGTCGAAATCGTGGAAGGGGTGGGTGAGACCCGCATCGGTGCGCCCGTGGGTGGCGAAGGGCATGCCGCGCTCGGTCAGGAGCCGTACGCGCGGATCGTCCGGCTCGATGCGGGAGATGATGACGCCGTCGGCAGAACCGGTATCAAGAATGTAACGCACCGGCAGCATGGGGTCCTTGCTGTGGGAATGCGGGGTGACGACGATATGATAGGGGGTGCCGGACAGCACCTCGGAGATGCCGAAGACCATCTGGCTCGAGAAGCCCATGATCTCCTCGTCGATGCTGAGGACGAGGGCGATGACGTTGGTCTTGCCGGTGCGCAGGCGCACACCCGCCCTGTTCGGCTGGTAGCCGAGCTGGCGGGCGACCATGCGCACCCGCTCCTTGGTTTCCGCCCCAATATCGGGCGCATCCTTCAGCGCCCGCGATACCGTGGTCACGCCAAGGCCGGTCATGAAGGCGATCGTCTTCAGTGTCGGGCGCTCGCGCGTCACCGGCGCCGATGCCGCTTGTCCGAAATTTCCCTTGTTTTCCATCCCTCTAGGCCTGCCTCGCGCGAATTGGTCTCGCTTATAGAGGCTTTTTCAAGCGCGGTAAGCCCGCAGCCTACCAAAATCGCGCCTCCCTAAGGAGGTCAATCTGTAACGATACAGTAGAAATGTCGAGTGTTTTTTCTTGCGTGCATCGCAGCATCATCCGCATAGGTTGAATCGCGATTTTTTACCCGGTTTTTCTGCACTTGCGAAACGGGCAATATGAGGGATGAAGTTACGCTGCAAAATTTATTGTTTATTTTCAATTTATTGGATCGATATCGCATATGCGAAGTAGCCTTTACGGCTGCTAGTTTGGCGAGCGCGGCGATCCGAACGGAAACAGTTATAAGTAGTAATATCGATCTTTAAGGAAAAATTTACAGGCGGGCAGTTGCGTGGGGAAATCGATTGATCTAAGTTTTTCCGGCAACGTTTCAGTGAGGGAGGAGAACTCATGAAAATCCGTATGATGGCGGCCATGCTTGCCGCTTCGGCAGCGCTTCCGCTTGGTGCCGCCAGCGCCACCGATCTCGAAGTCACGCATTGGTGGACCTCAGGCGGCGAAGCCGCAGCCGTCGCCGAGCTGGCGAAGGCATTCGATGCCACCGGCAACCACTGGGTGGACGGCGCAATCGCCGGTTCCGGCGGCACCGCGCGTCCGATCATGATCAGCCGCATCACCGGCGGCGACCCGATGGGCGCCACCCAGTTCAACCACGGCCGCCAGGCAGAGGAACTCGTTCAGGCCGGGCTGATGCGCGACCTGACCGATGTCGCGACCGCCGAGCACTGGAAGGACATCGTTCGTCCGTCGAGCCTGCTCGATTCCTGCACGATCGACGGCAAGATCTACTGCGCTCCCGTCAACATCCATTCCTGGCAGTGGCTGTGGCTTTCGAACGCGGCCTTCAAGAAGGCCGGCGTCCCGGTTCCGAAGAATTGGGACGAGTTCGTCGCCGCCGCTCCGGCTCTTGAAAAGGCAGGCATCATTCCGCTCGCCGTCGGTGGTCAGCCGTGGCAGGCGACAGGCGCCTTCGACGTGCTGATGGTCGCCGTCGCCGGTAAAGACGTCTTCAACAAGGTGTTCAAGGACAAGGACGCGGAAGTTGCCGCTGGCCCTGAGATCGCCAAGGTCTTCAAGGCCGCCGACGACGCCCGCAAGATGTCCAAGGGCAGCAACGTCCAGGATTGGAACCAGGCGACCAACCTCGTCATTACGGGCAAGGCCGGCGGCCAGATCATGGGTGACTGGGCGCAGGGCGAATTCCAGGTCGCCAAGCAGGTTGCCGGCAAGGATTATACCTGCCTGCCAGGCCTCGGCGTGAACGAGATCATCTCGACCAACGGTGATGCCTTCTACTTCCCGCTGCTGAAGGACCCGGAAAAGTCCAAGGCGCAGGCCGTGCTCGCCAAAACCCTGCTCGATCCCAAGACCCAGGTTGCCTTCAACCTGAAGAAGGGCTCGCTGCCGGTTCGCGCCGACGTCGATCTCGCCGCCGCCAACGACTGCATGAAGAAGGGTCTCGACATCCTGGCGAAGGGCAACGTGATCCAGGGCACCGACCAGCTGCTTTCGGCCGACAGCCAGAAGCAGAAGGAAGACCTCTTCTCCGAATTCTTCGCCAATCCGTCGATGACGCCGGAAGACGCCCAGAAGCGTTTTGCCAAGATCATCGCTTCGGCTGACTGATCGGCAGATTCGCTGCCCTTGCGATCCGGCTCCCCGGAGCCGGATCCTCCCGGACGTTTTTCGGTGGTCTTTCCGGCACTGCCGGCGGATCCCGGGACAGGGGTGGAAGGCGGCCACGCCGTTTTATCACGGGTCGCAGCTGCGATGTGAGGAGAAGTGTTCATGACGGGTCAAGCGCAAGCAGGCCGGCCAAACAAGTTACTGCGCAATCTGAATGCCAAGATTGCGTCCATTCCGATGATCCTGACAGCGCTGGTGATTTTTGTCGGCGGCACGTTCTGGACGGTCTTTTATTCCTTTACGAATTCCAAGCTGCTTCCGCGGCTGAGCTTTGTCGGCATCGAACAGTATGAGCGCCTCTGGGCGGCGCCGCGATGGGTGACGGCGATCGAGAACCTTGCGCTCTACGGCGTCCTGTCGCTGATCTTCAGCCTGGTCATCGGTTTTATGCTCGCCGCGCTGATGGACCAGAAGATCCGCTTCGAAAACACCTTCCGCACCATCTTCCTTTATCCCTTCGCGCTGTCTTTCATCGTGACGGGCCTCGTCTGGCAATGGATTCTGAACCCGGATTTCGGCGTGCAGTCGGTCGTGCGCTCGCTCGGCTGGACGAGCTTCACCTTCAATCCGCTCTATACGCCAGAGATCGTCATCTACGGCATTCTGATCGCGGCGCTCTGGCAGGGAACGGGGCTCGTCATGTGCCTGATGCTTGCCGGCCTGCGCGGCATCGACGAGGACATCTGGAAGGCTGCGCGCGTTGACGGCATTCCGATGTGGAGAACCTATCTCTTCATCGTCATCCCCATGATGCGGCCGGTCTTCATCACGACGATCGTCATCATCGCCTCCGGCATCGTCAAGGTCTACGACCTCGTCGTGGCGCAGACGTCGGGCGGGCCCGGTATCTCTTCGGAAGTGCCGGCCAAATACGTCTACGATTACATGTTCCAGGCGCAGAACCTGGGGCAGGGCTTCGCCGCATCGACCATGATGCTGGTCACGGTCGCGATCATCATCGTTCCGTGGGCCTATCTCGAATTCGGAGGAGGGCGCAAGCGTGGCTAATATCGAGACCCTCAACACCACTGCAGCCGCTAGCGACGCGGTCGCGCCGAAACTCGGCGAAGGCCCAAGGGGCGCGAGGCCGCGCCCTGCGCTGTCGGGGCGCAATATCATGCTCTACGGCACGCTGATCGTGGCGGCGCTTTATTATCTACTGCCGCTCTACGTGATGGTCGTGACGTCGCTGAAGGGCATGCCGGAAATTCGTCTCGGCAACATCTTCTCGCCGCCGATGGAGGTCACCTTCGAACCCTGGGTGAAGGCCTGGGCGGAGGCCTGCACCGGCCTCAACTGCGATGGCCTGTCGCGCGGTTTCTGGAATTCGGTGCGTATCACGGTGCCGTCCGTCATCATCTCGATCGCGATCGCCTCGGTGAACGGCTATGCGCTGGCAAACTGGCGCTTCAAGGGATCCGAGCTCTTCTTCTCGATCCTCATCATCGGTGCGTTCATTCCTTATCAGGTGATGATCTATCCGATCGTCATCATCCTGCGCGAAATCGGCATCTATGGCACGCTGACCGGCCTCGTCATCGTGCATTCGATCTTCGGCATGCCGATCCTGACGCTGCTCTTCCGCAACTACTTCGTGTCGCTGCCGGAAGAGCTGTTCAAGGCGGCGCGCGTCGACGGGGCGGGCTTCTGGCAGATCTTCCTGAAGATCATGCTGCCCATGTCGCTGCCGATCTTCGTCGTGGCGATGATCCTGCAGGTGACCGGCATCTGGAACGACTTCCTGTTCGGCGTGGTCTTCACCCGGCCGGATACCTATCCGATGACCGTGCAGCTCAACAACATCGTCAATTCCGTTCAGGGCGTGAAGGAATACAACGTCAACATGGCAGCAACGATCCTCACCGGCCTGGTGCCGCTGATCGTCTATTTCGTCTCCGGGCGACTTTTCGTACGCGGCATCGCCGCCGGCGCAGTGAAGGGGTGATCACATGAACATGAATTCCAGTGTCTCCAATGCGAGCGTCTCCATCAAGGATCTGTCGCTGAACTTCGGATCGGTCAGCGTGCTGAAGGATCTCAATCTCGACATCAACGACGGCGAATTCCTGGTGCTGCTCGGCTCGTCGGGCTGCGGCAAGTCGACCTTGCTCAACTGCATCGCCGGCCTGCTCGACGCTTCCGAAGGGCAGATCTTCATCAAGGGCAAGAACGTCACCTGGGAAGAGCCGAAGGACCGCGGCATCGGCATGGTCTTCCAGTCCTATGCGCTCTATCCGCAGATGACTGTTGAAAAGAACCTCTCCTTCGGCCTTCGGGTCGCCAAGGTGCCGCAGGCCGAAATCGACAAGCGCGTGGCGCGTGCGGCCGAGATCCTGCAGATCCAGCCGCTCCTGAAGCGCAAGCCGGCCGAGCTTTCCGGCGGCCAGCGCCAGCGAGTGGCGATCGGCCGGGCGCTGGTGCGCGACGTTGATGTTTTCCTGTTCGACGAGCCGCTGTCCAACCTCGACGCCAAACTGCGCTCGGAACTGCGCGTCGAGATCAAGCGCCTGCACCAGTCGCTTGAGAATACGATGATCTACGTCACCCACGACCAGATCGAGGCACTGACGCTCGCCGACCGCATCGCCATCATGAAGAGCGGCATCATCCAGCAGCTCGACGACCCGACGACGATCTACAACCGGCCGCGCAATCTCTTCGTCGCCGGCTTCATCGGCTCGCCGTCGATGAACTTCCTGCGCGGCAAACTCATCCAGTCGGGCGACGGCATTGCCTTTACGGCCAACGGCGTCAACTTCTCGCTTGCCGGCTACGACGCCTCCGAGACGCTGCAACCCGGCCGCAAGGTGGTGCTCGGCGTTCGCCCCGAGCATATCAAGGTCAACGAGAACACCGGCGGCGAAGAGCACGACGCCACCGTCGATATCGAGGAGCCGATGGGCGCGGACAATCTTCTGTGGCTGAAACATGCCGGTCACACGATGTCGGTACGTGTCAACGGCGCGCGCCGCTTCAATGTCGGCGCCAAGGTGAAGCTCAGCTTCGACATGACTGTCGCCTCGGTCTTCGATGCCGAGAGCGAGTTGCGTCTCTAGAAGGTTCTGCGGCGGGGTCATCGGGCCGGGGCGAGTTTGGCGAGAAAGCCAACCGCGCTCTCCGTCATCCTCGGCCTTGTGCCGAGGATCTATGCCTGCCTGCAGGTGGACGCGGAGTGGATCCTCGGGTCAAGCCCTGGGATGACGGAGCGGGGGCGAGGGGGCGCCTTTGACCAACGACAGCTATCGGACGGCGAGCAAACGCCGTCCTTTTCAAAAACGTAAATCGGAAATGACATCGTGACGCAACAACCGACCCCCTCCAGCATCGACCTTTCCGGTTCGTGGCAGCTCACCTCCGTCGATGGCGAAATCCGGACATCGATCGCGCTGCCGGGTGATGTGCATACGGCGCTGCACCGGGCGAAGCTCATTCCCGATCCCTATTTCGGTCGCAACGAGGAGAAGGTGCAGTGGGTCGCCGAGCGCGAATGGGCGGTCGAGCGCAGCTTCACGCTTCAGGAGGCCGAGGGCGACTGGTATCTAGATATCGACTATCTCGACACGGTGGCCAGCGTTCACGTCAACGGCTTTCTGGCGCTCGAAGCCGACAACAGCTTCCGCCGCTACCGGCCTGATGTATCGAGCATGCTGAAAGCGGGCGACAACGTCATCCGCATCGTCTTTGCCTCGAATGTCGCCGTTGGTGCCGAGCGGCAGAAGCAGCAGCCCTTCTATATTCCCTACAGCACCGGCAATTCGCCGATCCCTGACGGCAACATGCTGCGCAAGCCGCAATGCCATTTCGGCTGGGACTGGAATATCGCCATTGCGCCGCTCGGCCTCTACGGCACGATTGCGCTACGCAAGCTGGAAACGGCGCGCATCGAACATGTCGTCACCCGCCAGACCCACAACAACGACGGCTCGGTCGATCTTACGGTCACGGCGAACCTGTTTTCCAAGCATGCCGGCATCGCCCAGGTCTATTTCGACCTCGACGGCGAGCGCGTGCGCCTCGATGTCGGCGTCAAGGGCGAGACGGATGTCAACCATCTCTTCCATATCGACGAGCCGCGGCTCTGGTGGCCCTCCGGCAGCGGCGAACAGGCGCTCTACGCGCTTTCCGTCGAGCTGTCCGATGAGGTGGTGACCAGGCAGATCGGCCTTCGCACCATCGAGCTGATCACCACGCCGGATGCATCAGGCAGCCGCTTCGCCTTCAAGGTCAACGGCCGCGAGATCTTCTGCCGCGGCGCCAACTGGATCCCGGCCGACGCCCTCTATTCGCTCTCTTCGCCTGAAAAGACCGAGGACCTGCTGCAATCGGCCAAAGCCGCCAACATGAACATGATCCGTGTCTGGGGCGGCGGCTTCTACGAGCAGGATCATTTCTACGATCTCTGCGACCGGCTGGGCCTGATGGTCTGGCAGGACTTCATGTTCGCCTGCAACCTCTATCCCTCGACCGAGGACTTCCTCGACAATGTGACCATCGAGGTCGATTACCAGGTGCGCCGGCTTTCCTCGCATCCTTCGATCGCGCTCTGGTGCGGCGACAACGAGCTGGTGGGCGCGCTGACCTGGTTCGAGGAATCGCGGAAGGATCGCGACCGCTACCTCGTCTCCTATGACCGCCTCAACCGCACCATCGAGCAGGCGGTGAAGAAGGCGCTGCCCGGCGCGCTCTGGTGGCCGTCGAGCCCGGCTTCCGGCTATCTCGATTTCGGCGATGCCTGGCATGCCGATGGCTCCGGCGACATGCATTACTGGTCGGTCTGGCACGAGAACAAATCGTTCGACAATTATCGTTCGGTGCGCCCGCGCTTCTGCTCGGAGTTCGGCTTCCAGTCCTATACCTCGCTGCCCGTCATCAGGACCTATGCCGAGGAGAAAGACATGAACGTCGCTTCCCCCGTGATGGAGCTGCACCAGAAGAATGCCGGCGGCAACGAGCGCATCGCCGGCACGATGTTCCGCTATTTCCGCTTTCCCAAGGATTTCCCGAATTTCGTCTATCTCTCCCAGATCCAGCAGGGGCTGGCGATCAAGACGGCTGTGGAATACTGGCGGTCGCTGAAACCCCATTGCATGGGCACGATTTACTGGCAGCTCAACGACACCTGGCCGGTCGCCTCCTGGTCGAGCCTCGATTATGGCGGCCGCTGGAAGGCGATGCACTATCTCGTCAAGCGCTTTTTCCAGCCGGTCGCAATCGCTGCCATCCCCTCGGACGACGGCAAGACGATCCGCTTCTCGCTTGTCAACGACACGTTGGCCGATGTCAGCGTCGATCTTTCGATCTCGATCCTGACGACGAAGGGCGAGCGCAAGCACCTGAAAGACGTGCAGGCCGTGTGCTCGCCGGATGCGGCGGTAACGGCTGCGACGATCGACATCTCCGATATCCCTGAGGGAACGCTGCTTGCCTGGAATTTCACCGCGTCGAACGGCATGGGCGGCGAGGGGCATTATGTCAACGGCACCTACAAGGCGTTGGAGCTTGAGCCCTCCGGGCTTGGTGTCACTCACGAATATGTCGAGGCGAGCGGCGCGGTCGATATCAACGTCACCGCCAGGGGACTTGCGCTCTTCGTGATGATCGAGAGCGAGACGGACGGCAAATATTCCGACAACGCCTTCGATCTTGCGGCCGACGAGAGCCGCCGCATCACCTTCACCCCGGCAGCGCCGCTTGCAAGCGGCGGGCTGCCGGAATTCCGGTTCTACGACCTGCATTCCTGCCAGTCGGCGAATTGATCCTTGAAAGAATGGGCACGAGGCCCAAGGAGACCATAATGACGAAACTCAGCTACCAGCTCTACAGCGCGCGCAACTTCCAGCCTTATTCGGCGATTTTCGAAAAGCTCGGCAAGGCGGGCTATGCCGAAGTCGAGGGTTTCGGCGGCATCTATGCCGATCCCGACGATGCCGGACTGAAGAGCCTTCGCGCCGATCTCGACAAGAACGGCCTGGTCATGGCGACCGGCCATTTCAGCCCCGATTTCCTGGAGAAGGAAGTTCAGAAATCACTGAACATTGCCAAGATCCTCGGCATGGATTCGATCTATGCGCCGCATATCGGCGCCGACGAGCGCCCGGCTGACGCCGCCGGCTGGGTTGCCTTCGGCAAGCGCCTGCAGGAGATGAGCAAGCCCTACAAGGATGCCGGCTATGAATTCGGCTGGCACAATCATGATTTCGAATTCTTCAAGCTGCAGGACGGCTCGCGGCCGATCGAGCGCATCTTCGAAGGCGCGCCCGACATTTCCTGGGAAGCCGACATCGCCTGGGTCATCCGCGGCGGCGCCGATCCCTTCGCCTGGATCGAGAAGCTCGGGCCGCGCATCACCGCTGTGCATGTCAAGGACATCGCGCCGGCCGGCGAAGCGACGGATGAGGGCGGCTGGGCCGATGTCGGCCACGGCAAGGTCGAATGGGCGAAGCTGATGACGGCGCTCCGCGCCACCAAGGCCAAGCACTACGTCGTCGAACATGACAACCCGAATGATATCGACCGCAACATCAGCCGCTCGATCGCATCCTTCCAGACCTATTGAGGCACATCATGACCAGGGAACTTGGCGTCGGCATCATCGGATGCGGCAACATCTCCACCACCTACTTTTCGCTTGCACCGCTCTTCAAGGGGCTGAAGGTGCTGGCCTGCGCCGATATCAACGTGCAGGCCGCCGAGGCCCGCGCCAAGGAATATGGCGTCAGGGCGCAGACGATCGACGCGCTTCTCGCCAATGACGAGATCGACGTCGTCGTCAACCTGACGATCCCGGACGCGCATTTTCCGGTGTCGAAGGCGATCCTCGAGGCCGGAAAACACGTCTATTCGGAAAAGCCGCTGGTGCTTTCGCTGGAGCAGGGCGAGGAGCTTCGCCGCATCGCCAAGGCGAAGAACCTTGCCGTCGGCTGCGCGCCCGATACCTTCCTCGGTGGCGCCCATCAGCTCGCCCGCAAGTTCATCGACGACGGCGGCATCGGTCGAGTGACATCAGGCGCCTGCTACGTCATGAGCCCCGGCATGGAGATGTGGCATCCGAATCCTGATTTCTTCTTCCTGCCCGGCGGCGGCCCGATCCTCGATCTCGGGCCTTATTATGTCGCCAACTTGATCAACCTGATCGGCCCGGTGAAGCGCGTCGGCGCCATGACTTCCATGGCATCGGCAACCCGGACGATCACCAGCCAACCGCGTCACGGCGAAATCATCCCTGTGAAGACGCCGACAACGATCCAGGCACTGCTCGAATTCGTCAGCGGCGCCACGGTGACGCTGACGGCGAGCTGGGACGTGTGGTCGCATCGCCATGCCAATATGGAGCTCTACGGCACGGACGGCTCGCTCTATGTGCCGGACCCGAACTTCTTCGGCGGCACCGTCGAGGCAAGCGGCCGCGACAAGGACATCAAGCCGCTCGAGGCCTGGGAGCATCCGTTCGGCAAGATCAACCAGGAGAACCCGAACGGCGCGCGCGCCAACTACCGCACGGCCGGTCTTGCCGACATGGTGACCGCGCTGATCGAGGGCCGCGACGCCCGCTGCTCGCTCGACCGCACGCTGCACGGCGTCGACGTCATGACCTCGATCCTGAAGTCGGGCGAGGAGGGCCGTTTCATCGACCTGACGACGACCTGTACGCAGCCGGCCGCGCTTGGCATCGAAGAAGCGCAGGCGCTGTTGCGGTAGAGATGACGCGCGCCGTGGGCTTGCCCTGTCGGCGCGCTTGCTCCAATAGTGTCGTCATCCTCGGGCCTGCCCCACGGCCGTCCGGTTCGTGCCGATGGCTGCCCCTCACCCTAACCCTCTCCCCGTAAAAACGGGGAGAGGGGACGTGCCAAACGCAACGCCGAGGTTGAGGTTGGGGAAGGCGGGGCGGCATGTCCCTTCGCCCCGTTTACGGGGGTCCGAGGGACGGGTCGAGACCAGTGGCGCTCGACCCCGGCAAAGGTGCCGACAGGCGGATGAGGGGCAGGCGCCGACGCGGTCTTAAGCCTGGATGTCGCATAACGACTACACGGATATTATACGAAGGAGAGTTTCATGAGCTGGCAACCGGCCGCAGACCGCTATTCGAAAATGAAATATAACCGCACGGGTCGTTCCGGCCTGAAGCTGCCGGCCGTCTCCCTCGGCCTCTGGCACAATTTCGGTGGTGATACGCCGCATGACCGCAAGATCGACATGTGCCGCACGGCCTTCGACCTTGGCATCACCCATTTCGATCTCGCCAACAATTACGGCCCGCCTCCCGGCAGCGCTGAGACGGCCTTCGGCGAGATCCTGCGGACCGAATTTTCCGGGCTCCGCGACGAGCTGATCATCTCTTCGAAAGCCGGCTACGACATGTGGCCAGGACCCTATGGCGAATGGGGCAGCCGCAAGTATCTGATCGCCTCCTGCGACCAGAGCCTGAAGCGCGTGGGCCTCGACTATGTCGACATCTTCTATTCACACCGCTTCGACCCGGAGACGCCGCTGGAGGAGACCTGCGGCGCGCTCGACTACATCGTCCGCTCCGGCCGGGCGCTCTATGTCGGCATCTCCTCCTATAATTCGCAGCGCACTCGCGAAGCAGCCGCCATCCTCAAGGCTCTCGGCACGCCCTGCCTGATCCACCAGCCGAGCTATTCCATGCTCAACCGCTGGGTCGAGGACGACAAGCTGCTCGATACGCTCGATGACGTCGGCATGGGCTCGATCGTGTTCTCGCCGCTCGCCCAGGGCATGCTGACGACGAAGTACCTCGCCGGCATTCCGGAAGACAGCCGTGCTGCGCAGAACCACTTCCTGAAGCGCGACTTCATCCGTCCCTCGATCATCGACAATATCAAGAAGCTGAACGGGATTGCCGAAAAGCGCGGCCAGACGCTGGCGCAGATGGCAATCGCCTGGGTGCTGCGCGGCGGCCGCGTGACCTCGGCGCTGATCGGCGCCAGCCGCTCATCGCAGATCGTCGATTGCGTCAAGGCGCTGGATAATCTCGATTTCACCGCCGAGGAGCTTGCCGAGATCGACGTCTACGCCCGCGAGGCTGACATCAATCTCTGGGCCAAGTCGGCTGAACGCGCATAATCACATCAGGCCCGGGAGGAAAGCCTCCCGGGCTCTTTTCTGCTATAAATTGATGTACGTGCAGCAAATACCCGCCACTCGGAGGAGGCCGCTCTCATGATCCGCAATCCCATCCTGCCGGGGTTCAATCCCGATCCGTCTATCTGCCGCGTCGGCGACGATTATTACATCGCCACCTCGACTTTCGAATGGTATCCCGGCGTCCAGATCCACCATTCGCGCGACCTGGTGAACTGGACGCTGGTGCGCCGGCCGCTGGAGCGGAGATCACAGCTCGACATGCGCGGCAATCCCGATAGCTGCGGCATCTGGGCGCCGTGTCTTTCCCATGCCGACGGGCAGTTCTGGCTTGTTTATACCGACGTCAAACGCTTCGACGGCAATTTCAAGGATGCGCATAATTACATCGTGACGTCACCCTCGATCGAGGGCGAATGGTCCGAGCCCGTCTATGTCAATTCCTCGGGCTTCGATCCCTCGCTGTTCCACGACGACGACGGCCGCAAGTGGTTCGTCAACATGCAGTGGAACCACCGCACCGAGAGCTTCGGCGGCTCGCCAAAATCGCCCGCCTTCGACGGCATCCTCCTGCAGGAATGGGATCCGGCGACGCAGGCGTTGATAGGTTCGATCCGCAACATTTTCGCCGGCAGCCCGCTCGGCCTCGTCGAGGGACCGCATCTCTTCAAGCGCAACGGCTGGTATTATCTGACGACTGCCGAGGGCGGCACTGGCTACGACCACGCCGTCACCATGGCGCGCTCGCGCAGCATCGAAGGCCCCTATGAGATGCATCCGAACATGCACCTCATCACCTCCAAGGATCATCCGGGCGCAATTCTGCAGCGGGCAGGGCACGGCCAGTACGTCGAGACGCCGGACGGTCAGGCCTACCACACCCATCTCTGCGGCCGACCGCTGCCGCCGAAGCGGCGCTGCACGCTGGGGCGCGAGACCTCCTTGCAGAAATGCGTCTGGCGCGACGACGATTGGCTCTATCTGGAAAACGGCACCTCGGTGCCCGATGTCGAGGTGCCCGGTCTCTTCGGCGCGGCGCCGGTGGAAAAGCCGATGCGCAGCGAATACAGCTTCGATGGAGCCAGGTTGCCCGCCGACTTCCAGTGGCTGCGCACGCCCGAGCCCGCGCGCATTTTCAACCTGACGGACCGTTCCGGCCATCTGCGCCTGATCGGGCGCGAAAGCATCGGCTCCTGGTTCGAACAGGCGCTGGTCGCCCGCCGGCAGGAACATCACAGCTTCCGCGCCGAGACGGTGGTCGAATTCTCGCCCGACACCTATCAGCAGGTCGCGGGGCTGACGCATTACTACAACCGCCATAAGTTCCATGCGGTTGCAGTGACGCTGCACGAAACGCTTGGCCGTTGCGTCACCATCCTCTCCTGCAACGGCGACTATCCAAACGGACGCCTGAGCTTCCCTGCCGAAGGCGGAGTGGCGATTGCCGCCGAGGGCCGCGTCCAGCTCGCCATGGAAATCCGCGAGAACGACCTGCAATTCTTCTGGCAGACGGAAGGCAAGGGCGCCTGGCAACCAATCGGCCCGGTCCTCGACGCCGGGGTGATTTCCGACGAGGGCGGGCGCGGCGAACATGGCTCCTTCACCGGCGCTTTTGCGGGCATGTTTGCCTTCGATACGTCGGGGCGCGGGAAGACGGCGGATTTCGACTGGTTTGCTTATGACGAGTTGTGAGGGTGGGCGGCCATTTGCTACGGATGCCCCATGCTCACGATGACACAAAAAGAAAGCCGGCGCGGAGGCCGGCTAAGACGAACGCGGCTGGACAGGGGATACTGGCCGGTTCCAAGCACTTGGTGACTGACAATAACTTTCACTACATGCCGAGGCAGCGAAAATGGGGGCGCAACGAGAACACCCGAAGACGGCTCCGCAAAGGGATGGGCGGCGGGGCGGATGCCGGTGCTTGCCTCGGCTCCCTTATCGGGCATGAATATCACCGGATGATGACATCCGAAATCGGCCGCTGCCTTTCTTTTCGCCAAGGGAAGGCCCTCCGCAAAGACGTGGGATGCCAGCTATTTCGACCGCGCCGGGAGGCGCGCTTGCTCCTCCAATCTCGTTGAAAAATGAGTGTCGCCGGCAGCAGCGGCGGCGCCTCTGACAACTGTGTTAGCTGGGCGTGAATGCTGTGTTCACGCCCCACAGGATGTCAAAGCGTCGCAAAGGGCTTATATACCGGGACGAAATCACCTTTGGAATCCGCAAGAGCCCACATGGCCCCCATTATTTCCGTCCAGAACCTCACCAAGACCTATGCCAACGGGTTCGTGGCCCTGAAAGGCATCAACCTCGACGTCGAAAAGGGCGAGATCCTGGCACTGCTCGGGCCGAACGGCGCCGGTAAGACGACGCTAATCTCGATCATCTGCGGCATCGCCAATCCGAGCGGCGGGAAGGTGCTGGTCGCCGGCCACGACGTCGTGAAGGAGTTTCGCGCGACCCGCGGGATGATCGGGCTGGTGCCGCAGGAGCTGACGACGGACCAGTTCGAGACGGTTTTCAACACGGTGAGTTTTTCCCGCGGGCTGCATGGCAAGAAGGCCAATCCCGCTCATATCGAGAAGGTGCTGCGGGCGCTCTCGCTGTGGGACAAGAAGGACAATATGCTGCGTCAGCTCTCCGGCGGCATGAAGCGGCGCGTGCTGATCGCCAAGGCTCTCTCGCATGAGCCGGATATTCTTTTCCTCGACGAACCCACAGCCGGCGTCGATGTGACGCTGCGCAAGGACATGTGGCATGTGGTCGAAGAGCTTCGGGCCTCCGGCGTCACCATCATCCTGACCACCCATTATATCGAAGAGGCCGAGGAAATCGCCGATCGCGTCGGCGTCATCAACGGCGGCGAACTGCTGCTCGTCGAGGACAAGAAGGCGCTGATGGCCAAGCTCGGCCGCAAGCAGCTCATTCTCGATCTCAACGAACCGCTCGGCCGCCTGCCGGACTGTTTTGCCGGCAACGGGCTGACGCTGGAAGCTGGCGGCAACCGGCTGACTTACGATTTCGACGCCGACAACGAGCAGGAAAGCATCGCGGCGCTGCTGACCCGGCTCGGCGAGAACAATATTCATTTCAAGGATCTTTCGACGCGGCAGAGCTCGCTCGAAGATATCTTCGTGGCGCTGGTGGGAGCGGACAAATGAACTTCGAGGCGGTCAAATCGATCTATTTCTTCGAGATGGCGCGCACGCGCCGCACGCTACTGCAGAGCGTCATCTCGCCCGTCATCTCGACTTCGCTCTATTTCATCGTCTTCGGCGCGGCCGTCGGCTCGCGCATCCAGGAAGTCGATGGCGTGTCTTACGGCGCCTTCATCACGCCCGGCCTCATCATGCTGACGCTGCTCGGCCAGTGCATCAGCAACGGCTCCTTCGGCATCTATTTCCCGAAATTCACCGGCACGATCTATGAGGTGCTTTCCGCGCCGGTGGCGATGACGGAGATCCTGCTCGGTTATGTCGGGGCGGCCGCGACCAAGGGCGTCATCATCGGCTTCATCATTCTGCTGACGGCCAATCTCTTCGTCGAAGTCCGGATCGAGCATCCCTTCATGATGATCCTGTTCTTCCTGTTGACGGCGATCACCTTCAGCCTGTTCGGCTTCATGATCGGCATCTGGGCCGGCAATTTCGAGCAGCTGAACCTCATTCCCATGCTGGTCGTGCCGCCGCTGACCTTCCTCGGCGGCAGCTTCTATTCCGTCAGCATGCTGCCGCCCTTCTGGCAGGCGGTCAGCCACCTTAACCCGGTGCTCTATCTCGTCAGCGGCTTCCGATGGAGTTTCTACGGGATCGCCGACGTCAATCCGGCGATCAGCCTGGCGATGATTACGGGGTTCCTGGCGATCTGCCTTGGAACGCTCGGCTGGATCTTCAAGACCGGCTTCCGTCTGCGAAACTGACCGCTTCAGCGCCATCATCGGAAAATCCGATGATGCCATCGATTTCTTCCGATTTTTTTCCGCTTCGGCCTGCGGCATCTGCTCTCTCATTCCAAATGGAGATGCAAGATGACAGCTATCAGGATCGAAGATGCGAATGTGTTGATCGTCGGCGGCAGTTCCGGCATGGGGCTGGCGCTTGCCATGCGCCTGCTGGAGGAGGGGGCATCGGTGACGATTGCGGGACGCAGCAAAGACAGGCTCGCCGCGGCCCGCCACCACCTCGCCGACCATCCGAAACTTGAAACGCGCGCCGTCGATATATCGCGGGAGGAGGAAGTCGTCGCACTGTTTCGAACCAGCGGTCCGATGGACCATATCGTCAGCACTGCGGCCGATATCGAAGGGGCCTATCAGCTGCTGCCCTCGCTCGAACTTGCGGCGGCGCAACGGGTGGTCGAGAGCAAGATCTACGGGCCGCTGCTCCTAGCGAAGCATGGCGCCGCCCATCTGCCGCTGTCGGGATCGATCACCTTTACCTCAGGGATTGCGGCCTATCGGCCGGCAGCGCGCGGATCGGTGGTCGCAGCCGTCAATGCCGCGCTCGAGGGCCTCGTCAGGGCGCTTGCGGTCGAACTCGCGCCGATCCGTATCAATGCCGTATCGCCGGGATGGGTGGATACGCCGATCTGGAGCCTCGTTGCCGGCGACGCCAAACAGGCGACGATGGATGCGATGGCCGAGCGCCTGCCTGCCGGCCGCGTCGGCAAGCCGGAGGATATTGCCGATGCGATCCGCTTCCTGATCGGCAACGGCTTCACCACGGGCACTATCCTGCACGTTGAAGGCGGGCATCGGCTGATCTGATCGGCGAAAGGTGCTGGCTTGCCGATTGCAGCACGAGAGCGAGTGCCGGCGGCTGCACGCGCCGGCGCCGCCACATCATCACCAGCGAGGCGGCTGGCGGTTCGCCCGGCCATGGCAGTTCGACGACATTCCCCAGCAACTGACATGACGAGACCGCAAGGCGCGGAACGAGGCCATAGCCCGCGCCTGAGGCAACCAGGCTGATGATCGTCGCGATGCTGTCGGCTTCCGTCACGACGGGCGGCGCCACCATGCCCGCTTCGGCAAAGGCTGTATTAAACAGGTGGCGATAGACGCAACCGGTTTCCGTCGCGACGAAGGGGATGCTGGCCAGCGCGGCGAGGCTTTCGACCGGCCGGGCTTGCGAATCGCGGCCGGCGATCAGCACCAGCGGCTCGCTGGAGATCCGGCGCATGGCGAAGCGCTCATCCTGCTGGCCGCGATCGAAGGTGAAGGCGACATCGATCGAGCCGTCTTGCAGTTGCCCGAGCAATTCGCCGCTGCCGCCGATCCTGAGCTTCAGTCCGATGTCCGGGTTCTCCTTGCCAAGGAGCGACAGCCAAGGGGCGAGCCTTTGGGAAGCGATGGTTTCGAGCGTGCCCAAGGTGATGGATTGTCCGATGCTGCCGGCGGCCGCACGGACGGCAGCCTTTGCCTCGTCGTTCAGCGCCAGGATCTCTTCCGCATAGGTCTTCAGCGTCGCGCCTGCCGGTGTCAGGGCAACGCCCTGTCGGGAGCGCAGGAAGAGTTCGGTGCCGAGCTCTTCTTCCAGCACCTGGATCTGGTCGCTGAGGCTCGACTGGGCGAGATTGACCTCGGCGGCGGCGCGCGTGAGATTTCCGTGTCTGATGACCGCGAGGAATGTCTTCAATTGTCGTGGGTTCATGTCGGGATTCCGCTATGCCGGGACGCGGCCTTGATGAAGACTATCAACAAAGCGGATCGGACGGCAACGTGGGGAGCATCGACGGCGGTATCTTCTTGTCATGCGCCACACGGCATGCTTCGATGAATTCCATGAGCCATTTTCATGGAGTTCGCGATGTCCTCAGACGAGGTTGACCTCAATCTCCTGCGCGTCTTCGATGTGCTGATGCAGGAGAGGAGCGTGACGCGCGCTGCGGATCATCTGGGGCGGACCCAATCGGCAGTCAGTCACTCACTTGCCAAATTGCGCATCCTTTTCAAGGACGAACTCTTTACGCGTGACGGCGGATTGATGAGGCCAACGCCTCGCGCACTGGAGCTCGTCGGGGATTTATCCGATGCTCTCGGAAAGATTCGCGCGTCGATCGGGCGGTACAGGATCTTTGATCCTGCGACGACCGAGCGAAAGTTTCGCGTCGGGCTTACCGATTATCATGCGATGATTTTCATCCCGGGCCTCATTCGCGAATTCTCAAAGCAGGCGCCGCATGCCACGCTCAATGTCATACCGGCTAACCGGGTCGAGGCCGAAAGCACGGATTATTTCCGACAGGTCGATTGCACTTTAACGGGCGCAAATCTCAAGGATGACCCCAATCTGACTAAAATAGAACTTGGACAGGACAGGATGCTCTGTGCCGTTTGGAGCGGCAGCCCGATCGCCAGAAGCCCGTTAAGTCTGGAGACATATCTTGCGGCTTCTCACCTTCAGATTTCCGCCGATGGTCAGTCCGAAGGTTTGGCCGATGGTGCACTTAGAGAGCGCGGCCTCAAGCGAAAGGTGGTAGCCACCATCTCGAATTATCTCGTGATGCCTTGGGTGCTCAGAGGGACCGACCTTATCACCCATTGCGGCGACAGCATTTTTCAAATGCTCGATGAAGCAAGCGAGGTGACGCTTCTCTCGCCTCCCATTCCCATTTCTTCCGTCAGTGCAAATCTCGTGATGCATCGGCAAATGGCTGGCGATCAGGGCGTCCTTTGGCTGCGTCGCTTAATAACAGAATTATATCACGCCGCTCAAATCAGAAAGAATGAAGTAATATTGGCAAAAGACGTGATCGTCTAATTTGTTGTTTTGGCAATTTATCTGATTTGTTCTATGGAATTACCATCGTCGTCCGGTGAATGCACTTCGTTTGTTTCAAGCTATAGCTTGTAAAACGGGTAATGAATTCTGTTCATAAAGTGAATGATGATAATCAATTTGACAAATTAATGGGTCGCGAACCACCCTCCTTTTGCAAATTTCAAAAAAAGGGGATCCTTCCATGCGAAAATTAATGACCGGCGTTCTTGGCGCGGCACTCGCCGCTTATGCGTCCACCGTCTGGGCGGGAACATTGGACGACGTCAAGGCAAAAGGTGTCCTGACCTGCGGGACCAATCCGGCAACGGCCGGTTTCAGCATTCCTGACAATGACGGGAAATGGACAGGCTTCGTCGTCGATTACTGCCGCGCGGTTGCCGCGGGCGTCCTCGGAGATGCCACGAAGGTCAAATTTATCCCGCTCAACGCAAAGGATCGGTTCACCGCGCTCCAGTCCGGCGAGATCGACATCCTGGCGCACAATGCGACATGGACGTCCTCGCGCGACACCTCGCTCGGCATCCTTTTCGCAGGCACTTATTTCTACGACGGCCAAGGTTTTATGGTCCGCAAGTCGGAAAATATTCAGTCTGCCAAGGGTCTGGATGGCGCATCGATCTGCGTTTCACAAGGAACCACCGCAGAGTTGAACCTCGCCGACTACTTCCGCACCAACGGCATGACCTACAGCGCTGTCGGTTTCGCGGATGAAGAGGCTGTCATCAAGGCCTATGAAGAAGGGCGTTGCGACGTTTTCTCCGCCGACACTTCGAGCCTGAACGCTGCGCGTATCCGCATGGCGAAGCCTGACGAGAATGTCGTGCTTCCCGAGATCATTTCGAAGGAGCCGCTGGGGCCGGCGGTCCGGCAAGGCGATGATCAGTGGCTGAACATCGCCAAGTGGACGCTCTATGTCATGGTCGCCGCGGAAGAGTTCGGCGTCAGCTCGAAGAATGTCGACGAAATGAAGAATTCCGACAATCCGAACATCCGCCGCCTGCTGGGCGTTGAAGGAAGCTTCAGCAAGGACATCGGGCTCGGAGAGACCTGGTCTCAGGACATCATCAAGCAGGTCGGCAATTATTCCGAGATTTTCGAGCGTTCGATCGGCAAGGACTCCCCCTTGAAGATAGAACGTGGGGTGAATGCGCTCTGGAACGCCGGCGGCCTCCAGTACGCGCCGCCCATCCGTTGATAAGACGGGGAGGCCGTCGCGAGGAGCGCGGCCTCCTTCCTGTTGGGAGGAACGGATGGTTGACATTTCTCAGCCTGCGCCTGTGCGCAGCACCTTCTCGGTCTACGACAAAAAAGTTCGTGGAATCGCCTACCAGACCGCACTGGCTGTCAGCTTGATGGTGATTGTCGCGGGAGTTACAACCCAGACTGTTTCCAACATGAAACAGCGCGGCATTCCCCTTACTTTTGATTTCTGGAAGCAAACGGCAGGCTTCCAAATCAGTCAGACGCTCATCCCCTACGACACGCTCTCCACCTATGGACAGGCATTTTGGGTGGGCGTTGCGAACACGCTGCTGGTCAGCGCTTTTGGCATCGTGCTTGCCACGATCATCGGTTTCCTGATTGGCATTTCACGCCTTTCCAACAACTGGATCGCCGCCAAGGTCGCGACCTCCTATGTCGAGGTCGTTAGAAATATCCCGCTGCTGCTTCAACTCCTGTTCTGGTACAACGCGGTCCTCAAGCCGCTGCCGGCTCCGAAGGCATCGATCTCCATCCCGGGAGGAATCTACCTCAACAACCGCGGGATCATCATGCCCGCGGTCGAGTTTCAGGCGGGGGCCGGCTGGGTGGGAGCGGCAATCTTTGCCGCGGTCGCTGGCGCCGTTGCATTTGGCGCCTACGCCCGGACCGTCCAGAAGCGAACCGGCCGCCAACTTCCGGTCCTGCGGGTCGCCATCGTTGTTCTCATCGGGTTGCCGCTGCTTGCCTCTCTGGCAGCGGGTCGCCCGTGGACCTTCTCCTATCCGGAGTTGAAGGGCTTCAATTTCCGCGGCGGCCAGCAGATTTATCCTGAATTCGCAGCGCTGCTGATCGGCCTTTCCGTTTACACGGCGTCATTTATCGCCGAGATCGTCCGCGGCGGCATCCAGGCCGTCTCCAAAGGGCAAACAGAGGCGGCCCACGCACTCGGTCTTTCGCACGGCAAGACGCTGCGCCTGGTGATCGTTCCGCAAGCTTTGCGGATCATCATCCCGCCCTTGACCAGCCAATACCTGAACCTGATCAAGAACTCATCGCTCGCCGTCTTCATTGGCTACCCGGACCTGGTTCAGGTCTTTGCCGGATCGGTTCTCAATCAAACGGGCGCGGCAGTCCAGGTGATGGCCATAACGCTTGCGGCCTACCTGGTCATTTCCCTGATCACATCGGCCGCAATGAACACCTTCAACCAGTATTTCGCGCTCGTGGAGAGATGAGATGAACGACACTCTTCCTGCTGCGGCTACATATCGATACGAATACCTTCCGGCCGTTCCCCCGCCGGCGGGCATCCGGCCTGGTCCCATATCCTGGGCGCGAGAGAATCTGTTCTCAAGTCCGTTCTCATGCTTTTTGACGGTGTGCTTCACTGCGCTGGCGATATGGCTCATTTCCCAGTTCGTCGGCTTTGCGCTGATCAAGGCGGTGTGGAGCGGCGACAGCGAGACTTGCCGCGCCAATCCTGACGGTGCGTGCTGGTCCTTCATCAGCGCCAAGCTGAACTATCTCCGGTACGGAGCCTATCCGGCATCCGAGCGCTGGCGCGTTGACTTAACGCAGGTGATGGGCGCTGCCCTGGTCGGCTGGCTCCTGTGGCGGAATGCCCCGCGTCGGAACATGGCGGCGGTGCTGTTCTTCGGAATCTACCCGATTGCGGCGTTTGTGCTGCTTCGCGGCGTCGAAACGATCGGTCTGCCTGTCATAGACACAACGCTCTGGGGCGGGATGATGATCACGCTCCTGATGTCGGTCGTCGGGATCGTGTTTTCGCTGCCGATCGGCATCGTTCTCGCACTCGGCAGACGCTCCGAGCTCCCGATCATCAAGGCCGTCTGTGTCTTCTATATCGAGGTTGTCCGGGGCGTACCGTTCATCACCGTACTCTTCATGGCGAACTTCATGATGCCGCTGTTCGTGCCCGAGGCGCTGACGCCGGACAGACTTCTGCGGCCAATGATCGGCACTGCGCTGTTTTCGGCGGCCTACATGGCGGAAGTGGTTCGAGCCGGACTGCAGGCCATGCCTAAAGGGCAATATGAAGGGGCTCAGGCCCTCGGCATCGGATATTTCACGATGATGAGGCTCATCATCCTGCCCCAGGCGCTCACGATCGTCATTCCCGGTATCGTTTCGACGTTCATCGGGCTTTTCAAGGATACGACACTCGTCGCAATCGTCGGCATCGCAGACTTCCTGCGCGCGGTCGAAACCGCCCGTATCGATCCAAACTGGGCCGGTCCGACCATCTCGTCAACCGGTTATCTGTTCGCCGCGATCCTCTACTGGATCTTCTGCTTCGGGATGTCCCGGTACTCCCATTCGGTGGAACGTCACCTCGCGCGCGGCCACAAATCATAGGAAAAGTCGATGTTGAACAATCCAAAACACACGCCAGCCGGCGGGGTCAGAACAGTCCCCGTTGAGAGCGATTGCAGCAATTCTTGCGGCGGATCCTGCGGTGGCAGCTGCCTGCTCGCGGTGGTTCATGGTGAATTTCTACTAGGAAACTGAAGCAATGACATACTCTGAGACAAGTGTACCGGCGGCCGGGAAGCTGGCCGCGGAAGAGCGGAGCTTTGACACCATCCATGATCGCAGCCAGTTCGGATCTGCGAAATGGGCCAACCAATGGGACGAATTTTCTCCCCGCGTGCAAGGCGACGGATTGGTGTCTTTATGGACGGCCGATATGGATTTCCGCGCACCGGAGCCGGTGATTGCGCGGCTTCGGGAGGCCGTCGACCATGGGATCTACGGCTATACCAAGCGTGATCCGGCCCATTACGACATCGTGAAATCGTGGTTCGAGCGGCGTCATGGTTGGAGCGTGGGTGTTGAAACGCTCCTTCCTGCCCCGGCAATCATGCCTTCGGTAGCGGCCATTCTGCGCACATTTACCCAACCTGGCGACGGCGTGATCGTGCAGGCTCCGGTCTATTCGCCATATTTCCAGGTCATTAGGGATAATGGCAGGAACCTTCTTATCAACCGCCTCAAGCTTGTGAACGGTGCCTATGAACTGGACCTGGACGATTTTGAACGCCAGGCCGCGAGTGGCGCACGGGCATTCCTGCTGTGCAACCCCCATAATCCGGCAGGGAAGGCCTGGACGCGAGAGGAACTTGAGTGTCTCGACGCTCTCTGCGAGCGATACGGCATTCTGGTCATCTCCGACGACATTCATTGCGATATTCGGCTGAACGACCGACCGCACATTGTCTACTCCTCGATCAGTGACGGGGCGGCGGCGAGATCCTTCATCTGCACGGCCCCCACCAAAACATTCAATCTGGCTGGCGTGCCAGCCGCGACGCTTTCCGTTGCCGATCCGAAACGTCGCGAGGAATTGTTTCAGGTGATGCAGGCATCGTTCATGCTGAACGCGAACTACTTCGGGCGATTGGCCCTAGAGATTGCATATACCTCGGGCGACCCGTGGCTCGACGCCCTGACCTCTTATGTGCGCGAGAACGTGCGCCTCGTCTGCGACGTTGCGGCAAGTGCACTGCCCGGTGTCCTTCCGATGCGGCCGGACGCTTCCTTCCTGGTGTGGCTGGACGCGCGGGAACTGGATGCGAGAGTTGACGGGGTGCACCGCTTCTTCGTCGAGCGGGCTGGTGTCAATCTCTATGATGGACGCGTCTATGGACCCGGTGGAGAGGGCTTCATTCGCCTCAATGTCGGTTGCCCTCGAACGGTTCTTGCGCAAGCGCTGGAACGGATGACAAGCGCGCTCAGATCCCTGTAGCGCGATAACTCACCGCTCGTTCCCGGAATAAACATGGAGGGTTCAATGGCCCGTTTGCTTGTGATTAATCCAAACACGTCGACACGCGTAAGCCAGAAAATCGACGCCCTCGTGCGAGACGAGATCGGCGCGACGGCCGAGATCCATGTCGTTACTTCAGACTATGGATTCGACTATATCTCGACGCGGTGCGGCGTTGCGATCGCAGCCCATGCCGTTCTCGACGCGGCCGCCAAATTCATCGTCGATCAATTCATACCCGATGCGATTCTCTTGGCCTGCTTTGGTGACCCCGGAAGGGAAGCGCTTAGTGAACTCACCGGCCTTCCGGTCGTCGGTTTCGCCGAAGCGGGACTGCGAGCCGCCGCGGCGGAGCCGGGCACGACGCTCGTTGCCACAAAGGGAAGCCTATGGTGCGAGATGTTGGGTGAATTGGTTCAGGGGCTTGGGATCAGCGATAAAATCGCAGGCATACGATCCGTCGAGCATCTCGACGACGGCCGCTCAATCGCGAAGTTTCTTGCCGCCACGGCTGCGGAGATCGGAGCCAGCCGAATCGTACTTGGCGGGGCAGGGCTGATCGGAATCCTTCCGGAGGTGATCGCGACATCAGAGGTTCCTGTCCTCGATCCGCACCGCATCGCGATCAGGAAGGCTGTTGAAATGGGCAGAAGCGCGGGCCATTCAAAGGCCGTGCAACCATCGCCACAAACTCCCGTGGGACTGTCTCGTGCACTTTGCACCCTGCTCGACAGGCGGACAGCCGGACGTTCAGCCAGCCATGCGCATTCCGTCAGGAACTGCTGACCAGGAGGGCGCCCGACAGGATGAGGAGGGTGCCGGCGGCGAGCTTGACCATGTCGACCTGCCGTAAAGCCGTATCGCGCAGACGTTCCCGCGGCCTGACTTCGTGGACTTGTATTGCAACGAGCGCTGAAACCCCACGTTGACGAGATGGAAATATCTGTCTAGCTATAGCGGTCATGAAGATCGCAATGGTTCTTGTCGTGGTGATAGGGCGCATGGGCAGGATGGTGTAACCATCCGGCGATCAGCCCCATGCGCGGACAATCAAGCTCCTGACGGGGCTTTTTTTGTGCCCTGAATTTGCGCTTCGCCCCCGTCGGATTTCCCACACCATCTCGCTGACAAGACGGGCAAGACCATGACTCGCGATAATTCCGTTCAGACTTCCGCCGGCCGCATGACCGGGGAAGCGGCCGCGCCTTCGACGGCGGCTCCCCGACGCTCGATTCTCCTTCTGCTGACCGCACTCTCCGTGCTGCCGGTCACCATATATCTGCCCGTGTTGCCAAACATCGCAGTCGCATTCCGGGCCGATTTCGCGCTCGTCTATCTTTCGATTGCGGGCTATGCGATCGTCAGTGCCCTGACGGAAATCATCGCTGGCGCGATGTCGGATCGATATGGGCGCAGGCCGGTCGCGCTGACGGCCGTTTCGATTTTCATCGTTGCGTCCATCGGTTGCGCCCTTGCGCCCAATATCGGCATTTTCCTTCTGTTTCGCGTGATGCAAGCCTCTATCGCCGCCTGCTTCTGTGTTGCTCTCGTCGTTATCAAGGAGACGGCGGGCGAACGCCAGGCTGCCAGCAGGATCGGCTACGCCGCCATGGGATGGGCGATTGCCCCCATGCTCGGTCCCACCTTCGGCGGCGTCCTGGACGAAATGTTCGGGTGGCGGGCGATCTTCGTTAGCCTTGCATTACTCGGCGCGGCCATCCTCGCCTTATCCATGCGCGAGTAGAAGGAAACGTCCGGGCATATGCCGAAGCCGCGGGGTAACTACTTCGTCTCCTATGGGCAGTTGCTCAGTTCAACGCGGTTCTGGGGTTATGCCCGGTGCATGGCCTGCTCCATGGGCACGCTTTATATCTTCCTTGGCGGCGCATCGCTGGCCGTTGGCAGTTCGCTCGGCGGATCCAGTGCGAAACTGGGCTTCTTCATGGGAATGGTTCCGGCAGGGTTCATTCTGGGCAGCTATCTCGCCGCCCGTTTCACCGGCAAATCGCTCGGCACGACCCTCGTCATTGCGCGCCTATCGACGTGCATGGGTCTGTTGCTGGGGCTGGTGCTCTCGATGTCAGGCGTCACGCATGTCCTGGCGTTTTTCGGACCGTGCATCTTCATCGGCATTGGCAACGGACTGACCTTTCCCGCCGCCAATCTGGGTGTCATGTCCGTTCGCGCCAATCTCGCAGGCACGGCGGCGGGCCTTGCCGCCGCAATGTCGATCGCCGGCGGCGCGTTGATCGCCTCGATTGCCGGACTGTTTCTGCGGGAGGCGGGCGCAATTCCCAGCCTCTTCCTGATGTCGCTGACATCGGCATCGCTTGCCTTGTCGGCAGCGTTACTTACAGCTCTTGTCGACCGGCGGCTCGCGGGCCGGCTTCCTGATGGAGAACCCGCCGAAAGCGGTGAGGCGGGCCGCGGCCTCAATCGCGAATGCGGAGTTCGTCAGTCTGCATCTGCAGGGAGCCGAGGGTTTCCAGGAAGCTCATGCCGAGCAGGCTCTGATCGAGCCTGCCGTCCTCGGCAACGCTGGCTGCGACATTGTTGCGGACGATCGGGCCGATCGCCACCTGGTCGAGCGTGACGGGAGCTGCGCGGCCGCGACCATTGGCGGTCATCACGGTCATGGAATAGGTGAGGCGGGAGAGGTCGATGCCGATCCGCCTGGCATCCTCCTGCGAGAGTGCCACCATGCTCGAGCCGGTGTCGACGAGCATTTCGATCGTCCGGCCATTGACGCTGACGTCGGCTTCGAAATGGCCGTTCAGCAGCTTGTGAAGGATGATTTCCTGGCCGCCGCCGCTGGTCGTGACGACGACGGCCCGTCCGGGAACGAGGCCGGCAAGCAGCCGGTTGCCGACGCCGAGCGCCTCCTGGCGGTAGAGGTAGACGGTGACGAGGGCGAGGATGATGACCAGCCAGATCATCATCTGGCGCATTGTCTCACCGACGTTGCGCCGGCTTCCCCAGATGCCGGCCGACAGCATCAGTGCAATCGGCAGCAGATAGACGGCGCGGCCGAACTCGTCGCTCTGCAGGCCGAGGATACGGCCGCTATCATTGTTGATGATCAGCGCGGCAAGGCCGATGCCGATCACGACGAGAAGGATGATGAGACGGATCATAAAGGCCTCTCCGGCCCGCCGGCGAAATTCGCCTTTGCGTGGTTTGACACCGTGACCGCGCCTGCCAGCCTTGCCGGCAGCAGTGTCATGATCCGCTGGCGCTCGGCGTCGGAAAAGCTCATCCAGCCGCCGATTTCCTGGAGAGTCCGTCCGCATCCGGCGCAAAATCCGGAGGTGGGATCCATGGAGCAGACGTGAATGCACGGTGTTTGCATGAAAGACATATCGGAATTTCAAAGAGCTGTGGCAAGGGCGCAGACGGCGGCGATCTCGCAAATCTGCTGCGTCGCGCCGAGCGTGTCGCCGGTGTGACCGGCAAGCTGGCGGCGGATGAAGGCTGTGAAGGCAACCGCTGCGATGCCGGTGGCGAGCAGGCTTGCGACGAGCGGCCGCAGGCCGAATGCCGGCCCGATCAGGAGCGCTGCGAGCAGGCAGGCTGCAACGAGCGCAAACTGCATCGCCGCCTCGTCCGGCTGGCCGGTGGAGGCGGCCACGCCATCGAGCTTTGCGGCCGGAAGCCGCTGCCAGTGCCAGGCGATGGTGCCGCGGCTCAGCGCTGCGACGGCCGGGACGGCGAGGGCTGCGGCGAGGGGCGAGGAGTGGCGGGCAAGGGCGGAAAGCGCGGCGGCGCGGATCGCAAACGAGAGGATCAGCGCTATCGCGCCGTAGGTGCCGATCCGGCTGTCCTTCATGATGATGAGGGCCTGCTCGCGGCTCTTGCCGCCGCCGATGCCGTCGGCCGTGTCGGCAAGGCCGTCCTCGTGCAGCGCGCCGGTGACGAGGGCCTGGATGGAAAGAGCGATCAGCGCCGCCATCAACGGATCGGCACGCAGGCCCAAAAGCAGGAGGAGGGCGAGGCCGGGAACAAAGCCGATAACGATGCCGGCAAAAGGAAAGGCGCGCACCAGCCGGCCAAGCCTGCCGTCATAGCCCGTAAACATCGATTGCGGCATGGGAATACGGCTCAAGAAGGCGACGGCGCGGGCGGTATCAACCGCATAGTCCTTGATCTTCATTCTGCTTCGTTCTGCCGGAGGCCTCGGCTTATGGTCGCGGCGGCGCTTTTGGTGTTGTTCGCCTCGTCCGGCGGCTTTAAGAGAGTTGCCACCGCAAAGAAGCTGATTTGCGCGACGCAAACAAGTGGTTTGCGTGAAAACAAGAATACCTGGATTCATAGGAAAACCGCACAGATGAGCGTTTCAGGCCTGCCGTTCGACGATTTCCGTACCCTGCTCCGCGACCTGCCGGGGCCGGATGCCCGTGCGCTGGTGGCCGCGCGCGAACGTGACGCGCAACTGACCAAGCCGCCGGGCGCGCTCGGACGACTTGAGGAAATCGCCTTCTGGCTTGCCGCCTGGACGGGCCGCACACCTGCTGTCAACCGGCCGCTTGTGGCGATCTTCGCTGGCAATCATGGCGTCACCAAGCAGGGGATCACGCCCTTTCCGCCCGCTGTCACGCAGCAGATGGTCGAGAACTTCGCGGCCGGCGGCGCTGCGATCAATCAGATCTGCGTCGCCTACGATCTCGGGCTGAAGGTTTTCGATCTGGCGCTCGATTATCCCACAGGCGACATCACCGAAGAGGCAGCGCTTTCCGAGCGCGATTGCGCCGCGACCATGGCCTTCGGCATGGAGGCGATCGCCGGCGGCACTGACCTGCTCTGCATCGGCGAGATGGGCATTGGCAACACGACGATCGCCGCGGCGATCAACTATGCGCTCTACGGCGGTTCTGCGCGTGACTGGGTCGGCCCCGGCACCGGCTCGGAAGGCGAGATGCTGGAGCGCAAGATCGCGGCGGTGGAAAGAGCGGTGGAGCTTCACAGCGACCATCTCGACGATCCCCTCGAAATCATGCGCCGGCTCGGCGGCCGCGAGATCGCGGCAATGGCCGGCGCTATCCTCGCCGCGCGCATGGAACGCATTCCGGTGCTGATCGACGGCTACGTCGCAACTGCGGCAGCGGCGATCCTGAAAGCCGCCAATCCGTCGGCGCTCGACCATTGCCTGATCGGCCACGTCTCTGCGGAACCTGCGCATCTGCGCTCGATCGAGATGCTCGGCAAGACGCCGCTACTGGCGCTCGGCATGCGGCTCGGCGAAGGCACCGGCGCGGCGCTGGCCGCCGGCATCGTCAAGGCGGCCGCCGCTTGTCATTCCGGCATGGCGACGTTTGCCCAGGCGGGTGTGGCCAACAAGCATTGAGAGCGGCTGGCGTGCTGCGCCGGCCGCGGGCGGATCGGCTTGCGCCGCTCAGCCTGATTTTGTATTTGCGTATTCGCTCATCAAAGAGGAGAGGTCGTCTTGACGAAGCCTGCGGTGACGAAGGAGACCGGACTTCGGCATTTCATCGCCGCCGCCAGCTATTCCTGGGCAGGCTTCCTGCGCGTGCTGAAAGAGGCGGCCTTCCGCCAGGAGCTTGGTTTCTTCGTCGTTTCGATCGCGGCGCTGGCGATGGTGGGCGCGAGTGCCGGCGAACTCGTCGTCGCGGTGCTTTTGTTTCTCGGGCTGTTTTCGATGGAGGCGATGAATACCGCCGTCGAAGAGGTGATCGACCGGATTTCGCCGGAGATTTCGATCGTCGGCAAACATGCCAAGGATCTCGGTTCCTTCGCGGTGACCTGCATGATTGCCGCCTGCTGCCTTTATCTCGGCTTCGTTCTCGGCAAGCATCTGTTCTTTGGAACCGCATGATGTTGTCCGAAAACCGCTCCCACTTTTCGGCATCATGCTGTAGCTGAATCAGGCAAAGCTCCGGCGCTTGCGGGCGACCGCATGTGCTTCTTCCACGGCCGGCAGGCTCTGGAGCACGCGCTTCGCCGGCAGGATGGCAATGACCTCGGTGCCTTCGCGCAGCTTCGATTTCAGCAGAAATTGCCCGTCATGTTTGGCAAGGATCGCCTGGACGATCGGCAGGCCGAGGCCCGTGCCCTGTTCGGCGCTCTTGATGGCGATCGAACCCTGACCGAAGGCCGACAGCACCACCGGAATCTCGTCTTCCGGAATGCCGGGGCCGTTGTCCTTGATCGAGATATATTGTCCGCCGCCGGCGGTCCAGCCGACCTTGACATGGATCTCCCCGCCCTGCGGCGTGAACTTGACGGCATTGGAGAGGAGATTGAGCACCACCTGGCGCATGGACTTCTCGTCCGCCCAGATGGCCGGCAATTGCCGCTCGAACTGATCCGATATGGCAATGTTCTTGGCGCGGGCGCGCAGCTGGACCATGCCGATGCAATCCTCGGTGATATCGAGAAGCGAGATCGCTTCCTCGCTCAGCTCGTATTTGCCGGCTTCGATGCGCGAGAGGTCGAGGATCTCGTTGATGAGATCGAGCAGATGCTGGCCGGAGCGATGAATGTCGCCGGCATATTCCTTGTAGGTCGGGTTGGCGAGCGGGCCCAACACTTCGGCCGACATTACCTCGGAGAAACCGAGGATGGCGTTGAGCGGGGTTCTGAGCTCGTGCGACATGGAGGCGAGGAAGCGGGATTTGGCGAGGTTTGCTTCTTCGGCGCGGCGGCGGGCCTCGTCCGACATGGATTTCGCCACTTCCAGCTCGGCGATCAGATCATCCTTTTCCGACTGGTAGGAGAGGATCATGAGGTTCGATTTGAAGAGCCGGTCGCTGATGTAGCTGAAGAAGACGACTGTGGTGGTGAAGACCGCCGTCAGGCTGATTTCGAGAAGGTCGCGCGACAGGCCGCTCTTGGCGCCGAGCGCCAGAACCGCCGGAGAGAAGGCGACGAGCACGGACGGTGTCAGCATGAAGTTCGACATCGCCGTGACGGAGAGCGCGATCAACAGCGTCGCGCCCTTATAAAGAATGAAGCTCGACGGCTCGCAGGTGTCGCAGCCCTGCAGCGCAAAGATCGCCCAGCAGCAGCCGAGCAGGAACTGGCCGAAGAGCAGCAGGCGGCGCCATCTGCGAGCGCTTTCGGCGGTGATTTCCTGCCTGCGGGCGCGCCGGGCAAGCAGGATGTTGCCGGCGTGGCAGGTGAGCGTCAGCAGCGCCCAGAAAAGCAATTGCGTGTTCTGGGTGAAGTAAACGCCGAGCGCGGTGATGATGACGACGAAGAGCGGCATGATCGTCGCGCCCTGCAGCACCGACGTCACGTACATTTTAAGTACATCGCGGTCGAAGGAGGAATTGGACGCATGACCAGACTGAAGACGTTCGCGCGTCTGCCGCACAGCCTTGGAGACGGCCTTGTTGCGGTGGCTGCGCGACTTGTCGACGATAATCTTGTCGGTCGATGTGCTTACGCCGGTACTCATGTGCACGTTGAAACTTCATCCCAGGGTGGATAAGAGCTTAACCGACAATTCTTAAGAAGATGTTTGCCATCTTTGCCAAGGATTTGTTTTTTAAGGAGGCAAAAGCGTGACACGGGGCCTGCGCCTGATTCGCGACGGCGTGACTGCCTTTGCCTTGCTGGCGCTCGTCGCACTGATCGCCGCCAAGCTCAACGATGCTGATAAAATCGAGCATACCGGCGCCTTCCGCGCGGCAGACGGAGACAGCCTGACATTGGGAACAGATCGTTTGCGTCTCGAAGGCATCGATGCGCCGGAGCTTAACCAGAGCTGCGAGCGGGACGGGAAGGCCTGGACCTGCGGGCGGGTGGCGCGCGAGACACTCCAGGACATGGTGCTGGCATCGGGAACGGTATGTCAGGGCAGCCGTCGCGATCGCTACGACAGGTTGCTCGTCGTCTGCCGGAGCGGAACGGGCGAGGACATCAATGCCGCCATGGTGCGCCGGGGTATGGCCATCTCCTATGGTGGATATGGCAAGGAAGAGACCGAGGCGAGAGCTGCGAAGGCAGGGCTTTGGGCCGGGACTTTCGAGCGGCCGCGCGATGTGCGCGACCATGCGCGCGCGGCTTCCGGTTTCGACCGCACCCTGCGCTTCCTCGAGAAGATTGCCGGATGGGAGTAGAGACATGATCGACGAAGCCATGCTAGAGGCGCTGCGGCAGGAGATCGCCCTTTGCCGCATCTGTCGTGACGCGCCGGCAAGAGGCCCGGAGGATCGACTGCCGCATGAGCCGCGGCCGGTGGCTGTGATCTCGTCGAACGCGCGCATCCTGATCGCCGGCCAGGCGCCGGGACTTCGAGTGCATGAGAGCGGCCTGCCGTTCGACGACGCTTCTGGCGACCGGTTGCGATCATGGCTCGGCGTTGACAGGGCAAGTTTCTACGACCGCGACCGATTCGCCATCGTGCCGATGGGCTTCTGCTTTCCTGGCTACGACGACAAGGGCGGGGATCTGCCGCCGCGTCGCGAATGCGCGCCGATCTGGCGGCAGAGGGTGATTTTGGCCATGCCGCAGATCGAGCTGGTGCTGGTCATCGGCCAATATGCGCAGGCCTGGCATATGGCTGGCGCCAGGCGGGACAACATGACGGAGACGGTGCGGGCATGGCGCGACAGCCTTCTTTCCAACCGATCGCCGGCCGTGCTGCCGCTGCCGCATCCGAGCTGGCGCAACAGCGGCTGGCTGAAGCGCAATCCTTGGTTTGAGGAAGAATTGCTCCCGGTCTTGCGGGAACGGACGAGAATGCTGCTTTTCTGAAACAAAATTCTTTTCGTTGCGCGGAATCGCGTTATACAAAGAAAAATAATTCGAAAGGACTGTTGTGCGCATGGACCGCCTCGACCGCAAAATACTACGTCTGCTGCAAGAAGACTCGACCCTTGCCGTTGCCGATCTCGCCAAGAAAGTAGGGCTTTCGACGACACCATGCTGGCGGCGCATCCAGAAGATGGAGGAAGACGGCGTCATCAAGCGTCGGGTCGCCATCCTCGATCCGGAGAAGGTCAATACCAAGGTCACCGTTTTCGTGTCGATTCGCACGGCAACCCATTCGATCGAATGGCTGCGGCGCTTTTCCGAGGTGGTCGCCGAATTCCCCGAAGTGGTCGAATTCTACCGGATGAGCGGTGATGTCGATTATCTCCTGCGAGTCGTCGTGCCTGACATCGCCGCCTATGATGCCTTCTACAAGCGGATGATCGCCAAGATCGAGATTCGCGACGTCTCCTCCGCCTTTGCGATGGAGCAGATCAAGTATTCGACTCAGTTGCCGCTCGACTACATGATCCTTGAGAACGCCAAGTCCAACGAAGACTGAGTCTCGACGTGCGGCCTGCTTGCCCAGGCGCGTGAGAGCACGATCGGACGAAGAGTAGCATCGCGTGCGGCATTCCCATGACAAGCGGGAATGCCGCCCGACGTTGCCACGCTGAGGGGTGAAATATGCCGCCTCGGTCTAGAAAAGCCCCAAAAACAGCAAAAAAATGCGCCAATCGCGGCGAAATCCTGGAAAAATATATAGCCTGATAACAATTGCGGGCGTATGTTGCGTAGAACCAGTGGGCGCTATGTCATCATTTTGTCTCATTGGTACCGAAATTAGAACACCGTGTTCCAAACCGCCGCCTTGCTTGTGTTCATTAGCCGGCGGTAGAACTTATGAACATTCACCAATGTGTTCGACAGGGTTCGAACGGTGAAGAATTCGATGATGGGTGTAGCGGTTGCGGCTTGCGATGGAGGATTTCCGTCGCGGAGCCGTTTGTTGTGTTTTCTGCCTAATTCTCTGATATTGTTGTATAAAAATCACGGCGTCGGGTAAAGTTGCCTAGGGAGGCCCGTCTGGCGTGTATCGAGAATTGCTTGATAGCGCCTTGTATGTGATGACGGTTTGGCGGTTCGATCGATCCGCACGCCGAGATGGCTGTTCAAACTGGGCCGGCTTCAAATCGACTACCCGATTGGAAGCTAGCCCCGATCGACAAAGGAATGGATTGGTAAATGAACATCAGAATGGTTTTGCTAGCATCAGCAGCAGCATTTGCTGCATCGACGCCGGTTCTTGCAGCTGACGCTATTGTTGCTGCTGAGCCGGAACCGGTTGAATATGTTCGCGTCTGCGACGCTTACGGCACCGGCTACTTCTACATCCCGGGCACCGAAACCTGCCTCAAGATCGAAGGCTACATCCGTTTCCAGGTTAACGTTGGCGAAGACGTCGGCGGCGATTCTGACTGGGATGCAGTGACCCGCGGTCAGGTTCAGTTCACGGCCAAGAGCGACACCGAGTATGGTCCGCTGACCGGCGTCATCGTCATGCAGTTCAATGCTGACAATGCGTCGACTCAGGAAGCCAAGCTCGACTCCGCTTATCTCGACATCGCGGGCTTCCGCGCTGGTCTGTTCTACAGCTGGTGGGACGATGGCCTCTCGGGTGAAACCGATGACATCGGTTCGGTCGAAACGCTGCACAACTCCATCCGCTATCAGTATGAAAGCGGCGACTTC
>NZ_ML133660.1:0-148701 GCF_003985135.1 Rhizobium fabae
CGATCCCGCTACATGACACTTGAGACAATCGCCACAATGAGCGATGATCCCCTCATCAGCCTGCCAGCAGCAAGCTGACACTCATCCGGCCCTCTGGGATGAGCCGTGGTCGTCTAAGCTACACCACGTCCTGGGACATGATCGCATGCCGATTGTGGGATATTTTCAATCTATCTACCAATCTTTGTATTGAGCATTCGATAAACGGTCGGCAGTTGCTTATAGCAGTAGAGGATTCAAGCTTTTTTTACAGTGGACGGCCTTCATGCTCAATGGACTGCCTTTAATTTGCGGCTTTGCTTTTGCTCTGACGGCACTGTCAACCGGCGCAACTTGCGCACAAACGCTGGACGGTTTGCACGATTTCAAATTGGGCAGCTCGTTTGCCGATGCCCAGCGGAATGCGAGCGAAAAAGGTTGGAGATTGAAGGAACTTTCGCCCTTCCTACCTGGCAATTGGCTCGTGGAAGGGTCGAATCTCGGTCTTTTCGTATGCGACGACAAAGTCGCCTCTATCCAACAGCATCGCGACGGCGGACTTCATGACTTCGCATTGATCGTGCAAGACTTTCGAATAGAATATGGCGAGCCGGCAACCACCATTGTGACATTTCCGATTGGGCCGACATGGATATCGAATATCGACGTCAGATTCACTTCACCCTCGGGAGAAAGCGTCAACGTGCAGCTCAGCAGTACTGACGAAAAACTTGGCATTCATCTCAATTTCTTCAATGCGAACATGCAGTGCACGACGGAAACCAAGCCTTGAGAGTGCACGACCGCTCTTGGCGTATAGGTGCAGTAATCTTACCCAAGCCGTGAGCTAAGCGCCCGCCAAATTATTCCAACTTCCGAACACACAGTTCGTTTCCCTTTTGTACTCTTCCCTCTTCCCTTTCGCGCTGACTCTCTCCATATTCCCGCCATGGCCAGATCTCCGAAGAAATCCCCCGCCCCGAATGGCTTCGAGGAAGCCCCTCAATCGTCCTTCGAGGGCGCGCCGCTGTCCGGCTCCGTTGCCGATTGGGTGAAGCAGCTGGAGGCTGATGCCGAGGCCTCGGGCGTCGAGACTCAGCGCCAGATCGCCTCCAAGGCTGGCAAGCACCGCAAGAAGGTGGAAATCGCCGCTTCAAAGAGCGCACGTGGCACCTCCATGGGCGGCTCGACCGATCCGAAGACGCGCGCGGCGGCCGGCCTCAATCCCGTTTCCGGCATGGATACGACGCTGGAGGAGGCCTCGTCGCTGCAGGCGGGCACCGCCGTCACCGCCACTGTCGAGGCGCTGTCGGCGCTGATCGAGAGCGGCAATCCGCTGCACAAGAACGGCAAGATCTGGACGCCGCACCGCCCTGCCCGCCCCGACAAGTCGGAAGGCGGCATCCGCATCCTGATGAAATCGGATTACGAGCCGGCCGGCGACCAGCCCACCGCCATCCGCGATCTCGTCGAGGGGCTGGAGAATGGCGACCGCAGCCAGGTGCTGCTCGGCGTCACCGGCTCCGGCAAGACCTTCACCATGGCCAAGGTGATCGAGGCGACGCAGCGCCCGGCCGTCATCCTCGCGCCGAACAAGACGCTGGCCGCCCAGCTCTATTCCGAGTTCAAGAACTTCTTCCCCGACAATGCGGTGGAATATTTCGTTTCCTATTACGATTATTACCAGCCGGAAGCCTACGTGCCGCGCTCCGACACCTATATCGAGAAGGAATCCTCGATCAACGAGCAGATCGACCGCATGCGCCACTCGGCGACGCGCTCGCTGCTCGAACGCGACGATTGCATCATCGTCGCCTCGGTCTCCTGCATCTACGGTATCGGCTCGGTCGAGACCTATACGGCGATGACCTTCCAGATGTCGGTCGGCGACCGGCTGGACCAGCGCCAGCTGCTGGCCGACCTCGTCGCCCAGCAATACAAGCGCCGCGACATGGATTTCACCCGTGGTTCGTTCCGCGTGCGCGGCGACACGATCGAGCTCTTCCCCGCCCACTTGGAAGATGCCGCCTGGCGCATCTCGATGTTCGGCGACGAGATCGACGCCATCACCGAGTTCGATCCGCTCACCGGCCAGAAGGTCGGTGACCTCAAGTCGGTGAAGATCTACGCCAATTCGCACTATGTCACCCCGCGCCCGACGCTGAACGGCGCCATCAAGTCGATCAAGGAAGAGCTCAGGCTTCGCCTCGCCGAACTGGAGAAGGCCGGCCGCCTGCTGGAGGCCCAGCGCCTGGAGCAGCGCACCCGCTACGATATCGAGATGCTCGAAGCTACCGGCTCCTGCCAGGGCATCGAGAACTATTCACGTTACCTCACCGGCCGCGACCCCGGCGATCCCCCGCCGACGCTGTTCGAATATATCCCCGACAACGCCCTCGTCTTCATCGACGAAAGCCATGTCACCGTGCCGCAGATCGGCGGCATGTATCGCGGCGACTTCCGCCGTAAGGCGACGCTGGCCGAATACGGCTTCCGCCTGCCCTCCTGCATGGACAACCGGCCGCTGCGCTTCGAGGAATGGGACGCCATGCGCCCCGACACGATCGCCGTTTCGGCCACGCCGGGCGGCTGGGAGATGGAGCAATCCGGCGGCGTCTTCGCCGAACAGGTGATCCGACCGACCGGCCTGATCGACCCGCCGGTCGAGGTCCGCTCGGCCCGCACCCAGGTCGACGACGTGCTCGGCGAGATCCGCGAGACGTCGGCCAAGGGCTACCGCACCCTCTGCACCGTGCTGACAAAGCGCATGGCCGAGGACCTGACCGAATATCTGCATGAGCAGGGCATCCGCGTGCGCTACATGCACTCCGACATCGACACGCTGGAGCGGATCGAGATCCTCCGCGATCTTCGCCTCGGCGCCTTCGACGTGCTCGTCGGCATCAACCTTTTGCGCGAAGGCCTCGACATTCCCGAATGCGGCTTCGTCGCCATTCTCGACGCCGACAAGGAAGGCTTCCTGCGCTCGGAGACCTCGCTGATCCAGACCATCGGCCGTGCAGCGCGTAACGTCGACGGCAAGGTCATCCTCTATGCCGACAACGTCACCGGCTCGATGAAACGGGCGATGGAGGAAACCAGCCGCCGCCGCGAAAAGCAGATGGTCTACAACGCCGAAAACGGCATCACCCCGGAATCGGTGAAAGCCAGGATCTCCGACATTCTCGACAGCGTTTACGAACGCGACCACGTCCGCGCCGACATCTCGGGCGTCTCGGGCAAGGGCTTCGCCGATGGCGGCAACCTCGTCGGCAACAACCTGCAGACCCACCTCAACGCGCTCGAAAAGAGCATGCGCGACGCCGCCGCCGACCTAGACTTCGAAAAAGCCGCCCGCCTCCGCGACGAAATCAAACGCCTCAAAGCCGTCGAACTCGCCGCCATGGACGACCCGATGGCGAGAGAAGAAGCGAAGGCGATGGAAGGCAAAGGCGGCCGCACCAACAGCAAGGGCAAGGCAACGGTCTCCAGCAGCAGCCCTCATGGTGAGGAGGCCCAAGGGGCCGTCTCGAACCACGAGGGCGAGCGTGGAACCTCCTACTTCTCCAGACCCCGCCTCGACGACATGGGTCCGGGCACCGACATGACCACGCCCCTCTTCCGCAAACCGGACCTGGACGACATGGGCCGCGACATCGCCGAACCCGCCAACAAGAGCCTTTTCCGCAAAAACGACCTCGACGAAATGACCGTCGGCCGAACGGAAAAGCCGGTCATCGGCCACGTGCCGGAAAAGCCCGATGCCGCCAAGGGCACGAAGCGGTTTTCACCGCTGCTTGAAGGCCAGCCGGACCGTGATGACGTGCGGCCGGTGGTGCGCGGGAAGACGGGTGTCGGGAGTTATGAGGACCCGGGCGAGCAGAAGCGCAAGGGGCGGACGAAGGGGAAGACTGGGCGGCCGGGGCGGTGATTCTCCTCCCCACATCGGCCGTGAAATCAAACCTCGCTCGAATTAATTGATCCTCAGCTTTCTGCACCTGCGCTATCTGTAATTGCTGCGGCGCAAAAAGGCCTGCAATCCAGGCATCAGCGACCCACCGAGCAACAGGATCGGAAGATGACTGAATGCCTTGGAGTGTCAACGGCGAAGCGGCGACACTTCCTTAGGCTGGGGTGGGACGCGTGACGGCAGGGAAAGAGTCTTTCCTGCTCAAGGACTTGAGCAGGCTGGATCTCTGTGACAGGCACAGAGATGAGGGAGTGGATGGGGATCCATCCATCGACATCCCGCCTCTCACTGCAAATGGAAATTGCCGATCAGTTCCTCAAGCGACATCTTGACGAATATGCGTCCTCACACGAGCTCTCTCCGCCGGGGAATACTAGGTGTTCCAGGCCGCAAGAGTGTCAACAAAGCCTCAGTTGCACCCCAGCGGGAATGCCCGCATCTGCGACTCGTGCTATAAATTCCTCGTCACCAGAAGGAGCCCGCATGCGCCTGCCCGCCCTTGCCCTCGCTTTGTCCGCGCTGATCGCCTCTCCCGCTCTCGCCGAGACCTTCAAAACCCCGAAGGCCCTGCTGCAGGCGCTCTACAGCTTCGATCCCGAGAGCGCCGATGACGACGGCCCCTCGCCCTATTCGGCTTTCTTCTCCGACCATCTGAACAAGATACTGCAGGCCGATCTCGACAATACGGCGGAAGGGGATGTCGGGGCGATCGATTTCGATCCCGTCATTGCTGGACAGGATGGCGAGGCAAGCGACCTCAGGATCGGCCAGCCGATCCTGCTGAACGGCCGGGCCGAGCTTGAGGTGCAGTTTCGCAACGGCAAAAACGTGACGCTCTACTACACGCTGGTGAAGGAGCACGGCGGCTGGAAGGTGGAGGATATCGCCAACCAGCAGGGCGAGGCCCCCTGGAGTTTGAGTGCCTTGCTGGGCGATGAGGAGTAGGCGGCGGTCAGGACCCTTTGCCATAGCGCCATGCGCCGACAGGCGGTGTGGCCCGCCTTCACAACCCGCCCGCTGATCGGGAAGCGCCATGCCCGCTGAATGAAGGGAACCGCCCATGCCGGAACTGCGCATCGACCCCTTCCCCTCCGCCGCCGAACTGAATGCTCTCATTCCGCCGCCTGGGGCAGCCCGCACAGCCGGGATTTCACCGCCATCCTCTCCCGCAGCCTCGCCCATATCGGCGCCTACCACGGCGACAGGCTCGTCGGCTTCGTCAACGTCGCCTGGGACGGCGGCATCCATGCCTTCATCCTCGACACATCGGTCCATCCCGACATGAGAAGGCAAGGCATCGCCACGCGCATGATCCGCCAGGCGACGAACCTCGCCCGCGAACGCGGCGCCGAATGGCTGCATGTCGATTTCGAGCCGCACCTGACCGGCTTCTACCGCGCCTGCGGTTTCAGACCGACGGAAGCGGGCCTCATCAAGCTCGTGTAAGGCCCCCCGCGCAAGAAGCAGGGGCAGGTCGAAACCAACACCAACCCAAGATGGTGAGGCGAATGGTCGCGCGGCACGATACCGCTGGAGAACCGCTGAAAACACAATTTTCCCGAGAGCATCCCGGCCGAAAATGAAAAATAGTACTATTTAGGAGACCAAAGCACCGCTTTGAGTTCTCAAATTAAAATTGATTTCCCGAGTATTTCATCCTTAGTTTTTCATTAAAAAGCAATGAAAAGACACAATTTTGCATTGAAAACTTAATCAGGGATTGGCATAGATCCCCAGGGGGTTGTCGTCCGTTGAAGCTGCAAGAACAGTTCTACTGAGGATTTCTCATTTTCATAGAATGCAACGCATCTTTTTGGAAAGTTTCAATATGGCCTTGAATATTCTGGACACGAACGGCGCAACGATTACCAAGACCGGCGCCGAATTCGAAGCTTACGACGTTATCCGGGACTCAGCCGCAAATCCTTCCTCACCTGTCACTCTGGTTGTCTCGGATTCCGGCGTTGCCGATCTGGCCGACGAGTTGGGTTCGGTCTCCGCGAGGGTGACGGGCTCAAGCAGCGGCAGCACGATCACGACGGGCGCAGGCAACGACACGCTGTTGGGCGGTGACGGCGCGGACACGCTGAACGGCGGCGCAGGCAACGACACGATCACTGGCGGCAGCGGCAACGACAAACTGATCGGCGGCGACGGTAACGACAGGATCACCGATGGTGGTTTTACCATCTTTCTGCCGGGACCTGACGGCTTCCAGCCGGAACTCATCAACATTGATGCCGGCGCAGGCAACGATGTCATAACCATCGAGAGATTCGCTTCACTGATTTCAGGAACAATCGATGGCGGCACCGGGATCGATACGCTGCAAGCCCAATCGCTCCAGGGCCTGACGATCACGAATGTCGAAATCCTTGAAACGGGGTTCTCGCAGGTTAACGGTTCGAGCGCGCAGTTCGAAAGCTTTGATAAGATCATTGGCGCGAACGATCCGTTTTTTGATTTTCGTCCCTCATTGGCGGTGACGGACAGCGCCCACCTCGATCTTTCCGACGAACTGGGAGCCAACGGCGCCTTCATCACCGGCTATGACGGCGTTGACGCCAAGGCCGGCAGCGGCAACGATGAGTTTGCGGGCAGCGACGTCAACGACATTTTCGACGGCAATGGCGGCAACGACATCATCAATGGCAATGGCGGCAATGACAAACTGACCGGCGGCGCCGGCAACGACACGATCGATGGCGGCGACGGCATCGACACCGCGGTCTTCTCAGGTAACTTTGCCAACTATTCCCTGGCGATCGACAATGGCAGCCGTGTCGTGACGAGCGCGCTTGAGGGCCTGGATAAGCTGACAAACGTCGAATTCGCGCGCTTTGCCGATGGCCTCTACAATTTCGCCACCGAGACTTTCACCGTCAACGGTCCTGGGCCGGGTACTCCGCTGAATATCCTGGATACGCACGGCGCTACGATTACCAAGACTGGTGCCGAGTTCGAAGCCTACGACGTCATCCGCGACTCCGAAATCAATCCTCTCGTCCCTGTCAAACTGGTCATCTCGGATTCGGGCACGGTGAACCTTGCTGACGAACTGGGCTCAGGCTCAGGAAATGTGACGGGCTCAAGCGGCGACGATGTGATCACGACGGGCGCAGGCAACGACCACATCGATGGCGGTGGCGGAAATGACACGCTGAACGGCGGCGCCGGAAACGATCAGCTTCGTGGCGGTGATGGCAATGACACGCTGAATGGCGGTGATGGCAATGACCTGCTCGCGGGCAGAGACGGCAATGATATTCTGAACGGCGGCGACGGCAATGACCAGATCGTGGGCAGCATCGGAAATGACGTCATCAGAGGCGGCGCGGGCAACGATACGATCTCCGATGGTGGCGGCTTCGGCCATATCCCTGAGGTCTTCGACATCGATGCGGGCGATGGCAACGATGCCATCACCTTGGAGGGATTCATTCCACTGGTTTCCGGAACGATCGATGGCGGTGCCGGGATTGATAGTCTCGAAGCCTTCTCGCTCCAGGGCCTGACGATCAAGAACATTGAAATCCTTGAAACGGCAGGATGGTCGGTTGCCGGTTCAAGCGCGCAATTCGAAAGCTTTGATAAGATCGTTTACTCGACCGATCCGTTCGCAAGCGGTTCTCACCCCTCATTGGCATTGACGGACAGCGCCCACCTCGATCTTTCCGATGAGTTGGGAGATCGCGGGGCTTTCGTCACCGGCTATGTCTCCGGCATTGACGTTAAGACCGGCAACGGCGACGACGAATTTACCGGCACCGACGGCAACGACATTTTCGACGGCAGCGGCGGCAACGACATCATCAATGGCAAGGCCGGCAATGACAAATTGATCGGCGGCGCCGGAAACGACACCATCAATGGTGGCGCCGGCATCGACACCGCAATCTTCTCCGGCAATTTCGCCAATTATTCCTTCGCATTGAACAACGGCGATCATAACCTGACGAGCGCTGGGGAAGGAACGGACACGCTGACAGACGTCGAATTCGCGCGCTTTGCCGATGGCGTCTATGACTTCGCCAAGGGAACTTTCAAGCCCGATAGCAGCAACAGCGCGCCGACCGATATCCAGCTGTCGAAAACCGCCCTCTCCGAGAACACCCCGCTCTGGACGACGGTCGGCCTGCTCAGCGCCAAGGATGCCGATGGCGACGCCCTTACCTACACACTGCTCGACGGGGCCGGCGACCACTTCCGGCTGAAGGGCAACCGCATTGTCACCTCGAAGGCTCTCGATTACGAGACCGACAAGTCGCACACGATCAAGGTCGCCGTCTCCGACGGCAAGGTCACGGTCGAAAAGGACATCACGATCAACGTCATCGACGTCAACGAAGCGCCCGTCAACAAGGCGCCGATCAACCTCGCCTTCTCCCGTACGTCGATCTCCGAGAATGTCGCGATCGGCACTGCGGTCGGCCTTCTCTCGGCGATCGATCCGGAAGGCGGCGTCGTGAAGTGGCGGCTGACGGATGATGCCGACGGCGTCTTCAAGCTCGTCGGCAACAAGATCCAGACGACGGCAGCGATCGATTACGAAAGCACCCACAGCCTGACCTTCACTGCCGAAGCCTATGACGCGGCCGGAAACGCCACAAGCCACGATTTCACGCTCGCCGTGAAGGACGTCTTCGAACCGTCCTTCTCCGCGCTGTCGCATGAAGCGCTGATCTGATCGCGACGTGATTGCCGCCGACGCAGAGATGCGTCGGCAAAGCGCACCTTTTTGAAAGTTTCCATATGGCCTTGAATATTCTCGACACGAACGGCGCCACAGTCACCAAGACCGGTGCCGAGTTCGAAGCTTACGACGTTATCTGGGACTCAGCCGCCAACCCTTCCTCGCCTGTCACTCTGGTTGTCTCCGGCTCCGGCGTGGCGGACCTTGCCGATGAACTTGGATCGGTTTCCGCAAACGTGACGGGCTCGAGCAGCGCCAATGCGATCACGACAGGTGCGGGTAACGACACCATCAACGGCGGCGCTGGTAATGACACACTAAACGGCGGCGACGGTAATGACCTGATCTTGGGCGGCGGCGGTAATGACGTCATCAAGGGCGGCGCGGGTAACGATACGATTGCCGATGGCGATTACTTTTCTAACGTCGCTGAAGTCTTCAATATTGATGCCGGCATTGGCAACGATACCGTGATTTTGGAAAAGGGGCCCTTCGTCCAGATATCCGGAACAGTCGACGGCGGCGCCGGCACCGACACGCTGCAGACCGAAGATATGACGGGCCTGACGATCAAGAATTTCGAGATTCTCGAAACAGGGTCAAACGGTGTTACGGGATCGTCCGCGCAACTCGAAAGCTTCGACAAGATCACCACCACCTCCCAACTTGGCCTCTACCTGCATTTGGCGGACAGCGGCCATGTCGACCTCTCCGAAGAGCTGATAGCCGATCGGGTCTTCATCTATGGCGCTCTTAACACTTCCGGTATCGACGTCACGACTGGAAGCACGCGAGACTACTTCGCCGGGACCGCCGGCAACGACATCATCGACACCGGCGCCGGCGACGACATCATCTATGGCAATGATGGAAATGACATCATCAGGAGCGGCACGGGCAACGACACTATCACCGATGGTAAGCTCTTCGGATCTTCCCCTGAGACCTTCGACATAAATGCTGGCGACGGCGCAGATACCATAACCGTGCAGACCGACACTCATGTGCTTTCCGGAACAATCGATGGCGGTTCTGGAATTGATATTCTGCGAGCCCCCTGGCTGCAGGGCCTGACGATCAAGAATATCGAAATCCTTGAAACGGCGGGATCGATGGTTGCCGGTTCGTCCGCGCAGTTCGAAAGCTTCGACAAGATCGTCTTCTCGAACAGCCCCAGCGACCAGAACTCTGGCCTCGGTCTGATGTTGACGGACAGCGCCCATGTCGATCTTTCCGACGAACTGGCAAGCCGTGGGGCCTACATCACCGGCAGCGCCTCCGGTATCGACGTGACGACGGGCGGCGGCAACGACCACTTGGAGGGAACCGCCGGCAACGATATTTTCGATGGTGGCGCAGGCAACGACGTGATCAACGGCTATGCCGGCAATGACAAGTTGACCGGCGGCGCAGGAAACGACCAGATCTTCGGCGGCACCGGAAACGACGTCATCAAGGGTGGAGCGGGCGACGACAAGATCACCGACGGCGATAATGTTTCCACCGCCCCCGAGACCTTCGATATTGACGCCGGCGATGGCAATGATGCCATCAACCTGCAGACGCATTCTTCCGCGATTTCCGGAGTGATCGACGGCGGCGCCGGCACGGATACGCTGCGGGTCATCGAGCCGACCTTGGGTCCTGGCAATGAATTCATCGGGCTTGCCGGCCTGACGATCAAGAACGTCGAAATTCTTGAAACGGCGGGAGCCGAGGTTCTCGCTTCGGCCGCCCAGTTCGAAAGCTTCGACAAGATCGTCAAATACGACAAGCCAGGCTATGAGAACGACGTCCTCGCGCTGACATTGACGGATAGCGCCCATGCCGACCTCTCCGACGAGCTGGCAAACCGCCACGTCGACATTTTCGGCACCGCCTTCGGCATCGACGTCAAGACCGGCGCCGGCAACGACTATTTCTTTGGCACCGGCGGCAACGACACGTTCGAAGGTGGCGCCGGCAACGACGTGCTCCTTGGCGGCGCCGGCGTCGACACGGCCGTTTTCTCCGGAAACTTCGCCAACTACTCCTTCGCGACCAGCAATGGCGATCGCATCCTGACGAGCGCCAAGGAGGGCACGGATACGCTGCGTGACATCGAAATCGCCCGTTTCGCCGATGGTATCTATGACTTTGCCAAGGGAACCTTCACGCCCAACGTCAGCAACAGCGCGCCCACCAATATCCAGCTTTCGAAAACCTCCCTGTTGGAGAGCACACCGCTCTGGACCACGGTCGGCCTGCTGAGCGCCAAGGATGCCGATGGCGACGCCCTCACCTACACGCTGCTCGATGGCGCCGGCGATCACTTCCGGCTCAACGGCAACCGCATCGTCACCTCGAAGGCTTTGGATTACGAGACCGACAAGTCGCACACGATCAAGGTCGCCATTTCCGACGGCAAGGTCACCGTCGAAAAGGACTTCACGATCAACGTGCTCGACGTCAACGAAGCCCCGGTCAACAAGGCGCCGATCAACCTCGCTTTCTCCCGCGCGTCGATCTCCGAGAATGTCGCCATCGGCACCGCAGTCGGTCTTCTCTCGGCCGTCGATCCGGAAGGCGGCGTCGTGAAGTGGCGGCTGACGGATGATGCGGACGGCATCTTCAAGCTCGTCGGCAACAAGATCCAGACGAAGGCGGCGATCGACTACGAAAGCACCCATAGCCTGACCTTTACCGCCGAAGCCAATGACGCGGACGGAAACGCCACCAGCCACGATTTCACGCTCGCCGTGAAGGACGTCTTCGAACCGTCGTTCTCGAGCTTGTCGCATGAGGCTTTGATCTAGGCCATCCCGCGCAAAACCATGCAGTGGTTTTGCGCGACAGGCGTCGATTCCCCCGGACGCAGACATGCGTCCGGAGTGGTTTGAGAGACAGGCCGACGGCAAGAGGCGCCGGCGCTCTCCGCTTCGAGTGAGTGCCAGTGCTTCGACTCCAGCCTGTGGATTCTGCGCCTCGGCATGAACAGGTGCTGCGCCCCAACCGCGGAATTCCCACCATCCGCTCGGATATCCGCAAGGTTAAAACTGTCTAAAGCCCTGCCGGGATTTCACCGACATTGAACAACACTCCTGCTGACGGCCGCGTCCTGCGGTTGCCGTGCTGCAAGAGCGGAACCGATTCTTTGAGGCGGCCCTCCGGCTCATGGAAAGGCGGAAATGCACGGTGCGGGTTGTCGGCTTGAACGCCGAAGGGATAAGTCATGCTCATGATTATATTTATATTCGGCCTTTCGATCGTCGTTTCGCAGCTCATCTGCACGCGGTTGCCGAGCGGCTTCCTCTATTCCCTGCTCGCCTGGCTTTGCACCGTCGTAACCGCCTTAGCCGCCACTGTCATGGCGTTCTTTGCCCTCTATTTCGCAGGCCCTGTGGCCGTTGCGCCCAACGAACTCGTGGCATCGTCGGCGATCAATTTCACGGAAGCGTTCCTGCTCTCACCGTTCGTGGTCTGGTTCCTGCGCCGAAAGGTGCGCAAGCAGGCCACCGCGCCAGAGGCATGACGAAGGCGGCCTCCAAGGGTTGTCGGCGGCGTTGCACCGCCACCAGGACTACTTCTGGGAGAATCCAGGCCGGCTATCGAAATCGCCCGCGTCGTCTCGTTCCGGCACAGGATCCCGATATGGCACAGCCGTGCAACTGTCTGCTAACTTTTCGTCAAGTACCTGAATCTTCGGCATTTCCCGTCATAATTGCGGCCATGCCGCAATAAAGTGGCTTGCTTTTTGCCCGAAATGCTGGCACCAATCCAAGTACTCGGGCATTTGCATGCCGGTGACTGGACCGATGTGGTAATCCCTTCCGTGACGGAGGGCGCGCGGGAATACCCGCCTACGTAGACGTTCTTTCCCCGTACGTGACTTCTCCGACTGACCCTTCGTCCCAGACGACCGGGGCGAAAGCTAAAGCCGTCCGCTTCCTCTCGGGGGCGCGGATACTACACAGACTAAGGGAAAAGGACTATCCCAATGGCCACCAAGGGCACCGTAAAATTCTTCAACCAGGACAAGGGTTTTGGTTTCATCACGCCGGACGGCGGCGCAAAGGACGTTTTCGTCCACATCTCCGCGCTGCAGGCTTCTGGCATCCAGTCGCTGCGCGAAGGCCAGCAGGTCACCTTCGACACCGAGCCGGATCGCATGGGCAAGGGCCCGAAGGCTGTCAACATCTCGGCTTCGTAAGTCAGACTTCCGCTTCGGCGGCATGGACGGCGCTCCGCAAGGGGCGCCGTTTCTGTTTGTGGCGTGGCCGTTTGTCGATCGCACGGCCAAGTGTTATATGCGCGCTTGATGGATAATTCCGCTGGCGCAGCGATGCGGCGCCCGCATGGGGGCGCCATGAAAGCAAGGAACAACGGAAACGTCGATGACTGAGAAGAGGCCTGTCTTCGCCGTGGCCCCGATGATCGACTGGACGGATCGGCATTGCCGCTATTTCCACCGCCAGATCAGCCGGGAGGCGCTGCTCTACACCGAGATGGTGGTGGCGGATGCGATCATCCACGGCCCGCGCGACCGGCTGCTTGGTCATGACGTTGCGGAACATCCGCTGGCGCTGCAGCTCGGCGGATCGGACCCGGCCAAGCTTGCCGAGGCGGTGAAGCTTGCCGAACCCTACGGCTATGACGAGATCAACCTCAATGTCGGCTGCCCGTCCGACCGCGTGCAGTCGGGAACCTTCGGCGCCTGCCTGATGCTGACGCCTGAAACGGTGGCCGCATGCATCGCGGCGATGAAGGCGGTCGCGGCCGCGCCGGTGACGGTGAAATGCCGGATCGGCGTCGACGAGCAGGAGCCGGAAGAGGCGCTGCCTGATCTCATCACCCGCGTTCTCGATGCCGGCGCCGACGCGATCTGGATCCATGCCCGCAAGGCCTGGCTGAAGGGCCTGAGCCCGAAGGAGAACCGCGAGATCCCGCCGCTCGACTACGACATCGTCTACCGGATGAAAGAGCGCTGGCCCGATGTCTTCATCGGCATCAACGGCGGCATCCGCACGCTTGATGAAGCCGCCGCCCACCTCGCCCATGTCGATGGTGTCATGCTCGGCCGGGCAGCCTATCAAAATGCGGCGATCCTCGCGGACGTCGACCAACGCTTCTTCGGCGCTCCGGCGGCCGAGCCGGACTGGCAGGCGCTCTGCGACCGGATGATGGCCTATGCCGAACGCCATATCGCCAGCGGCGGCCGCCTGCAGCACGTCGCCCGCCACATGGTCGGCCTCTTCACCGGCCTCCCCGGCGCGAGGCGCTATCGCCAGATTCTCTCCACCGATGCAGCCAAAAGCGGCGCCGGGCCAGAGGTGATCGCGGCAGCATTTGCGGCGGTGGATTTTTCGGGGGTGGAGCAAGAGGCGGTAAGTGCCTGACGTTGGGTGATGTTTTCCTAGGGGTGAGTGGCCGGCATACTGCTACTTTTCATCCCACTGGAGTTCCTAGATAGCTGGGGATGAGGCAGCGGCACACTCCCTCTTCGCCCGAGCGGGGGTCCGCAGGACGGGCGAGACCCGTGGCTCGCCCCGGTCGATGCCCGTTAGGGCAGATGAGGGGGTGAGCGACGTCAGGAGCGAATGCACTGAGCGCAAGCGAAGAGCAATATTGACCGACGTGCCGTGAAACCCCCTCATCCGCCTGCCGGCACCTTCTCCCCGCTGGGGAGAAGAGACAAGTGGCGGCGCGGTGTTCCCTCTTATATCGCCGAGGATTGGATCAGCCGCGAGAGATCCCTAGACGCCGCTCACGACACCTTCGCCAGAGCCTCATAAGCCGCAGCACGCTCCCTGTTCTGTCGCGCCTTCAACACCAGCAGTCGCGCGACGACCACGACGACCGCAACACCCCCCGCAATCAGTAGCCAGTTGATTTCGCCGCCAACCGCCGCATTCGAGCCGGCGCCGCCGGTTGCAAGTGCTGTCGTTCCACCGGCGCTACGCCGCTGCTTCCTGGAGATCGCGTCCCCACGCCACCCTCCTCAAAGATCGGATTGAGAAACACCACCTTATCCTCGCCGCCTCTTCGGTCGCGGCTCGCGGTCCAGCCGAGTTTCTTCATGATGCGGCCGATGCGGCCGGCGTGGCGCCAGTCGGCGTCCTTGGCCGATATTCCGAGGCTCTTGAGGATATCGAGCTGGGCGACCGATCTCCGGCCTTTCAGCGTTGGAACGATCACCTCAACCCAGACGTCGACATCAGTGCGCTTCTCCTGCTCGGCGACAACTGCCTGCTGCTCTTCTTCCTGCACCCACCAGGGCGTCTTTGCCTTGTAGAGAGCGACGGCTTCGGCCCATAGCTGGTCGCGGTCGGCGCCGATCGCCTCGATATCGATGCGCCCGACCGTCAGCGGCCAGAAGCTGCGGCCGCCTGTGGTATCCTTGAGATAAGGGTTGCCGTCGGGATTGATCGTGCCGCAGAGGCAGACGCGGCGCGGCGCCTCGATCACCGATCGGCCGTAGGGCGGGCGGAAACGGTCGGTCTGCCTGCGCAGGAACTTTTTGACCGCGCTGGTCTCCGAAGCGTTGAAGCGGTGCATCTCCGCAACCTCCAGCCCCCAGATCCCCTGCATCTCCATCATCGCGTCCTTCGAGCCGATGTCGGACAATTCGTCGGTGAAGAAATCGTCGCCGCAGAGCATGCGCACGGCCGTGGATTTCCGCGCTCCCTGCGGACCTTCGAGGATCGGCATCGTATCGACCTTGCAGCCCGGCTGCAGCCCGCGCGCCACGCTCGAGATCAGCCATCGCATGCCGACCGTGCGGGCATAGGGCGTATCCTCGATGCCCATGTAGTAGGTCAGCCAGTTGTGAAGCCGCGGCCTGCGATCCCAGGCGAGGCCCTCGAGATAGTCGGTCAGCCGGTCAAAACGCGCATGTTCGGCAACCGTCTGGATGACCGGGGCGATGGTGGCGACCTTCGGCGTCATGTCGTTTCCCTCCAGCCACATGACGGCTTCGCTGTAATCGCGATCCTGCAGCGCACGTTCGCGCCAGTTGCCCCTGGCGGGGTCCCAGGGCGGCCGGCGCATCAGTACGACGCGCATCTTGAAAGCGTCGAAGGCGAAGATGCCCGCGAGATCGGGGTGATGTTCGAGGAACAGCGCCCAGTTGCGCGTGACGCCGGGCTTGATCCGGCCCTTCGCCCGGCCCGCTTCAATGCAAGCCCATGACCGGCCGCCACATCGGACAGGCAAATCTCACGGCGCACGCGCTCGACGTCGGTCATATCCGTCCCCTGGTTTTGATCGTTGTGATCGTCACAACGTTTTGGCGGATGCATGTCGCCCAAAAGCGCGCGGCGGCTTGGGATAACGACATGCATGGCAAGCAAGAGCCAAGGCGCATTGCGTCAATCAATTCGATACAACGCGCTTTAGCTGCGATAGAAGCTCGGGCGGCGGAAATTCAATTCGGCATGTCCGGCCGTTCAGGCGCGGCGAGCCGGCGTGATCTCGCCTGCCATCACCAGGCGGTATCCCTGGCGGTAGCCGACATTCTCGATGCCGATGCCGGAACCATCAAGCCGGGTGCGCAGATGGCAGAGCGCCACCTTGAAGGCGGCATACATGCGCGTCGGCGACGGCCCGCCATCGGGATCGTCGACATACATCGCGTCGAAGATCCGCTCGGTCTGCACAGGCATTCCCTTTCCGCGCCACACCGCGCCGAGAATGCGCGCCTGAAGCGGCGTCACATCATAACGATCGACGACGATCTCGAGCGTGGGCGCTGCCACCGGCTGCTTGCAGCAAGGGCAGTTGATCGGCTCCATTTCCGCAGCACCCGCCCCTGCCTTTTCCAAGACACGCTCTTTCCGCGCATGTTCAACTCCCTCCGCGGAAACCGGCCGCTTGGGCGCCGCCGGCGACAATCTGACTTTCCTGTCCACTGCTGTCATCGGATTCTCCATCTCTTTCAGTCCGTCCGGCCGTCCCGTTCGGCCGGCCTATTTTCTGTTCAAAGCGTTTGTCGCCGCCTGGCGACTTGGATCATGCGCCGGCGATCAGCCGCCGGATCTCGTCCTCATAGGGCGCCATGCGCCACATCAGGCGCGCCAGCACCTGGAGCTCGCTTGCTTCGGCGCGCGAGATCGTTATCAGAGCCTCGTCGGCCGGCGCCCCGCCGCGCATCAGGCAATGGCCGACGAGTCCATCGAGCAGCTCCGCCTGACGGAGAATGCTCCAGGGCTGCCGCCCGCTCATCGCCGCTCCGGCATCATTTCATCGGCCGAAAGCGCGATGCCGCGCTCGCGCGCCACCTTCATTAGCAACAGCTGGTCGCGGCCGCTGATCAGCCCCTCACCATCGCCGAGCGCGCGGCTGATCTTCGAGCGATGACGCCCGATTGCCCGCGCCAGCTCCGCCGGAGAAAGGCCGATTTTCTCGTGAACCTTGCGCCACAGGGTCTTGCGGTCCTTACCGAGCTTTTGCATGTTCGCTCCGAATTGATGCGATAATTGCAACATATAATGCGATAACAACATCGTCAAGAGCGACTTCACCTGAAATGGGATTTTATTCCGAAACCATCGGGGTTGCCCGCCTCGCCTCGACCGAAAGAAGGAATATTTTCCTCTTCGTATTGACTCCACCAGTCGGTGTCAATTATCTAGGTTGCAGAAGGAAAGAGGAACAACGGGAGTTCTCACCAGCCGGTATGGCGCTTGGCGCCGCTGGATTCAGTCGCAGCCATGCAATTTACGCAACGCAATGCGGAAATGTCGCATGCGCTTGTCGCTTGTTGCGAAATATGCAACAACTCGGTTCCATTCAACGATGCTTGGAGGAATCGGGATGACCGAAATCGACAAGAAGTGGTTTTTCCAGAAGCTGGACGAACGGCAGAAATCTGTCAGGGGCCTTGCGCGGCATCTCAGCATAGATCCTTCCGCCGCGTCGCGCATGCTGTCTGGCACGCGGAGAATGAAGATGGAAGAAGCAAACCAGATTGCGCTGTTCCTGGGCGTTTCGCTCTCGGACGTGCTCAATCATGCCGGTGTCTCGGTCGAGCCTGATGGCACACCCACCCGTATTCTGCTCGCGGCTGTTATCAACGAGGAAGGCTCGGTCGAGCGGCTGAAGGAGCCGCGCCCGCTGCCCCAGGCCGTCATCGATCGTGCCAAGGCCGCCGTCCGGGACTTCGTCGAAGGCCAGGTCATCGCCGCCCAGGTGCGCGCAGCCTTCGGGCCATTGTCGATCTGGGACGATGCCGTGATCCTCTTCAGCCACACCGACGAAGTCGAAACGGCGGCAATCGGCGTCCTCTCCATCTGCCGCACCCGGGGCGGCGAGCAGATCATGGCCAAGGTCGAACGCGCCAGAAAGACCGGCGAGGCCCGCATCCAGACGGCATCGGGCGCCACCGAGGAAACCCTCCTCGACACCGCAACCCCGGTGCTCGCCGTCATTCCATAAAGCGCGTCCTTTGAACATGGAAGCGGACTGTGGATTGAACGCAATGTGATGAGAAACTTTCAGCCGAGCCGCACCCAGTCTATCGCTTCGAGCACATAGGGAGCGAACAGGAAATCCCGGATCTCGATGATCCGGCCTTCTGACCAGTCGATCAGGACAAAGTGCGCAGGGCTTTCCATCGCGCCGGTGCTGTCGAAGACCAGCATGGCGGGCTGTCCTTCAACCGCGCCGAGGGCAAAGCGCCATTTCGTCTCTTCCGCATAGCGCGTGAAATAGGGGTTGATCTTGTCGCGCCCTTGCCAGTGGAGCCGGTTCACCAGATCGAGCTTCACGTCATCGGCGAGCATGGCGCGGATCGCGTCGAAATCGCCGCTCCGAAACAGATCGACATAGGCGGCCATCTTCCGCCGGTCCTTGTCTGATATCAGCGGCAGCCTGATATCTTCGGGCGCCTGCGCAAGCAGCCGCAGCTGAGCCCGCCCGCGCTGAAGCGCCGATTTGGCGGCGGCCGGAGAGCATTCGGCAATGCCGGCAATCTCATCGACCGAATGACCGAGAACATCCTTGAGAAGGACAGCGCAGCGCTGAAGTTCAGGCAGCCGCAGAAACGTCTGAAAGCTGATCGCGACGATATCAGCCTCGGCGATCGGCGCAGCTTCGATGTCCTCGGTCAGCGGAACGACCGTGTTACGGGACCTGCGGCGCAGGAAATCGAGGCTGGTATTATGGGCGATGCGAAACAGCCAGCCTTCGAGATTATCCACCGCGGCGCCCTCTGCCCGCGCTTGAAGCGCCTTGACGAGGCTATCCTGCAAGACATCCTCGCCATGAACGGCCGATCCCGTCATGCGCGCGCAGTAGCGATGAAGGCGTGGCCGCAGCGCTTTCAGGCGTTCCTCGAATTCGTCCATGTTCATGTTGTCAGGACCTACTGAGCTTCCGCGCTCTGCTCCGCCAGGGATTGCGCATAAATGTCGATCAAAATCCTCGACAGACCGGCCGGTCGCGACAGGAATGGCGAGTGGCTGCTTTCCAATATGTGGGTCGTCGTCTTGCCGCCGATGGCCTCGTCCACCATTGCTATCATGTGATCCTGACCGGTCAACGGGATGGCACAATCCTGTGTGGTGCGGATGTAGTGGCGCGGCACCGTGCCAAATCGTTCCGGCGTGATTTCCGATGGGGCCAAGGCGCCGGCGTTCGATTCATCGCAATGAAGCTGCGCCGCCGCATGCGCGAATTCGGACTCCGACACATCGCCATAAAACGAAGCTTTGAGCAGCGATCGATAGGCCTCGTCGGTCGATCCTGCATGGATCCTCGTCGCGCCGATGGCGGTGGGGTCGCCGACGAACAGCCCGGGCGACAGCGCAGAAGACATGCTTTCATGCTGGAGCATCGCCAGCAGCGGCATTCCCTTCGGCACCATGAAGCCGGCGAGATAAACGACCGCGAGCAGCAAGTCCGGAACCTGCTCGGTAACCGCTGAAATCGTCATCCCGCCAGCCGAATGCCCGACCAGGATGACCCGGCCGCCGCTGAGTGACGCAGCTTCCTTTACCAACGCGACGACCGCCTGCGTCCGCTCCTCCTGCGTAACGCCCGCGACGGGCGACGGCTCGGTGGCAAACGCAGCCGGGTCGAACGGGCGATGGCCGAGCGATATCGGGGCTATCGCATTGCCTCCCGCACCGGGAAGGTCGAGCGTCAGCGCCGCGAAGCCATGGGCCTCGAGGATCGGCGTAATCCGATCCCACGACGAACGGTTGTGCCAACCGCCGTGGACCAGGACGAAAGCTGCTTTGGGTATCGACATCGCCGATCCTCTCCTGCTTGATTTGATGGTTTGGTGACCTCTACAGGTCAAACTTCCCGGCTGTCGAAAAGGAACATTTGGACGCCCGAGTCATCAGGAGCATAAAGCTGGCGATCGGCCGCAGCCGCCCGGCCCTCCGGGCTTGCGAACGCCTTTTTGAGCGCGTCGAGATCGTCAAAATGCAGCGTGCCGACCAAATGAACATCGGACGGTCCGGCGATGACCGTGACGGGTCCGTGGCTGATCTCATATTTCCTGAGACCCGGAATCTTCTTCGCCAGAGGGATATGCGTCTCGAAATAGTGCTTTTCGAACGCTTTCACGTCAGCGGGCTTCTTGTAGATGACGACCATTCCAGCCATTGCGGTTTTCCTTTTGCCAATCCGGTGATGACGGCTTTCACGTTAGTCTCACCGGCTCCTGCTCAGCGCCGCCGAGCCCATGATCGAATCCAGGCTCGCCAGCTCCATGATGCCGGGGAAATAGGCTTTCATGCGCGGATCGCTGCGCATCGCCTCGACGTCCGCTGAGGTCTCCCACTCCGAATAGATAACGACGCCGGCGCCGTCCTTCGAAGCGATCAGCCGGGTCGTCTTCCAGCCGGAAAGCGTGCGGATCACCGTGTCGGTATTCTCAGTCAGGAGCGCGATCAGCGCATCCTGCTTGCCGGGTTTGACCTTCAGCAGATTGATCAAAATAACGGGCTCGTCGGACATGGCATGTCTCCTTCTGTTTCGGACACACCAAGGACGACCCGAAGAGTGAAAACGGATCGCGACCTAGAAGATTTTTTGGAAAGTCATCTCGAAGAAACGTGCTTCGCCCGGTGACCCCCGGGGCCACCTCGTGGTCCCGCGGCCGCCGGTGATCCCGCCGTCGCGGAGTGATCCCGCGGCCACTAGTAGTCTAGTGGTCCGCAACCACGGGGCCGAGAATCACGACCGCGCCATCGGCAACAAAGTCTTCGTCTCGATCTTTGCCGCCACCGAGAACACCAGGATCTCCGTTTCCCTGCCGATCCGGCTGCCGTCCATCAACCGGACGATATCGTCGACGCCGCCGACCGGGCTGCCGTCGATGGCGAGGATATAATCCCCCTCCTGCAGCCCGCCTTTGGCCGCCGGCCCGTCCGGCTCGACGCGCCGGATGCGCACGGAGGTCGTCTGCGGCGTTCCGGCCGCAAGCGCCACTCGGCGCGGCAGCACGATCGTGTCGCCAGCGATGCCGATGAAGGCGCGCCGGACCTGGCCGTAGCGGAGAATCTCGGAAACCACGAAATTGGCGGTATTCGACGCCACGGCAAAGGCGATGCTCTGCGCGCCCTGGATGACGGCGGTATTCACGCCGATCACCTCCCCGCCCGAAGACACCAGCGGCCCGCCGGAATTACCGGGATTGAGCGCCGCATCGGTCTGGATGACGTCGTCCATCAGCCGGCCACTCGCCGCCCGCATCGACCGACCGAGCGCCGAGACGATGCCGGCGGTGACGGTCCATTCGAAGCCGAGCGGGTTGCCGATCGCAATCGCGATGTGGCCCCTGCGCAGCCGCTGCGAATCCCCGAGCTTCGCCCAGGCCCCGGTGCTGGAATTGGCGCGAATGAGGGCGATATCCGTATCGACGTCACGCCCGAGCACCCGCCCCTCGGTGACGAAGCCGTCGGGCGTGGTGATGCGAACCACCTTGGCGTCGTCGACGACATGGCTGTTGGTGATGATCAGCCCGTCCGGCGAGACGGCGAAACCCGAGCCATGCCCCTGCCGGCCACCGATCCTCTCGATCCGGCTGACCGCCGGCCCGACGATATCGACCGCCGCCGCAATCGATTGCGAATAGGCATCAATCAGCGCCCCATCATTCTGAGGCACGATCTCTTTGTCCATATAACCCATTATCTGATCCTCAGGCGGCAAGAACGGCCGCCCCGCCGCCGGCAAAGCAATCGCGATTGCGACGGTCCGCCATGGCGCTGTTGTATAGGAATTAGATGGTTGGGCGACGAGTTGGGTTCAAGTGAGGATGGAAGTGGTCTGCGCGTTGTGCTGCGATCTTCCGGTCAACGCGGAGGTCGCGCTACGACGCTTCTGTTTCAACGGCTTGTGGCGGCCCCTAACCTGCGGATCGCGCGTCAGAGGCATGGCGAGCCGCACCGCGAGATGCCAGGAAAGCGCGTCGACGAAAAGCGGAGGATATTTCGTCGGATCGATCAGCCGTTCCGTGAAATTCAAATAGGCGGGCGAAACATTGCAATAGATCATGCCGCCCTCGGCGTCATAGGCATGCCCGCCGGCAGAGGTAGACGCACCGCCGGAAAAGACGCCGCCGACCGAAGCATCGCCCTTCACGTCGAGCGTCGAACGGATGCCCCTGATCGCCAGGCAGTCGACCGGCCGGTCGTAGGCATAGGCCCACTCCCCCGGCCGATCATTTTCGATTTCGGCGAGAGACCGTGTCCTGCCGGCAAATCGCCAGGGATAGGCTTGCAGCAGCGCATCCCGCGCCGGTGCAAAGAAACGGTTACAGGCACGCGCCTCCACCGTCGGCTCGCTCAGCGCGTTGATGCTGTCCTTGCCGATGGAAGCGAGCGCCAGATTGCAGATTGATATAATGGATGTCATCTCGGTCAGCCCCGTGGTTGGCCGACCTTAAGGTGAGAACAGTTGTTGCGGTGAAACGCCAAAAGAGCCTCATCCTGAGGTGCCCCTCAGGGGCCTCGAAGGAAGAGGCGGGTGCTCGGCGTCGAGCATGCACAATACGACCTTTCCCTCGGATCTTCGTGCCAAAACTCCCGAGACTGTGACCTCCGTAGCTTTACTTATCCCAGCCCTCACCTATGGAAATCTGTCATATCGATCGAATAGAAAGACGCGCTAGATAAGCACGTCAGCACGCGGCGCGGCCTCCCGCGCCCGTAACCTTGCCCAATTGCGCCGGCGACGGCGCAGACTTCCGCCTGCATCAACCCAACCAACCAAGGGAGCCATGCCATGAGCACAGTTACCACGAAGGACGGCGTCGAGATCTTCTATAAGGATTGGGGGCCGAAGAGCGCCCAGCCGATCATGTTCCACCACGGCTGGCCGCTCAGCTCCGACGACTGGGACACCCAGATGCTGTTCTTCCTACAAAACGGCTATCGCGTCGTCGCCCATGACCGCCGCGGCCACGGCCGCTCCACCCAGGTCGGCGACGGTCATGATATGGACCATTACGCCGCCGATGCCGCCGCCGTCGTCGAGCATCTCGATCTCAGGAACGCGATCCATGTCGGCCACTCCACCGGCGGCGGCGAAGCGACTCATTATGTCGCGCGCCATGGCCAGCCCCAGGGCCGCGTCGCCAAGCTCGTCCTCATCGGCGCCGTGCCGCCGGTCATGGTGAAATCCGATGCCAATCCGGGCGGTCTGCCGATCGAAGTCTTCGACGGCCTGCGCAGCCAGCTCGCCGCCAACCGCTCGCAATTTTATCGCGATCTTCCGGCGGGCCCCTTCTACAGCTTCAACCGGCCGGGCGCGAAAGTCTCCGAGCCGATCATCAACAATTGGTGGCGCCAGGGCATGATCGGCGGCGCCAAGGCGCATTACGACGGCATCAAGGCCTTTTCGGAAACCGATTTCACCGAAGATCTGAAGATCATCACCGTGCCGACCTTCGTCATGCACGGCGACGACGATCAGATCGTGCCGATCGCCGATTCCGCCCTGCTCTCGTCCAAGCTCCTGCAGAACGCCACGCTGAAGGTCTACGAGAAATTCCCGCACGGCATGTGTACCACTCACGCCGACGTCATAAACGCCGACCTCCTCGCTTTCATCAAGGGCTGAGTCGTAAAGAACCGGGCGCCGATGAGGCGCCCGGTTGGCGGCGCAACCTGCATCCGGTTGCGTCAGAATTGGTCTTGCACCGCCGGACCTGGGATCAGACAGTTAGCCCGCCCGCGCAGCTTGCGCCTGTGCGATCATCTCTTACCCTGCTTCTTTTAGCGCTGGCGCGCATCAAGACGCACCGCTCGCCGTCAGGGCTGCGGGAGCGAAATCCGTCTTCAGGCGATCGAGCTCGACGAGCATGCGGCTTGTCACGCGTTCAATGCTGGTATCGGAGCTCAATTGGCCGTTGGCCCGACTGGCCGTCTTGAGTGCGCCGATAGCGGTGGCCAGCGGTAAACCGAAACCAAAGCTGAAAAATTTGTCCCGGCGCTTTCGCAGGGCGTAGACGAAACGCCGCTTTCCCCAAAAGAAACTCATCAGCCATTCCAGCGCGTTGGATGGCCCAAGGCGCAGGAAATCGATGTTGAGATCAAGCACGCTTGCCCAGTCCTGCCATTTGTTCCGATGGTTCGGGTCGTGCGGCAAGATGGCCTTCCACGGCACCCGCAAGGCATCTGCGATGATGACGCCGTGCATGGCTTCGGAAACCAGGAGCTCGGACGACAGCATATGCTCCAGCACGACATCCACGTCCCATCGCGGATCGATGAAATTGATGCCGAGCTTGTTGCAGATCTTTTCCCAGCTGCCGAACATGGCGCTTTCGTAATGCGGCATAAAGGAAACGCGAAAACGCTTTTCATATTGCGGAAGCGTGACGGCCCTGATGAGGATGCCGGAATCACCGACCGCCATATCTTCAGGCAGGTTCAGGGCTGCTGCAGTATTCTTGCCGCGCACAAAATAGAGCTTCCATGTCTCGTCGATGGCCGGAAGCGCCGAATATCCAGCATAGCCTGCTCCGAATACAACTTTCTCCGCATTGGCGGGGTGGCTGTCGTAGAGAATAGAGCCGATCCCGAGAAACAGCCTTTCATCATTTTCAGTGAAGAAACCTCCGGGCAAAAGCTTCGGCCAAAGCCAATGATTCAGCTGATCCCCGAAATTGGAAACTTTACTGAAAGCGAACATTTTCATCGAGATCCCCCCATCTCAAAGCCCGCCCTGAACGTCAGGACAAGCAAATTCCATCAACTATAACTCCCGCCGACATATTGATCGGCCCCCCACTCTTATTGAATGCATAGGAAATGCCTCCAGATAAGAGGCTCTGGCTGTAATCCCTCAATATCCACAGAATTGTAAATTGAAATCATACTAGCTGGCGAGTATCGACTACCTGTATTTTACAGCGAGATAAACAAGCTTTTCCAAAGAAGGTAAACCGATAAAAAGCAACTTAAAATTTAAGTCGGGAAAATCTCACCAACTATATTCCGGGCTCAATATTGATTGGCCGACACCATCATCGAAGGCGCGGAATAAACCCAAAAGGAGTGGCGAGCGGCCCATGGGGCGCTCGCCACTCCTTTCAGTTTGCACTTACAGAAGTATAGGTCAGTAATTCCGCTGGCTGCGGATCGCTATTCTAGCTGAACTTCTCGGAACGCGATCTTGACAGCTGGATCAACCAGATAATCGATTGGCGGTCAGTCAGAAATAGCACTGCCGTATAGATGACCATCCCGGCGCTGATTGCAGTAACGAGGCGCAGAATCACATTGTGAATTGACGCAAGCCCGTATGTCGCGAGGCAGTAGCACGCAATTGCCATGATCAAGGCAGCCATGAGTGGCCGCAGAATCGCCAGCCCCGCGTCAGCCAATGAGCACTTGGTATGCGGTTCGATCAGCTTGATCTGATAGGGTATCATCACATAACCGCGCGCAAGCAGTGACAATATGATGGGCCAGACGCCGAAAGGCGCGGCAATGAGAGCAAACGCGACGGTGACGAAAAACTGTATGGTCGTAAAGCGAAGTGCCTTCTTTGACTGGCCAAAGGAGGTCAGCACAGAGAGGAAGAGCAGGCCGAACAGGCTCGGTATGCAAAAGAGCGACAGCGCCTGCATCATCGGCACGACTTCAAGCCATCGCTGTCCGTAGAGGATTGCCACCAGGTCCTTGGCCACGGCAGCCAGGCCAAAGAAAGCTGGAAACGACACCGCTCCGGCGACACTCAACAGACGGGCGAACGTCTGCTTGACCCTTGCCTCGTCCTCACGGATGGCGACGAAGAGATTGACCGAAACCGTAGAGATGGGCGTCAGGGTGCCGATCGAAAGCATGTCGATCGTCCGGCGAGCGACGCGATAGAAACCGACGGACGCCGGACCGACGAAAACCCCGATAATCATGTCCTGCACGCGAGAAATAATCACACCGATCAGTTTCGAAGCGGACATGCTCACGCTGAAGGGAAGAACCTCCATAAGCTGCGCCCGTGTGAAATTCACCGATGGCCACCAGCGAAAGGCAAGCCACGCCGTCACCATGGTCACGAATTCAGTGATGAACCGCTGTATCACCAGCGCATAGACACCGAAGTTCTCATGGGCTGCCCAAACGGCAGCAGCACTGCCGATCAATCCCGCGATGATGGATCGAATAGCGAGCGTCTTATGCCCGAACCGGCGCAATTGGCGCGCCATGTGAATTGCTCCACCGGCGGAAATGGGAAGTGTCCAGGCAAGGGCGATGAGAACGCCCTCGAGGCGATCCGTTCCCATAAGCCATGAAATCGGTTGGGCAAGCATCGTGATAACAACCGCGCAAGCCACTGCCATGCCCATGTTGCCCCAGAAGGCTGCCCGCGAGACGATCTCCTCATCCTCCTGCCTCGCCTTGGTTACCGCGTCGGAAAAACCCGAGGTCGCGAAGATGCGGCCCATCTCGGAAACAATCATGCCGAGGGCAAACAATCCAACCTCGACGGGTCCGAGGATACGAGCGACAACCACAAATACAACAAAAGAAAAAACTTGATCGACGCCGATCCGGACCACAGACCATAGCGCGGATGCCACAGCCTTTTTCTTCACATTGACAGTCAATTTGGAGACCTGCTTTCCAGTGCCGAGAAATGAGACGCCGATTCAATTGGGAATCATGAAGAACCAATTATTCACGCGAACACCATCCTTGTGAAGAAACCATGTGTTGCAGCTGGAAAGGGAATGCTGTCGGCTTACCTACGGTTATCACGCGATAATTTACGGTGTCATTTTCTTACCGGAGATATGGCTGAAATACTTAATGCCCGACTATGTTGGCATTGATGTCTCCGGCTGGCCCGTACAAGAGGTCGCAGGAGATTCCCCATTTTTCATGAAACCGTTTCCGGCGGTTTGCGTTTCACGGCCATGACAAGAGAACGCGAACCTTCATCAAAGGCTTATCGGCAGCATCGTTTCGAAAATACCGAGCGGACCGCCAGGGAAACCATCGAGGCGGAGCAGCGGGCTCGGAGGGAAAAGACGAAGCGGCTGAAGGAACTGCGTCTGTCGCGCGAGGGCGGCAAGGCTCCCGCGACGGAATAGATCGGACGTTTTGCCATCGGACGTGCCGGTGGCCGGCCGGCGCGTCTCAACCGTCCCAGGCCTTCACCTGCCGCCTTTCCTGATTTCGAAATTCGGGCCTTCGTCCATCTTGCAGAAGAAACATCGCGAAATTATCTTTTTTTTCGATAGCGACTCATAGGCATCGAAAAAGGGCTAGGCGATGTCAGACAAGTTGTTCAATACACGCGACGAACCGCTCGCTTCAGCGGATCTCGACGTTTGCCGCCGCGTTCACGAAGCGGTCTGCACCGAACTTGATATCGAAAGATCCAGCGAGAAAGCCGACAACCTCGGCGCCCTCATCATCGAGCTTTATCGGCAGGGCGTTCACGACGAACATCAGCTTCGGCTGCTGGCCGGCGGACGGCACGGATAGGACGAGACCTCAAGCGCGGCCTGTCGAACGCGGTCATACAAGGCGGCGTGGCCTCACGCCACCTTCAATTTCTCCTTTTCTCCCTGCGCCACACCCAGCCTGATCCGCTTCACCATGGCGGGAAGAGGATGTACGCCATCCGGCGACACCGCCTGCCTCACAAGGCTGCCCGCCGGCAGCACCGTCGCTGCCGCCGCGAGCGTCAGGACGTTGCCGTTCACGGCTGAAATCGCCGGGGAGCGCAGCAGTGTCAGGCCGTCGGCGCTGTAGATGCGAAGTGGTTGTTCAGGGGAAAAGATCGAACCGTCGGCCACCTGGATTGAGGTATAGGTGGCAACGCCGTCCGTGCCGGCCTGAACAGTCAGCACGCTGGAGGGCAGGTCGACCTGCCCCGGCCATTTGCCCATGCCGGCAGGTCCCTGCCAGGCCGCGAGCGTATCGATGCTGTCGTCGCAGCAGGCCGAGGTCTTCGCCAGGATGTCGTTGCGCAGACGCCATTTGTTCGAGGCATCTGTCCCATCGGCGGGATAGCTGTTCTGCGCGGCATATGTCTGGCTTGCCTCGGTCCGGAAGTCGTCGGCGGCGGTGATCGTGCCTGTCGTGGGCGACGTGCCGCCCGCAAATGTGTAGGTAAAGGTCGTCGGGCCTGTGACCGATATCGCGTAGGTGCCGTTATAGGCCGAGGGCGTGGCGCCCGCGATGATCAGGCTCTGGCCCGAAACGAGATGCGCGGTCGAGGCGCAGGTCGCCGTCGCTAGCGTGCCGGCGGAGGTCAGCGTGATCGAAATCGTCGCGTTGGTCCGCCCGAGCGGCGGCAGCGCCACGATCTTCACGCCGCTATAACGAGAGCGCAGCCGGCTGATGAAGCCGAGATAGCGCGTCGTGAAGAAGGTGGAATAGGGCGTCGTCGTATCGTTCTGCCCCATCTGGTTGAGGATGACGGTGAACGGCCGCTTGCCGCCGTTAAAGGCGATGATCTCGTCGACGATCGCCCAGCGCCGCGTGGCGATGCTGGCGCCGGACCCCGTGAGCTCGCGGAAGGCCGCCGCGCCCGGCATGCCGATCATCAGGTGCGGAATCCGCCAGCCGGAGTCGAGCCATTTCCTCAGCCAGCCGAGATTGCCCCTCTGGTCTGCGGCCGCGGAAAATTCCTGCCTGGCTTCGCCGATGCTGTCGCAGGCGACGAGCGCGACCGGCCGGCCATCCCAGTCGCCCTTTGCCACCATGAAATCGGGGCCGTAATATTGCGGCTGCGTCTGGCCGGCGTAATTCGTGTCGAGCGCCGGCGTGCTGTCGGCGTCGGGCGTGTCCTTGAAGGCAAGTAGCGATGCGTAATCGGCAGCACCCCATATGCGTTCGCCGCGATGCTTCTGGATGCGGTAGACCGGCAACTGCATCTGCCCGGCATCGGTATGGTAGAACAGCCAGATCTCGATGTCAGTCTCGGCGGCCACGGCATCGGCAAGCGTCAGCGGATCGCTCCAGACGCCCTGCGATTGATCGGGGATGGTCACGCCGGCCGTCCCGGCAAAACTGCAGGCATGAAACACGCCGCCGATCCGGATCAAAAGCCCGTCGATGACGGTCGCATTGCCGGCATAGACCGTTTCCTGCGGGCTGTTGCCGCCCTCGGTCGAGGCAAAGCCGGAGAAATGGAAGCGGAAGGTATTGGTCCGGTAGGAGGGCGACGAGACGACGATCTTCGAGCAGACATAGTTGGTGCCCGCCGCCGCCGTCACCAGCGCCCCTGAGGGCATGCGATTGCGCGTCGCAAAGAACATGTAGCGATCGGGATCGACGGGCGCGGCGCCGCTGCCGCTGACCGGCACAACAGGCATTCCGTTATAGAACGTGCGGCCGTCCCGGATGATCACCGCGCCGATGACGACCTGCTCGTTATAGATCACTTCGCTGCCCGAAAGCACGCTGACGCCAAGCACGCGCCGGCCGCCGGTAAACAGCACACCGCTATCGGCTTCACGGATGCCCACCACGCGCTGCCCATTGTGCAGCACCGTCCCGTCGGGAACGATATGCACGCCGATCATACGCTGCTCATTGAAAATCTCAGCCATAAGGATGCTTCTCGTCTGGAGTGCGGAAGGGAGGGCGACGCGCCCTCCCCGTCAGTTTTTAACCGGCTACGAGGCGGACGGCGCAACCCAATCGGGCGGCAGCAAGCCGAGCGCCTCCTGCAGTCCATTCCCCGGCATGCGCGTCGACACGTTGTCGCCCGAGCCGGCCTCCGCCGCGCGACGCTCGATCTCGGCGGCGATCACGCCGTCCGCATCCCGAGCATTCGGAGCCGGCTCCCCGGAGATCGCTCTTGCCAGCGCCTTGCGTTCGGCCGCCGTCAGGCTCTGCCAGTCCTCGGGAATCTCGGCAGCACCATCTGTCTCGCCGGTTTTCGGCCTGACGATCCTGGCGCCGCCCGCGCCCCCGCGGGAAAGGCTTGCCCATTTCGGCCGCCTCTCCTCGTCGTTCCAGAGCGCATCCGGCACGACGAAGGAAGCGCCGATCTCGCGCAGCTCGCCGTCGAAATAGCCCCTTTCGTTTGCGGTCACCGTCACCATGGCGGTTACTCCGTCGCCGCGACCACGCCGGCCGTGATCTTGCCTGTTGTCGGCGCCGTTCCCGTCACATCGTAGTAGAGGCGGAAGAAGCGCTCGTCGGCGTCGCGCGGCACGCTGTCGATGTTGATCTTCTTGCCGAGCGCAAGGTCGGCAAGAACAAGCAAGCCCGTCGTGCCGATCTGCTTCGGCGAGGCGAAGGCCTCATTGTCGTCGACCTGCACCTTGATCTCGAGCGAGGTCAGGTTGTTGAACGCCTCGACCACCTGGATCGAAAGCGGGATCTTTTTGCCCTTGCCGATATTGCGCACGGTGCCGGTGGCGATCGGGCCGAGGTTGATCACATTGGTGCTGGCCGCATCCGCGGTGATGGCCTGCGCGTCGGAAAGCAGGCTCTGCTTGTCGAAAATCATCTGAGATGCCTCTCATATTCGGGAAGGATCTGCCCGCCGCCGCCATTGGCGACGGGCTTTAGCCGATCAGCCGTCAGGGCGCGGCAGGAACTGCCGCCTCGGTGTTGAGGATGGCGTCGGTCTCGCGGATCGGAATGCCGCGATAGGCGCGGACTTCCTTGCCTTCGACGGTCATGTGCGTGAGGCCGGTATAGTTCGGGTTGGCCGCCAGCAGGCTTCGGTCGCTCGACTGCACGTCGAGGATTTCGAGCACGTCGCGGTTCATGTAGATCGCGATGCGGCTCGCAACGCCGTCGCGGCGGCGCGACTGCAGGCGATAGTAGGCCTTGCGCATCAGTGCCCAGAGGTCGACAGAGCCGGCGAGCATATTGGACACGTCGATATTGGCGACGCGGGCATTGTAGCGCCAGTCCTTCACGAACATGCCGACATGCCAGCACCAGTAGTCTTCCTTGCGGAAATAAGGCTGGCCGCTTTCGTCGAGCACGCGCTGCTCGCCCTTGTCCTCATGGCTGACGCCGGCCTTGGTGCCCTTGGGATAGATCAGCGAACTGGCATGGTCGCCCCAGGTAACGAACCAGATCGAGGTATTGTCGCTCCCCGTTCCGCCGCCGTTCACCACCTGGTTGGCGATGGTGCCGCGCGTGTCGGAATAGCTGGAATAGCGGGCCGACAGCCCCTTGAACTTCTCCGGCGTCGTCTCGGTATTGTGATAGAAGATGCCGGTCGCGACCTCCTGGTTCATCGCCTCCATGAAGGGGGCGGCAGACGTCAGCCGTTCCTTGGCCGGATCGGGCGCGAGTTTCAGGAGGCGCACGTCAACGCCGGACATGGCCTCGACGAAGCCTGTCGTGTCATCGACCTGCTGCATGGTCGCCTTGGATTGCGGAACGCCCTGGTAGAGGCGGCCCCAGGCGACGGATGGCAGGCCGGTGCGGATCATGTGGCGGTGCGAAGCGCCCATGTTGCATTCGGTCGCGATCGCGTCGTCGAGGATGGGGTTCTGCTGCGACAGCAGTTCGACAACGGAGCCCTCGGTTGAGCCCTTGTGCATGTCGATCAGCTGAGGGAAGCTATTGCCGATTGTTGCCATATCACTTTAGCCTTTCGGTGCATCGTTCGGAAAAAGAACATGCGCTGGATCAACGGGCCTGCCCGTGCCTCCGGCGCCGCCGGTGGCCGGATCGTCCTCTCTGATGAGCGCTCCGGCCTTTGCGAAGATACGAATAAGCTCCGGATGGTTGCCGCCACCACTCGCCTCCAGATATTCGCGCAGTGCCGGCGTTCCCATGTTGTTGACGAAGCGCCGGCTGTCGCGCACGGTCGCGTCCCAGCGCCTTCCGCCGATCTCGGAATCGGCCTTGGCATCATCGGCCCATTTGGAAACCGTCTCGCCCCAGACATTGCCGCGCGCTTCCGCACGCCCTGCCTGGATGGCGATGAACCGGTCGGCAAGCTTCTGCGCCTCGCCGTTGGTCAGCCCCAGCTCACGGAAATCTGGGCCGAGCGCGCCGAGCAACTCCTCGTCCACGGCAATGCCGTCCGGCATGGTAAGCGTATACTTCCCATCCTCCGGCACGCGGTCCGCCTCGCCACGAGCTGCTTCGCCCTCTCCATCACGCTCGGCCTTGGCAAGCGCATTCTCCCCGTCGGCCTTGCCGGGATCGGCCTGATACCCCTCGCCTCCGTCAGTCCTTTGTTGCGGCACGTCGGCGGGAAACAGGATATTTTCCGGCTCCCCGCCGCCGCTGCCGGCGCCCTCGGCGCTCCAGGCTATGTCAGGCCGGCCGATGCGCTCATGCGTCGACATCATCGTCTTCACTCCTCGTGTTGGTGGCGACCTCGCGGTCGATGGCTTTGATGGTGGCGATCTCGAGCAGCAGCGTGGGGTAGAAGCGTTGGTCGACCTCGTCGAGTTTGGCGATCAGCTTGCGACCGGCCCCTTGCAGGCCGAGCGCATAATGCGTCGTGCTCACCGCCTCGCCGGCAAAGGCCTCGCGGTAGATCGCGCATTGCTCCAGCATCCAGAACAGCACGCGTTTGCCCGATGGCAGCGAGAAGACCTCGCGGAAGGCAGCTGCAAGCGCTTCGCGCTCCTGGCGTTCGGCGGGCAGGAGATGTTCGTCGAGTTCGCTCATCAGCCAAGCCCCAGCTGCTGGAGAAGAGCCGCCCCGTTCGGGTTCTCGCCGGCGCTCGCAAGCACGGCCGCCGCATCCGCACCGGATTTCGCCGCCGGCGCCATCTTCGCCGCCATCTCGGCATTTTCGGCCATCTGCTGCTTCTGGGCGCGCGCGCCCCTGAGCTGCGCCACCTCATCGTCGGGCACGACCACGGAGGGCGGCACGCCGAGATAATCGAAGTAGAGATCGACCGCCTCGTCGGCATCAACCTTGTCGAGCACCTCCGGCTTGACGGCCGAGACCTGGCCGAGGAAGGCGAAGCCCCGCTCGATACTACCCGTCGCCACCGCCTTCTGCGCCTGGGCGAGGATCGAGATATATTCGATCTTCAGCTCCTGGTTCTCGAGCTCCTTTGGCGGCGGCGGCAGTTCGCGCCGCCGGTTGAGTATCTGGTAGGTCCGGTCGATCGTCGGCTCCAGCTGCGCGCCGTAGATATTCTCCAGCACCGGCCCGAGCGCCAAGAGCTTCTCTTCCTTGCGCTCGGCGATCTCGAACTGGTTGCGCGGCTGGATGCCCTCCATCTGCGACAACATGAGAAAGAGATCGGCATAAAAGGCCTGGCGGATGCGCTCCTGCGTCTCGCGAATATCGCTCGCCAGCTCGGAGAGCCGAAGCTGGATTTCCATCGCCGGCCGAAAACCCCGCCCGTTGGGATCATCGACATAGGTGATCTTGCCGGGCAGCAGCGAAGCCGGGTTGTTGCGCATCGAGGTCGGCCCGGTCATCGGCGGCCGCACCAGCTTGTCGATCGCTTCGAGCTTGCGCTGCTGTTCCAGCTGCAGCATCGAGACATCGCCGAGCGCGATCTGCCCCGGCGAGGTCGCATAATTGTCGTCGCCTGATATCTCCCAGGCCGGGCCGATCAGCGGGTTCTCGTCGAAGCCGCTTTCTTCAAGCAGCCGCTTGTCGCCCGCCTGCTCCTCCCAATAGTTGGAAAGGAACGGCTTGTTGCGCTTGTCGATCCTGTCGGGATCGCGCGAAAGCCGCGGCTCGATCGCATGGCAGATCGTCAGGATCTCGTCATAGCGACCATTGTCGTAGAAATTCTTCACCACCTGGCTGACATTGTCATAGCCGAAGCGCGAAACGATGCGCTGCACCGACCAGCGAAACCGCCGGTAAAGCGTCGTCACCCGGCCGTTCTCGTCGCGGGAGATCCAGAAGCTGCCATGCAGCAATTGCTGCATCCGCACCACTTTGTCCGCATCCTCGGAAAGAATGCCGACCGACTGCCCGAACTGCCCGAGATCGCCATACCCCGTGTGAAAAGCATTGTAGACATTGGAGGATTGAAACACCTCCCGCAGCCGCTGCTCCACAGCCGCGAGATACTCCTTAACAGGCGCAAAATCCTTTAGATCGGGATCATAGGTCGTCAACCGAAACCATGGCCGCGCCGGCGAGGTGATGCCGGAATGCATGCCCGATTTCAGCGTCCGGTGCGCGAAGGTGCCGGTGCTGTCGATGATCTTGGCCCGGCTGACCGCACCCTCATCCTTGTCGGAAAGCCTCAGCCGCGTCGGCTCGATATAATCCGCCAGCTGCCGCCACACACTCTCCCACGGCTGTCGGATCCGCTTCAGCTCCTCCATCCGCCGTCGGTGATAGGTGATCTGGCTTTCATGATCAGGTGCGTTATCGCTCATGCCTCATTTGCCTCCATGCACGCAGCGATGCCGCGTTGGTGTCCTTCCCAAGTGGCCGAAACCGCCTTGGTGCATCCGCACGAGGAAGACCCCATGCTGTAAGATCGGTGCAGACAGGTGTCTGCTCTCTGACTGTGAAAAGGTCGCCAACGCCTCTTTCGTCATGCTCGGGCTTGTCCCGAGCATCTGCGACGGCGCAGCAGATCCTCGGCACAAGGCCTGGGATGACGCAGAGGAAAAAACGAGCAGGCGTTGCCCAACCCACCAGCCTCACTGCCCAAGCAGCGTCTTCTTCTCGGTCGGCGCCATCGTCGTCACACCGGACGGCGAAGTCAGGATCGTATCGGGCCGCGACCGCACCCGATCCTCCGTCCGCCGCCCAACGGCCGTGCGCACCGCAGCCCCGTCCGGCTGCTTCAATTGCGCCGGCTCGGGCGGAAGCTGCGGCGGGTCCGGCTGGGAAGGTTTGGAAAACAGACACATGGGACATCATCCATCTTGCTGGCGGAAAAGGCGGCCCGAACGAGGGAAGAGCGCGGCAAGGCCGGAAGGCAGCAAGGGAGAGTGCGTATCCGCCCCTGCCCTGCCCAACGCTCTTCCCTCCACCCGGGAGGGCTCCACCCATCTCTACGCCCCCGATGGTTGCCGCCACGAACACCCGTACCCGGGCTGCCGAGGGCGGCCACCGACATCTCCCTCACCTCAGCGGCCCTTGCGTGCCGCCACGGGACTATTTATGAATTGAGCGAACCCAAAGGCGCGACGATTGCAGGACGGCGACGCCTGCCTTTCGCTTGTGCTCAAGGCATTCGTCGCTAACGCTCCTCACCCCCCTCATCTGCCCTTCGGGCATCTTCTCCCCGCTGGGTAGAAGGGGGAGCGAGACGCACCCTCGCTTCCACAAAAAATGCTTCGAGAAGGGCGAGACGTTGCAGCGATTCTCTTCTACCCAGCGGGGAGAAGATGCCGGCAGGCAGATGAGGGGGTGAGCGGCAAAGCCGCGAATGCCCTGAGCGCAGGCGAAGGGCAATAATGCGCACTTGGGTAGCAACCGCCACCAAATTACTATCGGGCTGCCTTGGAGCGCCAAGCGTATGCCCTCGGTTCACAGGCCAAATATCAGAGGATCAGATGACCCGCGCCGACGCTATTCAATTACTAGCTGGAAAGGGTTTCATCGTTAAAGAACGTATCTGGTCGTTTCAGGAGAGCATATGTGTCTTTGGTTCTCCGCAGAATTCGGGTGAAATTAAATTGTTTGATCAGATGGCAACCCTCTATCCGACGGCTGATGAGAGATGGGTCGTATTTGGGTCTTGGGCACCAAACAAAGAAACTGACTTTCGTTTCTTGACGGATGCTGTGGCATTTATTCTGGAGAGTATGTCGCCAGCAAAGTGTTAGGTGTCGAGCATTTTGATCCGCGGCATGTTGGTGGCAGTTGCGCCACAATTGCGCAATAATGAATGGTGTGAGGTTGAGCCCAACCCAACCACCAACCCAACACCCTCACCCCAGCGGACTATACTCCACCTCCACCTCAGCCCCACTCCCCACACCACGCCCCCGCTCCCGCTTCACCACCGGCTCGGCAAAGGTCAGCGCCAGCGCATCCCCCCTGTTCGGCGAGGGCAGCCCGCGCGCCTTCATATCCTCCTTGCTCTCCAGCTGGATTTTCCCATCCAGCCGCGCCACCGTCTCCGGCCCGACGAGATCCTGGTAAAGCGCCTCATCCCGCGGATCGAGCGCCCCGCCCGCCTTGATCCAGCGCTTCTGCATGCCCCACATCTCGGCCCGCTTGTTGAGAAAGCCGGCATCGAGCGGCTTGGCCGAAAACCAGATCAGCCGCCACGACCGCCCCATCACTTCGCCGGCGCTGACGATACCGGTGCCGTAGCCGGCGTCGACGAACACGGCGTCCGCCTGATGCTCCTCCTCCAGCCGCGCGATCAGCCCGGCCACCTCGACATCGTTGTCGTTCCGCGAAAGCGAGGCCAGGCTCTTCGAATAGAGCCCCTGCCGCAGCATGATCTCCAGCGTGTCGTCGCCGGTCCAGGCCGGATCGACCCCGAGGATCACCGGCGCGAAGGCATATTGCTCGCGGCGAAGATGGCGCGCACGCGCCTGGTCGACATCGTCTGCGGAGATGAACTGCATGGCGGATTGGCTCGGAAATTGCCCGCGAACGCGGATCTTGAAGAAATCGCTGTCTTCGCCGTGATCCTCCTGCCATTGCGCGATCTTGGCCTTGTTGGTGCCCTCGACCGTGCGGCTGTCGATCTGCCGTGTCACCCAGCGGTGACGAAAGCGGCGGAAACACTCGCGAAACCGCCCGGAATTGCGCGTCGGATTACCGAAGACGATCCAGATGATCACGGTGTTCTCGTCGGTCAGCGCGCCCTCGGCCACCTCCCACACCTTGTCGTGGATCTTCGAGGCCTCATCGAACTCCAGCACGATGATCTTGCCCTGGTTGTGCAGCCCGGCAAAGGCCTCGGTATTATTGACGGACCAGGGCACGAAATCCTGCCGCCACTTGTCCGACGCCGCCTTGTCCCGGGCGCGGATCGAGGTCGCCTGCACGTCAAACCAGTGCGCTGATATCGAGGAGCGGAACCATTTGCCGATCTCCGGCGCCGTCTTGGTGCGCATCTGCGTATCGGTATTGGCCGTCGTCACCAGCATCGCCTCGTTCCAGCAGGACATCGCCCAGTTGGAAAGCATGCCCATGAAGGCCGATTTGCCGATGCCGTGGCCGGAAGCGACCGCAATCTGCAACGGCTGAAACCGCGTTGAGGGATCGCCGAGATGATCGCGAATGACGGTAAAAATATCCCGCTGCCAGGCCCGGGGTCCACGATGCCCCTCCAGCCCGCCGATACCCCAATCCCACGCGCTGAGGCTCCAGGCCAAGGGATCGAACTGGCAATCCCCCGCCAACTCGATGATCCCCTCGTTCGGATCGGCAATCCCCGGGCGACCTGCGGTCGTCCCCAAGCGCCCGCCCGCACCAACCGCGCGCCCTGCCGCAGCCTCGCGTCCCGCCATCTTCGGCCCAAGCCCCACCATCTCAGCCCCCCGCCCCGCCATCACCAGCCTTGCGCGCCTTGGCGCGCGCCAGCCTCTCGCTCAGCGCCTCCAGCCCCTTGATCTCCAGCCGGTCGTTATAGAGCGAGTGATGCCGCGCCAGCATATCGAGCGCCCGCAGCCGATCCGCCCGCTTGATCTTCGCCACATGCACCACCTCCCCCTTGGCCTTGGCCGAGGTAATGATCTCCAGCCCCGCAACCCCAGCCGCCGTCCTCTCGTCCCACTCCGAAGGCGCCTTCAGCGCCCCCTCGGCATCGAACACATCGCGGACGTCTCCGAAGGCAACATCGGCAATCGCCGCAAGCACCCGCTCGGCCGTGATCTCCAGCTTCTCCACCCGCGCGGCCAAAGCCTTCTCAATCTCCGCCCGCACAGCCTCATTGGCCATCAACCAGCAGGGAGTGCTCTTCGCCTTTTCGCTATAGCCCGCCCGCGCCGCCGCCTGCGTCGCATTCAGATCCTTCAGATATTCCGCCACGAAAAGGCGCTGCCTCGCCGTCAGTTTTGCCATGGATGATCGAACCCTCGATGAGGGCCGATCATAGCCGCGGGATGGTTGGGAGGATGAATGCGACAGAGGGATATTAAACGGCGACGACACACAAATTCCAAATCGCCTAAATTATAATATTCGAAAATAATCTTGCGCCGATTTTTCCTATACCCTATCAAACAAGGGCTAGAGGAAAGTACCGAGGCGAAGATTGCGGGAACCTCAACTAGACGGATTGCGTGCGATCGCACTGCTGTCGGTGTTTTATTCTCATTTCTGGGAAGAAAGCTCTGAGCTTGGTCACATCGGCGTTCGTTTCTTCTTTGTTTTGAGCGGCTTCCTCATCACGAGAATTCTGCTGGAGGCCAGAGAGCGCGATGATCATGTCGCGGCCGTCATCGTCTTCTTCGCGCGAAGAGCCGCCAGAATCTGGCCACCATACTTCCTTCTGCTTGGATTCTGCTGGCTGGCCGCAGGCGTGCTGCAACTGCGGATGATGCATGCATCCCTCCCATGGCACGCATTGTTCCTCTCCAATGTCTGGTACGCAACGCACGGGCCTGAACCTTGGGCTCTCCAGCACCTCTGGACGCTTGCCGTCGAAGAGCAGTTCTACGTGGTCTGGCCTTTCGTCGTCATGGCGCTGCCGTCACGCCATTTTCTGAAATTGTGCGCCGCGCTCATTGCCTGCACGATACTTTATAGAGTTTGCGCCTTTGCCCTCGGCAAGGTCGTCGTAGCCAACGCGCTTCCCTTCGATTCCATCGATGCCCTGGCGGCCGGCGCCCTGCTGTCGTTCCTGTCGGCAAGGGGCTGGACTGCACCGCGATGGCTCACCTGGTTATCTATACCTATCGGCCTGGCAGGGGTCGTGGTGCAAACCGGTCTCCGCCCGGGAGACCTCATGGAGTGGGTCGTCTTCGAGGCAGCCCTGCTCTTGCCATTGACCATGATCGTCGCCCTTGCCTCGAAAGGACAACTTCTCGCGATCCTGGCAAACCGGCTCATCAGCGGCCTCGGCCGCATCAGCTACGGCGCCTATCTCTACCATCTGCCGATCTGGGCGGTTTTCCTCAGCCTCGGCGCCCGCCTTGGCATCCTGGACGTTTCGCGCGGCCCTCTGACGATGCTCGTCGTCGGAGCCTCATCCGTGCTTGCCGCTTTCGTGTCCTGGGTGGTCGTGGAGCGTCCGGTCATGGCCTGGTCGAAAAGGCTGACCAGCCGGGTTCCTGCGTAGATCCCATCCCGCCGCAGACGGGCTCACCGGGAACATTCTCCCAGCGTCCGTTAGCCCGTACTGACGTTCCCATCCCAAAATGAAACCAAATCCCTTCCGCTGCGTTACCCCCTCGATACATCCGTTTACCCAAGGTGAGTGAAATGAACAGATTCGCCATCATAGCCCTGTCGATCGCGACGGCCTTCTCCGGAATGCCGGCCTCGGCGGGTCCGGCCTTCGTGCCGAGTCCGGCGCAACAGGCAGCGCAGCCGGCGCCTGGAGGCAGCGATGCCCGGATCATCACGGTCGGCTGCAATAACTTCACCAACTGCCCGGGCCAGTTCGGCAATAACGATGATTACTGGTATCGCAACCGCCACTATCGCAATCGCGACTACTACGGCAACCGCGACTACTACCGAAACCGCGACTACTACCGGGACGACCGCTATGGCTGGGATCGCCGCTACGGCAGGCGATATCACCACTATGACAATAGCGGCGCCATCATCGGCGGCCTGGCGGCCGGCGCCATCATCGGCGGCCTCATCGCCTCGCAGCCGCGGTCCTATGGCTCCGGCTACGGCTCGCATGCCGAATATTGCTACTCCCGCTACCGGTCTTACCGGGCCTACGACAATACCTATCAACCGAACTACGGCCCTCGCCGCCAGTGCCGGTAATATCCAGTCAGCCGACACCGGCAGCCAGCCCCGCATGAAGATGCGGGGCTTTTTATCGCGAGCTTTGCAGGCGGTGATCGCCGCGCAGAAGGTACAGCCAGGCCCGTGACATTTTCTCCGCGCCTGTGCCGCCGATATGGCAATCGTCATAGCGGTCCTCTCCATCGAGTAACGCGTCAGAATTGACGCCCTCTCGGATACCGTGGCCGCTTTTCGACAGGGCGAGTTGTGCCCGCACGATCGGATTGTCTGGAATATGCTCCTTGAAGCCGCCGTTGCTCGGTTCGAGACATTTCGATGCGATCGAAATGTAAACGGGTGCTTCAACGCCGTGCTGACGCAATGTGTCCACCATCGACATGAAATATTCCTGATAGGCCTGCGCAGTGGTGCCGATAACGAGGTCCTTTTCTCCTTGCACCCAGAGGACGCTCGTTATCCGATAACCGGAATCCTGAAGCTGTTTCACGGTATCGACCAGCACGAGATTGAGGTCGCCGCCTTTCGCCCATCGTGCGACCTCAGATCCGGAATATGCGAGCGGTGCGAGGATGACGCTGTCATTTTGCCCCGAGGCGATCAAATTGTTCGCAAGAAGCGTCCAGTACTCTCCCTTGGTATCGGTCGATCCAAGAAGTGGCGAAGCGGCGATGAAGCACCGTTTGTCAAAGGCGTTTACAACGTGAGCGCCATAATTTGACCTGTGCCGTTGTCCACCGTCGTTGGCCGCGTTCGACTGGCCAAGAATGAGCAAGACAGCAGTTCGGTCAGTTTGAGCCGGGCAGGTCACAAGCGTTTTTGATTCATCCCCGATCAGTCGTTCCTTGTCGTCGAAAGCATAACGGCTTGGAGCCGCCGCCTTCTCGCCGCCGACCATTGTCTTCAGCGCGGAAAGTTGTGGCCAAGGAAAGATCTCATGTCTCGCGCTCATGCCGCCGAGCAAGTACATGGCGATCAAGGCGGCAAGGCCGACTGCCATTGTTTTGCGCATGTCGTTGACTTTCAAACGTCATCCGACGACATGGTCGGACCAATCAAGGCTGCTCCAGCCATGAAGGTTCCTTTGCACCGCCACATCTGCTTGCTTCGGGCATGATCTTTAAGAAAGAGTTCGTCGCGAAGATCGAGCCCAATCCACGACTGTTTCGCGTGGAATCGCCGGAAACTGCTCTAACTATAGACCGAACCAGTGATTTCAATAATCCGTTCGGATGAGAGATCGTGCCTGCTGTGCAGCGTGCAGTTCCATGGAGAAGACTCCCGTTAGGGCTATACCCCAGGCTGCCCGACACCCTGAAATATCCGGCCGTAAAAGACGAACGGAGCAAGGCTCGCCGTGCCTGCTCCGCCCATCCCGTCAACCCCGGGGGTACGGGCTGAGCGCTCGATTAATAAGCCGCGGCTGCCGGCTTCGGCTTCTTCTCGGTCCATTGCGGCGGCGCGCCGTATTTGGCGGCGACTGCGCCGACCAGCCCGGGCTCGCGGCCGAAGGCGTCGCAGGCAGCGTATTTCGGTTTTCCCCCGAGCCAGGATTTCATCCGCTGGCCGGAGGGAAGCGAAAGGTCGAGGCCCTTCGGCTCCTGGCGGGCGATCAGCATCCGGGAAAATTCGCCGCTGAATTTCGATGCCAGGCTATAGGCGTCGCCCACCTCGGAAACGCGCGGCTTGTTCTGCAGCGAGTTTGCGCCCCGCGCCCAGACCATCGCCGCCCGCTGCACGCCCGCGCCGTCGATCGCCTCGGCTTCCACCGCCAGTCCGCCGAGGCCGACCGGCAGGCGCGGCACGCCGACGGGAAGCGCGAAGCCGGAGCCGACGCTCACCACCGTGGAAACGCCTGCCATCGCCTTGTTGGTCGGCACGATGTCGGTGATGACGGAGCGGATCGTCAGGTCCGCCGGCTCGCCTGGCGCCACCATCCGGTATTTGTCGCTGAGCGAAATGCAGAGCGCCCGGTCGAGCGCGTTCGACACCATCGTCCGGTCATCCGGCGATTTGATGCGGGTGGCGGCGCTGAAGGCGAAGGTCGTCGGCGTGATGGCAACCGTCTTCGCCGGCGCGAGACCGACCCCGTCGACATAGACGCGCGATTTCTGGAGCTTCCCCTTGGGCGCGCCGAGATTGGAATAGGAAGAAAGCGTCCCGCCCTCCTTCAGCGGCACCGTGCTGCAGCCGGCGCCGGCCGCGGCAAGCGCCAGCGGCAGGGCGAGAGAAAGGGCGCTCGTTGCCCGTCTTGAAATGGATGGTGAAAATGGATTGCTGCGCACTCTGTCTGGCCTCCGTCGCCGTTGATCTCAAGTGAAGTTGGCGGCCAAGAATTGCCGCAGCATTGCAGCCTCTCCTGCGGCATGAGCCGCCGGAGAGGCTTGGTCTATCCGAGCCGGATCGTCACCTCGGTGCCGGCAGCACCGCTCTCGATGCCGACCTCGCCGCCATGGTTCAACGCGATCTGCTTGACGAGGCTGAGGCCGAGGCCCGCCCCGCTGCTCCGAGGGGTGATGCGGTAGAAAGGCTCGAACACCTGCTCGCGGTGTTCGGCCGGAATGCCCGGCCCTTCGTCGGCGACGCTGATGCGCCCGCCGCCGGAAGCCTGGACGGAAACGGTGATCATGCCGCTGCCGCCGCCATGGTCGATGGCGTTGCGCACGAGGTTGCTGACGGCCCGCGGCAGCGCCGAAGGGCTGCCCTTGCGTTTCAGGCTCTCGACTTCGCTCTGAAACGAGATCTGGTAGCCGCCGCCGATTGCAAGCGGCGCAAGATCGGCCACGACCCCGCGCGCGATGTCGACGAGATCGACGGTCTCATGCAAATCGGCCGCCTGGTCGTTGCGTTCGAAATCGAGCAGTTGCTCGGCCGTCTCGGCCAGACGCGCGACGTCGTCGAGCAATCGCCTGCGCTCCTGCCCCTCGGCCGTTCCATCGATCCGGGTCTGCATGATCGCAATCGGCGTCCTCAGTTCGTGCGCCGCATCGATCAGGAAGTGCTGCCGCTTGCGGTGCTCGTTCTCAAGCCGGTCGAGCGCCTCGTTGAAGGCGATCACCAGCGGAGCGACCTCCCTCGGAATGCCGGCCAGCGGCAGGCGGGCATCGTAGCGGCGCGGTTCGATCTCCGACGCCTTGCGGGCAACCTCGCTGACGCTGGCAAGGCCGCGCCTGACGATCCTGGGAACGGCAAGAAAAACCGCAGGCAGGGCGACGGCAAACAGCGGGACGTAGATCGGATAAACCGCGCCCATCAGGGTCAGGACGGGCCAGCCCTTGTCGGCGACGCCGCCGAACAGAACCCTGAGCTCGCCGATCGGCGTCTCTACGCTTTCGACCGAGGCGATCTCATCCGTGCCCGCCGATCCCCTGATATCGGCCCCTTCGAACAAATGGGTCAGATGCACAAGTTCGCCATAGGCCGCGGGGATGGTTCCGTAGGACACGGAGGAACCGTTCGTCACGGCCGCAACATACCAAAGTCCGTCATACTCGCGCTTGAGTGCGTCGAGCTCCGGCGTCTCTTTGATTTCGAGCCGCCCTTCGGCATCGAGCGCAACGGCCCGCGCCAGCACGTCGGTGATGTGGTCCTCCAGCGCGACGTTCGGCGAGAGGATCGTGGCACCATAGAAGCAGAGCCCGATGGTAACAATCGTCACCACGCCGATAAAGACGAGGCTGAGCTGCCAGCTGAGCCGCCACCAGAGCGACGGATTGGCGTTTCCTGCCGCGGCCATCATTCTTCCTTCATCAGATATCCGACGCCGCGGATGTTGTGGATCGAAACCTCGGCGCCGGCTTCGGCCAGCCGCTTGCGCAGCCGCGATATATGCGCGTCGAGCGCGTTCGACTGGATTTCCTCTTCGTAATTGTAGACCGCCGCCTCCAGCGTCGAGCGCAGCACCGTCTTCTCCTTGCGCCTGGCGAGAGCGGCAAGCACCAGAAGCTCGCGCCGGGGCAGATCGAGCGTGGTATCGCCGACGGTGACGCTCAAATGCAGGGGATCGATCACCAACCGCCCGGCGGTGATCTTGAGCTCGGAAAGATTGGGCGGCCGGCGCAGCACGGCCCTCAGCCGCGCCATCAGTTCCTCGACCAGGAATGGCTTGCCGAGATAGTCGTCGGCGCCGAGATCGAGCCCTTCCACCCGTTCCTGCGGCTCGTTCCGCGCCGTCAGCACGATGATCGGCGTATCCCTCCCCGTCCGCCGCAGCTCCGGAATGAAGCGCAGCCCCTCGCCGTCGGGCAGGCGCCGGTCGAGCAGGATCGCATCGTAGAGGTTCTGCCGCGTCAGCTCCACCGCATCGCCGAGATGCATCGTGTGGTCGGTCACGATCCCATGCTTGCCGAGCGCCGCAGACAGCGCCTCGGCCAGTTCCCTCTCATCCTCTATCAGCAGAATCCGCATCGCCCACCCAACCCTCGCGCCCCGGTTTCGGCCGCAAGGGTTGCAGCAACATTGCGGAGGTTGAAAGGCAGCCGGTCATGCTGCCGTAATTGTTGCACCCGAGGATCGGGCATCGCAATTCAGGACTTCAAGATGCCCCAGCTCAAATCCGTCCTCCGCATCCTCGAAAAATACCTACTCTCCGCCTTCATCCTCGCCAGCCTGCTGGCCGGCCCGCTGGTGATACTGTTCGTGAGGTAGAGTTGCCCGCGACCAACGAGCACGACCGGACATTTCGGAATTATGGTGCAAATGCCACCAACCGAAAGCGCTGCGGCGCTGACCGCATTTGGCCCAAGCGCAGCCAGTGGTCATCGTCCGCAATGCGCCAGGAGCAGTCGTTGGGCTCGGTGTGAAGGAGCGACCGATTTGGGGCCGGAAGGAGACTGGCCGCATCTGGAGAGTTAGCCAGAAGTGTCGTCCACCTCGACGCCGTCGGTCACAAAGAAGGATGACGGCTCGATGGTGGTGGAGATCGCCTGGACGTTACCTCTTACGATTTGTTGACTCATCCGCGGTTGAACAATAACTTGCTAATTTAGTCGTTAGGCTTGTCCTCACATGACGGATCAATCTCTTCAGCGTCGCCTTGCCGCCATCGTCGTTGCCGATGTGGTGGGATATTCACGCCTGATGGAGGCAGATGAAGTCGCAACGCTGGCGAACCTCAGGGAACTCCGTTCTGGCACTATCGAGCCGGCTGTGATGCGCCACAACGGTCGCATCTTCAAGGTCGTGGGCGACGGCTTCCTGATCGAATTCGGTAGCGCGGTGGAAGCGGTCGCAGCAGCGTTGGAAATGCAACGGGCCACCACCGCTGTTGAGACTTCCGGAGACCGGCGCATGCTTTTACGTGTCGGCGTCAATCTGGGTGATGTCATTGACGACGGTTCAGACGTCCTCGGCGACGGCGTCAATGTCGCGGCGCGCTTGGAGACGCAGGCCGCGCCGGGAGGTATCTGCATTTCAGCCAGTGTTCACGGCGAGATCGTCGGCAAGATCGGCGACCGGTTCTTTGATGCAGGCGAACGCTACCTGAAGAACCTGACTCGCCCGGTCCACGTGTGGCATTGGCCGGATGCGCTGCAGAGCATATTGCCGCTGCCAGAAATTCCCTCGATCGCTGTATTGCCGTTCACGAATATGAGTGGGGATGAAGCGGACGCGCCTTTCGTCGACGGCTTGACCGAAGACCTGATCACCGACCTTTCCCGTACGGCTGGCTTGTTCGTCATCGCGCGCAATTCCGTGTACGGCTACAAGGGCATGCCGGTCAACGTACGGCTGGTCGCCCAGGAACTCGGCGTCCGCTATGTCCTGGAGGGGAGCGCCAGACGCGCCATGGGCCGTGTCCGCATCAATGCCCAATTGGTCGACGCGCCTGGCGGCCGGCACTTGTGGGCCGAGAGGTTTGACAGGACGGTGGAAGATGTTTTCGAATTACAGGATGAAGTTAACGCCAAGATTGTTGAAGCCCTCGTCGGCCGGCTGACCATCCCGACGCAGCGCAATCGGCCGAAGAACTTTGAGGCATACGACCTGTGTGTGCGCGCGCGCCTCCTGACGGAAGAGTCGCCGCAAACTGAGCGCGAGGCCTATATGCTGCTCCAACGCGCGGTCAAGCTCGAGCCATCCTATGCCGAGGCGCTCGGTCTGCTCGCCTATAACCGTTGGCTGGCCTGGACTCATTTCGGCGAGCCCGAAGATCCCAACCGTCGGATGGCGGTGACATCAGCGCAGAAGGCGGTCGACCTGGATCCCAACGATGCCGGCTGCCGTTACGTTCTGGGGACCATTTTGGCCTATGAGCGGCGATGGGAGGAATCGGAGGCCGCCTTCGCCAAGGCCCTGGAGCTGGACCCCAACCACGCCGACACCTGGGCCGCCATGTCGGACGTATCCGTGCTGGACGGCAGGGTTGCCGATGGACTGGCGCAGATCGATAAAGCTCTGCGGCTCAATCCCTATCCAGCGTGCTGGTATCTTTGTCATCTTGGGCAGGCGCAATACGCCGCGCGTGACTATGAGGCGGCAAGCGCTACCCTCCGCAGGGAAGACACGTATCGTACCAACTCACGCAAATTCCTGGCTGCGACGCTTGCGCAGTTGGGCCACAGTGAGGAGGCGCGGCGGGAAGCAGAATTGTTCCTGATCGCTCACCCTCATTTCACGATCGGCCATTGGCTCAGCTCCCAGCCTCTGCGCGATGCATCTGTACGAGACCACTTTGTTGACGGCTTCCGAAAGGCTGGCCTGCCGGAAATGTGACAACGGGTGGGGACAACCCCCGCCGCTCTCCAGCGCTAGTAAAGTGTCCTCTTGTACTCATCCTCCAAATCTTCATCGATCCTGCGCATCTCGTTCCCGTCGGCCGGCGCCCCGGTCGTTTCATCCAGAATGATCTTCAGAAGGGACGGCATCGTCGTGCGATCCTGGAAATGATCCGGGCTCCACAAGTGAGAGCGCCGAAACGCCTTGGCGCAGTGCATGAAGACCTCGCTCACTTCGACCACGATGGCGAGTTTGGGAGCGCGATCGTTGACACTCATGCTCGCCAGAAGGTCGGCGTCCTTCACCAGAGTGGCGCGACCGTTCACCCGCAATGTGTCGTCAAACCCCGGAATGATGAACAACAGTCCAACCGTCGGATTCGCGAGAATATTGACCAGCGTGTCGAGGCGGTTGTTGCCGGGCCGGTCGGGTATCACAAGCGTGCGCTCGTCGAGGATTTTGACGAAGCCGGCAGGGTCGCCGCGGGGGCTGACATCTGCTTTTCCATTCAGATCCTGCGTGCCGATACACAGGAATGGAGAGCGTCTTATGAAATCCTGGGCATGCTTGCCGAGGCTGTCCTGGCACTTTTGAAGGGCGAGCGCGTGTGTCGCATCGAACAGACTTCGAAGAGATTGTTCGTCTCTGATGACGAATTCCGGATTAAGCTTGAACCCGTTCATTCTATTGCCTCGCGAAGTTCGCTTGATCAGACCCGTCTGATTGGTCCGCAATTTGATGTACGTACCTCAAATTTAATACAGTAAATTCCGGCTGCAATCAAGCCAGCCTGCCGCTTGTCTTTGAAATCAGCGCAGCATCACGACGCCTTCGCCGCCGATCTCGCGCGCACTTCGAGAAACGCCGCCGTCAGCTTCGCCAGCACCGGCGAGGTCACAGTCCCGTTCGCTCCGCCGATCGGATCGACGATGTGGATCTGCCGGAGATCCTGCATGAATTCGTCCCAGAGCGGCTGACCGCCCTCCTCCAGCAACTGGGCGCGAATGCTCAGATCCTCGGTCACCGGCAGGTGACGCCGCCCCCAGGCGCCGATCATGGCAAAGAGCGGAACGAGCTGAATTGCCGGCTCCGTCAGGCTGTAGATCGCCTTCTGGCTGTGGCTTGGATCGTCCCGTTTGCTGATGAAGCGGAGCTTGAGCAGCCGCTTCAGCCGGGCAGCCAGGATATTGGAGGCGATCCCCTCCTGCGAATGGGTCAGGAGTTCGCGGAAATGGCGGCGGTTGCCGAACATGATGTCGCGGATGATAATCAGGCTCCATCGGTCGCCCAGCACTTCCATCGTCAGGTTGATCGGGCAGCCCGACCGCAATTCTATATCCACGAAGCATCTCCAGCAAAAACCAGTTGCATTATAGGATCGCTTATGCGAGAAGACAACTAGTTTCATTTCACAATCAGATGGAGGAATTCATGTCGAAAGTACGCGTCGCAGGGTTTTCCGTTTCCGTGGATGGTTTCGGCGCCGGGCCGGAACAAAGCCTCAACGATCCCTTGGGAAAGCGGGGGCCTGATATGTTCCAATGGTTCTTCCACACCCGCACCTTCCGCGCCATGACGGGCAAGGACGACGGCTCCTCAGGCATCGACGAAGACTATGCGTCGCGCGCCATGGCCAATTTCGGCGCCTTCATCCTCGGCCGCAACATGTTCGGCCCGATCCGCGGCGAGTGGCCGGATGATGCCTGGAAAGGCTGGTGGGGTCCGAACCCGCCTTACCACACGCCGACCTATATCCTGACGCATTACCCGCGCGAGCCGATCGTCATGGAAGGCGGCACCACCTTCTACTTCATTACCGGCGGCATTCATGAGGCGCTCGAAAAGGCCAAGGCTGCGGCCGGCGCCAAGGACGTCAAGATCGGCGGCGGGGTGTCGACCGTGCGCCAATATCTCCAGGCCGGCCTGATCGACGAGTTGCACTTCGCCGTCTCCCCCGTCGTCCTCGGCCAGGGCGAAGCGATGTTTTCAGGCATCGACCTGCCCGCACTGGGCTTCCGCGTCACCGAACATGTCGCAAGCGAACACGCCACGCATATCGTGCTGGCGAAATAAGCCCTCTCGGCACATCCCGCGGTGCACTTGCGGCCTCGATGGCCGCAAGTGCCGGCAGTCGCATCGCCGCTGCAAGCGCCCTCGGAGCATCATCAAATCGTATTAAAATAGCTCTGGATTTGCGGCGCGAGGAGCGTAATGTAGCCGTCATCGGCCCATGGGATCATCGGCGAGACCGCTTGAGAGATCATACGTCTTCTGCCGCTTTCATGGAGGGCGCCAAATGCTGCTGTCACTCATCTCCCTCGACGACTGCGAGATATCGATCGTCACCGATGCCGTTCGGCAATGGTGCAGCGAGAGGAAACTCGACATCGACAGCCCCGAAGGCCGCCGCGCCGTCACCATCGCCGTCGACCTCGTCCAGATGAACACCCCTCACGAGACGTTTTTCGCCGAGCTGTCAGTGCAGATGGCCCGCGACTGATATCTGCCCACTTGATGGATGCAAGGAGCAGCGTCGGAGCGCGTGCTTCGAGGCTCCGCCCTCCCGGGCTGCGCACCTCAGCATGAGGGGCATGGGAGAATGCCGCACCAAGTCCCAGAGCGCACCAAGCCCCAGAGAGAGCCTCATCCTGAGGTGCCCCGGAGGGGCCTCGAAGGACGAGGCGGGCGCACCACCGGGAGATGTCACGCTCCCTGCCCGCCAGCCCCAAGCGCTTCCAGGTAGGCGCAAAACATATCGGCCATGGCATCCGCATAGGCTTCGATCTCGCCAAGGCTTCGCTCAGTCTCCGAAAACTGCTTTCCCACATTGCCGAGCGTCGTCGAGATCAGGTCGCCGGCGAGCGCCCGTGTCGCCTCCGGCGCGCAAGGCAGCGCTTCCAGCATGAACAGCTCGACGATGCGGTCTCCCGATGCCCGCGCCGCCAACGCCTCCGGCGCATCGCGATAAAGCGGCGCGGCATCATGGAGCGCCACGCGCATTGCCGCCTCCTCGCATTCCGAGCGCAGGAATGCGTGGACCAGGCTGCGCAGCCGCGCGAGCGGCGGCTTTTGCGCATCGGCAAGAATGCCGCCGAGCATGTCGGTCGTCTGCCGCCACTCGTCGCTCTGCAGCCGGAAGAGGATCGCCGCCTTGTTGGGGAAATACTGGTAGAGCGATCCGATGCTGACGCCCGCCCTTTCAGCCACCCGCGCCGTGGTGAAGCGCTGTGCGCCTTCCCGCGCCAAAACCTGAGCAGCGGCATCCAGGATCGCCGCCACGAGCTCGCTCGAGCGGGCCTGCTTGGGCTGTTTTCGTGAGGAAATCCGGGCTCTTGGACGATCGGTCATGGCAAAGCTCCGCAATGCGAATAGCAGATGCGACGAATTACTCGTATTTTCAACTCCAGGCAAGAACCTGCCGATTTCAAGGAGATGACCCCAATGACGACATTGACCACCGCCCCGCTGGCGCCACTGCTCGACCGCCTGTTTGAGGAAGCCGCGGCGGCCCCAGGCCCTTCGACATCTGGCTTGTCGAGCGAGGAGCGGATGCGCCTGATCGGCAGCAAGACCGGATATCTCGAGCTCTACGGGCGCCTGAAGGACCTCTGGCTGCCCGTCTCCAGGGAGGCCGGCGCGCTACTCTACATGCTGGCGCGCAGCAGCCGCGCGCGGGTGATCGTCGAATTCGGCACATCCTTCGGCATCTCGACCCTCCATCTCGCCGCCGCCTTGCGCGACAATGGCGGCGGCCGGCTGATCACCAGCGAGTTCGAGCCATCGAAGCTCGCCCGCGCCCGCGCTAACCTGACGGCCGGCGGCCTCATCGATCTCGTGGAGATCCGCGAAGGCGATGCCCTCCAGACCCTGAGCACGGATCTGCCTGAGACAATCGACCTCTTGTTCCTGGACGGAGCCAAAGCGCTCTATCGCGACATCCTGGAACTGGTGGAAGACCGGCTGAGCCCAGGCGCGCTCATCATCGCCGATAACGCCGACGTCAGCCCTGAATACCTCGCCCGCGTGCGCCAGCCGGCGTCAGGCTATCTGTCGACGCCATTTGCAGAGGATATCGAGCTGTCGATGCGCATGTGATGGCGCCATCGCCCGCCTAAAGCATGTCGCGCAAAAGTGTGCAGCGGTTTTGCGCTAAAGACATGCGAAAACAAAGACCTAAAGTGCGGCAAGCGAATCTGAAAGATCGCGACGCGCTTTAGAGCAAAAGCGCGCCGCATGAATCAATCATGCGGCGCTGGAGCCACTGCTCAAAGGCGCTTTTCGAAAAACGTATCCGGATAGGGGTCGTCGTTGAAACGGTCGATCTCGTTCCAGCCGCTGCCGCGATAAAGCTGCTGCGCCTCGGGCAGTGCGCTGTTCGTATCCAGGCGCAGAAGCTGAAAGGAGAGCCCGCGGGCGATCTCCTCGACATCGGTCATCAGGCGTTTCGCCAGGCCGAGCCCCCGCGCCGACGGGGCGACCCAGAGCCTCTTGATCTCCGCGATCTCGCCGCCGCCCTTCAGCCCGACACAGCCGATCGGCAGACCGTCCAACATCGCCACCAGGAAGACCCCGCGCGGACGGATCATATCCCCGGCATCGGGATCGCGCGAAAGCGATACGTTGAACCCCTTCTCGAAGCGGCGCGCGAGTTCGGCATAATATTCGCCAAGGCAATAAAGCGCATCTTCGTGCCGGGGGTCTTTCTCCTCGATCACGATCTGGTCGCGCTTGAGCGAGGCGGCGACAATATCCATGGCGCGCAGCAGCTCTTCCGGACGGCGGTGGCGCTTGAGAAACCCTTCCGCCTGCGCATTGGAAAGCGCTTCATAGGCCTCGAATTCGCCACGGCCGGCCTCCGTCAACCCGGCAACGCGCCGTCGCCCATCCTCGGCATTCGCAACCGTCTCGATCAACCCCTCCTCCTCCAGGCTGCGCAACAGACGACTCATCAGGCCCGAGTCCAGACCAAGATAATCCCGGATCGCCGCAACATCCGACTGCCCCTTGCCGATCGCATTAAGAACACGAGCCGCCCCCAACGGACGGCCGCGCCCGAGGAAAGACGTATCAAGCGCACCGACCTCGGTGGTGACGGCACGGTTGAAACGGCGGACGCGGGAGACGGGATCGGAAACCATATTATCTGACTTAGGTCAGGTAATTGATGCTGTCAATTCGGAAAGCCGAAAGGTTGCAAGCGAGGGCGGCGCCGCTGCGAGAGAGCCTACCCTGTACGCTGCCGTTGCTGCATAACGCAGCGTGCGGAGGATGCGCGTCTCAGAAATGTGAGTGCCGCGTGGTACCCCCCTCTGCCCTGCCGGGCATCTCCCCCACAGGTGGGGAGATCGGCTGGGCTCACGGGCTTCCCCAAACAATTGGCGTCACTATCGCGATCCTCTGGAGTGGTTGCGTATGGAGCGAAAGCGATGTCCCAGCCGGATGCTCAATTGAAATCAGGATCGATGGAATGGCATCGATCGATTGAGGCGTTAGACCGCTCGACACTTCAGCGGCCGATGTGGAGCAGGCGCTTCAAAGCCAGGAAATCGGAGCCGGTGGCAGCTGCTCCCTAATTCCGTAAATTTAGGGCGGGGCGTTGCCTCTTGCCGATCTCCCTCCTTGTGGGGGAGATGTCCGGCAGGACAGAGGGGGGTTGCCACACGGCACGCCGGTAAAGGCGGAGGAAGATATTCGCGTCCAAAAACCTCATCCTGCTGAGCTGCCCCGCAGGGACCTCGAAGGACAAGGCGGCCCGACCACCTTGCGCAACCCCACCCCCTCGCCTATGGCAATGCCACGTCCCCTCCGCAAGGCCGCCCGGTGCTCCGCTTCACTCTCCACGCCCTGATCGTCCTCATCCTGACGCTGCTCACCCAGATCGGCGGCATCGCCTATCTGCTTGCTCTCGCCGTATCGCGCATCTGGCGCATCCGTTTTCCCACAAAGCTCGCGCTCTTCCTGCTGTGTTATGCCGGCGCGACATTCGCCGCCAGCCTCGCCGCGCCGATGTTCGGCCGGGTTCCCCTCTCCTGCCTGTCAGGCGCCGCGGATCATCTCGTGGTCCGCTCCCCGATCTACTGCGCGCTCAACCGAAACTATGTCACACCAGAGGTCCGCGATCTGGCAATGGCGCTCGCCGCCCATATGGACCAGGAATTTCCGGGAACCGTCACCGTGGCGCTGGACGCGAATTTCCCCTTCATGAACGGCTTCCCGCTCCTGCCGCATCTGTCGCATGCCGACGGCAGGAAGCTCGACTTCGCCTATTATTACAAGGATGCCGAAGGCCATTTCCTCAATGGCGTCACCCGCTCCCCGATCGGCTATTTCGCCTTCGAAGAACCCGCCCCCGGCGACGAACTGCCTTGCGCGGGCCGCAACGACTGGCTCACCACCCGCTGGGATTTCGATGCGCTCCAGCCTCTCTTTCCGGCCTACGGACTCGAGGAACAGCGCATGTCGGCCATGATCGCCTGGCTGACGACGGAAGGCGTGACCCGCTTCCACCTTGAGAAGATCTTCATCGAGCCGCATCTGAAGAACGCGCTCGGGATTACCGACACCCACGTCCGCTTCCAAGGCTGCCGCGCCGCTCGCCACGACGACCATATCCATATCCAGGTCGAGTGATCTCTTGCTCTTCAACGTCGTAATTACCCGCGAATACGTCCGAGCACGACCAGGAGGCTGAGACCTGTCAAAAGGAGACTAAAACCAAGAAGAATGAGGATCAGAGGAAAGAAGAGCAACGGTTCATCGGCGGCCGTGATCATCGACGACTTGCCAGGTAGCTCTCCTCGAACCAGATACACCATATGGTAGCTCAGCAGGAGAGGCCCAAACAGGGTAAAGCCGATAAAAGCCGACCAGTAGCGCAACCAATTTTTCATGCGAAATGACCCTCAAAGTAATGGTGCTGGTCGGCGCCGTCGCACCTCTCCCTCTCAGTTGTTCGCAATATGACGTTCATTTACTTGCGGTAGATAAATAGAATCCGCACAACTTGATCGAATTCGCGCTTCGGCCCCATACCGGAAAGCAGTCGTTTCCCAACTGCCGGATTTTTCGGAGAGCAGCCGTTGCCTCGCCCGCATGTTATAGTCTTCCAAGGCAGCGCATAACACCCTCACCCCGGATGCGCCTCATCATAAGCGCGCTGCGCCGCAAAGATCGCATCCATGTTCTTCTCCGCCCAATGGGCAAGGGCCGAAACCGTCTCCGTCAGGGTGGATCCGAGCGGCGTCAGCGCGTATTCCACGGTCACCGGCACGGTCGGGAAGATCGTGCGCGAGATCAGCCCGTTGCGCTCCAGCTTCCGTAGCGTCTGCGCAAGAACTTTCTGCGATATGCCCTTGATATCGCGGCGGATATGGTTGAAGCGCACCGGCCCGCCTTGCAGCCGGTCGAGAATGAGCACCGCCCATTTGTCGGCAAGCCGGTCCAGCACCAGCCGCGTCGGGCAGCGATCCTCATAGACGTCATAGGCCTGTTGCATCGGCGTCATCGGCTCTCCCCTTTCCCGGGTCCGGTTTCCCTGACGAAACCATGTTACGAAAAAGTGCTCTCTTTTCCCATCCTGAATTACCTGTATCTATCCTATCGGAAGATAGTTTCCAATAGATACCAAGGAGATTGGCATGAGCAACAAGATTCTGGTCCTCGGCGCGACGGGCACCGTCGGCAGGCATGTGGTGGATGGGCTTCTGGCGAAGGGCGAGGCCGTCAAGGCCGCTTCGCGCTCCGGCAAGCCGGTCGCGGGTGCCGAAGGCGTCGTCTTCGAATATGGCCGGCCGGAAACCTACGGCCCGGCCTTCGAAGGCGTCGACCGCGCCCATGTGCTGCTGGCCTCCGGCCATGTCGATGCCAAGGGCCTGCTGCTGCCCATCATCGAAGCAGCCGCCGAGCGCAAGGTGAAGGTCGTCCTCCAGAGCGTCTTCGGCGTCGATGCCGACGATTCCATCCCCTATCGCCAGGTGGAGATCGCGCTGGAAAAGTCAGGCACGCCTTACGTCATCCTGCGCCCGAACTGGTTCGCCGATAATTTCCACACCTTCTGGAAGCCAGGCATCGACCATGGCCAGATCGCGGTTCCCGCCGCCGACGGCAAATCGAGCTTCATCGACGCCCGCGATATCGCGGCAAGTTCCGTCGCCGCGCTCACCTCCTCGGCCTTCGACGGCAAGGCGTTCAACCTGACCGGCCCGCAAGCCCTGTCCTACGAGGAAGCCGCGGCAATCCTCTCCGAGGCAACAGGCAAGCCGATCGCCTATGACGCCATATCCGACGAAGCCTTCATCGCCATCCTCACCGGCGCCGGCGTGCCGGCCGATTACGCAAGCTTCCTCGCCTCGATCTTCTACCCGGTCCGCCAGGGCTGGACGGCTGTCGTCACCAACGATGTCGAGACGCTGACCGGCAAGGCCCCGCGCCCGCTGAAGACCTACGCGGCCGATTACGCCGCGGCGCTGAAAGCGTAACCGCAAACGATACCGCAGACGGCGGATTTCCCCCGTCGATCTCGCCGTCTTCAGGCGCTTCGACACTCCCTCAACGGCTTGCTGAAGCGTCCTTGCGCCGCACCCGATGGTGGCCAAAGGAGCAAACGACTTTACGATTTTTTGGTGTACCCGCGAGATAGTGCGGAGCCCTCAGGCGGAGCTGATTCCGCGGGTCAGCACCGCTTGCCATTTATAGACTTGGAAGAACACGAGATGATCAATCAGATGCCGTCGCCCGTCACCCTGGAGGAAGCGGCCGCGCTGATGCGCCCTCACTGCTCCAAAAGCATCAGGTTGGATCGGATCTGGCCGCCGGATCAAACCACGCGGCTCCTGTCACAGATAGGAGGAAAACCTAACCTTCCTCCGACCCTGGATTGGCCCACGATTGATTTCGAGGATGGCACAACGGCATCGTTGGATTTCCTGGCGCAAATCAATCTCGAGGAGCTCCCGAGGATCGAGGCGCGCGACGCGCTTCCAAAGTCCGGCATGCTGTATTTCTTCGCATTGTCGCAATCAAATGAACCGCTCCAATCCTACGATTCAGTCGCCTGGCGCGTCCTCTATTATCCCGGCAATGCCGCGGATTTACCCGGCCGCGCGGCTCCGGAAGACGCCGGCTGGATGATCGACAACCTGGGTTACAGTCAAACACCGGCAAGCCAATATCGAAATCCGGACGCCCCCACAGGCGAGCTTTTTCCGAAATGCACCATTCGCTTCACCGTCATTGACGTGTGGGACATGCCGCAATTTTCAGGCCCGGATGATCCTCGACTTCGACCTTTCGAGGATGCTCTTGTCGAGGAGCCAGCTGAGCCCGAACGCTCACATGGCATTGCCGATGTCATTCGAGATTTATGGAAAGAGATAAATCCGTTCGAACCAAAAACAGAGAAGGTTCCGGAGACTGTACGAAGCCGAGCTCCACAAAACAGAGCGGATATCGAACTGTCCGACGTCAACGAGCTGGCACACGAGTGCCTCTCGATGTTGCGCGCCGAGGAGCAGGAAAACTGGTATCGATCCAGAGTCAAGTTGAAGCCGGAGAGCTTGCCGTACCATGTAGAAGACGCCGTCATGCTCTTGAACGAAGTGAGAAACGGTTGGTTCGAGAATATATTGCCAATCGAAACCGTTCTCGCCAGCCACGGCAAATATTCCGACGCATTGCTGCAACCTTACAACGACTGGAAGGCAAAAGCGGTCGCTCTTACGCAAGACCTCATTGCAATGGGCAGGGAAACCAGGCTTTCGCCTGAAGTTCGAGGAAAGGTCCTGGATGTCTTGGAGCAGAATCGCCTGCTCGAAAAGGAAGCGGGAGCCTGGGGTTCGCACCCTGATGTCGAATCTGCCCTACGCGCATCTTTGACGACCCTGCTTTCCGATTTTCCTGGCATCGCAGAAAAGGAACCGGAACTGCTCGCCGCCGGCGACCCTGCCAATGAGCTTAGGCTGAGGGGATACTTGTCACACCGAATGTTCGGGAGTGGCGACGGCATACAATCCGACCTCGAAGATGATGACGTTCTGCTGCTGCAGCTCTGCAGCGATTGTGATGGCCCGCGCTTCATGTGGTGGGACCTCGGGCTCATACAATTCCGCATAAAGCGGGAAGCACTTCAAGCCGGCCGGTTTGATCTGGCCGTGGCTGAGATCGAAGGCCACTGAGCACCTATGCAATGCCGCCAGCCGGTCATAACGGCCGCCCCTAAGGTGTGATCCTGAGTCGCGCTTCGGCCGATCCGGCGTTCACCCTGTCACCAGCGCGAGGCCGAAAAAGCCGCCAGCCCCAGCCTGCCAGTCTGCATAGAGCGCGAGGTATGAAGATGATGGCCAGGATAAGCAAGAGCGCGCCCGTCACCAGAAGGGCGAATTCCCCATCGATTTCCCACCCTCGCTCCATCTGGTGGATACGTAGGAATGCCGCGAAAACGTTGCAACTGCCCACGGAGCGTTAGCGAAGAGCAACAGAAGCTGAGCGCACACTTCATCGGTATGCTACGCCCCGGCCGAACACGCCCCTATCGCAACGGCAGCTCGTAGCTGCGCTTCAGCGTCTCCATCGGCACGTCGGTCTTGACGCTGAGCACGCTTGGGATGCGGGTCAGGTGGTCGGCCTGGAAGCGCCAGTAGCTGTGCAGGTCGGCGGTGACGATCCGAAGCACGGCGTCGCATTCCCCCGTCGTCAGGTAGCATTCCATCACCTCGGGAAAGCGCCTGACGGCTTCGCCGAAGCGCAGCGTCACTTCGGCATCCTGCGTCTTGAACCAGACGCGGGCGAAGACCGTCAGTCCCGCCCCGACCTTGGCCGGATCCAGCACCGCGACGTAGCGATCGATGATCCCGGCCTCCTCGAGCAGCCGCACGCGGCGCAGGCACGGCGAAGGTGACAGCCCCACCTCCTTCGCCAGCTCGACATTCGAAATGCGCCCGTCGCGCTGAAGCACCTGCAGGATATGGCGATCGATCGCGTCGGGAATGACTGGCATTTTATAGCTCCATGACATGCAGCAGCGGCAGAATATGCCAATCTTTGGCAATTTCTGAGACACTTCGCAAGCTCATTGCGCCTGATCTGGCCTATCGTTCCGCGCATCAATCTGGAGATATCGGATGGCAAGAAAGATAGGAAAGATCGTCCTCGCTTATTCGGGAGGGCTGGATACGTCGATCATCCTCAAATGGCTGCAGGAGACCTACGGCTGCGAGATCGTCACCTTCACCGCCGATCTCGGTCAGGGCGAGGAGCTTGAGCCGGCGCGGGCGAAAGCGGCCCTGCTCGGTGTCAGGGACATCCGCGTCGTCGATCTGCGCGAGGAGTTCGTCCGCGACTTCGTCTTTCCGATGCTGCGGGCCAATGCGCTTTACGAGGGGCAGTATCTCCTCGGCAGTTCCATCGCCCGGCCGCTGATTGCAAGGCATCTCGTCGCCATCGCCCGGGAAACCGGCGCCGATGCCGTCGCCCATGGCTCGACCGGCAAGGGCAACGACCAGGTCCGCTTCGAGCTCGCCGTCAATGCGCTCGCCCCGTCGCTCGCGGTCATCGCCCCTTGGCGCCAGTGGAACATCCGCTCCCGCACCGAGCTTCTGGATTATGCGGAAAAACATCGAATTCCGGTGCCGAGCGACAAGCGCGGCGAAGCGCCGTTTTCGATCGACGCCAATCTGTTGCACACTTCGACCGAGGGCAAGATCCTCGAAAATCCGGCGGAGATCGCGCCCGCTTACATCTATCAGCGCACCGTCGACCCCGTGGACGCGCCCGATGCCCCCGAGACCATCACCATCGGCTTCGAAAGCGGCGACCCTGTTTCCGTCAACGGCAGGCTCATGACGCCGGCCGCCCTGCTGACTGAGCTCAACCGGCTCGGCGGCCGCCATGGCGTCGGCCGGCTCGATCTCGTCGAAAACCGTTTCATCGGCATGAAGTCGCGGGGCGTCTACGAAACGCCGGGAGGCACGATCCTGCTTGCGGCCCATCGCGGCATTGAATCCATCACGCTCGATCGCGCCGCCGCCCACCTGAAGGATGAGATCATGCCCCGCTACGCCGAGCTGATCTATAACGGCTTCTGGTTCGCGCCCGAGCGGGAGATGCTGCAGGCCCTGATCGACCACAGCCAGGCCTTCGTCACCGGCGAGGTGACAGTCAGGCTCTACAAGGGAAGCGCCTCGGTCATCGCCCGCACCTCCCCCGCGTCCCTCTACTCCGCCGACCTCGTCACCTTCGAGGAAAGCGCCATCGCCTACGACCACCACGACGCCGAAGGCCTCATCCGCCTGAACGGCCTGCGGCTCCGCAGCTGGGCAGCCCGCAACGGAAATTGATCGTCAGCATTATACAGCAACAGCAACGTACAAGGATAAGGGCTGACGGCGTGCCGCGGTTGCCCCTCACCCTAACCCTCTCCCCGTTCTGACGGGGAGAGGGGACGTGCCTTGCGAGAGGCGAGCTGGGGACCGAGAGCTCGCGGCATTTCCCCTTCGCCCCGCGAGCGGGGGTCCGAAGGACGGGGCTGGCCACCGCTTCGGTAAACCTCGATGCCCCGCCTACCAGGCTGATCGTGGCGCCTCCGCTATTTAAAACGATTTTAAAAATACCGACCCATAAATTAATCGATTTTAATTTTATCGTTAAAATTTTCTTGTTGCAGCGCAACAGAAACTGGATTTTAATTTTTCACAGATGCTCAGTTGTTTCGTTGGAGGACTCGCATGACTGTGACATTTCCGCTTACCGAGAAGCGCGACGCGGAAGCATTGCTCAAGCATTTGACGCTGCACAAACTTACCTTCCCGGGAAACTGCGCCGTCTCGCTCAAGCCTGAGGTCGCCCTCGTCTCCTCCCCGCATACCACAGCGCTCGGCGCCGCCCGCACCGCCTGGTAGGGACCGAAGATCCCGGTTTTCTCGAGGGTCAAAAATCCGGCCCCGTCGCCCTCATCCGACACTCCGGGAGACCCAACAGCCGGTCGCGGCAGCCCGTCACGCAGGGGCTGCCGCGACCGGCGCCTTGCCCGGCAGATCCGCTTTAGCCCCTGCGGATGCCGAGAAGGCGGTAGCGCGTGCTTCCGAGATTTCCGTCCTTGGGATAGGTCTGGTAGCAGACGCGGTTGCTCTGGTTGCCGCCGAGGATCTTCACCGTTGGTCCGCCCTCGTCGGCGACGAGGAAGCCCACATGCCCGTCCGAGCCGCTCATCGGGCCGCGGGCGAAGACGGCGATGTCGCCTTCCCTCGCGTTTTCGGTCACGTCGTCGCCCCAGTCCTTCCAGCTTCTGGCATCCTGCCGGTCGGTGCCGATCATGCCCGCCTGCTCGACGCAGAAATTGACGAAGGAGGAGCACCAGGCGACGCTGTCGTCGGTTCCCGACCAGTGATTGGTGGATTTGTGATACATGACGATCCGCGGATTGTTGCCGCCGCCGGAAACCTCGGCGACGCCCCTTTCCAATTCCGCCCTGGCGACGTCATAAAGCGTCCTGCCGATCGCCTCCTCGATCGGGAAGCCGCCCGCCATCACCTTCAGAAAGCTCGCATGCATATAGCCATCGACCGTGCCGTCGCCGTCGAGATCGACCTTGGCCCAGTCGCCGTTGCGCTCCAGTATCGTCACCGGCGTGCCGAGCGGCAGCGCCCTTTCCACCGCGAAGCTCTCGCCCGGCCCGCGGCGCAGGTTGAGCCCGCCGGTGGCGCTGACCTCGGCGAGTTCCGAATGTCTTTCGATCGCAGCCGCGAACTCCCTCGAGGCGCCCAGCGCGATGGCGCCTTCCGCGTCGGCGCGGAACTGGCCGAAATCCTTCCATTTGCCGCCGACGATATTGCCGTCATAGCTGACGCCTTGAAAGGCCAGCGGCGGGACCACCTGATAGAGCGCCCATTGGTCGGTATTGAGCATGTCCCTGGTACCAGACCAGCCGGTCGCCGCCGCCAGCCAGATGAAGTCCACGAAACCCGCATCGCGAACCGCCCTGCCCACCGTGCCGGAACCATAGACGCCGACACGATATTTGCCTCTCAGCGCGCTTGAAACCGCCCCGAAATAAGCTTTGATCGAGGCGAGATCCGCCGCCTTGTAGTAATCGTGATCGACGGCGAAGTAGATCGCTGAATTCTCCGGCTGCCCATTGGTCTCGGCAAGGGCAAGAGCGCGGTCGCTGTCGCGCACGCCGGACTCGGCATCGAGATCGCCGATATTGCCGCCGGCCCCGCCCCGCTGCTGAAAAACCACCGCCAGCGAGAGGCCCGCCTCCAGAATATCGTCATATTCGGCCCTCTCGATCCGCTTTTGCGGCAGTCGGGTCGAATTGCTGTGATTGTAGTAACGGATCACCGTTTCGACGCCGGCCGCTTTCAGCGCATTGGCGCAATGGCCGAGTTCCCATGGGCTGTCGATGACCTTATGCATGGCTGGCCCCTCAAAATATTCAGCAATACATCAGCACCAAAGTAAAAATTACCACCCACACTTTAAAGCTGCAATAATCACTATTGAGTAACCTGTCATTGTTTCCGTCCTCGCCACGTCATTTCGCAGCCGGCAGCCCCAGGCCGGCAAGCTTCAGCACCTCCTCGGCCTTCGCATCGGGATCGACGCCGGGTTCGATCTGGCCGTCGATCATCAGCAAAGCCAGGCCATGCGTCAGCGACCAGAGAAAGAGCGCGGCGTTCGCCACCGCCTCCGGCGCCAGCCGCTTTTCCAGATCGTCCTTCATCTGGCGGTAGACCCGCATCCGCGAAGCGCCGATCGCCTCGTTCCCCTTGGCATAGGCTTGGAAACCCTCCCCGAACATCAGCCGGTAGAGGCCGGGATTGGCGCGCGCGAAGGCGACATAGGCGATGCCGCCGGCAAGCAGGTGTCGCCGGGGGCCGGCGAGTGCCGCGTCGATCCTTTCGCTGAGCTCGGCAAATCCCCGCTCGGCAAGCGCTGCCGCGATCGCGTCCAGGCTGCTGAAATAGTGATAGGCCGCCGGCGCCGAGACGCCGGCACGCCGGCCGATCTCCCGCAGGCTAAGCGCCTCCGGCCCGCCCTCCTCCAGCAGCGCCCGCGCGACGGAGAGCAGCGTCGGGCGCAGATTGCCGTGATGATAGCGTCCCTTGTCTGTCGTCATGCCCGCTCCAATCTTTACACTGTAAAAATCATGGTCTAGTCTGCGCGCGCTGACAAGGGCACCGACGACAAAGTTCACAACGAAGCTTTACAGGAGACCGTCATGCAGGCATCCGAACCCAGCCGCACGGCAATGGCCGCCGCTGCCCACAGGGCGGCGCATCAGAGCGTCGATGGCGGCGCCATCTTTTCCGATCCCTACGCCCGCCGCATCCTCGGCGAGGAGGCGGCTGCCGAAGCCGACCGGAAAGCGCAGGATCCCGCCACGCGCTCCTTCCGCCTCGTGATGGCGGCCAGAAGCCGGTATGCCGAGGATTGCCTGGCGCACTCGCTGGCAAGGGGCGTCGCCCAGGCCGTTATTCTCGGCGCCGGGCTCGATACCTTTGCGCTGCGCAATCCCCATCCCGGCCTGAAGGTCTTCGAAGTCGACCATCCCACCACGCAAGGCTGGAAGCAGACGAGGCTGCGCGAGACCGGGCTGACGCACAGCCTGCCGATTTTCGTTCCCGTCGATTTCGAGCGCGAGGATCTCCAGACACGCCTCGTCGCCTCCGGCTTCCAGCCCGAAACGCCGGCCTTCTTCATCTGGCTCGGCGTCGTGCCCTATCTCCGGGAGGCCTCGGTCTTTGCGCTGCTTGGTTTCGTCGCCGGCCTGCCGGGCGCCTCCATCGTCTTCGATTACGGCGAACCCCTGGAAAACTATCCGCCCGAACGCCGCGCCCGCGCCGCCGAAATGGGAGCGCGCACGGCGGCCGCCGGCGAGCCCTGGCTGACGCGCTTCGATCCGGCCGAGCTTGCCGCGCGCCTGCGCGCCCTCGGCTTCACCTCTCTGGAGGATCTCGGCCCCACCGAAATGGCCAAACGCTTCTTCGGCCTGCCCCAGAACGCACCGGACCGGGGCGCGGGTCCGCATGTCATCTGCGCCGGAAACTTCTGATTTCCGGCTGGCCGACATGGCGCGGTCGTTAGCCATCGGGAGAGGAGCGGCTCACCCGTTATAAACAATCGCAATCTTGTTCCCGGCCGGGTCGCGCATATAGGCAGAGTACCAATCCGGCCCGTATTGCGGGCGCGGGTCGGGGCCGCCCTCATCCGTTCCGCCGTTGGCGATCGCGGCTTCGTAGAAAGCATGCACCGCGGCACTAGATTTGGCCATGAAACCGATCATCGCACCGTTGCCGGCGCTCGCCGCCTCGCCGTTGAACGGCTCGCAGACCCAGAGAACGAAACCCTCGCCCTTGCCCCCTTCGGAATAGGCGCACCAGCCGGGAAACTCGTTGTGTTTGCTCCAGCCGATCGTTGCCAGCACTGCATGGTAAAAGGCGTTCGACCGATCCAGATCGAGCGCGCCGACGGTTGCGTAAACACTCATGATCTTCCCTTCCCTCCTGCAGGATCTTGAAGAATTCATAGCGCGCGAAAGCGAACATAACAAGAACAATTCTTGGGCCGCCGGCCACTGAGAAGCGGTCGACGACGACGTCGATTTTTCGCAGGCAGGCAGTCATTGCCGCGCCCGCAAAAATTCCTATTGTGGCCATCGCCGACGGAGTTCGACACCTCCCGCCTCCCGCGACGAGAATCCGGATCACACCATGACGACATCGAGCCGCCCCGACCTGAGCGATATCCACCATGGCGATTGGGTCGATCGCCGGCTCCCCGGCGCATGGCGGCCGTTTACGCGGCTCGCGCGTCTCGATCGCCCGGTCGGCATATGGCTGACGCTATTCCCCTGCTGGGCTGCCCTTGTCCAGGCATCGCACGGCTTCCCGGATCTTCGCCAGCTCGCCGTCTTCTCCCTTGGCGCCCTGCTGATGAGAAGCGCCGGCTCCACGGTAAACGATATCGCGGACCGGAAGTTCGATGGCCACGTCGAACGAACACGCTTCCGGCCGCTGGCGAGCGGAGAGATCGGCACACTGCCGGCCTTCCTCTTCCTCACCGTCGAGCTTGCGCTCGCGGCTTCGCTTCTCTTTTTCCTGACGCCCTATGCGCGGCTGGTCGCCGTCTGCGTTCTGCCGCTCGTTTTCCTCTATCCCCTCTGCAAGCGCTTCACCCACTGGCCCCAGGCGGTGCTCGGCGCGGCGTTCAATTGGGGAATGCTGATGGCCTGGGCCGAACTCTCTGGCCATATCCCTGCCGGCGCCCTGTTGATGTGGGCTGGCGCCGTTGCCTGGCAGATCGGCTATGACACTGTCTATGCTTATGTCGATCGGGCCGACGACACCCGCCTCGGCCTGAAATCGACAGCAATCCTGTTCGGCCGGCACGGCAAAGCCTGCATCGGCTTCTTCTACGCGCTGACGGTCGCGGCCTGGTCGCTCGGCGGCTGGCTGACGGATATGTCACTGCCCTACGCCGGCGGAATACTTGTCATCGCCGCCCACCTCGCCTGGCAGACCTGGCGGATCGACCTTGCCCGGCCGGAAGTGAACTTCCGCCTTTTCCTGGCGAATATCCTGACCGGAGCGCTGCTCACAGGCGCGGCTTTGGCAGGAACATGGTAAGCGTCGAATCCTCGTCCGCCCCTCCCCAACCCCTCCCCACAAGCGGGAGGGACTAACCCGGAGTTACCCTCTCCCTCCCCATGGCTGCGAGCCAACAAGCAAGCGGCTGGGTCGAGCCCCTCCCCTTGTGGGCAGGGGTTTGGGAGGGGAATCCAAGTAAGCCTTCATCGCCGATCCGAAAGAAAACCCATGGCACCGATGACCTCACTCAGACACGGCCTGCTGGCCGCAGCCACACTGCTCGCGGCAACGATCCTGCATCTGCAGGCAGCGCATGCCGAGCCCTGTGCGCCGCAAAGCTTCGAAGGGTCTGATTATATCGTCTGTACGGTGGATGCGGGAAAAGCCGATCTGCGGCTGTTCTGGAAGAACGAGAATGGCGAGCCTCACCGCTATTTCTCCAGCGTCGCCGGAGCCGTCGAGGCCGGCGGGGGACATCTGGTCTTCGCGCTCAACGCCGGCATGTACCGGCAGGATTTTTCGCCGATGGGGCTCTATATCGAGAACGGCAAGGAATTGCGGCCGGCCAACAGGGCGAAGGCCAACGCCGCCGTCGGTTCGCTGCCGAATTTCTACAGGAAGCCGAATGGCGTGTTCTTTCTTGATGGAGAGGGCGCAAAGATCCTGCCGACCGATGAATTCCTGAACCGGCGCCGGGCCGCGCGCTTCGCCACGCAATCCGGGCCGATGCTCGTCATATCGGGCGCGCTGAACCCGATCTTCATCCCCGGCTCGACCGACCGGACCCGCCGCGGCGGCGTCGGCATCTGCGGCGGCAGCGTCCGCTTCGCGATCAGCGAGGGCGATGTGAACTTCCACGATTTCGCCCGCCTCTTCCGCGACCAGCTGCAATGCCAGGATGCGCTTTTCCTCGATGGCGGCCACGGCGTCGGGCTCTACGATCCGGCGCTTGGGCGCGACGACCGCTCCTGGCACGGCGGCTACGGCCCGATCCTCGGCCTCGTCGAATAGCGGCAGCACGGCGCGAGCCGCTATTGCCGCATGATTTTCTCCATCGCCTTCCCCTTGGCGAGTTCGTCGACCAGTTTGTCGAGGTAGCGGATTTCCCGCATGGTGGTGTCTTCGATGTCTTCCACGCGCACGCCGCAGATCATGCCCGTAATCAACGATCGGGCGGGATTCATCCCGGGCGCCTGCGCGAAGAAATCCTCAAAACTGGTTTTCTTCTCCAACTGTTCGGCGAAGGTCGCCGGGCTGTGTCCCGTCAGCCAGCAGATGATTTGATCGACCTCCGCCTTCGTGCGTCCCTTTTTCTCCGCTTTCGCGATATAGTGGGGATAGACGCTCGCGACGCTGACTGAGTAGATGCGATGCTTCGTCATGCCGTCTCCAGTGCAATGCCGAATTTTCCAACTCTGCCGGCCAAAGGGTGACCCTTCAGGCGCTTGGCAGACCCTGATCGCTACGTGGCCAGCCACGCTTGAGGCGCATGTTAGCGGCAACGCCATCAGGATCATAGTTGAGCGCAAGATCCTTCGAGCCGAAAAAGCCGTCGCGCCGGACAGACCGCGGTACCAATATGACGCCCCAGCTGCTTTGATCGACAGCCCATCATCCAGGAGGCCGGCCACCATGAAAGATGTCGTCGCTTTGGTAACCGGCGGAAGTCGCGGCATAGGCCGCGGCATTGCGCTTGCCCTGCTTGCGGAAGGGGCCACCGTTCATGTCACTGGCCGGACACGTTTCGAGGCGGATGCGAACGTGCCCGAACGCACCGGCTCGCTCGAAGGGCTCGAGCATGAAGCCGCAGAACTGTCGGGACGCCTTTTCGTCCATCGATGCGACCACGGCAGGGATGCCGACACCGAGCGCGTGGCCGAAGAGATCCGCGCCGGCGCCAAGCTTGATATTCTGGTGAACAACGCCTGGCCCGGCTACGAAAACATGGTCGAAGACGGGCATTTCACCTGGCCCCAGCCCTTCTGGGAGCAGCCCGACTGGCGCTGGGACGCCATGATCGGAACCGCTCTGAGGGGCGCCTTCATGATGTCGCGCGCCGTCGCGCCGCTGATGATTTCGGCAAGGCGCGGCCTGATCGTCAACATTTCCTTCTGGGCGGCCCAGCTCTACGAGGGCAATGCGATCTACGGCGTGGCCAAGGCCGCCGCCGACAAGATGGCTGCCGACTTCGCCCATGAGCTCAGCCCGCACAATGTCGCCGCAGCCGCCCTTTATCCCGGACTGGTGCGCACCGAGGCGGTGCTGCGCAATGCCGATTATTTCGACATGTCCAATTCCGAGTCACCCCAGTTCATCGGCCATGTCATATCAGGGCTCTGGCGCGACCCCAAGCTGATGTCGAAGACCGGACGCGTCCTGGTCGCGGCGGAACTGGCACGGGAATACGGCATAGCGGATGTCGGCGGCTACAGACCCATTCCCCTCACCGCCGCGGATTTTGTCCGGGACTGATGTCCCTGCGACGATGCAACCATCAGGCGCTGAAAAGCCCGCGGAGCCTGAAAACGGTTGAAATATCGCGGTCGAGATGATAGTCGCTGGATCGGGTCTGCAGTTCACCCAGGCATCGCCGTTCTTCGGAACACGCTAAACCTGACAATCACGAAGATATGGACACCGATCCCGTGCCATGTCGGAAGGGCGATCACCGATCATCCGTTTGGAACGGCACGACCGAAGGATAGGTCATGTCCAGAAAACTCATTCCGCTCATTGTGAGCGACACATCTTCATTTGCCAAATCGCTCCGCATGCAGCTCTCGGGCCATGATGGGCTTCCCTCTCACCTCCAGTTCCTGAACATGCTGGCAAGGGCTGCCGGTCACGGCAGCTTCCAGAGCCTGCGCGCCAGGGTCGAACCATCGGGCAGTGAGGAAGCCCCCGCCGCACCGGCGTCTGTTGTCGACACAGAGATCGACCGGAAGCTGGTCGATCTCAAGATCGACCAAAAATTGGTCGATCGCGTTCAACGCAGCTTCGATGACGACCTCCGCCTGATGCGCTGGCCCGCAAGACGCATGGATCAGATAGCAGCACTTTGGGTTCTCTGGTCCCAAATTCCCGCGGCCAGGGAAATGTCCGAAAAGGAGGTCAGCGCCCTTCTGCGTGACAGGCACCTGTTTGGAGATCACGCCCTGCTGCGGCGCGAACTCTACGAACTCGGCCTGATGACCCGCACGCGCGACGGCAGCGTCTACAGACGCGTCGAACGGCCGATGCCCGCGAATGCGGCAGCAATCCTGCGTCAGCGTTCCCGAGGCCGGGGAAGCTGACGTTTCTTGGCGTTTTGAGGCAGGAGCAGAATTCAATGCCATGCGACATCAGAACAGCGTCCTTCACGGGATTTCGCCGGATACGTCTGTCATCCGTCAGGCGGCCCAAGCGGAACGGGCAAGCTGGCTTCTTGGCTCCCTCATTCCTGTGCCTGTCACAGGAATGAGGGAGCTTGGGGAAGCGTTCCCGCTAAATTTTCTGCTGGCATTGCCGACATCTGTGCATCGGCGGTTCAGTTTGTTGACGAAATTCGCTCCTTACTCGGCGTCATCCTCGGCCTTGTGCCGAGGATCTGCTGCGCATCGACGTGGGCAGATGCTCGGGACAAGCCCGAGCATGACGGAAGAGGAGTTTGCCGACATGGTCAGTCCCCTGGAACCGACAAGAATGCCGCTTCATTCCTCCTTCCCATCGGCGTCCTCGGTCGGAGCCTGCCTCTTGCGGCGCGAACGGAGATTGTCGAAGCCCATGTAGTGATCGACATCGGAGGTGTTCCATCGGCCGGCAAGAAAGATGATGGCAATGGCCGCAGCGAAGATGAGCAGGACGTAGATCTTATCCATATCGCCGATATAGGGCGCGCGGAGATCGGGCAAAGGCGCCGCCGGCTGCCGCAGCCGGCCAACCGCAAACAGCAGGAGGAATTTGCCGATGACGGAACATGCAGTCGTGATTTCGGGAGCGGGTCCCACAGGCCTCACGCTGGCGGGCGAGCTGGCGCTGGCGGGCATCGATGTCGCCATCGTCGAACGCCGCCCTGACCAGGCGCTTTTCGGCACGCGGGCCGGCGGTCTCAGCGCACGCACGCTGGAGGTTTTCGATCAGCGCGGCATCGTCGACCGCTTCCTTGCGGCTGGGCAGATCGCCCAGGTCACGGGATTTGCGGTCACGCGCCTTGATATCAGCGATATCCCGACCCGGCACAATTATGGTCTGGCGCTGCGGCAGAAGCATATCGAGCGCATTCTCGCCGGCTGGGTCGGCGAACTCTCGGTGCCGATCTATCGCGGCCGTGATGTGACCTCTTTTGCCGAGGACGGCGCGGGCGTCACCGTCGAACTCTCCGACGGCACCTCGCTCAGGGCGCGCTACCTCGTCGGCTGCGATGGCGGCCGCAGCCTGATCCGCAAGGCGGCCGGCATTGCCTTTGACGGATGGGACGCGACATCAGGCAATATTCTCGCCGAGGTGGAGATGGCAGAGGAGCCGTCATTGGGCGTCCATCGCACCGCGCTTGGCATCTACGCCTTCGGCCGGGAGGAATATGAAATCCGCGACGGCAAGGTCATCTTTGCCAGTGAAGGCCCGATCGGCGTGATGGTGCCTGACAAAAATCCGGGCGCCACTGCCGAGCCAACACTCGACGACCTCAAGCAGGCGCTCATCGCCGCATTCGGAACGGATTACGGCATCCATGGCCTGAAGTGGATCTCCAGGTTCACCGACATGTCGCGCCAGGCGGCGGCCTATCGCAAGGGCCGGATCTTCCTCGCCGGCGATGCCGCCCATGTGCATTCTCCGGTCGGCGGGCAAGGCCTCAACACCGGTGTGCAGGATGCCGTCAATCTCGGCTGGAAGCTCGCCAGGGTGCTGAAAGGACAATCGCCCGACGCCCTGCTCGACACCTATCACGCCGAGCGGCATCCGGTCGGCGCCCGCGTGCTGCGCACGACGATGGCGCAGGTCGCCTTGCAGCGGGCCGACGACCGCACCGAAGCCCTGCGTGATATCATGATGGAACTGCTGGGCATGGACGAGCCCCGCAAACGCATCGCCGCCGAAATGTCCGGCCTTGCCATCCATTACGACCTCGGCCAAGGCCACCCCCTCCTCGGCCGCCGCATGCCCGACCTCGACCTCACCTCATCGGATGGCCCCACCCGCGTCTTCACCCTCCTCCACAATGCGCGGCCGGTGCTCCTGGTGCTGGACGGCTCCGGCAGCTTCGACATCACCCCGTGGTCGGACGACATCATGCTGGTTCACGCCAGATATGACGGACTATGGGAACTGCCGGCGCTAGGCCCGGTCTCCGCTCCGTCAGCAGTGCTGATCCGGCCCGACGGATATGTCGCCTGGGTCGGCGACGGGACGAAGGATGGTCTTGAAGACGCGATGAACACCTGGTTCGGACCGCCCGGCTGAACCGGAAAATCCGGCAACTATCGATCCCACCCCAAGGTGCTTTCGATCGCGATTATGATCGCCAAAAAAGCAACTTGAGCTTGAACGAATCCCACTTCTCGCTAGCCTGCGTTCTCCACCCCTGTCGCCGCCGAGTCGGCTGAATTATCCCCTTGGGGGAAATAGACATGACGGCTTTGATCAAGGCCCGGGGCGTCAGCAAGCGCTTCCGGCAGCACAGGCGATTTCCGGGTCTCCTTGGCGCCTTCAAGACGCTGGTGACAAGCGAATATACCGAGGTCACCGCCGTGTCCGATATCGGTTTCGATATCGAGGCCGGTGAGGCTGTCGGCTATCTCGGCCCGAACGGCGCCGGCAAATCGACGATGATCAAAATGATGACCGGCATTCTGGTGCCGAGCGACGGCACGGTTTCCGTGCTCGGCCGCACCCCGCATCTCTCCCGCATGGCCAATGCGCGCGAGATCGGTGTCGTCTTCGGCCAGCGCAGCCAGCTCTGGTGGGACCTGCCGCTGATCGACAGTTTCACCCTGCACCAGCGCATCTATGATATCCCGGCCGCCCGCTATGCCGACAATCTCCGCCATTTCAGCGAGCTGCTCGATCTCACGCCCTTCCTCGATCGCGCCGTGCGCCAGCTGAGCCTCGGCCAGCGCATGCGCGCCGAGATCGTTATGTCGCTCCTGCACGATCCGAAGATCCTTTTCCTCGACGAACCGACGATCGGGCTCGACGTCGTCGCCAAGGATGCCGTGCGGCGCTTCCTCGCCGAGATCAACCGCGAGCGCGGCGTCACCATCATCCTCACCACCCACGACCTGCAGGATATCGAAACCATCTGCCCGCGGCTGATCATGGTCGATCACGCCAGGCTGATCTTCGATGGCGAATTGAAGAGCCTGCGCGCCGCCCTCGGCTCGGCCCGGCGGCTGACGCTGGAATTTTCAACCGACCCCGGCCCCCTGCCGCTCCACACCGCTTCGCTCGTCAGCGACGAGGGCCTGCGCAAGAATTACCTGATCGAGCGCGAAGACGTGTCGCTGGTGAAAATCCTCTCCGAGGTGGGCAACAATCGCGGCCTGAAGGACGTGGCGCTGCACGAGCCCGATATCGAAGAGGTCATCCGCACCTTCTACCAGCGCCGCAATGCGAGAGCCCGGGCATCATGAGCGCCTATCTCGCCTTTGCACGCAACGCCCAGGCGCCGACACCATGAGCGCTTACCTTGCTTTCGCACGCAGCGCCTTTCACGCGCAGCTCGCCTACCGCAACGAAGTCTGGGCCAATATCTTCGGCAAGCTCGTGCAGGTTTTCGCCCGCGTCGCCATCTGGCTTGCTGCATTTGCCGGCATCGGCGGCGCCGTGGTCGACGGCGTCTCCCTGCAGCAGATGGTGACCTATGCGCTGCTCGGCGGCGCTGTCATGGGCGCAACCCGCCCCGAAAGGATCATCAACGAGATCGGCCGGTCGCTGAAATCAGGCGATATCGCCGTCTGGCTGCTGAAACCCATCTCTTATCCGCTCTATATCTTCGCCAATGAATGCGGCAGCTTCGGCTATCGCCTGATGACCCAGGTCGTCCCGACCGTCGCTATCACCGCGCTGTTTTACGGCATGCTGCCGCCGGCAAGCCTGTTCGATGGCATCATGTTCGTCGCCTTCTGGGCGCTCTCTTTCATCCTGCTGTCGCTTATGTCGGCATTCTGCGGCCTCATCGCCTTCTGGCTGATGACGAGCTTCTCACTGGACTGGATCCTCGGCGCCCTGCTGCAACTCTTCTCCGGCCTGCTGGTGCCCTTCTGGTTCTTCCCCGAACCGCTCGCCACCGTCGCCCGCCACCTGCCCTTCGCCTGGGTGGTCTATTATCCCAATGCCGTCTATCTCGGCAGGCTTTCCACGGCCGAAGTCTGGCTCCATTTCGGCCTTGGTCTCGCCTGGGCGGCCGTGTTCCTTGCGGGCGTCTTCTGGCTCTGGCGCTGCGCCTCCACCCGCATCACCGTGCAGGGAGGCTGACTGATGCTCATCCATCACCTTCGCGTCCTTCCCCTGCTGGTGCGCATGCATGTCCGCTCGCAGATGGAATATCGCGGCGCCTTCTGGCTCGATCGACTGGCGCAGATCCTCTCCTATGGCAGCGTCTTCGCCACCATCGGCATCCTGCTCTCGCGCTTCGATACGTTGGGGGGCTGGCGCTGGCCGGAGCTCGCGCTGCTTTTCAGCTTCCAGCTGCTCGCCTATTCGCTGGGCGCGGCGATGAGCTTCACGCAGCTGCGCGACCTCGAGGAGCTGGTGCGTCTCGGCACTTACGATACGCTGCTGGTCAAGCCTTTCAGCCCGTGGGCCTATCTGATTTTTTCCGGCCTCAACGTCGGTTATACCGGCCACATCCTCCTGGCGGTGCCGCTGATGGGCTGGGCCGTCCTCTCCGTCGATGTCGCCTGGACGGTTCCCTCGGCGCTGTTCTTCATCGCCGCAATCATCAGCTCAACGCTGCTGACCGCCGCCATCATCACCATGATCGGCGCCACGGCGCTGATCTGGGTGCGCTCCAACCACCTCTTCTCGATCTTCTTTGGCTTCTGGGAGCTGACGCGCTACCCCCTGAACATCTTCCCCGGCGGCATCCAGCTCGTCCTCATCACCGCCGTACCCCTCGCCCTCACCAGCTCCGTCCCCGTCGGCGCCCTCCTCGGCAAACCCATCCCGATCCTCGGAGACTGGGCGGGCGCCGTGGCGCTGGTGGCGGGCCCGCTCTGGGTGCTGATAGCGATAGCCTATTGGCGCTATGCCAACAGCAGGTATCAGGGCGCGGGTGGGTGATGACGAAGGGAGCCGTGGAATGAATTTGCTGGGCTTGCTGAAATCGATGGTCGGCATTCGCAAGCGGCAGGACGAGCCGGATGGCGCGCCCAAAGATGGCGCGTCGAGCCAAGCGGCGCTGGAATCGGCCCTTCTCGTGCTGCAGCAGATGCTCCGACCCGCCGTCTTCGGCGAAATCGGCGGTGAGAGGCCTGAGAAAGACAACCGGGCCAGAAGCTGGTGGGGCGGAAACTTCCTTGGCGCGGAGGGCGAGGCTGTGCCTGTCTGCGAGGCCTCCGGCCGGCCGATGCATCCGCTCCTTCAGATCCGGCTGGATGAACTTGCCGAGGCCCTTCCTGCCTTTTCCGGCATTGCCTTCATCACCATCTGGATGGACCTCGAAGACGTCCCGCTTGACGATGCCGAGAATGGCAAGGGCTTTGCCGTCCGCACCTATCCGGCGATCGCCGGCCTCGTGCCGATCGGTCCCGGCTACAGGGAAAGCAGCGCACTTCCGACCTTCCCGGTTCTATGGCGTGCAAGCGCCCTGGAGCAGCCAAGCTGGGACGATATCGCCTTCGAACTCCCGGACCGCATCGCGCAATCCAACGATAGTGATTGGTTCTTCAAAAGCCGCTACGCCACAGAGGCCAATCAGCACCGCCGCACATGTCCCGTGAAACTCGGCGGCTGGCCGACCTGGATCCAAGGCGATAACTGGCCCGAGGACGGCGAGTTCTGCCTTCAGATCGACAGCAACGACAAAGGTCGCCTCTATGTCGGAGATGCCGGATCGATCTATCTCTTCCGAACGCCCGGCGGCTGGGTGATCAGGTCGGACTTCTACTGACGCAGGCCTGTTGCGGAACCAGAGCGAAAAGCGGCAAAAGCGCCGGCCAGCGACCTGCCGCGCGGCGCTCATTGCGTAGCTTTACGTTCAGGCGTTCGCCGCCGTGTTCATCCATACAATTTCCCAAACATAGCCATCCGGGTCCTCAATGTGGCGGTTGTACATGAAGCCAAGATCCTGGGCCGGGTTGGGATCGGCGCGACCGCCCGCCGCAACCGCGCTGTTCACTGTCGCATCGACGGCGTCGCGGTCATCGACAGTGAGGACGATCATTGCCTGACTGTCGCGCCGTGCGTCGCCGATCGGGCGTGTGGTGAATTCACGGTAGTGGTCATGGGTCAGCAACATCACCCCGATCGTGTCCGAGAACATGAGCGAGGTGGATTTCTCGCCCGAAAACTGCGGGTTCACAGTGCCGCCGAGCGCCACGTAGAACGCCGTCGACGCCGAGAGGTCACGGACAGGCAGGTTCACGAAAATCATTTTGGGCATGAATTTCTCCTTCTCCAGGGCTGCACCCCGCGTTATTGTCTTGCTACAATGTTACTAGATGTAATGTATCTTAATAGCAAGATACATTTTACCGAGGGAATATTTGCCATGGATCGTGCCGAGGCCGCAGCTAAGGAATGGGCTCGCGAGCGCCCCGAGCTTCCAATGTTGCCTGTTGAAACGGTAGGTCGCCTGCTTGATGCCGCCGCGCGCGTGATCCGCGATCACATGAACCCGTTGCTCAAGGAAGCGGGCCTGAATGTAGGTGAATTTGATGTGCTCACACCGCTCAGACGCGCCGGTGAACCCCATATGCTTTCACCTACGCAGCTCTACGAATCGGCAATGATCACCTCGGGCGGCATGACGAGCCGCCTGGACCGGCTCGAGCGCGCTGGGCTGGTTGAACGGCGCCCCGATCCCAACGACCGGCGCGGCAAGCAAATTGCGCTAACGACCGGCGGCAAGCGCGCGATAGACGATTTGATTGGTCCAATGGTGGCGCTGGAAGAGCGATTAATCTCCGTGCTAACGTCGGCCGAGCAGGAAACTCTGAACGCTCTGCTGAAGAAATTGCTCACCGGCCTCTAGGTCGTTGTCCGCGTCAGCAGTCACCTCTCCCTCTGAATCAAGGGCCGAGAGGTTGGGAACCAGGGCGCCGCAGCAAGCCTACCGGCCAAAACGATGCAAAGCGACGTCTGCCCCAAAAACTCCGCCTTGGGACCTTGGTCCAACTAGCTCCAACTGCGGAATGATCTAAGATCGGAACCGTCCTGCACAGAGGACCCGAGGGAAGCCTGGCACTTGAGATTGTGCCTCTGCGTAAGCCAGGCTTCCTCCCGACCTCGCCGCACTTCTACTAAAGCCAATTCAGCCCTTGGGCTCGCCTTCACCATTCTTGGATGCAGACGAGCCCCTTTTATCGGGCCAGGTGTATCGCAGATCCTTCCAGAATTGCCGCAATTGCGGAATCAGCGCGTTGCGACCCATAAATTTATCCAGCTCTTCAGAGCCTCGCCGTATTCTTTCCTGTTCATCTTCCACCGTGAACTCCAGTTCCGCGGTCGAAGACAACACGCGCGCCGCGGCAGTTCACACTATCCAATCCGGAATGAAAGATCGACGAGACGACGCGCCGAGGCTTATAGCCCCCTGCGGCCGAAGGTGGCTCCGTTGCGGCCCGGCAGACGCTGCGCCGGAGAAGCCTCCACCCTGCCCGAACGCATCGGAGCGGGCGGCGCATCGAAGGTCGGATCGGCCGGGACGTGATAATCGCTCGGCACTAAGAGCAGACCGAGGCCATAGGCAATGTTCGCGCCTTTTACCAGCTTCGAGATAAGCTCGGTTGTCGCCCCTTCCGGCATCAGGAACAGGACAAGATATGCAACGGCGTTGATCGCGAGGGACGCAGTGATAAGGATGCGCGGGTCCCAGCCTATGTCTCGTATTCGCGCCGCCTGGATGCTGAGACTCATCCAGAAGGAAGGCAGGGCCGGGATCGCCAGGATAAGGAGCACGGCGCCTGCCCCTATGCCGTGCTTGCTTCCAGGTGCCGACTTCATGATCCAGAAGCCAACGGTGATGATGCAGCCGACGACGAGATATATGAGCACCGACGCGCCCAAATATTGCCGCCTCCTCAAACGCCCGCGAAACGCGAATATTGCATCCAGCATTTGCAACCCCCTGCTCGAAACGGCAACACATCACACAACTTCTTCAAACCTTTGAATCCGATCGATAAAATGCGAGACAATTGCACGCCTCACAGGTCGTGGATGAGTGAGAGCCTTCCGAACCACTACTCACTCTTGCGGGAATTGCTCTAGGATCGGATGCACCACCGGCAGCAACACGGATCGAACACATGCGCTTCTACCGCCCGACATTCGAACTCGCCGCCTTGCAACAGCCGCAGGATCGTCTTGTCTCCAAGCTCGGCGGCCGGCCGTGGGGCTTTCCGCAGGCCCGCTGGCCCGTCTGCCCCGACTGCTTCTATCCCATGAGCATGGTCGCGCAGCTCGCGCATGATCCGCCGGCGATCGATCTCGGTTCGGCGGGCGGCGTGCTGCATCTCTTCTTCTGCGCCAATCTCCTCTGCCTCAGCTACGGCGCCGGCGGATGCGAAGCCGTGATCTTGAGATGCGAGGAAATCGGACACGGCCTGACGGAACAGCCGCCGGATGAGGATGGCAACCAGAGCATCAATGGCGAAGTCTGGATCTCCGGCTGGGAACCGCATGACGATCCCGTGCCGCCGGAGCAGGTCTCCTCCTTTTACGACGATGGCGATCACATGAACCTGCCCGACGACATTGCCCAGCCCTTCGGCTTCGACAGCCGCTGGAACACCAAGGCTGGCGGAGTGCCTTACTGGACCGGCAATGGCGTGACGCTCGACCCATCCAGCATTACCTGCCCGCCTTTCGAGTTCCTCCTGCAGATCCATCAGATGGTCTATATCGACGGTGCTGCGCCTCCCGCCGACGTCGTCGGCTGCACCGTCAGCATCTACAGGGAAATCGCAGGCGAGACCGAATGGGAGCATCATGCTCCCGCCAAGCCGTCTGCCGCCTCATCTCCGATGTCGGTCATCGCAGAACACGGCGCCCTGTCCTATGGCGTCGATGTCGTAAATTTCGGCTCCGACGGCACCGCCTTCGTCTTCATCGACCGCCACTCCGCCCCGCCGGTCGTGCGATGGCACTGGAGCCGCTGAGCGTGAGATGACACGCATGAAATCAAAGGCTTAATCGCATCGCATGAATCAGATTCTCGGCAACGCGAAAACGGCCAACCCTTGTCACTCCGCCGACGCGGCTTTAAACACCGCCAACTGAGCGGCAAAGGCACGCTGGTACGCAGGCCGCGCTTCGCCGCGGGCGAGATAGGCCGAAAGGTTCGGATGTTCCGCCAAGAGCTCCGATCCCTTCAGCCGCAGCAGCACCGAGATTATCTCCAGGTCTCCCGCGCTGAAGGCGCCGTCGAGCCAATCGGCGTCGCCGAGGTGGGCGGAAAGTTCGCTAAGCCGGGTGCGGATGCGTTTTTCGAGCAGAGGAAGCCGCGCGTCGTGCCAGCTCTCGCCGCGCTCGAAAATCCTTGCCATCTCGCGTTCGATGACAACAGGCTCCAAAGTGGCGACCGCGGCAAAGATCCATGCGATCGCCCGCGCCCGGCCGTTGGCATCGCTCGGCAGCAGGCCCGGATAGCGCTCCGCGATATGCAGCACGATCGCCCCGGACTCGAACAAGGCGAGATCGCCTTCCTCATAGGTCGGAATCTGCCCGAAAGGCTGCAGCGCCAGATGCGCGGGCGTCTTCATCGCCTGGAAGGAGAGAAGACGAACCTCGTAAGGCTCGCCCACTTCTTCGAGCGCCCAGCGAACCCGCATGTCGCGCGCGAGCCCCCTGCCGCGATCGGGCGATCGTTCAAAGGCGGTAATGGTAATGGTCATTGTCATTCTCCATAGCTGGTCCCCCTTGAAGACGGCCGGCCAGACGGAATTCCGACATCCATGCCCAATATAGTGCCGGCGGCGGGATCCAGATGGCTCTAAGCGCACATGGCTGCTGGGCCGACCTATTGGGTTCTGCGATTGTGCTCCAATACGGCTCGTTCCGCATCCGCCCGTTGGGTTGTAATGCCCATCGATTCCAGAAACAGCGTGAGCCTCCACCAATCGACTTTCGCGCAATCTCCAAATTGATCATGCATTTCCACAACCAGATGTGGAACAGGTTCCTCTCTCTCGAACCTCAAGCCCACGCCGTGTTTCGCAAACTTCCACCGCTGCCCGTCAACGGCGAGCATTCCTGATCGAGGGAAATTGAGCAGATGCGTAAAGTCATTCGCCTGCGGGTAGCTCTGGCTGAATGCCGAAAGCAGTTGATGCTGAAGGTTCAAGAGCTCATGAATTTTCGACGAGTGAAACGACAATTGCATCTCCAAAGAGGATTTGCAGCTCGCGTCCGACACGGTCGACGAATTGACGGTGTCTCCGCCCCAAATCCACTGCGCGAAGTAGGCAGAACTAACGCGGCCACCGTCAAGGGCACACTCGAGAACTCGTCCCCTTTGAAGACGGCCGGCCAGACGGGAATCCGACACCCATGCCCAAATGGGCGTTATATCTCGCGCGCCATTTCGGCGCGCATCCAGCTCGAATCTCCCCAGGTGGAGAGCCAGATCATCAGGTCGGTCAGGGCGCCGACGACGGGCAGGAACAATGCGCGGCTCAGCCCCCGGCCTTTCTGATTATCTTCGGCTTTCCTCAGATGCGCCAGTTCCTCCTGCTGGATCGAGGCGATCAGGGCATGGAGATCGCGATCGCGCGTCAGAAGGAAAGCCAGCTGGTCCTCCAGATGGCGGTGGACCGTGCTCTCGACGGCTTCGGTGCAGATCCAGATCATGTTGCGCCCGCAAAGCGCCGTCAGGAATCCGAGCACGGCGCCGCCGAGGCTCCAGAACGCCATCACGCGGCAGGGCTTGGCGCGCCTTGCCGGCATCGCCTCGTGAAACAGCCGGCAATGCTCGATCTCGTCCGCGCGCATCTCTTCCAGCGCCGGCACGATCTTCGGAAACAGCCGCCGCGCCACCGCAATCTGGGCGCCGTAGATCCTGATCGCGCCGAACTCGCCGGCATGGTTGACCTTGAGAATGCGGCGGATGGTGACGGAGGGATCACGCGCCACCTGCCTGTTCCCGGGCCTGCCAGACGGTTCTTTTGAAGGATTGTCCATGCCCCTGCCCCCGTTGCCCGTCGTGAAGTAGGCAGGATTGCCGCCGCTCCCGTCAAGGGGCGCTCGGCTCAGGTTTTTCGCCCAACCGGCTTGCGCCGCCGGCCAACGGCCCGCCGGCGAAAAAATCGTTAAGCATTCGGCCTCGTCTAGGACCATAGACCCAGCGGCTCCGGACCATCGCCCGATGTGCGACTCGCGATCTCCGACTAATCTTCGTCTGCTTGAGCGAATGCGGCCCGCGCCGCACCGGGCAAGCCTCGATTATCGAGATTTCATGATCTGGTTCGGAGAAAAACGATGCGCATAGCAATTCTGGCACCCCTCTTTGCCGCGTCGCTGGCTCTTGCCGCAAGCCCGGTAACGATTATCGGGCTCGATGCGGCCGCGCTGGCAAAAGACGGCGGCAATGGTGGCGGAAACGGCGGCGGAAATGGCGGTGGCAACGGCGGCGGTAATGGTGGCGGAAACGGCGGCGGTCACAGCGAAAGCCATGGCGGCGGCAACGGAAACGGCAACAGCAACCAGGGCAACGGCTCCGGCAGCCTCAAATCCCAGGGCGGCGACAAAGGCAAATCCGGCGAGGCCCACGGCAAGTCCGAAAACAACTCCGGCAAATCAGAAAACGCCAAGTCAGGCAAGACTGTCACCACCAAGGAAAAGAACGTCTCAGCCCAGCTTGCCGGCCTGAATTCGCTGAACCGCAATTACAAGGCGCTGATGCACACCTCGGATCCGCGCATGACGGCGATCTCAGCCTATGCGATGGCCTATGCCCGATACGAGATTGCCAACGGAACCGAGCCTTCGCCCGACGATCCGCTGCTCGGAGACGAGGCCCTGGAAGACGCATTGGCCTCCGCCACCAAGTCAGGCGAAATCAGCCCCGCTGCCTTCGACCGGGCCAAGACCATTCTCGGCGTCGGCGATGCAAACGGCAAGATCGACCAGATCCGCGAGTCGCTCGAGAATTCCGCCTCGACGACGACGCAAGAATAGCCGCCCGGCGAAAGCCACCCACGGCATCCTCCTCCCGCGCCTGTGACCCCAAGGCGCGGGACCTTCTTGCGCTTCTCATCCCGGGGCGCGCAGGCCAAGGCCGGAGCCTCGAAGGAAACGCCGCAACGCTGCGCCTAGCATCCACCCCAGCGCCGGCACCCTTCGAGGCCCCTGCAAGGCATTTCAAGACGTTGTGCCGTGTGGCACCCCCCTCTGCCCTGCCGGGCATCTCCCCCACAAGGGTGGAGATCGGCTGGGCGAGATGGCTTACCCAAACAACTGAAGCCCAAACAACTCAACCACTGTGATTATCAATGCCGTTCGAGAGGAAGCGACGGTCAAGCCTCTTGCCAATCTCCACCCTTGTGGGGGAGATGCCCGGCAGGGCAGAGGGGGGGTAACCCCACGGCAGACCTTCTCCTCATCATCCCAAGCCACATCACCATCAATTCCCGTTCCGCGGCCCCTCCACCTTGCTCAACCGCGTCCTACCCCTCGGCAACGCCCGCCCATCCTCCAGAAGCCGCAGCAGCACGTTGCGTTTTCTCTGGCGCGGGACGAGATCGATATCGCTGACGAGCTTTGCGCCGCCTTCGCGCCGCTCCAGAGTGATCTTGCGGCTGTGGAAGGCTTCGAGTTCGGCGCGGTGCGCGACGCTGACGATGGTGACCTTCGGCAATTGCTCGATCACCATCTCCATCATCTTGTCTTGGCTCTTCTCGTCGAGCGCCGAGGTCGCTTCATCGAGCACGATGATATCGGGATTGTGCAGGAGGAGGCGCGCGAAGGCGAGCCGCTGCTTCTCGCCGCCGGACAAGGTCTGATCCCACGGCGCTTCCTCCTCGAGCTTGTCCTTCAGGTAGTCGAGCCCGACCTTGTCGAGCGCCGCCTTGATCTCCTCCAGCGGCCAGCCGTCAGCGGCATTGGGATAGGCGACGGCGCGGCGCAGCGTGCCGGCGGGGATATAGGGCCGCTGCGGCAGCATGAACAATCGCCTGTCGGCGTGGAAATCGACGCTGCCGTGGCCCCAGGGCCAGAGGCCCGCGATGGCGCGCACCAGCGTGCTCTTGCCCGAGCCGGATTCGCCCGCAACCAGCACCCGCTCGCCCGGTTCGATCTCGACCTGCGTCTCCTTGACCACGGCGGTGCCGTCATCCAGCGACACGGCGAGATCGTTGAGGCTCAGCATCGCCTCGCCTTCCGTTTCGCCATGCCGGATGCGCCCCAACGCGTCGCTCTGTTCGGCGCGCTCCAGCCCGTCGAGCGACATCATCAAGGAGGCGACGCGCCGCGCGCAGGCGTTCCAGTCGGCAAGGCGGGGGTAATTATCGACAAGCCATCCGAAGGCGCTTTGCACGATGGCGAAGGCGGAGGCCGCCTGCATGACCTCGCCCAGCGACATGCTGCCTTCAAGAAATTTCGGCGCGCAGAGCAGCACCGGCACGACGGGCGCAATCAGCATCGAGCCATGCGACACGAAGGTCGTGCGCATATGCTGGTGGGCAAGCTGCGCCCATTGCTTCAGCACATTGGAGAATGTCTTGTCGAGGTCGCTGCGCTCCTCCTCCTCGCCGCCAAGAAGCGCGATGCTCTCGCCGTTTTCCCGCACATGCGTCAGCGTATAGCGAAACTCGGCCTCCACCTGGTTCTTGACCTCGGAGACCCGCACGAAATGCCGGCCGATGACGGCGATCGTCGTCGAGGTGATGATGGCGTAAAGCACCGCCGTGACGACGAGAAAGCCTGGAATGGTGACGGACGCCCCGGCGATCGGCAGGGTCAGAGCCCCGCCGATCGTCCACAGCACCACGATGAAGGTCGAAGCGGAGAGAAAGGCGGAGATGACGCCGGCGATGAAATCGACGGGCGCCTCGGTGGCGATCCTCAGATCTTCGGAGATGCGCGCCTCCGGATTCTTGTGATCACCGCCGATGAGGTTCAGCTGATAATACCGGCCGTTTGCGAGCCACCGGGCGATCAGCGCCGTCGCCAGCCACTTGCGCCAGCGCCGCTGGATCATCATGCGGACATAGACCTGGAAGGTGACGAGCGCCACGCTTCCGAGCACCAGCGGCGGGAACACGGCGCCGAAGAAATAGACGGTGCCGGCATCGTGCCGCTCGATGGCGTCGAAAATCCCGCGGTTCCAGAGATTGATGCCGTATTGGAAGCCGACATTCATGCCGATCATAACAAGCAGCCCGATGGAGCACGGCCAGGCGAAGCCGTCACCGCCGCGTCCCCAGTAACCGCGCGCGCTAATCCAGAACCGCTTCAGCAAATATTTCCGGCGCGCCTGCTCGGCCTCCTCGGGCGTCAGGTCCTTGTCGGGTTCGATGGCATCCGGCGGCGGCCCGGCCTCAACAGTCGATGCCTTCGCTTGGCGCGACTTCTCGGCACCTTGCGCATCGGCGCCGTCGACCGATTCCAATTTCGATGTTACGTCGGCCATGTGAGCGACAACGGCTCAGAAATCGAAAGGTTTCACGATGCCGGTGCGGAAGATCGCTTTGGGAGGCTGGTCGGGAAAATAAGGCAGCCGCCGCCCTGCATTCATCGCCCGCCAGCGCGTCATCTGCCTTTCGCTTGCCGCTCAAGGCGTTCGTCGCTCGCGCTTCTCACCCCCCTCATCTGCCCTGCGGGCATCTTCTCCCCGCTGGGACGAAGAGGGAGCAAGCCGCGAGCTTCCTGCCACACCGATGCTTTCAATTAGGGCGAGACGCTGCCACGAGTCCGCTTCTCCCCAGCGGGGAGAAGATGCCGGCAGGCAGATGAGGGGGCTGAGCGGCAAAACCGCTAATGCGCGAAGCGCAAGCAAACCCCTCAGCCGCGAAACCGCAAATTCCGCCGCGTCAGCTGGCTGACCGAGGTGCAGCCCATCAGCTTCATGCCTCGCTCGATCTCGGTGCGCATCGTCTCCAGCGCGCGCTCGACGCCGGGCTGTCCCGCCGCTGCGAGTGGGAAGAGATAGTAGCGGCCGAGCCCGACGGCTTTTGCCCCCAGCGACAAGGCTTTCAGAACATGCGTTCCCCGCTGCACGCCGCCGTCCATCATCACGTCGATCCGGTCGCCCACCGCATCGACAATCTCGGCGAGCTGGTCGAAAGCGCTGCGCGAGCCGTCGAGCTGCCGCCCGCCGTGGTTGGAAAGCACGATGCCGGTGCAGCCGATCTCGACCGCGCGCTTGGCGTCCTCCACCGACATGATGCCCTTCAGGCAGAATTGCCCGCCCCAGGCCTGCACCATCTCGGCGACATCGTTCCACGACATCGAGGGGTCGAGCATCTCGGTGAAGTACCGGCTAATCGACAGCGAGCCGCCGTCCATCTTGACGTGGCTTTCGAGCTGCGGCAGGGCGAAGCGCTCATGCGTCAGCCAGCCGATCGCCCAGGAAGGCTTGATCGCGAATTGCGTCATGCCGGCAAGATTGAGCTTGAAGGGAATGGAAAAGCCGGTGCGCTTGTCGCGCTCGCGGTTGCCGCCGGTGATGCTGTCGACCGTCAGCATCATCGCCTGCACGCCTGCGGTCTTTGCCCGCGCCATCATCTCGCGGTTCAGCCCGCGGTCCTTGTGGAAATAGAACTGATAGACCTGCGGCCCGCTGCTGATCTGCCGCGCCTCCTCCAGGCTGATCGTGCCGAGCGAGGAGACGCCGAACATCGTGCCGTATTTTGCCGCCGCGGCCGCCACCGCCCGCTCCCCCTGGTGATGGAAAAGCCGCTGCAGCGCCGTCGGCGAGCAATAGACCGGCATGGCAAGCTTCTGCCCCATCACCGTCACCGACATATCGACCTCGGCCACCCCGCGCAAAACATCCGGCACCAGATCGCAATTCTCAAAGGCCGCCGTATTGCGCCGATACGTCACCTCGTCATCGGCCGCACCATCGATATAATCGAAGATCGGCCCGGGAAGCCGCCGTTTGGCCATGCGCCGAAAATCATGAAAATTATAGCAGTCCTGAAGGCGCATCTCTTTGCTCGACCCGTTTTGGTTTTCGGGCCGCAACCTAAAGCACGATTCGAAACCTTGCCAAGGCCGGATCGCGCGATTTACGGCCTGTCGGGGAGGATATCGAGCGCCGCTCCCTGCATTCGTCGACCGCCGCCGCACCCGCTCCGCCCTTCGAGGCCCCTCAGGGTGAGGTTCTCTTGGCCGCCATCATCACGCATATCGCAAAAAAGTAGCATCCCGCAGCCCCTCATCCGGCTGCCGCCACCTTCTCCCCGCCTGCGGGGAGAAGGGAATGTGCCGCAACCTCTCCATCCACTTCCGACATCTCGCATGCCACGTCCCCTCTCCCCGCGCGCGGGGAGAGGGTTAGGGTGAGGGGCGATCCGCGGCACCCACCAACGCTCCTCATCCTGAGGTGCGCAGGCCAAAGGCCGGAGCCTCGAAGGACACGCCGCAGCGTTGCTCCTTGCATTGGTCCGCCGCCGGCGCATACGCCTAGAACATATTCCGCCCGTCGCTGCGCGGGTCGCCTTCCACGCGGTGCGGGTCGTAGAGACCGGACCGGGCCTTGCGCCGCCACGACCGGGAGAGATCGCCGGGATTGTCGTCGATATCGGCAAGCGATATCGCGGGCATTCCACCCGCCGCGCATTGCGCCACCCATCGGCCGCCGGGGGCGACGATGCCGGAAGAGGCTGGCTGACCTTCCAATCCGGGATAGGTCAGCATCGAGAAACTGACCCAGTAGCTGTTGGTCGCCGCATGCCCTTGTGCCTCGGCACCGAAGGACGGCTCGTTGGGCGGTGACCCGCCTGTGGTCGAGAACAGCACGCAATGGACATCGAGCCGCTCATATTCGCTGAAGATCTCGGGATAATGGCACTCCATGCCGAGCGAGCAGCCGAAGCGGATGCCGTCGATCTCGAAGGTGACGGGGATCGAACCCGGCGTGTACATGAAGGAGATCTTGGTGTTGGAAAGCAGTCGTTCGTCGTAGCGCGTCACCAGCGCGCCGCGATCGGAGACGACATAGAGGCTGTTGTGCGGCCGGTGCGGCTCGGTCAGCCGGTGCACCGATCCGAATACCACCCACAGCCCGAGTTCGCGCGCGAGGCTGCGCGTCTGATCCAGTTCCTCGCGCAGCACGGCCCATTCGAACCGGCGCCAATCGGAAGGCCCGATCTCCCCAGGGCCGATCGCCGACATGATGCGTTTGTTCGGCGCGCAGGTCGCCCCTTCGGGAAAATGCAGGAGCCGGGCGCCCGCGTCCCGCGCCTGCCGCATCAGCCCGCGCATTTCCCGTCCGCTTTCGCGAAGCCCGGCAACATCGCGGGGATCGTCGTAACATCTGGTCTGCGCCACGGCGAGGCGTAGCCCTTTGGGCTGCGCGTCTTCATCTCTAGTGAAAGCGCGGCGCATGTGCATGAGAGCGGTCGTGTAGGACTCGCCCGTCTTGGCGGCACGGGCGCGCACGCGGCGTTTGAAGTTTCCGTTTTCGGTCATGTCTCGGTCTTTCCTGTCTCGGACGGCATTCCCCGGCAAGCACGTCTGAGACATCAGGACCAAGGTTGACGACCCGAGACGAAAAAGTCCCTTTGCCTCCTGATGAAGACCCTGCCGGGGAGGATCAAAGGAGGTTCGGCGGAAGGTCGCGCCAGACAAAAACATGCCGCCACGACCCCGATTCGTCAATTCCCGGAGGCGGCCGACTGGCGCTGCTGCAACGACCAGCGGCAGCACCGGGTGCACCCGCCCCGCCCGTCGAGGCTCCTGAGACCAACGCATCTGACCGCCGGCAGCGAAATTGAGTGTCCTCCGGCAAAAACTCGTGCGAAACTGCGCCTGCCCGCCACGATCAGGAAAGCCGGACGCCATGCACAAGTTCACCGTATCGATCACCCGGGAGATCGAGGCCGACACCGCCGAGGAGGCCGCCCTGCTTATGTATCAGGAGCTTGCCACAGGCCAGGTTCCCGACCGCTATACGGTCACCGACGAGGCGAAGGTGGCAACGGACGTGAAGCTCGACCGGAACAAGGCGGATGAATTCGCCAGCATCGACCACACCGCCGACCCGGGCAATTGGTAGGACCGGGCGAGCAGAGCATGCTGGAATACGACCCGCATTACCCGACGATCCTGCCCCTCGGCCTCACGCTTATGCTTGTCTTGGCACTCAACATCCTGATCCCGGTTGCTGCCATTTTCCTTGCACGAAGGACCAATCAGCGCAAACGGCGGCTGCTTGCATTCGCATGTCTATGGCTGCTCTTCTCGCCAGTTACCATGATCATTATGGCAACGCCAACGAGGCCGTCAGACGACGAGCTTGGGCCTGCCGTCGTGATGCTTGCACTCCCGATCTTGATGGAAGTGCTGATGTTATTCTTTGTCTACGCCGTCACCCTGCTTTTCCTGTATCCCGGCCGCCTGAGACGACAAAACGGCTCCCCACCACCTTCACCTGCATGAGTTCGGTGGAGGACGATCCGCCCATCGCGGCCAGCAATCCGGCTTTGCACCGGCCCCGAACTGCGATAGTCGCGTCGTTCCATCCGCCACGCAGCAACCGCCGGACCACAAGGACAGACCGTGACCTCACCTCTCAAAATCGCCGTCGCCGGTGCGAATGGCCGCATGGGCCGCGCCATCCAGTCTCTGCTGGCGGCCGATCCCGGTTTTGCGTTTGTAGGCGGCATCGGGCGTCCGGGCTCGGCGGGCGCCGGGCTGATCGATCGTTCGGCCGCGATCGGGGTGGCTGATGTGATCCTGGATTTCACGACGGGCAGTGCGGCGGCCGAACTGGCGGGCCTCTGCGCGGCAGCGGGCGGACCGGCGCTGGTGATCGGGGCGACCGGTTTCGAGCCGGATGAGCTGGAACTGATCGCGGAGGCCGCCGGCAGCATTCCCATCCTGCGCTCCGGCAATTTCTCGATCGGCCTCAACATGCTGATGGGCCTCGTCGCACAAGCCGCGCGCGCCCTTCCCGCTGAGGGTTGGGATATCGAAATCCTCGAAGCCCATCACAACAGGAAGATCGACGCGCCATCCGGCACGGCGCTGATGCTGGGGGAAGCCGCCGCTGCCGGCCGCGGGGTCTCGCTCGCCTCCGTCGAACGGCGCGCCCGGGACGGCATCACCGGCGAGCGCCCGCAAGGCGAAATCGGCTTCGCCGTCCTGCGCGCCGGCGGCATCGTCGGAGAGCACAGCGTCCTCTTCGCCGCCGCCGAGGAGGTCATCACGCTCTCCCACTCCGCCCTCGACCGCGCCATGTTCGCTCGCGGCGCGCTTGCCGCCGCCCGCTGGCTCGCAGGCCGCGCCCCGGGCGAATACAGCATGCGGGATGTTCTGGGTCTGGCGCCCGGCGCCGGCGGACAAGCCGCGTGAATACAGAGGCTTGAAGCGCGTCCTTGAATCAAATTCTACGCAGACGCGCCCAGGACATCGAGAATGGCCGAGGCAACGACGACTTCGGTTCCGGCAAGGCCGACGGAGCAGAACAGCGTCGTATCCTCCGGCGATCCCCGCCCGCCTGCACGGCCTGCCATGATATCGGCGAGATCGGCCATGCGGTGCTCATGGCCGGAGCCTGCGAGAAAAAAGGGCGAGGCGTAGGCGCTGGTCTGTTCCGGGGAGTCGGTTGCGATCACGGCGGCGGCATCGGCGATATCGAGGCCGAGCTCGTATCCGTCGCGCGTTTTCGGCCCGACGGTATTGATATGAACGCCGGGCTTCAAATCGGCGGCATGGATGACGGGCGTTCGGCTCGTCGTCGCTGAGATGACGATGTCGGCGTCGTCAACGGCCTCGCGCGCGCTGCCGACCGGCACCACCTCCAGCCCGAGCGCGCGTTCCATCTCCTCGGCGAAGGCGGCGCGGCGGTTCTCGTTGGGGCTGAAGACGCGGGCGCGCTCCAGTTTCCGAACGGCGGCGGCCGCCGCAAGCTGGCTCCTGGCCTGCGCCCCGCTGCCGAGGATGCCGACGCTCCTTGCATCGGGCGCGCTCAGATGCCGGATGGCGACGCCGCCGATCGCGCCGGTCCTCAGGCTGCCGAGCCGCTCGCCGAGCACGATGCCCTTGAGCCTGGCGTCGTCAACAGACCAGACCGCGACGATCTGATCCGCGCCGCCAAACGTTTCATAGACCCGGAAACCCGCCAGCGGCGTCTCGCCAAGGATGCCGCCGATGGTAAAGACCAGATCGCCCCGATCGCCAAAGGAAACATGATGCCGCGGCGGAGCGATCAGCCGATGGCCAGCCCGGGCCAGAAAAGCCGCCTCGAGCGCCTCGATCGCAACAGCCATCAACCCGCTATCGTTTAGATCTTCGTCCCTCAGGATTTTCGTCACCGCCAAACCTCCGGTTCACGCCGGCATGCTGCAACCCCAACCGCGGTTGAGGTCAAGAGGTGCCGCACCAAGGTTCAAGAGAGCCTCATCCTGAGGTCCCCCGCAGGGGCCTCGAAGGACGAGGCGGGCGCGCCGGCGTTGGATGACTGCAGAACTTTCGAGGCTCCAACCTCTACCCCGTCACACGCCGCGCCATCATCACGTCGTCGATCTCCCTGCCCTCTTCCAGAACCCCGCCGGGGATCCGGCCGATCTCGGCAAAACCCTGGCGCTGATAGAACCGGATCGCCGCCGCATTTTCCGCGCTGACGAAGAGCTCCAGCTGCACAATGCCGGCCGCACGGGCGTGATCGGAAACCGCCTCCAGCAGTCTGCCGGCAAGGCCGGTTCCGCGCAGGTTACTTCTGACATAGACCATGACGATCGTGGCGCGGTGGGCCATCTTGCTCGACCGCTGCCGAAACAGGCCCATGATGCCGACGGGCGCGCCGTCCTGGAATGCGATGAAAACCGGCTCGTTCAGCCGGTTGCGCCACTCCTCGAGAGACAGCACCTCCCAGTCTTCATAGCGGCTCGCAAAGGAGGCCGGCTCGACGCGAAGCGCTTCCAGGCGGATCTGCCGGAAAGCCTCCACCTCGTCCGGCCCGATATGCCTGATCGTCACGCCGCCCGCATCCATCCGATGGCCTCCTCCAATATCGGAAGCCTTGTCATTGCAGGCGGCTCCGGCCAATGCAACCCGGAAGTGATGAGTTCGACTTCGGCCTCTTTGCCCATCGCCTCGCGCCAAGGCTGTGGGTGGATGTGCATGCCGTGGCATACCCCCCTCTGCCCTGCCGGGCATCTCCCCCACAAGGGTGGAGATCGGCAAGAGGTTGAACCATCGCTCCCTCTCTACCGTCTCGAAGTCATTGAATGGCAGTTGGTTGGGGAAACCGGCGCGCCCAGCCGATCTCCACCCTTGTGGGGGAGATTCCCGGCAGGGCAGAGGGGGGTGCCACACGGCAACACCTCTAAATGAAAGAAGAAAGTATCTCGCGCCCACACAAGCCGAAGGCTGGAACCTCGAAGGGCGAGCGAGCGTGCCTCCAGTTACTGCGCCGTAGTTCCCACCCGGCCGCCCTTGCGAACGGTCGGCTCATCGGTTGGCCGGAGATCCCATTGATCGGTGCTGACGGCTGGCGCGTGGGATGAGAACTTGGCGGTTGCCCCAGGCACTGGCTGGCCAGTTGCCCCAGGCGCCGGCTGGTCAGCTACCCCTGGCACCGGCTGGCCGGTTGCCCTGCTCTCCCGTTCGCGGGTTGACCGAACGACCAGCTTGTCCAGCTGATCTGCCGGTTCGACAGCCGCTTGATCGCCAAGCCTTTCCATGTTGAACGGCACGATCTGACGGGTGACAACGAGAAGAAGTATCCCGACCACCGAGCACACCAGCGCATAGAGAATGAAATATTTCAACTCATATCCCTCGCCGACTAACAGAGCTACCTCAACGGCAACGCGAATGATATTTCAGTAATATTGAATGATACTTTGCAAGAAGGCAATAGATTTTAAGACAGGCCAAGAAATTTCAAAATTGGACAGCTGAAATAATATCGTTATTGGCGAAATTTACAAAGCAACTCCCGTGATGCTCGATTTTATCCTGGGGATCGCGGCAAAGGCGAGCGCACCGGGCACGGCTGCGCCGCCTCGACCGCTCAGCTTCTCCGGTGTCGCGCCCGGAATTCGCGGGGGCTGCAGCCTTCGCGGTCGTGAAAGACGCGCGAGAAATAGAAGGCGTCGTCCATGCCGACCATGGCGGCGACGGTTTCGATCTTTTCGTCGGTGGTGACGAGCAGCTGCTTGGCGTGGTCCATGCGCGCCCGAAGCTGGAAGGCCTTGGGCGGCAGGCCCGTTTCGGCCACGAATTTCCGCCGCAGCGTGGCGGGCGACATGCCGTGCCCGGCGGCAAAACCGGCAAGGTCGAGCGGCTGCAGCGCGCAGCCGCGCAGGCTCTCGACGATCTCGCCCATCGCCGCCTCCCTGTCGCGCCGGCCCGCCGCGCCGCCCGCCTGTCTTGCGGCGGCGATCACGATGCGATGCAGCGTCGAAGCCGCCGCGGCCTGGGCGAGATTGGTATCATCGGAAAGATCGGCATGAAGCTGGGCGAAGAGCCGCGTCATCTCCTCGAGGTGGCGCAGCACTACAACGGGATGGCGCTCGGCAATCAGCCGCAGCCGCACGAAATCCCGCGTGAACGAGCCCTCGAACAGCGCCCAGCGCTCGTCCCAGCCCGCTTCGTCGGGCCCATAGGAATGCATTCGGTTCGGAAACAGCCAGAAGAGAGCAGGCCCTGCCATGTGCTGGCGCCCGCCGGCTGCGGTTTCGAGAAACCCCTGCCCGCGCTCCACCAGCACGACCGCGAAACTCGGCAATTTCCGCTCCGTGACCGCAAGGCGCGCATGCTGCCTGCCGCTGCCGGTGACGGCAAGCCCGCCGGCGCTGCCGAGCGGCGACCGATAGAGGGCCTCGGCATCTCTCATGATGAGCGAAAAGTCCAGCTGCGACTTTCCTCCATGGCAGCTATCCCATGTTGTCAGCTAATTGAAGGCAGGTGAAGTCAAGCGAGGGATGGATGAAATGTCAACTGCCCTGAACGCTGAGGCCCGAAGCCCGGAGGTTTCCCTCATCGCGCACGGCAGGACGCTGCCGGCAGAAAGGCTCGGCTGGCTCACGCCGACCGATCCCGCAATCGGCATCGACGCCATCCGCGGCCGCTACGAGGAGAACGGCTATGTCTGGCTGAAGGGCCTTCTGCCGCGGGCCGAGGTGATCGATTTCCGCGGCTGGGTCTTCGCCCGCCTGGCCGAAACCGGCCTCCTCGAGCCGGGCCACGATTTTTCCCTCGGCATATCAGCCGCCGAAGGCGTCGACTGGAACCTCGCCAACCGCAGGCTGATGTCGATCGTCCGCTCCGCGGCCTATGAGGGCTTCTGCGCGCATCCGCATCTCGTGCGCTTCATGGATGCTTTCTTGGGCGGCATTTCCTATCTGCACAAACGCAAGCTGATGCGCTACGTCCAGCCGGGCACGCCGATGGCGACACCCGCGCATTACGATCTCGTCTATCTCCGCGGCGGCACCAGCCGGCTCGTCACCGCCTGGATCCCGGTCGGCGACATCCCCGCCGAAATGGGCGGCCTCGTCTATCTCGAAGGCTCGCACGCGCTCGGCCGCGGCATGGAGGCCGAATTCCGCGCCCGCAGCGGCGATCTCTCCCCGGAGGAGCGCATCAGCGCCTATAACAGCCACATGGCCGAAGGCGGCTGGGTCTCGAAGGATCTCCCCGCCATGGCCGAACGCTTCGACAGGCGCTGGCTCGCCGCCGATTACGAGGCGGGCGACGTCGTGCTCCACTCCCCCTACATGATCCACGCCTCCACCACCAACCAGGACCGCGCCCGCCGCCTGCGCCTCTCCACCGACATCCGCTACCAGAACGTCGACGACGAAATCGACGCCCGCTGGAGCAACCATTGGAGCCTGGGGGATATGCTGTAGCGGCTGCTCGCCATTCTCGAAAAAGCGCGACCACCGCTGCCGCCGCCCGCCCGATCGCCCGCCTCCGTTTGAGCCCTTCAATCCTCCTGTGAAAAGCTCTAAGCTGCCTGCGCCGGCAGCTTGCTTGGAGGCGGTCCTTGGGACCGGCGGGTGCGCGGCGCGGGGGGAGCGAATGTCGGCAATCGCATCTCTGTTTCAGGAAGCCGCCCGGCTTGCGGCCGGGTTTCGTGAGAGCGCCCCTGCCCGTCATGTGCCCCGGCATGATTATGCCGCTTGCCTCGCCGCTTTCGACGACCCGCTGCCGGCAGCCGGCGCCGATATGGCCGATGTCATCAGGCAGCTTGCCGAAAGCGCCGAGCCCGGGCTGCATCTCACCACAGGTCCGCGCTTCTTCGGCTGGGTCATCGGCGGCTCCCATCCGGTCGGCGTCGCCGCCGATTTCCTGACCAGCGCCTGGGGGCAGAATGCCGGAAACCATGTCGTCGCCCCGGCCGCTGCCGCCGTCGAAACCGTCGCGGCGAGATGGCTTCTCGACATATTGAAGCTGCCGGCCGAAAGCTCCGTCGGCTTCGTCACCGGTGCGACGGTCGCAAACTTCACCTGCCTTGCCGCCGCCCGCGGCGAGGTGTTGCGCAAAGCCGGCTGGGATGCCGATGCCAGGGGCCTGTTCGGCGCACCCGAGATTACCGTGCTGATCGGCGACGACGCCCACACGACCGTCTTCTCCGCGCTGCAATTCCTGGGCCTCGGCCACGACCGCGTGCTGCGCCTGCCGACCGACCGGGTGGGCCGCATCGATCCGGCCGCTCTGCCCGGCGCGCTTGCCGCGGTCACCGGTCCTTGTATCGCCATCCTCCAGGCCGGACAGATCAATACCGGCGCTTTCGACGATTTTCTCCGCATCATCCCGGCGCTGAAGGAAAAAGGCGCCTGGGTGCATATCGACGGTGCCTTCGGCCTCTGGGCGCAGGCATCCGGGAATTTCAGCCATCTCAGCCGCGGCGTCGAGGCGGCCGACAGCTGGGCGACCGACGGCCACAAATGGCTGCAGACGCCCTATGACTGCGGCTATGCGATCGTGCGCGACGAGCTCGCCCACCGCCGCGCTATGACGATCGCCGCGAGCTACCTGCCGCTTGCGACTGAGGGCGAGCGCGACCCCTCCCATTACGTGCCGGAGCTTTCCAGGCGCGCCCGCGGTTTCGCCACCTGGGCAATGCTGAAACATCTCGGCCGCAACGGCATTGCCGCCCTCATCGACCAATGCTGCGCCTCCGCCCACGTGCTCGCCGAGCATCTTGCGCGCGAACCCGGCATCACCATCTTGAACGACGTCACGCTGAACCAGCTCATCCTCCGCTTCGCCACCGGCCGCCCGGACGACGAAAGCGACGCGATCACCCGCAAGACCATCGAAAAGATCCGCGAAGACGCCACCCTCTTCGCCGGTGGCGCCAAATGGCACGGCCGCGAGGTCCTGCGCCTCTCCGTCACCAATTTCCAGACGACCGCGGACGAGGCGCGGCTGGCGGCGGACAGCATCATCACCGCCTTCCGAAGCGTCAGCAGCGGCTGACGTTCTCCTGGCAATATCGACTCTTGACACTCCCCCGAGCAAAGCTACGGTCCTCTCTTCAGGATTGCGGGATTTAGGCCAGCAGTCCCTCGCCTCGCTTCACGCTCCAATGGTTTTCCAATGTCACGATACCTGCCGGCAATTGCCGCTCTTCTCGCCCTGACCCCGACCTTTGCTCACGCCAGCGAGGCGCGGGCAAAGACCTCTCGCCTCGCGACGGACAACTGCTCGGAAATCGGCAGCTCGATGGTATCAAACGCGCCGGCAAGCCCGGCATATGGAGCCACCGAGCTGCAATGCGGCCAGCAACTGGTCCTGAGGCTTGAGCGTGAGACGGGCCGCGTTGGGAACAACCCTGTCTGGACCCCGGTCGATCAAATCGTCATGACAAAGCCGACGCCCCGCCACGAGCTCCTCGGGCCGGGCTATTGCTCCTCTAGTCAATTTCCCGACGATGCCACCATCGTCGCGCTCGGCACGATGGCGGAGCAGGCGGATGGCTCCTATGGATCGGAGAATGTGGTCGCAGCCTGGAGGTTCGATCTCAAGCGAGAAAAGATGGTGGCCATCCCCGTTAACGGCGTGCTCTGCGCGGTGGACGGGGGCGATTGACGGAAGGCGTTGCGCGCTTCCCCAAGTTCCCTCATTCCTGTGCTCGTCACAGGAATCCAGCCACGGCGCGTCCGCGCCGTGAATGAAGCAATCGTTCGAAAGAAAGAGTCTTTCGCGCCCAAGGACTTGGGCGCACTGGATTCCTGTGACAGGCACAGGAATGAGGGAGCTTGGGGACCATCTGCCTGACAGTAGTGGCCCCAGGCGGCTTCCATGACCGTCCTGCAAGCTCCATGCGCAGGTCCGTTCCTTTTCGAAAGCACGAGCGAGCAAGCAGATCGCGTTCGAGAGATATTGAAGCCAAGCTCCAAACGAGTGCCGTGAACGCCACAGAGGTTTGGAAGGACGTTTTTAAGGAGGCCCAACATTTTTAAAAACGCGAAATAAGATCGGCGGCAGACCTCGGCTGCATCCATTTTTTAAAATGTTGACCTCTCTTAAAAACCTCCTTGTCAATCTTAAGAGATTGGATTCATTGAAATTCAGTGGCAGGGATGTTTTTAAGGGAGCAGAATTGCGGGCTTTATCGTCGAACGGCGACGACGGAGCTGGCGCGGTAGCGTGACAGCTGGACCCGGTTCGATTGGTTGCCGCCGAAGAGGTAGACGTATTGGCGCCGCTGGTCGAAATGATCGAACAGGCTGACGTGGAAGCGCCTGCCGCTGCGGATCACCACCACGTCTCCGCGCTGGGCGGAGCGGGCGAAGACCGGCCTGCCGAAGCTCATCCAGGACCGCGCCATGTTCGGATTGTCAGGCGGTTCGCGGGAGGATCGCTTAGCGACAAAGGCCAGGAACGCCCCGCACCATGAGGTGCGCCTCGGATTGACGCTGAGGAAGGAGATGGAGCGTTCATGCATGCTTTTGTACCGGGACGCCGTGCCGAACATGTCTGCCTCACAGGGCACGGCAAGGGCCGTGAGGACGATGACGAGAATAACCCTCATAGTTTCTCACCATTGTTTTCAAGATCATGATGATCTCAATTGTGACGAAGATTAAAATGCGGGCGGAAAGGTAGAGATGAATCATGGCGTCAATGAGAAACAATTTATTCGGGTATTTCTGCAGGTAAGCCTGAAAGCAGAACTTGGCGCAAAGGCATTGCTGGCCAGCCGGCAGATGCGGCGAACACGGCAAAACGCCCTGCCATGCGGGGATGTAGACGCAACCTCTCGCCTGCCCCATATTTCCAGCGATCGCTCTGAATACTTGGACGGCAACGGCAATACATTGCGCTCGCTTCGGAGACGAGACGGCGGCCGCAATTGTTGCCCCGAAAGAGCACAGCCCCACACCGCCACGGAGGTTTGGAAGGACGTTTTTAAGGAGACCCAACATTTTCAAAAAAGCACCGGAAACCGGTCGCAAAGGCCGCTCTCCACCCATTTTTTAAAATGTTGACCTCTCTTAAAAACCTCTTTGTCAATCTTAAATCATTGGATTCATTGGAATTCAGTGGCAAGGAGGTTTTTAAGAAAGGGTTTTTGGAGATTTTTCGGCATTGCCCGGCACCGTGAAAAACGCGCGCGGCCGCACCGCCAATTCGCATCCGGCATGAAACCGGAGGCGAGATTCCTGCGTACTGCCTTCAACGGCAACAAAGGCAGCAAGGGATGATGGCATGGTCAGGAAAGAAAGCGTCGCCCCTCTCGCCGGACATGCCGCCGAACGGGGGCTGGCCAGGCTGATGATGCGGCTGCCCGCAACGCGGGCAACGATCAGGGCGGCCGCGGCAGACGACCCCGATCTCCGCGAATTGTGCGGCGCCTATGGCGAAGCCTGCACCGTGCTCGATCGCATGCGCAGGGATGCGTCGGCAGATCCGGCGATCGTCGCCGAATACGAGATCATCTGCAGGGAAATCGAAGCCGAGGTCATGCAGACCCTGCTCGGCGACCGGTAAGACATACGCTCCCGGCCGCCGCAGTAACCTTTAATGCAGCACGCCGTCCGGATGGCCGGGGATGCCGGCCGCATCCGCGTCGCCATGATGCGAAGCCCCGTCGGCGATCTCAAGATGATGGGACTCGCCGAGACCTCCCTTGTCTGCAAAGAGATCGGCGAAATCGACCGCCGCGCCGTGATCGCCGCCCTTAGGCGTCGGTTCGTGCCTGTCGAAGACGTCGTGGCCGAAGTGGCGAAGCTGCAGGGTTTCGCCGAATATGCTGTCGTCAAAAAGGGTGGCGTGACCGGCCTTTTCCAGCGCGATCTTGTCGGGCGAGGCTTTCAGGCCGTCATGGGCCGTCGTCGTTAGGTCGGCGGTGACGTGCACCGTCTCCCCGGCGGCCTGGAGGTCAAGGCTCGCAAGGTGAAGCTGGGCATCTTCGAAGGTCGTATTGTTGCTGACGGGGAAAGTGCCCGCGGCGATGATCGCTGGGGATATGCTGTAGGGCGTCACGTCGCTTGCGATGGCATTGTCGTGGAAGGCGCCGGATGCGGGCCTGTCGACCTTCAGTGCGGCCTGCGTCAGGTCGTCGAAGGTGTTGTTGTGCACATCGATATTCTCTCTGACGTAGCTGGTGGTGCCGGCCGAGCTGACCGACACGCCCCAGACGCCGCCATGGATGTAGTTGCCCGAGATGTCGTAGTCGCGCGTATCGCCGGAATCGCCGAGACCGATGCCATAGGACCAGCTGTAGCCGCCATATCCCGAAATGTCGTTGTTGTGGATTGTGATGTTGGTGCCCGCCTGTGCGCTGATGCCGAAGCCGCCGCCGGTGAGCACATTGTCCTCGATCACGGCATTCACCGGCCGGATCAGCGTCAGCACGCCCTTCGGCGTGGTGGCACCCGTCTGGTCGAGATGATTGCCAGAGATGTAGATGTTGCTGCTGTCGTTTATCTGGATGGCGTCGGCCGCAGTGCCATGGGCATTGGTGACGGTGTTGTTGACGAGGGTGACGCCGTTGATCTTCTCGATCCACATGCCGTCGCCGTTGACGTCGTTGATCGTGGTGTTTTCGATGGTGATGTTGGAGCCGGTCCGGAAGGTGACGGAACCGCTCCTCGACAAGCCGGTGTGATCGATCTCGACGTTGCGCACCGTCCAGTTCGAAACGGTGCCGCCGTAGATCGCCGCGCCCTCGGTATCGGAGATCTTGATGTTCTCGATGATGATGTTCGTAGCATAGAGGCTGTGAATGCCGTCGCCGGGGCTATGGATCACGGGCGCATCGCCGATCCCGTAGCTGCCGATGGTGATGGGCGCGCTGACAGTGCCGGAATATTTGAGATCGAACTGCTCGTTGAACACGCTGCCGGCGGCCAGCAGCACGGTGTCGCCCGGCTGCAGCTTCAAGGCCTCCACCGCGGAGAAGCTCGCAAAAGGCGCGTCCACGCTCGTTCCGCCGTTGGAATTGGAGCCGGTTGCCGAATTCACATAGTAGATTGTCATGGCGCCTGTTTCTTCTATTGCGCAGCGCTCAGGGGTCGGCTGCGTCGAATCCATTGGATGCGGCGGTGGTCAGGGGACATTTCGAAAGGCCCTTGGATGCGCTGCCGTCATGGCAGCCGAGAGGCCCACGGGGCCGGCCTCCATCCCGAGAAAACGCCAGGCGGTGACGTCATTCTCGATAACTGCAACCTACACGAAAAGAAAATTCGAATCAACGACTCATGGGGGAGTGGAGCATTGCGTACCGATCTGCGCCGACACTTTTACAGATCACACCACGTCGCTAACTCGACCCACGCAACTGGTCCTGTAGAATAAGAGAAGTCTGGCAAAGAGGACACCGAATTGAAGAAGGTTACTACCCTCCGATTTTTATTCGCCACAGTCGCCGTGACACTCTCCGACGCTCTCGCAGGTTATGCGTTATTCGGCGACGCAAGAATTTCCGACCATCACGGAGCAGTTCTACTATCGGTAATTCTAGCAGTGGCAATAATTTCGACAGTAATTTTAGGGTTTATGTCCTTTCTCTCTTTCGCCACAGAGATTTTTATAAATGCATCCGGTGGAAAATTTATCAGAGAGAAAACAGGCAGCCCTTTTCACTATCTGCTGTGGGACGAGCTGAAGGAAAGGATCGAGAAGGAATAAATTGGCCTTCGATATTCAGCATCTGCCATATTGGGGACTGTTGCGTAACCGGCATTGAAGCTTACGTGACGAGGTCGCGGTCCGTAGCGCCCCTCATCCGGCTGCCGCCACCGACCGGGGTCGAGCCACGTGTCTCGACCCGTCCTTCGGACCCCCGCTTGCGGGGCGAAGGGGATACGCCGCAAGCTCTCGGTCCCCAGCCCACCTCTCGCAAGGCACGTCCCCTCGCCCCGTTTACGGGGAGAGGGTTAGGGTGAGGGGCAACCGCGGCATACCCATCAGCCCTCATCCTGATGTGCGATCCGCAGGATCGCCTCAAAGGATCATCGTGAAGACGCGCACCTCTCAGGCCGACGCCGGAGAGGTGCCGGGCAAAATACCCTCAGCTCAGCAAGCTATCCAGATGGACGAACACCGTCAGCATATCGGTGTCGCTGTGATGCCCGGTTGCGTCGGTGATCCCGTAGCTGAAGTTCTCGCTCACATGTCCGCTATGCCCATCGGGGAGCTTCGTTTCATCGAGCGTGTAGGCATAGCTGCCGTCTCTCTCGACGTGGATGTCGCCGTAATCCCCGCTCAGCGTCAGGCCGTGCTTGCCGACGGTTTCGTTTCCGAAGCGGCGAAGCGCCAGGGTGCCGTCATCCGAGCTGTCGTTTTCGAGAAGATTGCCGTGGTGGGGAGCACCGTTATCGCTCAGGATCTTCAGGTTGTCATGGACGGCGACAACAGCGGGATCGGCGGGCGCATCCGTCGCCGCAGTGGTCTTTACATCGGCGGCCGCAAGCGTCGTCGCCTCGACATTGGCGACGATATGGTTGTTGCTGACGGTGAAGGTGTGCGCGTCGATGATGGCGGGCGATATGCTGGTGGCCGTGGTGCCGCTCTCGACGGTATTGTCGTGAAAGGAGCCGGATGCGGGCCTGTCGACCTTCAGTGCGGCCCCCGAAAGGTCGTCGAAGGTGTTGTTGTGGACGTTGATGTTTGTGCGGGCATAGCTCGGGCTGCCGATCGGGGCGGTCACAACAACGCCCCATGCGCCGTCATGGATGTGGTTGCCCGAAATATCGTAGTCTCTCGCATTGCCCGTCTCGCCGAGAGCGACGGCAAACGACCAGCTGTAGCCGTGAAATCCCGATATGTCGTTGCCGCGGATGGCGACGGTCTTGCCCGCCTGCGCGCTGATGCCGAAGCCGCCGCCGGTGAGCACGTTGTCTTCGACCACGGCATTCACCGGCCGGATCAGCGTCAGCACGCCCTTGGGACTATTGGCATTCGTCTGGTCGATATGATTGCCGTGGATCAGGATATTGCTGCTGTCGTTCATCTGCACGCCATCGGCCAAAGGACCGTGGCTGTTCGTGATGGTATTGTTGAGAAGCTTGACGCCGTTGATCTTTTCGATCCAGACGCCGTCACCATGGACGCCCGATATCTTGCTGTTTTCGATGGTGATGTTCTCGCCGGTCCGGAAGGTGACGGAACCCGATTTGCCCGACACACCTGATTTGTCGACCTCGACGTTGCGCACCGTCCAGTTCGAGACGTTGCCGCCATAGATGGCCGCGCCGCCGGCATTTGAGATCTTGATGTTCTCGATAACAATATTCGTGGCATAAAGGCTGTGAATGCCGTCGCCGGCGCTGTGGATCACGGGTGCGGCCCCCGTGCCGTAACTGCCGAACTTGATCGGCGCGCCCTGGGCGCCGGAAAATTTGATGTCGAGCTGCTCGTTGAACACGCTCCCCTTGGCAAGGAGCACGCTGTCGCCCGGTTTCAGTTGCAAGGATTCCACCTTGGACAAAGTCGCAAAAGCCGATTTCAGGCCCGTTCCGGTGTTGTCGTCGGAGCCAGTCGCTGAGTTCACATAGTAGATTGTCATATCGCCATGTTGCCCTGTTCGTCGGATCGCTATGTCGCCACGCGAATCGACTGGGAGTCGGCCGATCCGACGCGGCGGGCGCAACCCGCCACGGCAAGAAGGCGATAAGATGGTGTCAATGAGGCAGCGTGCCGGTTCGCGGGACTTCTTCCACAGGGAAAGGCCAAGCCGATCGAAAGCTGCAACCCCGACTTAAAAACCATCGACTTCGAGGCGAATAAATCGTGGCATTTGGCGCTTTGTATATGTCGATTTGCTACTTTACGGCGCGTGAATACTTGCCCTCGCTTTCGCTCAGCGCATTCACTCCTGTCGTCGCTCACCCCGCCTTGAGCGGAAAGCGAACGGCAATCGACTGCTCTTCAACCCAAATCCCTAACCCCTCGCCCGCAACGCCGCATTCAGCGGCAACCTTGTCGCCGCCAGCGCCGGCAGCGCGCCGCCGATCACCCCGACGGCGAGCCCAAGCAACCCGGCGGTCAAAATCACGTCGGGTGTCACGACAAGCTGAAACGCCATCCGGGTATTGTTCGCGCCCATCGTGCTCGCCTGCCAGCCGTCGAAAGCGAGCCGGGAGGCGAGGATGCCGATGGCCGCGCCTGCCGCCGAAAGCAGCACCGCCTCGACCCAGGTCGCCGTAAAGGCCGGCAGGCGGGAGAAGCCGAGGAGCCGCAGCGTGGCGATCTCGACGGCGCGGTCGGAGACCGAGCTCATCATCGTATTCAAAGCGCCCGCCGCGGCACCCACCGCCATCAGCAGCGCAATCGGCCAGCCGAACAGGCGGATCAGGCTTTCGGTACGCTCGGCCTGCGCAGCATAGAGATCGGCCTCGGAGACGGCTGTGAGCGGCGGGCCGGCAAGTGCTGAAAGCCTTGCACGCAGCGTCGCGAGCGCCCGGGCGGGATCGCCGCCATCGAGCCGCACCCTGAGGCTCTGCACCTGCCCCTGCCGGTCGAAGGCCGATTGCACCGCCTCCCGGTCCGCCCAGATCTCGGATTCGAAGGCGCTACCACCCGAGGCGAAATGCCCGGCGACCTTCCAGTCCACAGCCCCGAGCCGCACCGTGTCGCCGACGGCAAAACCGGGGAAAGCCTCGGCGATGCGGGCGCCGACGACGATCTCACGGCTGCCTGGCGAAAACATCAGCCCCTCTGAGATCGCCGCGCGCTCGCGTAAGCCCGGGCCTGCCGCGTCCATGCCGCGCAGCGACAGCGTCTGGTCCGCGCCGTCCCTGCCCCTGACATCGATGGGAACGACGACTTCGCGCGACAGCGCCAGCCCGCCCGCGCTGTCCCCGGCGATCCCGGGGTTGCGGGCAATCCCCGTATCGCCGCTCATCGCCGCAAGGCTGCGGATCGCCTCGGCAGGCACATCAGAGCCCGTCTCCTGGCTGGTGCCTCCGCCGAGAATGACGGCGATATCAGGCGAACCCGCCCCTGCAAGTGCTGCCTCGAAACCGCGCGCCATGGCGAGAAAACCCGCGAGCACCGCCACGACGAGGGCAACCGAGAGCGCCATCGACACTGAGATCCAGAGCCGCCGCGGCAGGCTGCCGAGATTGACTCTGATCATGAGAAAACTCTGCTTGAGCACTGACGACATTGGGCTATCTCGTTCTGAAAGCGTGGACGATGGGCAGGCGCATGGCGCTGAAAGCGGGCAGAAGCCCCGTCAGCAGACCGAGGCCGGCAATGATGGCGGCGGATTTCAGCAGCACCGGCAAGCCGAAGACGAGGCCGAATTCCGGCCCGATCAGCAGCGTCGCAAGCTTGGCGAGGATGAGCCCGCCCGCGCCGCCGACGGCAAAGATGAACAGCGTCTCGCCGAGAACAAGCGCCACGATCCGCTCGCCGGAAAAGCCGAGCACCTTCATGACGGCGATCTCGAAGCGGCGCTCCCGGATGGCAAAGAGCATGGTGTTCACAGATATCATCAGGATCGTCACGAAGGCGGCAGCAACGACGAGGCCGACGATCAGGCCGATATCGGCATATTGCCGAAGGAAGGCCTCGAGGAACTGTTTTTCCGATTGCGTCTTCGTCTGAGCCGCCGAATTGGCAAACAGCGCGTCGATCCGCGCGGCGAGCACGCCCGATGAAACGCCCGCGCGCGGTCGCACCACGAAGGCGTCGACCGTATCCTTGTCCCGGGCGCGGGCGGCATTGATCGCGTCGTAGCGGGCGAGCATGAAATAGGTGTCGGTGCCGGCATCGGCACCTTCGAAGATGCCGGCGATCGTGAAGCTCCAGTTCCGGCTGCCGTCCGCCTTCAACAATTGGCTGGTGATGCCGATGCGCTGGCCAACCGACCAGCCCTGCGCCTCAGCCAGCGCACTTCCGACCAGCACCCGGTCGCCGCCCTCTTCCAGCGCCGCGATCAGATCAGGCGTCAGCCCCAGCGCCTCGCCATTGGCGGCGGCGATCGCGCGGGGATCGGCGGCGCTGACGACAACCACATTCTTCTCAACCTCGACGAAGCCCCGCATGCGCGCGGTATAGGCGACGGCCGCGACATCGCTCTCCGCCGCGATCCGTTTGAGATAGGCAAGCGGCAGCGGCAGCCCCCGGCCCGCCTTGTTGAAGACGCCGAGCAGATTGTCGCTGGCACCCGCCGCCCCCTGGCTGCCGGCAGTAAAGCTCGCCGTCAGCGCATAGATCAGGAAGGCGACGCCGACCGAAAACATCAGCAGCACCGCGCGCAGCCGCTTGCGCCAGGCATTGCGCCGCATGAGCTCGAGCAGGGTCATCGGCTTGTCCCCTCGGTGAATTCGCCCTTGTTGAGAGTGAGCGTGCGCCGGGCATAGGCCGCCGCTTGGGGATCGTGCGTGACCATGATGACGGTCTTGCCGAGCTCGCGGTTGAGAAAGCCCAGCATCTCCAGAATATCGTTGGCCGATGTCCGGTCGAGATCGCCTGTGGGTTCGTCGCAGAGAATGAGGTCGGCATCGCCAACGATGGCGCGCGCAATGCCGACGCGCTGCTGCTGGCCGCCCGACATGCTCGACGGAAACTGCCGCTGCCGGCCGGCAAGCCCGACGAGCTCCATGACCGTATCGACGCGCGCCCGCCTCTCCTTCCGCCCGAGCGGCTTCAGCAGAAGCGGCAGCTCGATATTCTCGGCCGCGTTCAGCATCGGCAGCAGATTGTAGAACTGGAAGACGATGCCCATGCTGTGCGCCCGCCACGCGGCCCTCGCCGCCTCGCCCATCTGCTCGAGACGGCTGCGCCCGATCCTGATCTCCCCGGCATCAGGCCTGTCGATGCCCCCGAGCATGTTGAGCAGCGTCGACTTCCCCGAACCCGACGGCCCCATGACCGCAACGAAATCGCCGCGCGGAATGGAAAGATCGAGCCCGGAAAAAATCGGTATCGTCTCCCCCCCGATCCTGAACGCCTTCCTGACGCCGGCAAGGGCGATGTACTGTTCTGTAGTGTCGGTCATGATTGCTCCTTGGTGGTTCATTGTTTCGTGGTTTGAAAGTTCGCGGTCAGGGAACCGGCGGCCGCCCTCGTCCTTCGAGATGAGGTCGGAGAGAGGGCGCCGTCCGTAGCGCCCCTCATCCGGCTGCCGCCACCTTCTCCCCGTAAACGGGGCGAAGGGGATATGCCGCGCGCTCTCCATTCCCCACCCGCCTCTCGCAAGGCACGTCCCCTCGCCCCGTTTACGGGGAGAGGGCTAGCGTGAGGGGCAACCGCGGCAGCACGATCAGCCCTCATCCTGAGGTGCGTAGGCCCAGGGCCGGAGCCTCGAAGGACGAGGGCGGGTGATCCACCTCCTCGCCCACCACCAGCCGGATGCGCGCCGCCATTGCAGGCCGCATGCCGGAGGGCGGCGAGGAGAGCGTCAGGCGCAACGTCACCGTCCCCTTCTCCCGCGACATGACGGGCGCGATCTTCGACACCGCGACGGCAAAGGGCTGATCGGGAAAGCCGTCGAGCACCGCCTCGCCCGAGAGACCCGGCCGCATCAGCGCTATATTGGCCTCGGCCACATCGGCATCGATGACCAGGCTCGACGTGTCGGTAATGACGAGCAGGCTTTCATTCTCCCGCACGCTGTCTTCCCGCGAAAGCACCGTGTCGCCGACATGCGCGTCGAGCCGCGTCACGGTGCCTGATATCGGCGCCCGCACGGTCAGCGCCTCGACCTGCTCGCGCGCCCTGTCGATATCGAGATCGGCCTTCGCCGCATCCTGCCGTGCCTGCGCCGCGGCATTTTCAGCCGTATCGAAAGCCGTCTTCGCCGCCTCCAGCGCCTCGGCGGACATCGCGTCACGCCCGGCGAGCCGCCCGGCGCGATCAAGCGAAGACCGCGCCTGCGCCAGCGCGATGCTCTTTGCCTCAACCGCCAGCGCCGCCGCCCGCCCCGATATCTCCGCCCCCCGAAGCGCAAAACGCGCCCCCGCATCGTCGAGCCGCGCCAGCACCCGCCCCGCCACGACGCGATCGCCCGCCTCGACCGCGACAGCGACGATCCGCCCCTCATATTTGGAAAAGACAGTCGCGACATCGGGGGCCACGACATAACCGGAACCGGTGATTTCTCGGGTCGATGCAGTCGCACCCCGGGTTGGCGCGGCCATACCCCGGGCCGATGCAGTCGTATCCCGGGTTGACGCGGCCCCATCGTCAGGCGGGGCCTTTACCGCCGCTCCACCCGCGGATATCCCAGCGCCACCGTCGGCAAGCTCCGCGAGTGCGCGCTCCAATACTGCCGGCCGATAGAGAAGAGCCGCCGCCAGCGACACCGTCGCCGCCAGAGCCAGCAGCCCAGGCATCACCCGCCGCCGGGCTTTGCGCTCCGCCCGCTCCGTCTTGAAAGCCGCGGGCTCGATCGAAAGCGATCTCAGCTTGGCGGCAAGGTCCCGTTCATGTTCCGATGTCGTGTTCATGCCGACAGCATGGCCGGCGGCTAGAAAATCGCGACCTCGAACATGTTTCAGGCGGTCCTCGATCGCGATTGTGTACGTGGTAGCGGCGCTATCGGGGGATCATCGGCACGCTTCGCCGGCGGCATCGCTTGGCACTTGATTGGACGCGATGCACAGCTGATAGCCTCTTCAATCGTCCGCCGCGAAAATGCACCGCAGGCTAGATCTTGGAACGGCGTGCCGAGATCACCCCCCTCTGGCCTGCCGGCCATCTCCCCCACAAGTGGGGAGATCGGCTGGGCGCACCGGCTTCCCCAAACAATCAACGTTGCCACATGCGAAACGGTAGATGGGCAGGAAGCGTAAGCCGCTTGTGATCTCCCCACTTGTGGGGGAGATGGCCGGCAGGCCAGAGGGGGGTGCCACACGGCACGCCCTCTCTTTTCATTCCTGTGGCAAGCGCAGGATGGGAAAGGAGAGGTAAATGCCCCGACAAGGATTCCGGAACAGCACCTGGACATATGGGATAAAAATGGGAGCGGCAGCGCTCACCAACCAAGATCCATCGCGGTTCCCCTCAACCCTTCCTCTGCCGCCACGCCACCGGCGTCATGTCAGTCACCCGGCGGAATTCCCGGTTGAAATTGGACTTCGTCTGGAAGCCGACCTCGAACATCACCTCGGTCACCGACTTGCCCGTGCCGGAAAGCAGCCGGCAGGCTTCGCCGATCCTGTAGTCGTTGACATATTGCGAGACGTTCTTGTCCATCGCCCGGTTGATCGCCGCAGAGATCTGGCGGGCGGGGATGCCGGCTTTGCGGGCGAGCCGGTCGAGGTTGAGATTGGCGTCGCGATAGAGCTTCCTCGCGTCCATCAGCGCGTCGATCGTGGCGATCGTCTCCTTGTCCTCGCTCGTTTCGGGGCGCGGCGCGGTCTCCACCGTCTCGGCCGGCGGCCGGCTGCGGCTGGCGGCGGCCGCCGCAATGGCGAGGATGACGAGGACGGCGAGGTTTCCGACGCTGATCACCGTCAGCGCCCGCTCGCTATGCGCGGAGGCGAGATCGAGGAAGACGAAGGTATCGACAACAGCCGAAAGGCAGAGTGCGGCCGCCGTAAAGATGATCGCCCGGTAGGCCGGCGCCGCCCCTTCGAAGGGCGCCAGCCGAAGCGCATCGGCGCCCGGGCGCATCAAAAGCAGGATCGCGGCGGCATAACCCACAAAGACAAGCACCAGCGCAATGTCGATCGCGTCCCGCCAGACGGCCATCAGGATCAGGATAAGGGCGGCGGGTACGCCATGCAGCGCAATGCGCGCCGGCAGCGGCCGCCGGCTCGTCCTCACCAGCCTGGAAACCCCGGCATAGGCAAGCGGCGGCACCATCGCCGCAGTGACGGGCGCAATCACGCCGACGGCCTGCACCCCATATCCCCAGCGCAGGCCGGAAAGGGTGGATTGCAGCGCCGAAAGCAGGATCAGCGCCAGAAACGGCCAGTTCGGCGCCGCCTCCTCGTCGCGCCTGATGACGGCGACGAAGAGGATCAGCAGCAGGAGGGCGATGACGAAAGGGAGCGGAATGAAGATCATGAGACTCTGCGCGGGAATGGCGGACGGCGCCATCATCGCCGAGTCCGCCGGCGCGCGCGACCTCCATCATGTTTTAGGACCTGTTTTCGGTGGGGATTTTTTCAGCGATCGAGGGCATGTCTGTTCCGTTCAGCCTATGGCACCCCTCTCCCCAGCCCGTGCGGAGGAAGCGCATCTCAGGAAGAGGGTGGATGTGTGTGCCATGCGATACCCCCTCTGGCCTGCCGGCCATCTCCCCCACAAGGGGGAGATCGGCTAGGCGCAATGGCTTCCCCAAACAACTGACGTCACGAACCGCAAATTTAGGGCGAGGCATGGCTTCTTGCCGATCTCCACCCTTGTGGGGGAGATGGCCGGCAGGCCAGAGGGGGGTGCCCCACGGCACGTCGGCAAAGGAAAGAAGAAAGTACCTCCCACCCAAGAAAGCTTCACCCTTGCTTGCACAGTGCCCACCGAAGCGGCCTCGAAGGACAAGGTCGGCCAGCCGCGCTTATCCCCAAAACAGATTTGCAAACCCCTCCTCGCCATGTTACAAAAATGCGATTTCAGCAACACACAACAACAGCCGCACCATGAACCTCACCACCGCCCTCGCCCGTGAAACCACTATTGCCGAAGCGCTCCGCGCCGTCGACGAGGCAATCGGCGATGAGGTGCCGGGCGAGCAGGCCTTCCGCATCATCGCCGCCATCAAGGCCCTGCGTCCGAACCGCTCGCCTGAAGTGGCCGAGTTGGAGCGCATCGATTACCTGGAGATGGTGCAGCGCAACGCCCGCGCCGCCTGGAACAGCCGATATGCCGCCGGCAGCATCGGCCCCGAATACGATGCCGTCGCCGGCGTCGACACGCCGCTCGGCCGGCTGAAGGCTTTGACTTGGCGGCGTGTATGGCGCGGCGGCAAGATCGCCTGGGCCAGCGAATATTACCTCGACGACGACCCCGTCAGCATCACCGAAATCCGCGCCGCCGGCCTGGCGCAGCGACCGACGACGCGGAATAGAAGGAAGAAACAGACGGGATAGGCGCTTATCGCACGCGGGCAAGCGCGGCTATTCTGAAGAAACTCCAAGTCGAGCCGGCGAAAGCCGCTTCCGTGAGATTGACTCGTGAAGCACTCGAACCTACATCCGCTCCGAATGACGGTCCCTTAACTTGAAGTAATTTACGATGAATGCCCTTTCATTGCCGTGGGTGATTGGTCCAGTTTGTTGGATACTTTTATTACCTTCGGCCACCGCCATGCTTTACACCCTTGGGGAGCGCAAAGGCCTGACACCAGCCTCTCTGTTCAGTTCATATATCCTTGCCCCATTCATAGTATCAATCCCATATTACCATCTTTCGTTTGAGAAAAATTCGCCTATCAATATGATTTTTGCACAAATCATTACAACGATATTACTATTTTCTATGGTTTTCCTATTAAGCCGCATTCGAATCGACAAGGAAATTACCTTCAAGCGCCACATCGAGTTTAAGCCTGCGTTAAAATCGCTGTTTATGGGAATTTTCCTTCTGGTTGTGTTTGATGGCCTGTTGATCCGATTCCCGCCCGGGTGTGCCAGTGCGAGGTCGCTGATGGCCTTCAACAAGTGTAAGGCAGGCGAAATGTTGCTCGGCGCGAAGGGCTTCGGAGAGCTTTGGTTTATGGTGAACGTGGGAACACTGGCATTGACCATGATCTGTCTCGGCAGCTTTCATTTGGCGCGACGCCTTTTCAAGGGCTGATGCTAGCGATCCTATGTAAGCCATTTCCTGTCCGCACACGCCCCCAGTTTATGGAATAGCCAAGCAGGAAAACGGCACAGCGCCAGATCTCTCGATCCTCCACTGAGACGTCGGCGCCGTCCCTTCCACGTCAACTCCTTCGAGCGTTTCTACGTCTCGCCCCGCGCAACCGGCAGGTTTTCCGCTCATGTCGTTGCGATTTCCACACCACAACCTTTGACCGGATAGAACACCCCATCACCAATGGGGAATCCATCATGCGCGGACAAGTCTCGCTTTTCACCGACAACACCGCCTTCAAGGCCAGCGTTTCCGGCGGCAACGGCAAGGGGTATTTGTCGCTCGACATGGAGGCCGATGGTGTCATGGTCGTCATTTTCGCACCGGCCGGGCGCCGCCGGGGGCTTGCCCGCATCGCCGCCGTCATGAACGAAGAGTTCAACCGGCCGCTTGTCGACGACGAGGACGAAGAACTGGAGGCCGAGCTTGCCGCCGGCATCGAAGCGCTCGGCCTCTAGCATGTTCGAAACCGCTTTCACGCTGACGCGCGGCGACGACGAAATCGATCTCCTGATCGAATATTCCCTTACCCCTTACCATCCCGGCAACCGCCACGCGCGCCCCGAATTCTGCGCCCCGCCTTCCGGCGGCGAGGTCGAACAGCTGACCGCCTTCCTCGATGGCGCGCCTCTCGACCTGACCGATGCCGAATGCCGCCTGATCGAGCGCCATATCGAGGAGACGCACGACCATCTCTGGGAGGCCGACTGAGAACGCGCCGATCCCGGGAGCGTCCAGGCCGCTCGAGAGCGTCCGGGCCGCCCGGGATCGGCTCTGATCTCTAGTCAGAAGCCGTTCAGCCGCGCAAACATCGCCTCGCCGTGCTGACGGGTATGGACTGACGTGCCGACCAGCAGTTCGTCCCGGCCGCTCTCCAGCTGCGCAAGCGCTTCGGTGGCGAATTCCTCCGGCGACATCGCGAGTTGCCGCTCCGCCCCCTTGGCGCGCACACCGCCGCCGAGGTTCGTGTCGACCATCGGCGGCACCATCTCGACGACCCGCACGCCGGTCGCCTTCAGCTGATGGCGCAGCGACAGGGTGAAGGAGTGAAGCGCCGCCTTGGTCGCGCAGTAAACGGGAACGGCCGCCAGCGGCGTGAAGGCCAGTCCCGAGGTGACGTTGACGATAACAGCGCTCGGTTGCCGCTTCAGGATCGGCAGGAGTTCGTCGATCAGGCGGATCGGCGCGGTAAGGTTGATCGCCACCTCCAGCTCGAGATCGGCCACGGCAGCGTCTCCGTCGAAATCCCTGCGATATTGAACCCCGGCATTGTTGATCAGCATGTTGAGGTCCGGGTGGTTGTTTTCCAGCCAACCCTGCAGGCTGTCGCGATCGTCGAGATCGGTGACGTCGCAGACCCGCGCAATCAGGTGAGGCACATCAGCTTGCGCCGCCTCCAGCGCCTCGCGGCTCCGGCCGCAGATGATCACGCGGTTTCCGCGCGCCGAAAGTTGGCGTGCGAGCGCAAGCCCGATGCCGCTTGCGCCGCCGGTGATGAGAATGGTGTTGTCAGTCAGTTTCAAGTCGAACGTTCCTTCCATGTTGACATGAAGGTGCGCCGACGACGTTTCCAGAGTTCCGGCGGACACACCTGCGAGGCCGGCAAGCCGGCTGCGGTGTCGCGGTTACCCTGAAAGGAGGAGTTATCACCCAATGGGCGACGGCCGGCTACCATCCGACCAGCACTCTTTCGACCGTGGGATATAAGCGGGTTTTCGGGCGGGAGGCAAGCCGACCCGCGATGGCGAACTGCCGCACCCGCCTTTTCCAGCCGGATGTGAACAGGCAGGGTCGCCCGGTGCCTGCGCAGCCGCAACACGCATAAAAAACAAGGCGTAAGACTGGTTACATGAATCAAATTCGAGGCGAGGCACGTCAGCCGTTGCCGACAGCACCAAGCGCCCTATCCTTCAGTCCGCGTTAGAGCCCAGCGGCAACAATCGGGCGAGGCCTCAATCGACAGCAGGTGAAGTCGCGCAAACCGCAGCGACGGCGAAGGGAAACTCCGATGCAATGGAAACCCGTCATGCGCGCCGATGGCGAAGGCGAGCAGATCCTGTTCAAGGTCGGGCTGATGACTTTCAAGGCGACCTCGGCCGAGACCAACGGCCAGTTCGCGTTCATCGAAACCATCCTGCCGCCCGGCGCGCGCGTCGAGCCGCACCAGCATCCGGAAGCGGAAGTCTTCTATGTACTGGACGGCGAATTCACCTTCTGGATCGGCGGCGAGCCGCAAGGCACGATCTCAGGCAAAGGCACCTTCCTCAGCGTGCCGCCGCACATCCGGCATGCCTACTGGAACCACACGGATGCCCCAGGCAAAATTCTCGGCATGCTGGCGCCCGGCGGCGACGGCGGCCTGGAAAGTTTCTTCCGCCAGGTCGGCGTGCCGCTGCAGACTAGCGATGAGGTTCCCGACCTGACTCGGCCGGTGGAGCACCTCCACGAGGAAATCACCCGCCGCCGGAATACCGGTCTTTCGAGGACGAACCCTTTGCCCATGTGATGGGCGCGCATTCGAAAACCGGAACTGACGAAAGGAAGAGAGGCGCGCTTGGAAAATCCCCAGCACGAACGTTCTGAAGGTATTCCAGAGGGCATACATTCCGCACAGAAAAAGGAGGCACCAGTGCAACTGAGCTTGGAGCTGTTTGTCGAAACGCCTGAGAAATCGCTTGATTTCTATCGGCGGGTTCTGGGCTTTGAAGTCCAGGGTTCGGCGAGCACCGAGTATACGATGTTAAGCAATGGTGACGCGGTGATCGCGATTAATTCGCGAAGCACGCTTTCTAGCGATCATCCGATACGGGCCGAAACCCGTCAGCGAGTTGGCCTTGGCGTCGAGATCGTCTTAAAGGTCGCGGACGTTGAGGATGTCTATCGCACGGCGAGAGACAGCGGCTGGCCGCTTTCCGATCTCGCTCTGCAGCCTTGGGGCCTGCGCGACTTTCGCCTTGTCGACCCTGACGGCTATTATATCAGGGTAACCAGCCGTCATACGAGCTGATGTATGTGGGAATGCCTACGTCCAAGAGGGCCTCATACTGAGGTGCGCAGCCCGAAAGGGCGGAGCCTCGAAGGACGAGCCGGGCGCTCCGGCGGGCAGAAGCGGCGCCGGAAGGTGCCCCTTGGAGGCTTGGGAAAACTGGCTGGACGCACCTGCCCGCGCTACGCTTGCGCCGGTCCCCGATGCCCCGCGACAAGTCCACGGCCAGCCGCCGCCGCAGCATGCAGGCCAATAAGGCCAATGGCGGCGAGTGCGTTGATCAGCAGCACATTCGCGACGACGGACGGCGAAAAGGCGTCGTCGCCGGAGGGAAGCACTGAAGTTGCGGCAAAGAGCAGGCCTTCATAGGCGACGAAGCCGGCAAGGAAGGCGCCGGCCATCGTTGCGGGAAGATCGGCGGACAGGCGCAGCACCCCGAGCGCGGCAGCGAGCGAGGCGAATGCCGCAATGCCGATCGCAAGCCCCCAGGCATAGCTGTCCCACGTCTGGGGATAGCCGAGCACGAAATATCCCACCATCTGGTTGGCGAGCCAGGCAATGAGAACCGCCATCACCGCCATCCGCCGGGGAAGAACGACTGCCGAGACCGCCGCCAGCGCCACGAAGGGCGTGACGCAGGCAAGAAGCAGGCTGAGCGCCACGCTCGCGCCCGCAATGATCACCACCCAGGCGATGGCGAAACCGGGTGCGGCGGGGCGCAGGGGAAGCTGATTGCGTTCGAGCATCTCGAAACTCCGTTCGGCCGGGCGCACAGTCGCGCGCCCCACGGAAATAATAGCAAAATCATGTGAAAAGGCCAGCGAGGTCACCACGCGGCACTGGCCGTGGCCGCGACGGGACATGCCGGGATTTCCCGCACCTGACACGCCGACGATATCTCCCGCGCCAATTGCCGCAGGCAAGGAATGCCCCGAAGGGGCTTTCAGAAAGATACAGCAAAAACAAAGAGATGAAAAACTCGAGCTGCTCGAATTAACGAAAGCGCCTTTGCCGCCAGCGCTGCAAGAAGTTAGAGATATAATTAAATCCGCATTAATCAGAATATGCAAATATTCGCTATCGCTTTTGAAGGGTACCTCTTCTTAACTCGGGAGCATGGCGTGGATATTCTTGATCGTGGTTCGAATGCTGTTGCGGTTCTTGCTTCACTCTCCAAATCCCAGGCCATGATCGAATTCGATCTCACAGGCAGGATCTTGACGGCGAACGGGAATTTCTGCCGCGCGCTCGGATACGAATTCTCCGAAATCGTCGGCCGGCACCACAGCATGTTCGTCGAAAAGGAGTATGCGTCCTCTCCCGAATACAAGGCCTTCTGGGCCAAGCTCGCGGCCGGCAATTACGATCAGCAGCAGTACAAGCGCATCGGCAAGGGCGGGCGCGAAGTGTGGATCGAGGCCTCCTACAATCCGGTGATCCGCCGGGGTAAACCGGTCAAGGTGGTCAAGATCGCCACCGACATCACCCGCCAGAAGCTGATCGCGGCAGAAGACGCGGGCAAGCTCGACGCGCTGTCGCGCGCCCAGGCAATCATCGAGTTCACCCCCGAGGGCGAGATCCTGACCGCCAACGAGAATTTCCTCAACGCCCTCGGCTACGCCCTGTCGGAGATCAAGGGCCGGCATCATTCGATCTTCTGCGAACCGGCCTATGCCGCCTCGCAGGAATACAAGGCATTCTGGCCGAACCTCGCTGCCGGCAAGCTCGTCGCCGACGAATTCATGCGCATCGGCAAAGGCGGCCGCAAGGTCTTCATCCAGGCCTCCTACAATCCGATCTTCGACATGAACGGAAAGGTCTTCAAGGTCGTGAAATTCGCGACCGATGTGACGCCGCGCGTGGAAAACGTCGAAGCACTCGCGGCCTGCCTGACGAACCTGTCGAACGGCGACCTCTCGCAGAAGATCGCATCGCCCTTCATTCCGTCGCTGGAGCGCCTCCGCACCGATTTCAACAGCGCCTCCGACAAGCTGAAGCAAGCCATGGCGACGGTCGCCGACAATGCCAGGGCGATCTCCTCGGGATCGAAGGAGATCGGCAGCGCTGCCGACGACCTGGCGAAACGAACCGAACAGCAGGCCGCCTCGGTCGAACAGACGGCCGCAGCCCTCGAAGAGATCACGACCACGGTCAAGGATGCGAGCAAGCGCGCCGGCGAGGCTGGCGAGCTGGTGACCCATACCAAGGCCCATGCGGAGCATTCCGGCCAGGTGGTGAAAGACGCCATCGAAGCCATGGACCAGATCGAAAATTCCTCGCGCGAGATTTCCAACATCATCGGCGTGATCGACGAGATCGCCTTCCAGACGAACCTGCTCGCGCTGAATGCCGGCATCGAGGCGGCGCGCGCCGGCGAAGCCGGCAAGGGCTTTGCGGTCGTCGCCATGGAAGTGCGCGAGCTCGCGCAGCGCTCGGCCAGTGCCGCCAAGGAGATCAAGGCGCTGATCACCGCCTCCAGCGGCCATGTCGCAACCGGCGTGACGCTGGTCAGCAAGACCGGCAGCGCGCTCGAGGAAATCGCCAAGCAGGTTCACGATATCAACGGCAATGTGGTGGCGATCGTCAAAGCCTCGCGCGAACAGTCCACCGCGCTCGCCGAGGTCAACCGCGCTGTCAATACCGTCGATCAGAGCACGCAGAAGAACGCTGCCATGGTCGAGGAGCAGACCGCCGCAAGCCACAGCCTTGCGCGCGAAGCCGCAGCGCTTTTCGAACTGCTCAGCCACTTCCGCTTCGACGACACCCCCACGACGAATGTCTCGGCCCTCCCCGAGATCAAGGCGACAACGCCAAGGCCGGCACAGCCCCAGCGCCCCCGCCCGGCCAGATCCCACGGATCGGCCGCCGTTGCGGAAGCGAGCTGGCAGGATTTCTGATCGGGCGTGGCGTGCCGGCGCCGATCCGCGCCAGGCGGCAAACGCTCCATTTCGCCGTTCGTCCATAAACTGGGCGTACCCGTGCGATCCCTGGCGAAAACCGCAAGATCGGTCGAGCGCCTGATATCCCGGTGCGCTTAGTTGGTGCGGCCACGGAGGGCGGAACGATGAAGGCGGCGCTTCAAGCCTACCATGCCCGGATGCAGCGGGTGCTGGAGTACATAGACCGGCGTCTGGACGATGATCTGGACCTGGACACGCTGAGCAGCGTCGCAGCCTATTCGAAATATCACTTCCACCGGCAGTTCACGGCGACTTTCGGTCTGTCCGTGCATCGCTATATCAAGCTCGCCCGCATGAAGCGCGCTTCATACCGGCTGGCCTACAGGGATGCCACAAGCGTCACCGATATAGGGATGGATGCCGGTTATACCGCACCCGATGCCTTCGCCCGCGCCTTTCGGCAAAGGTTCGGGCAATCGCCATCCTCGTTCCGGAAGTCTCCCGATTGGGAGCCGTGGCTTGCGGCCTTCGGGCCTTTCGACAACGCGAGGAGCAAGCTCATGCAGAAAACCTATACCACTGACGACGTGACGATACGCGATGTGCCCACGACACCGGTGGCCATCATGGAACATCGGGGCGACCCGGCCACGCTCGGCGCCACCATCCAGCGGTTCATCGCCTGGCGCCAGGCCGCCGGTCTCCACCCCAGCACAAGCCCGACCTTCAATGTCTGGCGTTCCGAGCGCCGCCCTGCCTCGCCTGCCGATTACAGCGTCGACCTTTGCGTCGGCACCGACCAGCCGATCAAGGCGAACGGCGAAGAGATCAAGACTGGCGAGATCAAGACTGGCGAGATCCCTGGCGGACGCTGCGCGGTTCTGCGCGTCGTCGGCCACACCGACAATCTGGAGCCCGCCGCCCTCTACCTCTATCGCGACTGGCTTCCGGCAAGCGGCGAGGAAGCACGCGACTTCCCGCTCTACTGCCAGCGGCTGAGCCTCTTCCCGGAGGTGGCGGAGCACGAGGCGGTCGCGGAACTGTTCTTGCCGCTGAAATAGCACCCGCGGTCCGTTTCAGCCAATCTTCCCGCAGGTTCGCCTGGCAAATCTGCGGGATCGATCCCGCACCTGACTGCCACGATCTCCCCTTGTCTGTCGCCAATCCGTGTGCTAGATACTGAACCGAATGGTTCAGTATTCTAAAACCCGTCTCGATGCCTCGTTCGCTGCGCTCTCGGACGCCACCCGACGTGGCGTTCTGGAGCAGCTCGGACGTGCGGATGCTTCGATCACTGAGCTTGCCGAGAAGTTCCACATGACCCTCACGGGTATGAAGAAGCACGTCGGCGTGCTGGAGCAGGCGGGGCTCGTTACCACGGAGAAGGTCGGGCGCGTACGCACCTGCAAGCTCGGTGTGCGACGGCTGGAGGAAGAGGCGGCATGGATCGAGAGCTATCGCCAGCTCTGGGACGCGCGCTTCGACGAATTGGACAAGATTGTCGAGGAACTGAAACAGAAGGAGAAGGACGATGGAGAGTAAGCCTACCCCCATGAAGAACCGCACGACGGTGGAACGGACGTCCGAGCGTGAGCTCGTCGTGACGCGAACCTTCAACGGCCCGGTACATATCGTGTTTCAAGCGTGGACCAAGCCCGAGCTGTTCATGCGGTGGTGGGCGCCGAAGTCGATGGGCGTGCCTATGCTTTCCTGCGACATGGATGTTCGCGTCGGAGGCGGCTACCGTGTTGCGTTTGGCCACGATGCCTCGAGCGCCATGGAATTCTTCGGCAAATATCTCGAAGTGATACCGAACGCGCGCCTGGTCTGGACGAATGAGGAAAGTGATGACGCTGCCGTGACCACGGTGACCTTCGAGGAAAAAGGCGGCAAGACGCTGCTGGTGCTGCACGAACTCTATCCCTCGAAGGAAGCGTTCGACGCCAATTCCGGGGCGGAGGGCGGGATGCCCGAGCAGTTCGAGCAACTGGACGAGCTTCTCGTTGCCCTCGGCGTTGGAGGATCCTGACGTCGCCGATCTCGCGGACGGCGGCGCGGCATTCTCCAACGCCCCTCATGCTGAGGCGCGCAGCCCGCGAGGGCGGAGCCTCGAAGCACGCGCCGCAACACCGACAGGTGACATCAAGAGCCTCAGCTGGTTTCCCCCCGCGATGAGGAAGAGAGCATTCCATGACCTTTGCCATAAAGCGCCTGCGCCCCGGCGACGAAGCCCTGTTCGCCAATATTGCCGACGATGTCTTCGATGCACCGGTTGAACCGGCCCGCCTCGCCATCTACCTCAGTTCGCCAAGCCATATGATGGTTGCCGCGGTGCAGGACGGGCTGATGGTCGGCCAGTGCGCCGGCGTCATTCACTGCCACATCGACAAGGCGGCCGAACTTTATGTCGATGACCTGGGATCGATGTCGACGCATCGCCGCCAGGGTATTGCGGCAGCCATGTTGACCGAACTCTTTGAATGGAGCCGCGAATTGGGATGTGAAGAGGCCTGGCTTGCCACGGAACATGATAACGACGTGGCCAAGACATTTTACCGCGGCTTTTCACCGATCGAAGATGCCTCGATACAGTTTTATCTGTTCAAACTCTAATGCCGTCCCAAAATGTGCGTGAGTTGCCCCACCCCGCTCGCGGCCAAGGATGAAGCTCTCTTGGCTCCATGAAGGGTTTTGACTTGTCGCGGCTATCTCTGCTTCTGTGCTTTCCAGACGAATTCAAAGGAGTTTGCGCATGGCGACGGGGACTGTGGATATGGGATCGATGGCCGACTGGTTTTCCGGGGTGGTGTCTTCCATCGCAATCATCGTGGCGCTATCGGGCTATCGGCTGCAAGAACGCCAAAGGAAATTCGATCGCGAGCTGTTAGAGAAGCAGCGAAAGGCGATTGTTCGTGATGCCTGCTCGGCGACCGATCAGGTCGTCGCCTATTTCGAAATGTCGAAGCGGATTTTGAATTCGATGGGATCGCCCCTGTCCTTCCAGGCTTTCGTCAGGATTAGGGAGCATCTGCTGACGCTTCATGAGCTTCTGGAAATCCTCTCGCAACGCGTCGAGCTGACTGATGGCGCCATGAATGCTGCCGTGACGGCACGGCGGATCTGCGGCGTGCTGCTCACCCAATTGGACCAACTGGACCGCAAGGAGCACCGCGAGTGGATGGATGCACTGATGACGATCGAAAGGCTCAACACAGCAGCGCAACTGGCATCCGAACGAAGCTCATCCGTGCGCCGGTATTTCGGGCTCTCAGCGTCGACTGCCGCTCAAGACATTGAGAAGAAATACAGCACCTTGGCCAATGAACTCGATTACCCCGCCGACGCCGGCGCCGGGCCGCGTTTCCCCGATCTTTCGACGACGCGCTACTGAACTCTCACCTTTTGTAGCGCCCAGACGCGCAAACGGCTCCTCCAGTCAGATCATCTTGTCCCTCGAAAAGCAGTAAACCATGCAGCGCTTCACAGACCTTTCCGAAATTGATTGGATCAAACACAGCATTGCGAAGGCATCGCCGGAAACACTGGGTACGGTGTCGCGGCTCATCCCGCCGATCTACCCTGCCTATGTGAAAATATTCCACCCGCTCTACGAGGATCTGACGGTCGAGGATATGCAACTGACCTGGCACGAACACGCCCTGCGTTTCAGCCAGCCCACCTCAGGAGAGCAGCAGGATTTAGAAGCAACGATCCTCCGCAGCGCGACGATGGTTTATGGTGGACCCACGTCAGACTCTCAGCTCTTTCCACTTCGCTGGCGCGCGCTTTGCAGTGCCCTTGGCATTCCCTATGCCCCGACATTATCGGTATGGTCCTTTACGCGGCACTTCGTCGGCGGCAGCTGGCCGAAACGACTGATCGGCCCTGACGAAGGAACTCTGGCTCCGATCGAGCGCGACGCGCTCATATCTGTTCTCCGTCGCCGCACGCCGGCAGGTTCCTGCTTTTTTCATTTCTGGCTGCTCGCGACCGAGGACATGGAAGATCTGGTATTTCGAGGGACACTCGACGAGGCAGCCGCTTTTCCCGATGACGTTCCTGGCGTACGCCTGACGCCGACGCATTGGTTCCCTGAGGATCGTAGCTGGCTCGTCTGCAGCGATTACGACCTGACGTTCACCCTGGTCGGTGGATCGGAATCCCTGGTGCAAGACCTGATGGATAGCCAGGTGCTTGAATGTGTTCGCGTTCATCCCGGCACGAGAATTGACAGCCATGCCGACGTTCCCGAACCTTCAGGCTGAGCTCGGCTCATCGCCGGCCTGGAAACCCACCTCAGGATGCTTTCGAGCGCGTCCTCCCGGGATCGCAAATCTTCTGATCACGCGAGCAATTCTGCACTCCACTACCTTTCCTCGCAGAAATCAGCCTATAAGCTCAAGCAGAACTCAGCACGGGGGAGATTTCGATGGAAGCACGATACAGGATCGGCGGCATCTTCTGCTTGGCTTTGGCTGGCGTGATCGCTTGGCAGGCGATCTGGCTGCCGCTGCAGGAGGCAAGTCTCGGCGCCGATGTGGTGAGCTGGATGCCGCGCGCCACCGTCGTCATCGGGCTGTGCCTGGTTTTCGGCATCTATTTCCTGGCGACCGGCAATCGATATCCCTACCGTGACGTCGCGCGGCAGACGCTGACGCCGGTCGGATGGGTCCTGTGCGTGATGATCGGCATCGTCGCTTTGGCCGGATTCTTCGGCATGAACATGTTGCTGCGCTCGATGGGATATCAGTGACGGAAAGGTTGCCTTTGCGCCAGCCGCGAAACCGCTAAAGCGCATCCAGCGGTATCTTCAGATACCGCCTGCCATTCTCCTCCGGCTCCGGCAGCCTCCCGCCGCGGATATTCACCTGCAGCGCGTGCAGCATCAGCTTCGGTTTCGCCAGTGTCCGGTCGCGCGCCTGGCGCAGCGCCACGTAGGCGGCCTCGTCCTTGCCTGCGATATGCGGATTGTCGCGTTTCTGGGCGGCGACCGTGCTTTCCCAGCGCGGGTGGCGGCCGCCCGGCTGGTAGTCGTGGCCGGAGAACAGGCGGGTCTCCTCGGGCAGCGACAAGATCGCCTGGATCGAGTGCCAGAGGGCGCTGGCGCTGCCGCCGGGAAAATCGGTGCGCGCCGTGCCGGAATCAGGCGTGAACACCGTGTCGTGCACGAAGGCGGCGTCGCCGATCAGGTAGGTGACGGAGGCCAGCGTATGGCCGGGGGAAAACATCACCCGGGCATCAAGCGCGCCAATCTTGAACGTGTCGCCATCGGCAAACAGCCGGTCCCATTGCGAGCCGTCGGTGGCAAGCGCCGGCCAGTTGTAGATCTCCTTCCAGAGCGCCTGCACCTCGGTGACATGGGCGCCGATCGCCGTCGGCACGCCGGTTCTGCCTTTCAGGTAATGGGCGGCAGAGAAATGGTCGGCATGCGGGTGGGTGTCGAGGATCCATTCGAGCGTCAGCCGCTCGGCCGCGATAAAGGCGAGGATGGCATCGGCGCTGGTGGTCGCCGTCGCCCCCGAGGTCTCGTCGAAATCGAGCACCGGGTCGATGATGGCGCAGCGTTTCGTCGCCGGGTCGGCCACGACATATTGCACGCTCGATGTGGCGGGATGGAAGAAGGCCGTCACCTCGGGCGCCTGCCCTGCCCGCTTCTCCAGAAAGCGCCGCGCCCCGGCAAGATCGAAGCCGTGGCTCTGGCCGAAGACCTCGACATCGCCAGTTGGCATCCGCCCGTCGAGCACCTCGCCCAGCGCATAGAGCGTCAGCGCCCGGGTGCCGCTCTTGCAATGGGCAAGCACCGGCCCCTTGGCCGCGGCCATCGCCGCCTGGAAGGCGCGGATATCGGCCTCGGTAATCTCGGGCCCCTTCACCGGCACGAAACCGTAGAAAAGCCCGGCGGCGGCAGCCGCCGCCTTTTCCGCCGCATTGCCCGGCTGACCAGGCTCCTCGCCATCCGGCCGGGCATTGATGACGCCGGCAAAGCCGCGCGCGGCAAAATCGGCAAAATCGGCGGCCTCGGGCTGCCCCGCCACCGATATCAGCTCATTGACCCTGACGGATGTCATCGAAGCCCCCTATAAGGATAATCTCATATGGATGCGGCCGGGCGTCAAGGAAATCCACTTGACCAAATCTGGGATGCAGGGAGCAGCGCCGCGGCGCGATCCTTCGAGGCGCCGGCCTGCGGGCCGCGCAGCTCAGGATGAGGCTGTCTTGAGCGCGAGATACTTACTTGAAAGGTGTGCCGTGTCGCCCCCCTCTGCCCTGCCGGGCATCTCCCCCACAAGGAGGGAGATCGGCAGGAGGCAATGCCTCGCCATGAATTTACGATTCATGTGATGGCCAGTTGTTTGGGGAAGCCAGCGCGCCCAGCCGATCTCCCCACCTGTGGGGGAGATGCCCGGCGGGGCAGAGGGGGGTGTCCCCACGCACGCCCTCTCTCCATTCCGGAGGCCCGTTGAAGGATGCCGCGCCCAATCAAGGCTGCGCCGGGCCCTGCAGGCGGTCCATGACCTGAAGCAGAAGATCGGCGCAGGCCTTCATCGGTTCGTCCTCCGCGCATTTCAGATCGATCCTGGTATCTCCGTCCTCGATCCGGAAGCGGGCGGCCTTGGATGGCGGCGGGCCACGATGTTGGCCGCGGTAGAGGCCCATATCGCCTCTCCAGCCGTGTCCCCGGAAGGCGAAGCGGTCTCTCGACGATCCATCTGGCATGGCTTCGTCGCGGGGCGGCGGAGGCGGCGAGCCCGCATCGGCTGCGGGCGGCGGTGCCGCGCCTGATGAAGGCGCGGCGGACGGCTCCTGGGCGAAGGCGGCTCCAGCGAGCGCGGCAAGCGCAAGGCCGGAGAGCAGGAATCTTTGCATGACGATCGGTCCTCCGTTGGAAATGCGGGCGTTCTCTAAACCCCGCAATCCGGCTTTGGTTCATGCCGGTCTTCCGCCTTCGCCCTCGCGCACGAAGTTGTGACCGCGATCTCCCGGCGATCCCGTCAAAAAGAGAGCGTCTCTGCCCCTTGGCTGATCTCCGCATGCATGGCGCTGGCACCGACGATAACCACGCCGTCGAGCAGATCGGCCTCCGCTCGTCTGCATAGTGCTCACCACAACAGCCCAGCCGATCGCTATCGCCTACGACGCCGAGTACGCCACCGAGCCGCCTTCAGCCGCGCATTTTCGCGCGCCTTCGGGACTCCTCCGGCCGCATGGCGGGCGGGTCAACGGCCAAGAGAGCCTCATCCTGAGGCGCCCCGCAGGGGCCTCGAACGACGAGGCGGGCTCGCCGACGCCGGATAAATGCAAGGAGCACCGCTTGGCGGTTGAGCTGTACCGTCTACGGACGCAGACTTTTGACAAACAGACCTAAACTGGTGCCTCGACCAGTAACGATGGTGGGGCCGCCCGGCAACAGACTCGTCCTGATGTCCTCTCGAACACCGCAAATTTCATTAAAGAGAAACGGTAGGCCTTCGAGCTCAACCGATGTTCGGCATTTCATGTCCCTCCATCCATCGGCATGTGCCACGGTGAAGGAAAGCTCGACCTGATGACCCGCGACTATGGCGAGCGTCATCGGCAAGGCAATGGCCACAAGGTTCTTTCCCAGGTAGTAAGCAATGAAGGGGGATAACAACATGCCAATCGCCATCTTCCCATCGCCGATCGGAATAAAGTCCATGACTTTCAAGGCGAACCATGACACCAACGCCGCAGGGAGCAGACCGGCCACAATCGAAGGAAGGGCCGCGTGGGATGTCCATTCGATGGACGGCAGGAAGATAAAGCCAGCCATCCTCACGAAAATGGCAAGCAGTCCCGGCAACAGCCACACAGCAAGCAAAATCCTGACCGGTTTACTGAGAGGATTCGCCCTTCCCCCTTCTTTCGATTCCATCGACATTATATCGCACTTCGAACAACGATCCTCATCAGTTGCTCTTTGGCACATTACTTGTTTCGGCTTCAAGGGCATCAACGCACTAAAGACCATCTCCCAGCCACCTGACAGGCTCCGAGACGGAGCGAAGACGTATCATCCGATGAAAGCAAGCAGCACCGCCACAGCGCGTGCTTCGAGGCTTCGCCCTTCCGGGCTGCGCGCCTCAGCATGAGGGGCGTTGGAGGCTGCCGCACCCGCAAACTTTCCCTCACTCCGGAAGCCCGGCCCTTCGCAACCCCTCGATATAGTTGGCGCGATCAGCCGGCCGGCGAAAGGGCGGCAGGATGTCCGAGAGGTTGGATAGCCGCAGCGTGGGATCGAGCTGGCGCAGGCGGGCCATCATCTCGCTCGCCTGAAGGATCTGTCCTTCAAGAGCGTAACTTGCCGCCGTGACGCGGATCGCACTGGCGTAATTCGGCTGCGAGCGCAAAGCCCTTCTTGCCCATCCGACAGCATCCATGTAGCGCCCGGCGCAAAAACAGGCGAGCGCCGTGTTGAACTCCCAGGCAAACAGGCGGGGATCGCGCGGGCTCAAGCGCATGGCGAGCGCGGCGCGCTCGATGGCTTTTTCCGGCTCTCCCAGGCAAGCCTCGATCCAGGCGCTGTAGCCCCAGGCGACGGCGAGGTTGGCGTTCAGCGCAAGCGCGCGGTCGATGCAGAGCGCGCTCTCGTCCAGATCGCCGCCGACATAACCGAGGACATAGCCGCCATAGGACAGAGCGATGGCGTCGTCTCTTCCAAGTTCGATGGCTCTCCTCGCCAGTCCGGTCGCCTCGGCGGTCTCCTTCGCAGGATCCGCCATCCAGCGATGGCTCTTGCGCGATGCGTAACACCGCGCAGCCCTGGCATAGGCTGCGGCGAATGCCGGATCTCGTTCAATCGCCTTCGTGAAGAGCTGCAGGGCGGCATCGATGGTTTCCCTGCTGATCGCAGTTCTGTCGTGGATCGCCACGCCGCGCAGATAATAGTCATAGGCATCGAGGCTTTCGGTCGGCTTGCGTTTGGAGCGCTCGATCTCGGCCTCCTCGACTCGTGGCGTGATCGCACCGACGATGCTGGAAGCGATCTGATCCTGGAGATCGAAGACATCCGTGAGCGCGCCATCGAAACGATCGGCCCACAGATGCAGCCCGCTCGAGGAATCGATGAGCTGCCCGCTGATCCGCAGCCGCTCGCCCGCCCTGCGCACGCTTCCCTCGACGATATAACGCACGCCGAGATTCAAGCCGATCTGCCGCGTATCCACAGGCTCGCCCCTGTAGGCGAAGCTCGACTGGCAGGCGATGACGAAGAGATGGCGAAACTGAGCGAGCTTGGTGATGATGTCCTCGACGATGCCGTCGGCGAAATAATCCTGCTCCTTGTCCCCGCTCAGATTCTGAAAGGGCAGGACGGCAACCGACGGGCGATCGGAGTGGGACGAGACAGGCGGCTGCGGCATGCCGAGGGGCTTCGCCACGCCGCGGGGCTCCGCCACGTCGCGGGGCTCTGCCACGCCCTGCGGCGCCGGGATCGCGCGCGAATTTTCGTTTCCGTCACCAGGCCGCAGCGATGCGGCAAGCGCACTCGTTTCCGCCTCCGGCTCGGCGCCGACATGCTTTTTCAAGGCGGCGTGGCATAGCTCGAACTGGCGCCGGGCGGCGTTTTCATGACCCCGGCCGGCGTGGATCCGGATCAAGGCGCGATGGGCGGGCTCGGCGGTCGGATCGGAAGCGAGCAATCGTTCCGCCAGGCTCTCGCAGGCGGTCTCTTCGGCCGAACCGGCTGCCGGCAGGACGAGGCTCAACCGCTCCACCAGCTGCAGCGCCTTGCGCCGGTAGGTGGTTCGATAGAATCCGAACCACTCATCGAGCTCCTCGGGAATGGCGACTTCAGTCAGGATGTCGTCGCGATAGAGATCGGCCGCGAGGGCCAGGTCGGCAGGGCGGCCTTCCTCGAGTTTTCGGTCGAACAGCCAGACATCCACCTCATGCATCTCGGCTTTCAGCACGACGCCGTCCTGGTCACCCTCAATCCGGATTTCCGCCTCGCCGCCGCTCGGAAATGACCGCCTGATATCGACGAGCGCCTGCCGCAGGCTGTTGCGCGCCTGCGCATCGCCACGTCCCGGCCAGAATGCCTCGGCCAAGGGCTCCCGCCGGTGGCCGCGCCGGCCGGCCAGAACCAGGGCCGCGAAAAGAAGCGAGGTCTTGCGCATGGAAAAGCGGATCGGCTCGCCTTCGGGCGAAGTGACATCGAGGCCGCCAAGCAAACGGATGCGCACCAGTTGCCTCCAATCGTCACCGCCCCGGCGAAATCGGCAGTTCGGTCGATCGATTTAACGCTGACTTAACGGCTTTTTCGCCGCCGTTCACGCCCGGCCGAACAGCGCCGCTCAAGCCGCATGGCAAGGTCGACAGCGATCAGGAAAGGAGATCGACCATGACCGACACACACTCTCTCCTCACACGCCGAACATTGCAAACAGGCCTGTTTGAAAGCACGCTTGCGATAATAGTGGCAGTCAAGGCACGCTGGCAAGCAGCCGCGACACGAAGGACATTGGCCGAGCTGACGCGCGATCAGATGGACGATATCGGTTATCCCCCACCCAATCGCCCGACGCTCGAAATCAAGGCGGGAACAATGACCAATCTTATGTCGATGAGGTAGGCGGCCTCAACGACGCCCAGGCGGCGACATCAGATGAAGGCAAGCAGCATCGTTGCGGCGGATGCTTCGAGGCTCCGCCCTCTCGGGCTGCGCATCTCAGCATGAGGGGCGTTGGAGGCTGCCGCACCCATGATAGCGGGAGCAGGAAGATGCCGCGGCATAGCAGCGGAAGCAAAAGATGCTGGGCCAAGGCTCAAGAGAGCCTCAACCGCTGCGCGCTCCCGATTTATTCTGATTTATCGCCGATTGCACCTTCGGCAAAGCGCTGCAAAGTATCAATCGCGCCGAAAATTCCACGGCCACCGTAGTAAAAACTGCTCCACAGCAGTAAGCTCAGAACAAAGGCCGCAATGAACGCCCAGAACTTCACGAAAACGTCTTTCCAACACAGTTCGATTTATCTTATATTAGAAATATATACTGAAGAATACAAAACAAAGCAACTGGATTTATTCAACCGGAGGATTGCATGACATCGGCCCCAGGGGAAACTTCAACAGATCGGTAACATCAGGCCAGAAACGGTTTCCACGCACTGGAGAAAGCCGGTCCGCCTCTTATTTCAACCCCCAGATGGCAAACGAGAGGACCGCCCGATGCTGAACAAGAACACGATCTGCCTCTGGTACGACAAGGATGCCGAGGCTGCCGCCCGTTTCTATGCCGAGGTCTTTCCCGGCAGCGCCATCGGCGCCATCGTTCGTGCGCCTGGAGACTATCCCGATGGCAAGCAGGGAGAGGTGCTGGTCGTCGAATTCACCGTGGCCGGCATTCCCTGCATCGGGCTCAACGGCGGCCCCTCGATCAAGCACAACGAATGCTTCTCCTTCCAGATCGCCACGGAAAATCAGGAAGAGACCGACCGCTACTGGAACGCCATCGTCAACAATGGCGGCGAGGAAAGCGCCTGCGGCTGGTGCAAGGACAAGTGGGGCGTTTCCTGGCAGATCACCCCGCGCGTGCTGGGCGAAGCCCTGAAGGCAAGCCCGGCAGAGGCCAAACGCGCCTTCGACGCGATGATGACCATGCGCAAGATCGACATCGTCGCAATCGAAGCCGCCCGGCGCGGCTGAGGCGCCTGGCGACTTCGCCTACCCAGAACTGGGCGGCATCATCCGCCACGCAAAGTCAGCACTTCGTCTGCCTGCCGCCACCTCTGCCTGGGCGAGCCATGCCGCGCCGGCTTCCTCACCCTCAACGCTGCGTTTGGCACGTCCCCTCGCCCCGTTTTACGGGGAGAGGGTTAGGGTGAGGGGCAGCCGAGGCGTATGGATCAGGCGAACAATATGTCCGAGACATGATGCACCACCGAGATTTCGTCGGTCATGCTGTTGGTGATGTAGATGGAATCCGCCGCCGCGTCATAGACGACGTTGGTGGTGGAGTGGTCTCCTGACATGGCGATGTTGACATCGACTGCCGTCTTGACCCCGGTCGCAAAGTCGAATGCCGTGCCGATGTGCTCGCTGCCGGCGGAATCGCCGAAGAAGAAGGTGCCGTTGACGGCAAAGCCGTATCCGAGCCCGCCGGCTGAAAAGGTCTTGGATTCGATCGGGTTCAGCGTGTCGGGATCGATCTTGGAGACCTGCCAGGTGGTATCGTTGAGGCGGCCGACGACGTAAATGCCGGTCGAATCCTGCATCGTATTGACGGCCGTGAACCCGCCCCAGTCGAACGTACCCGCCCCGTTCTGGCCGATAAGGCCGGGGATCGAAGCACCCTTCTGATCGAGCGATCCGTCGGCGGCATCCCACTTTGCGAGATAAGTCTGATCGGGGAAAGGGTCCTCGCCTCTCGCCTCGTTGGTTCTTCCGATGATCTGGCCTCCGCGGACCGAAAAATAGGTTCCGCCGATGTCATATTCGCCCTTGTCGTAGTCGCCGAGAGAGATGGCGCCGCTGGCGTGGCCGGCCTCGAATGCGGCTGCGTTGTCGTAAATGCTCACCATGGAATCATCCGGAAAACCATGGCCGGAGCTGACGTAAAATTTGCCCGTCAGCGGATCGATCGCCACCCCCTGGAGTTCGTAATGGTCATCGAAGGGGCGCACGACATCGGCTTGGGCCTCGACATGATCCGTATTCACCGACTTCCCGTCCGTCGCGCCGTCGACAGTCAGCGTGATCACGCCGGCATCCGCATGACCGGCGCCATCGGAGACCTTGTATTGAAGCTTCTCCGTGACATGCTCGCCGTCATTGAGACCGGCCTTCACGGCCGGATCGAGATCATAGGTGAAGCTTCCGTTCGCCGAGAAATGGAAGGTGCCGAATTGCCCGGCCACATCGGTCGTCTGCCCCTGCCCGGCAGAAATGTTCGTGCCGTTGACCGAGCGCAGGAAGAGCGTATCCACCTCTCCCGCGTGATCATTGGCAAGCACGTTGCGGGCCATCTCGCTTCCCTCGTGGAAGGAGAAGCTGTCATCGACCGCCACCGGCGGGCTCGTGACCCCATGAACGTCGAGCTTGAAGTGACCGACATCGGTATGGCCGGCGCCGTCGGAAATCTTGTAGCCGATCGTCTCCGTCAGCGTCATCCCCTGGAGAAAACCCGCCTTGGAGGCCTCGTTCAGCGTATAGCTGTAGGAGCCGTCGGCCCTGACGTGAAACGTGCCGTGTTCGCCCCGGATATCGGAGACCTGCCCGGCCGTCTTGGCAAGAACCCGCTCGCCGTCGAAGAAATTGAGAAACATGTGGCCGGAAGCCCCGGCCAGATCGTTGGCCAGCAGATTGCCTGAAATCACATCATTCTCGGAAGCGCTCCCGACATCGTCAACCGCCACAGGGTTTGCAAGCTCCGTCATGGATATCTCCTTCAAGATCCGTTCGCCTTTGTCGATCGGGAGGAAAGCAGCCGGGGCCGGGCAGGTCAACATATTTTCTAGCAAAAGTGGTATTTTAGCATTTCACAGCTTTGTCACTCAAGAGAGCGTTTCCTGCGGCGCCTGCTTCGAGGCTCCGCCCTGCGGGCTACGCACCTCAGCATGAGGGGCGGCAGAGGATGCCGCGCCACATTCAAGAGAGCCTCATCCTGAGGTGCGGAAGCCGAAGGCTGGAGCCTCGAAGGACGAGGCGGGTGCACCGATCCTCAAGGGGCGATGATGACTGCTCGATGGACGAATTGCCCTCACCCCTCGCCCACCAAACCCCTGATCTTCGCCACATCCTCCGCCGTCGCCGGATTGTAAACCACCATGCTGAGATCCGGCCGGCCGTCCACCTGGAAGGAGGAATATTCAAAGGAGAGCCGGCCGAGGACCGGATGTTTGATGTGCTTGGCGCCCTCGCCGTGGGTGCGCACGTCGTTATCTCTCCACATGGCGAGGAATTCCGGGCTCTTGCGGCAGAGTTCGTCGACCAGCGGCTCCACTTGGGCGGCCGCGCCTGCACGCGCCGCATCCACCCGGAAGGCGGCGACGACGAAGCGGGCGACACTTTCCCAGTCATATTGGGCGGCCCGCACGCGCGGGTCGAGGAAGATGAAGCGCAGCACGTTGCGCTCTTCGGGCGGCAGCGCGGCGTAATCGGTGAGCAGCACGGTCGCCGCCCGGTTCCAGGCGACGACGTCCCAGATCGCGGTTCGGATCAGCGCCGGGCTTGGGTCCAGCGCATCGAGCACGCCCTGCAGCCGTGGCGTGACACCCTGTTCGCTGCGGTAGCGCACCTCGGGCGGGCGGCCGAGGCCGATGAGGAAAAGGTGTTCGCGCTCGACATCGGTCAGCATCAGCGCTCGTGAGATCCGGTCCAGCACGTCGGCGGACGGCGCGCCGCCGCGGCCCTGCTCCAGCCAGGTGTACCAGGTCGGGCTGATATTGGCGCGGCCCGCCACCTCCTCGCGCCGCAGCCCCGGCGTGCGCCGCCGCTCCGCCCCGAAGCCGAAGGCGGCGGGATCGAGCTTGGCGCGGCGATCCTTGAGATAGGTGCCCAGCCGATTGTCCGAGGCGACGAATTCGCTCATCCTGTTAGCCTATATACCATGATAAGATCACTACTTTACCATGATAGCATCCCGGCCGATATCTGTCCCGTCCAATCAGGAGATATCGATATGCGCATATTCGTCACTGGAGCCACCGGCTGGGTCGGCTCGGCCGTCGTCAGCGAATTGCTGGGCGCCGGCCATCAGGTGCTCGGCCTTGCCCGTTCGGACAAGGGAGCGGCGGAACTGGCGGCATCAGGCGCCGAGGTCCAGCGCGGCACGCTCGACGATCTGGAGGGCCTGAGGCGCGGCGCGGCCGAGACCGACGGCGTCATCCACACGGCCTTCAACCATGATTTCTCGAAATTCGCCGAAAACTGCGCCGCCGACCGGCGCGCCATCGAGGCGCTCAGCGCCGCGCTGGAAGGCTCCGCCCGTCCGCTGCTCGTCACCGCAGGCCTCGGCCATGCGCCCGGCCGCATCGCCACGGAAAAGGACCCGCCGCTGCCGACATCGGATACCTATCCTCGTGCTTCCGAGGCGACGGCGGCAGCCCTTGCCGCCCGCGGCATCAACGCCTCCACCGTCCGCCTTCCGCCCTCGGTGCACGGCCATGGCGACCATGGCTTCGTGCCGATCCTGATCGATACCGCCCGGCAAAAGGGCGTCTCCGCCTATATCGGCGATGGGGAGAACCGCTGGCCGGCCGTGCACCGGCTCGATGCCGCCCGCCTCTATCGCCTGGCGCTGGAGCACGGACCGCAAGATGGCCCCTTCCTCGCGGTAGCGGAAGAAGGCGTGCGCTTCCGTGAGATCGCCGAACTGATCGGCCGCCGCCTCGGCGTGCCGGCGGTTTCGCTCTCGCAGGAAGAGGCGGTGGAGCATTTCGGCTGGTTTGGAATGTTTGCGGGTTTCGACATTCCGACATCAAGCGAACATACCCGGGCGCTGCTCGGCTGGCAGCCGAGGAAGCCGGATCTCCTAGCGGATATGGACCACCCGGCTTATTTTGGCGGGTAACCTTGGGTGGGCGCCCCCTCGTTCGGGGAGCAGCGTTGGAGGATGCCGACGCTCAAGAGAGCCTTACCGGACCGGAAAATATGGAACAGTGTCGGCCCCCGTCGGTTGTTCAGAGGTCGCAACCACAAAAATGGAGCCGAACATGAGCAAGACCAACGCTAGGGAACTTCAGAAGCGCGCCGAACGGCAGGTCGAAAACACCAGCGCCGGCGGCCATCTCGGCGGCACCTATTTCGGTCAGCAACCCGACGGAAAAACCGCCTCTTCGACCACCAACGACAGCGCCAAGGCGCGGCCGAACGACGGAAGCAATTGAGGGGTGCTTTTCGAAAGGGCGTGCCGTGGGATACCCCCCTCTGGCCTGCCGGCCATCTCCCCCACAAGGAGGGAGATCGGCTGGGCGCACCGGCCCACCCAAACAACAACCGCATAAGTGCTTCGATACGAGAGAGAGGAAGGGAGGGACCGAAGGTCCAGCGTCTTGCCGATCTCCCTCCTTGTGGGGGAGATGGCCGGCAGGCCAGAGGGGGGTGTCCACGGCACCCCCTCTCTTCTGTCCCATGACTCATCCCACATGCAAGGAAGATATTCCGAGCGGCGGCAGTCTCCCGGGCTCCCCAACTTGAGGCTCTCTCGGGCCACCCGTCATTGATCGGCAACGCCTCCGCCCTAATTTCTGCCGCAGTGGGATCTGTGAGCGAAGGCGGAGGGGCGACGTGGCATCCTATTCGATTGACGATGCGATCCGGGAATTGGCCCCGGTTCTCGGCAAGGCGCCGGCGGGCGCCGTCAGCGGGGAATGGACCGCCACGACAATGCAGGCCGGCCATTCCTCCCGCACGGGCGGCTATCGCGATGCCCAAGGCAGGCAGCTTCCGGAGGATCCCAGCTATTCACTCGGCATCATCGACGACGTCGTCGAAAAGCTCGATGCGGCCGCATCAAGGCACTTCAACACGGTGGTGATCCGCTGGAAGAAGCCGAAATTTCCTTTCATGCGCGCGGAAGTCACGCTCGAAACCAATTTTGACGAAGCGATCGTCCCGCGCGGGCCCGACGACCCGGCATACGAGGAAGCGGCCGCCGCCCGGCGCGCCTTCTGGCAGGGTCGCGGCGCGCTGCAGGTGGGTTTTGCCGCCGAGCGCGAAACGGCCAACATCTACAATCAGACGAAATGGTTCGGCCCGCACCGCCGCATCCTCGCCATCGATGCGCCGGGAAAGCTGATCCTCGCCACCGACGGCCTTTCCACCCCCTGGGCAGGCATTGCCGATCCGGAAAATGGCGTCGAATGCGAGCTCTTCATGGAGTTCGATGCCGCAACGCTGGATGAGGCCGGGATCAGCAACTGGGCGAACCTTCTGATCAACATCGGCGACCTCATGGCCGACGGCCATCGCGTCGCCCGCGACGTCGAAAAGCACGGCGCCATCCTCTTCTGCCGGCTGACGGAAGATTACGCGCCGCTGACCCGCATCATGCTCAGCCGCACGGCCGACCGGATCGAAGGCCTGCCCTTCGGCTCCGTGCCGGTGATCCTGGCAACGCCGATCTCCGAAGCCGAGATCGAGAGACAGGACCTTTCCGACGACTGGGGCGCTACCGCCGCACGCCACGCCCTGGCGAAACGCGGGATCAGGAATTGATGCTTATTGAGGGCGCGTGGTGGTGTTCGGCGATATCGCCATCTGCCTTTCGCTTACCGCTCAAGGCGTGCGTCGCTTTCGCTCCTCACCCCCTCATCTGCCTGCCGGCATCTTCTCCCCGCGGGGGAGAAGTGGAATCGTTGGCAGCGCCTCGCTCCCTCCGACACTTCGGCTGTGGGAATGACGGCGTTGCGGCCTGGTCCCTTCTCCCCAGCGGGGAGAAGGTGGCGGCAGCCGGATGAGGGGGTGAGCGACGATAGGAGCGAAAGCATGAAGCGTAAGCGAACGACAAATAGAAGGACGTGCGACGTCCCCTTATGCGGCATCCTCCACCGCTCCTCATGCTGAGGTGCGTAGCCCGCAGGGCGCAGCCTCGAAGCACACGCTCAACACTGCTTCTTGCTTTCATCGAGCGCCGGCGCACCCGCGCCGGCCGCCCCGGGGCAACCGCAGCCAATCCCCATCCTACTCGTTAATGTCAGGCTCCACCACCTGGGCAAGATTGCGCAGCGAATCCTGCCAGCCGAGATAGCAGGCCTCCGGCGGGATCACGTCGGGCACGCCGGCCTGGGTGATATTCACCTCGGTGCCGACCGAGACCTTTTTCAGGGTCACGGTGACTTCCATTTCGCCGGGCAGGTTCGGATCGTCGAACTTGTCGGTGTAGCGGACGAGTTCGCCGGGGACGAGTTCGCGGTATTCGCCGCCGAAGGCGTGGGCGTGGCCGGTCGTGAAGTTGCGGAAGGACATTCTGAAGGTGCCGCCGACGGACGCCTCCAGGTGATGCACGGTGCAGAGAAAGCCGTTCGGCGGCAGCCACTTGGCAAGCGCGTCGGCTTCGATGAATGCGCGATAGACCTTCTCCGGGGTGGTCGCGAAAACGCGGTGCAGGCGGATGGTGCTTGGCATGGTCGTGATCCTTTTGAATGGACGGAATGGACGAGCCTAGGACGGGCGAGGCCTGGGCGATCCGACACCGGATCGCCCTTTTGTTCAAGAAAAATTGCCGAGGGCGAGTGGCTCACCGTCACCGGCGAGCGGCTCACCGTCACCAGCGAGCGGCTCAACCGGGCATGCCCTCGAATTGCGGAAGATCGAGCGGCTTTGCCCATTTCAGCCGGCGCCTGGTGAACATTTCGACCCCGGGCTCGATCAGCTCGGGCCGGTCGAGGCTGCCGAGCGTCACGAAGACGAGGCCGGGGAAGCTTTCCAGGTTGCTGCTGAACAATCGGGCGCCGCACTCGCCGCAGAAGTTGCGGTCGAGCCCCTTGCCGGAATCGGCGATATAATGAAACGCCTTGGGGCTGCCTGCGGTCAGGGTGAAATCCTCCTGCGGCACGGCGAAGAAGGTCGCCGCCTCGCCGCCCGTCGCCCTCTTGCAATCCATGCAATGGCAGTCGGCGACGAAATTCGGATCGGTGCCGAATTCGAATTTCACCGCGCCGCAGGCGCATTGCCCGGTATATTTCCTGCTCATGCGTCAAACCTCCCCCGAGCCAATCGGGACGTGTTGAACCATCATGCCGGCTCCGCGACAAAGCCGGAACCGTACATGCCCGTAAGGCATGATCCCGGCGATCCCGGGATCATGCAGAGCTTTGAAGCGATAGAGTGCGGGCGCGTTGCGCCTTAGGCCGCGGCCTGTTTTCTCAGGGCAGCAAGAAGCGTGCGGGCGCCCTCTTTCGACGAGGCCGGGTTCTGGCCGGTGATCAGCAGCCCGTCCTGGACAACATGCACAGCCCAATCGACCGTCGAGGAAAACTTTGCCCCCTGGTCCCTCAGCTCGTCCTCGAGCAGATAGGGAACGACATCGATCAGGTGCACGGCATCCTCCTCGGAATTGGTGAAGCCGGTCACGATGCGGCCCTTGGCGATCGGCGTTCCATCCGGCGCCTTCACATTCATCAGAATGCCCGGCGCGTGGCAGACGAGCGCCACCGGCTTACCCGCCGCAAACATGTCCTCGATCAGCGACAGCGCATGGCGGTCGTTCGTCAGGTCCCAGAGCGGGCCGTGGCCGCCGGGGAAGAACACGCTGTCGTAATCGGCCGCGCGGATTTCGGAGAGCTTCCTGGTGTTGGCGAGCGCTGCCTTTGCGGCCGGATCTGCTTCGAAGCGTCTCGTATCGTCGGTCTGGAATCCGGGTTCGTTGCTCTTCGGGTCGAGCGGCGGCTGGCCGCCCTTCGGCGAAGCGAGCGTGATGTCGACGCCCGCGTCGCGGAAAACGAAATAAGGGGCGGCGAATTCCTCCAGCCAGAACCCCGTCTTCCTGCCGGTGTCCCCCAGCTGGTCATGCGATGTGAGAACCATGAGAATTTTCATTGCTCAGCTCCTTCATCCCTGGCGAACAAAGCCGCCGGCGTCCGGGTTTACGGTGAAATACTGCTGCAGATCTCATGCTGAAACGGCTAAAACATAGACCCGCGGCCGCCAGGGCACAAGCTCCGGCTTGGGGTGTTTCTACTCAGGGGCGTGGTGAGTCATCGTGGAGGAACCGCTCTTGCCTGCTCGGTTGTTTTATCTGCTTATCGCCATGGCGTACCGTGCGGCACCCCCCTCTGCCCTGCCGGGCATCTCCCCCACAAGGAGGGAGATCACGAGTGGCTTGAACTTCCTGACTATCTACCGTCTCGTCGGGCGGTAACGCCAATTGTTGGGAGAGCCAACGCGCCCAGCCGATCTCCCCCCTTGTGGGGGAGATGTCCGGCAGGACAGAGGGGGGTGCCACACGGCACGCCCTCTTTTTCCGTCATGCCTACCCACAGCCCTCTCCTCACCCCGCCAAAATTGTTCGCACCAGATCCGCGTGATGGACCTCGGCGACGTCAGGGTGGGAGCGCAGGCGACTCTTCAGCTGGTTGATACCGACCTCGCGAAAGATCGGGTTGAGCGGGTCGACGGAGATGCCGCGTTCGGCGCGTTTCAGCTCGTCGGGAAGCGCAATGACGGGGATCGTCGCGTCCGGCCGCGAGCCGAGGAAAAAAGCGACGGAGAAGCGCTCGACGCCGGCCGGCGGTGCGACGACGTCATGCACATCGGCGCGAACGAAGCCGTTGGTCGCAAGCTCCAGGAGCTCGCCGGTATTGATGACGAAGGTGCCCGGCACCGGCGGCGCGCCGATCCATTCGCCCTCTTCGGTGCGCACGCGCAGGCCAGGCGTCGTATCCTGGAGCAGCACGGTGACGAAGCCACCGTCCTTGTGGGCGCCGACGCCCTGGTCGGTTTCCGCCACCTCGCGGCCGGGATAGCGGATGATTTTCAGGAGCTGCGAGGGCTGCGGCTCGTAGATCTCGGCAAAGACGTCTTCCGGCTGGCCGAGTGCGACCGCGATCGCCTTCAGGATGTCGATGCCGATGCGCGTCACCTCGGCCTGATAGGCAAGCAGCAGCGGCCTCAGCTCCGGCAGGGCCGCCGGCCACTGGTTCGGCCCCTGCAGGCGCTTCCACGGCGGCGTATCCGGCCCGATCTCGGCGGCCTCCCCCTCCGTATTGATGTCGAGCTGCTCGCGCCAATCCTGCTCGCCGCGCGTGCGCTCCTGCCCCGCCCTGTTGTAGCCGCGAAAATGCGGCGACTTCACCATCTCGATCGCGAGCCTCTCTTCCAGGGGGAGCGCAAAGAAGCGTTTCGCCGTCGAAACCACATCCTCGATCAGCTTCGGATCGACGCCGTGCCCTGTGAGATAGAAGAAGCCGTGGGCGTGGAGCACATGGCGAAGCTCGGCGACAAAGGCGGCGCGTCCCTCGGAAGAGCCGTAATAGCGCGAGAGATCAAGGGTCGGCAGCGAGGCCGCCGCAGGGATCGAGGAAGATGGAAGGCTCATGGCATATCCTGTAGCTGGCGACGCATCGATGAAGGTTTTCGATGAGCATAGGCGCAATAGGCACGCTTTGAACGACGCCGCATGCGCCGTTCCCAGTGCTTCATGAAAAAGCTTTGCGCTGGAGAAAGGCGCCGGGAAACAAACGTTCGTCACGCCATCGATCAGGACGCGATCCGCCTTACCGCCCCCACGACACGCTTGTGCAGAAGCTTTATGAGACGCTAGCCGTAGCGATGCTCAAGCCGCCTTCTCAACCCCCGCCTCGCCCATCGCCTGCGGCCTTCCGAGCAAATAACCCTGCGCCTCGTCGCACTGCTCTTCGAACAACGTGTCCAGCTGCGCCTGCGTTTCCACGCCTTCCGCCAGCACCGGGACCTCCAGGCTGCGGCCGAGCGCAAGGATGGCTCTGACGATCGCCTTGGATTGCGGGCTGCTCTCGACCTCGGCCATGAAGCTCTTGTCGAGTTTGATCTTGTCGAAGGGAAACGCGCGCAGTGTCTCCAGCGACGAGTAGCCGGTGCCGAAGTCGTCGATCGCGATCGAGACGCCGAGAGCCTTGATCTGCCGCATGGTGCGCAACGCCTTGTCCTTGTCGACGATGATCGAGCTTTCGGTGATCTCGATTTCGAGGCGGCGCGGATTGAGGCCGGTTTCGGAGAGGATGCCTGCTACGACAGTCGCCATGTCGGCATGGCCGAGCTGGATCGGCGACAGGTTGACCGCGATCTTGTAGCTGTTGTTCCAGCTTGCGGCCTCCCGGCAGGCTTCCCGCAGAACCCATTCGCCGATCGGAAGGATCGCGCCGCATTCCTCGGCAAGGCCGATGAAGTCCATCGGCGGGATGTTGCCGAGTTCGTGGTGGCGCCAGCGCAGCAGAACTTCGTATCCGGTGATCTCCCCGGTCCGCACGGATTTCTGGACCTGATAGTGCAGATGAAGCTCATCGCGATCGATACACGCCCAGAGGTCGTTGGCGAGCGCGCGGCGGCGGCGCGCGGTCTCGTCCATGGCCGCCTCGTAGAAGCACACCTTCTGCAGCAGTGATTGCTTGGCGCGGTACATGGCAAGATCGGCATTGGCGAGAAGCCCGTCGACGCTCTCGGCATCGCCGGGATAGATCGCAACACCGAGGCTGGCGCCGGTCTTAATCTCAAATCCGTCGACGGAGATCACGCCGGCCAGGGCGCCTTCCAGGCGCGCGATGAAATCGTGCAGGGCGCTGAGATCGTCGAAGCGCTTGGTCGCGGAGAACTCGTCGCCGCCGAACCGGGCGATCAACTCGCCCTCCTGCCGCGCCTCGCCGAGACGCCGCGTGAGCTCGACCAGAACCATGTCGCCGACGCCGTGCCCGTGCTGGTCGTTGACCTCCTTGAACTTGTCGAGGTCGATGCCGATGACGGCGACCTTGCCCCTCACCCTTTCCGCGACCATCAGCTCCTCGGAGACGCGCTCGCCGAACTGCAACCGGTTCGGCAGGCCCGTCAGCGCATCATGCGTGGCAAGGAAGGCGACCTGCTCCTCTGACTTCACGCGGTCGGTGATGTCTTCGAAGGTGACGACCCAGCCGCCATTCTGCAGGATGTTGACCTTTTGCTGGATGGATATCCCGCTGGGGTATTTGTGAACCGCGCTGCCGGCGCCCGCCCTGATCAGCGCCATGTTCCTGGCATAGTGGGCCTCGGCCTGCATCGAGGCCTCGGCGGGATCCTCGCCGCGGGCGGAATATCCGATTTCGACGATCTGCCGGTACTGCATGCCCGGACGCACCGACCCCTCGGGAAATCTGAAGATTTCGAGATAGCGCTTGTTGCAGAGGAGCAGGCGCTCGTCCCTGCCGAACAGGCAGATGCCCTGCCCCATGTTTTCGAGGGCGGCGTCGAGATTGCGGCTGACCTCCTCGATCCGGTCGGCATCCGCCTTCTGCTTGCTGTTGTCCTTGGTAATCTTCGCATAGCCGATCAGCTCGCCGGCCTCGTCGTGGATCGCGTCGATCACCACGTGGGCCCAGAACGAGGATCCGTCCTTGCGGTAGCGCCACCCCTGGGCTTCGAACTTGCCGTCAGTGCGGGCGGTCTTAAGCGCCCGTTGCGGGCTGCCTCTGCTGCGGTCTTCATCCGAATAGAACAGCGAGAAATCCTTGCCGACGATCTCATCGGCCGTATAGCCCTTGATGCGCTCGGCGCCTGCATTCCAGTTGCTGACCTTTCCATCCAGATCGAGCATGTAGATTGCGTAGTCGGTCACGCCCTCGATCAGGAGCTTGAAGTTGCGCTCCGCCTTGGCGGCTTTGACGTCCGAATGCACGGCAAACATGGCGGCCGCAAAACCCGCCGCCAGCAGCGAGAATGTGACGGCGGCGATCGTCACCGCCATGACTTCAGGCGAAAGCAGCGTTGAGGGATCGAGTGCAGCCGCATCGGGGGTGACGGTCACACCCGCCATCGCGGTGAAATGAAGGGCGACGACACCAAGCGTTAACACAAGCGTCGGTGCGAACCTGCTGACGACAGACCGGTCGCGCCTTACCGAAAGTCGGAAGGCTGCGACCGAAAAGGCGATGCCGAGAACGACCGACGCCGCCACAAACCTGCTGTCCCAGGACAAATCGCCCGGAAGTTCGATCGCCAGCATTCCGGCAAAATGCATCGAGCCGATGCCGGCTCCAAAAAGCACGCCTGCCAGGATATTTGCCACCCAGCGCTCATAGGCCATCTTGGCGGCAACCGCGGCCGATGTCGCCACGATCGCGACCAGCAGCGAAACCAGCGTCAATCCGGCGCGATAACCGACGACGACGCCGGGGTCGTATGCCAGCATGGCGACGAAATGCGTGGCCCAGATGCCGAAACCGCCGGCCGCACCGGCCGTCGCAATCCATACCCACCGGGCCGCCCCTTCGGACGATGTTGCCCGATGCAGCAGAACCATCGCGCAATGGCTCGCGAGAAAGCAGATCAAACCCGCGAGACCGACCAGCGCAAGATTATGCTGCTGGGTAACGCACGTCAGAACGGTGAACATGAAACAGACCCTCAATTCGGCGCGACGCTAAGCAGCGCGCCTTAAGGAAGGTTGAAAAACACCGGGCATCTATCTGACTAAGCGCGGCAAACCCGGCCCGCCTGCCACTTCGGACACGCTCTTGTCCGATTAGCGTTTACGCCAGGTGTCTCGATATGGTGAACGGATTTTCACCCCTCTGAGGTCACGACGGCTTCAGAAGCAAACCTGCCGCCAGGGCCTGAAAAGCCTCGACCGCCCTAGGCAGCACGCTCTGCGGGTTTTCGCTCGCGGCGATCCAGAGAGCGGCATTGAGAGCGGCGCCGCTCAAGAGCCGGGCCGCCGCCTCCGCGTCAACAGGCTTGAGGATGCCTTGTGTGATCAGGCGCTCGACGGCGCTCTTGGTCACCTGCAGACAGCTGTTCTGGCTCGGCCATTGCGAGGGATCGCCCAGCACCGCCGGTCCGTCGAGCAAAACGATGCGCTGGACCTCCGGATCGAGCGCCATTTCGATATAGGCCGTCCCCTCCGCCAGCAGACCCTGCCAGTCATTATCAGCCCGAGCCCCGATTTCTTGCGCGCGCGCCGCCATTTCCGTGTCCATCTGATCGACGACCGCCGCCAGCAGCCCGCGCTTATCCCCGAAATTGTGGTAGAGCGCGCCGCGCGTCAGGCCGGCATCGGCCGTCAGCTCGTCCATCGACGCGGCCGAATAGCCCCTTTGCGCAAAGGCCTTGCGCGCCGCTGCGATCAGCTTGACGCGGTTTTCCTGCATCGTTTCGCTTCGACTTTTGCCCATCGCATCCTCATTTTCACATACGACACGTATGTTAAACTTGACATACGGTCCGTATGCGAGATATTTCGATACGCCACGTATATGAAATATGGCGCCGCCTGTGAAGACTTGTCTGAGCGCCATGCCAACAAGGAAGAGAGATCAGAATGACGAAACCCCAGGCAATCTTTCCCGCCGACCGGCACGCCCTTTACGAGGAACACGGCTATTCCGCCGCCATCCGATCCGGCGACCTTCTGTTCGTATCGGGCCAGGTCGGCAGCCGCGCTGATGGCACGCCCGAACCCGATTTCGAACGCCAGGTGCGGCTCGCCTTCGAAAACCTGAAGGCGACGCTCCGGGCAGCCGGTTGCACGACGGATGACATCGTCGATATCACCACCTTCCACACCGACCCGGAAAACCAGTTCGCAACCATCATGGCCGTCAAGCAAGAGGTTTTCGGCAAGCCGCCCTACCCGAACTGGACGGCGCTCGGCGTAAACTGGCTGGCCGGCTTCGACTTCGAGATCAAGGTCATTGCCCGTATTCCGCAAGCGGCGTGATCGGCTGCTGAGCCTGCTCGCAAAGCCAGGCGCAGAACTGGCGAGGCGCAAGACGGACATCGTCGGCGCGCATCAAGGCAAAATGCCAGGCCGGCCCGCTGAGCACATAGGGGAAAGGGGCAATCAGCAGCCCCATCTCCACAAACGGGCGAAACAACAAAGGCGACAGCAGCGCCACGCCTGCGCCCGCCACCGCTGCATGGGCATCCAGCTCATGCGTAGGGTATTCGACCGCCACGAACCGCAGATCGCCCGGCGGCTCGCATCCGGCGCCCCTGAACCATTCCTGCCAATCCGGATGCGGCAACAACTCGAAATCGGCGAGTGCGCCCGGCGCCTCCAGCCTCCGCGTTCCAAGCAGACGTGGCGCCAGCATAGGCGTGACGTCAACCGGCGCGAGCCGGTATTCCTCAAGCCCTTCCCATCCGCCGAGACCCCTCCTTATGGCGACGTCGAAAGCGCTGGGATCGCGAAGATCGGGGGAGACGTCGACCTCGATCGGCGATCCCCCAGCCAAGGAATAGCGCGCCAGCCGGGGCGCCAGCCAGCGCGAGGCGAATGTCGGAGGCGCCGTCAATCTGAGTGGCGGCGTCGCAGCCTGAAACTCATCGAGCGCACCGGCAATGCCATCCAATGCCGCGCGAATTCGGCCGGCCAGTTGAGCCGCCGCAGCCGTCGGCACGACGCGCCGCCCCGCCCGCACGAACAATTTCTGGCCAAGCTCGGCCTCCAGCGTGCGGATACGCAGACTGACGGCCGCAGGCGTCAGACACAACCGCTCGGCGGCGCGGGCAAAGCTGGAGGCGGAAACGCAGGCTTCCAGAATTCGCAGAGACTCCAACGGCGGCCGCATGATCTCTTCTCTCTTGATGAGTTTTGCTTGTGAGGGTCTCAAGCAAAGCGCGTTTTGGGAACAAGGCGCCTTCAGCTAGAGCATGTCGAGCAGAGTGCACAGCGGCTTTGCGATCACGACAAATGCAAACCGAAAATCTTGAGCGCGGCAAGCGGATCTGAAAGATTGCGAGGCGCTTCAAGGTTCATGCAAACAATAGGCGATTTTCCATGTCCCTGCAATCTCGGCACTTGTTCACACTCTTCCTGACCCTTCATCCGGCCTTCGAACTCGGCCGGACGCCGGCAGGCAGCCGCCGCATATTTCCCGTTTCCGGGGGACATTTCCGCGGCGACCGGCTGAAGGGAGAGGTCTCGCCACTGATCGGTTCCGATCTCCTGCTCGGCCGCGAGGACGGCACCTTTCAGCAGGATGTCCGGCTCCTGCTCGCCGCCGACGACGGCGGCCTGATCCTGATGACCTATCGCGGCGTCAGACGCTCCTCCCCCGCCGTCGACGAGCGTCTCGCGAGAGGCGAAGCGGTCGATCCCTCGGAATACTATCTCCGGACAACCCCCTATTTCGAGACCGCAGCACCGCAGCACGCCTGGCTCAACCAGATCGTCACGGTCGCGCAAGGCGGCCGGCGCCCGGGCGGCGTCGAATACGATGTCTTCGAAATTCTATGAATTCAGCCGCCCGCCGGCATTCCGCCCCATGCGGGTGATTAGATCACGAATTCCTCATCGTACCTCTGTGGCTCGGGAACGACCGTAACCTCCACCGGAATGATCCAATTGGCCACGTAGCTCTCGCAGTCGGAACGCTGGAGGTCGGGCTGCACGCACCCCGCCCCATCGGTCGCGCGACAGCGCAGTGTATATTGCCCCGCTTCTTCAGGGGTCCACATGTACTCCCACAAGCGCCATGCAAAGGGACGTTCTGTTTCGAGGAGCCTTCCCTCGCGCCAGCCCTTGCCATCTCCCGTGCAGATCTGCACCTGCCGGATACCAGCCTCTCCGCTCCAGGCGGCTCCGAAAATCCGGTACGGTTGGCCGGCGATGAGACGCGCCCCCTGTACGGGACGCGCGATCTGCGCTTTGACCTCCATCTCCGCAAGGGGGACCAGCGTGGGTTCCCCGAGGCCGCGCTCCCAACGGAAATAGTCGCGCGCCTGCCAGTAGCCAAGGAACGGTTGCTCCACAACCGTGATATCAGTGATCCACTTGACCCAAGCCATGCCGAACCAGCCACCCACGACCGCGCGTAGCGGGTAGCCGTGATCGCGCGTCAACGGCTCCTCGTTCATCGAATAGGCAAGGATCGTGCTGTCGGCGACGGCCTTCTCAAGCGGTAAACTGCGCGCAAAAGCGATGGGGCCGGGAGAAGCCGTTTTCTTGTTCGCGTCGACGACGCCGCTGTCGGCGCCTGTGAGCAGAACCTCACATGCGGTTCGCTTGACGCCCGCCATTTCCAAAATGTCGCGCAGAAGAACACCTGTCCACGCGGCATTGCCGACGGCTCCGTTCTGCCACTGCAACCCCTCCCGCGGCGGTACATAGTAGACGCGCCCGTTCCCTGCACACTCGACGACGGCGTTGAAAGTCGTGCTCCGCATCGCCTTGATGCTGTCGAGGTCAAGTTCGATCGGCCGCTCCACCGCCCCGCCAACGCGCAATCTCCAGTCTCGCGCATCGAGGTCCGGCGACGGGAAATGGTTTCGCACGAAGAACAGCTCGGTTGGGATCAGCCAATCGGAGAGCGACGCAAACGGAAACTCGATATTCTGTGGAGATTTCTGTCGAACTATTAGACTGGGTTGCTGTGGCGTCGGCATTGTCCTCGTCTCCCCTTTCAAGAACACAACGTCGGCTCTCGGTCGCGCGAATTCCGGTTCGATCACACCGCCCCTCGCAGTGCGTCTGTCGCATTCCGCCTTCGATCGACCCATTTCGGCCGTTGAACTAATCATCGCTCGAAAGCGGACGCAGAACAACTGGACGAGGTGGCACCAAACAAGTGTCGCTTTAATCGGGATTTTTGCGGCAAGGCTTATAGGCTGCTCGTATCTTCCCGAACCTTCAGAATACGGTCGATAAGACCCCATTCAAGCGCCTCCTCCGCCGTCATGAAGCGGTCGCGATCCATCCCGCGCTCAAAGTCTTCGTAGGAACGTCCGCAATGCTCCGCGTAGAGCCGCGTCATGCGTTGCTTGGTCTTTAAAATTTCCTCGGCATGAATCAGCATGTCGGAAGCCTGCCCTTGAAAGCCGCCGGAAGGCTGGTGAATGAGGATACTGGCATTGGGCAATGCGGCTCTTCCGCCGGGTTCGCCTGCCATCAGCAGGAACGATCCCATTGAACGGGCCGTCCCCATGCAAAGTGTATGAACCGGCGCACGGATGAAGCGCATGGTGTCGTACATGGCGAGCCCGCTGGTCACGACGCCGCCCGGCGAATTGATATAGAGGCTGATCGGCTTTTTGGGGTTTTCCGCCTCCAGAAACAGCAGTTGCGCGCAGACGAGCGCCGAAACGGTATCGTTCACCTCGCCATTGAGGAAGATAATCCGCTCGCGCAGAAGCCGGGAATAAATATCAAAGGATCGCTCCCCCCGGCTGGACTGTTCGATGACCATAGGGACGAGTTGCATCGCTTCGCGCATGGCGACCTCCAGACTTTCAGAATTTAAGGGGGAGGCTCGTCGTGTCAGGCGGCGAGCATGACGGGCGGGCTGTTGCTGTTTGCCGGCGCTCTTGCCATTCCATCGAATCTTGCGTCCGTCAGTTCGTGGACGATCCGAAGGCAAGTGCCGCCAGTGGCATTCGGGGTGACAGTGAACGTCACGGTGCTTTCAAGGAAAGGCGGGTTATCGTCACGCAGCTTGTAGCGAACTTCCTGGCCAGGGGTGACGGTGATCGCATCGGGATCAGCCAATGCTTCCTGCGGCAACCACCTTTCCCGAAGTTCGGGAATGGTGACAGCACGCCAGACCTTTTGCGGCGGATCGCCCAGGTCAAACTCCAACTCGACGCCGCTATCCCTCTCCTTGGTCTTCACTTCGTTCATTGATCCATGTCCTTCAGCAAGACTTTGAGTGCTGCGATACGCTCCGGCCAATAGGCGCGGTATTTTGCGAGCCACTGGGCGATGAGAGCCAACCCATCGGGATCGACTTCGTAATTCACGAAACGCCCCTGTCGTTCTTCCCTCACGAGCTTTGCACTGCGCAGAACTGCGAGGTGTTGCGACATCGCCGGCTGGCTAATCTCCATGCCCTCGCGCAAGGCGCTCGCGTTCATGCTCCCTGCCGCCAGCTTCTCAAAGATCGCACGGCGGGTCGGGTCTGCCAAAGCTCGGAAAAAGTCATTCTCGATCATGCGAACACATAAGCACGTACTTATGCGATTCGCAAGCGATTTCGAGGCAGCTTTCTGTTGCTGCGGAAATCCTGAGTTCAAGGCGATCGGCTCGGACGTACCTTGGGGTATGCCCGTCGCCAATCGCCTTTGCCCTGACGAAAATCTGCTCCGGCAGAATGCTTCAATCTAACCCGGAAAGGCTCTAGTCCCTGGCGGTCCACATGGGAAACGTCTCTCGTTGCTCTCCCGCTCTGACCGCCTCCAGGTAACGCGGCTTCCAAACATCGCCAATGAACGCCTCCATCGACGTGGGCAATTTTGGACGATCCTCGTGCTCCCCATGGAACCTTACGATGCCATTGTTCAAAGCGTCAGCGCTCAGGGTGTCGTCCTGCCATTTCTCCGGCGTCCCGAACCGCGCCAGAAATTCAGCTTCCACGTCTTTGCGGGTCGTCTCGATGTATCGGTACTCCACCGGCCTGCCGATCTCCTTGCCAATGATCACGGCCAGTTCGTTCATCGAGACATCTTCCGAGCCGACTTCGAGATAGACGCGGTGTCTGCCCGTCGGATTGGTCAGTTCCTTCGCTGCCAGCCATGCGATGTCATCGGTCGCCACCCAGGGCATCTTTAAATCAGGTTTGCAGAACCAGGCAATTCGACCGTATTTGGCAACCGGCCCCGTCCACGCCGACACGTCTTCCATGAACCAGGCGGCGCGCAGGTGGACCAAATTGATATTGCCAAGTTCGTTGAGCTTTTCGTCCAGATCGTGGAAGCACTCGAAATGACCCGTTTTCCCCTTCACGTCCGACCCCATGGCCGTCAGGCTTACGGCCAGTTTGACGGAGGATTTTTCGAGCGCATCGACAAAGCGCTGGGCAACAGCGGGGTAGTGTCCCTCGATGTTGTTCCAATCGGTCTTCACCATCAGGAACGCGGCATCTGCACCTTGGAAAAATTGGTCAAGGTCTCCCGCTCCTGTGTCGAAGCTTCCGAGGAATGGCTCTGCTCCGAGCTCGACCAGTGCGTCAAGCGCTGGGCCACCTCTCGACAACGCTCTGACCTGATGGCCTGATCTCAGCAGGGTCCGGGTCAGCTTGGCGCCGACTCGTCCCGTGGCGCCGACGACAGAAATTCGCATGACAGTCTCCTTTCGGTTGTTGATCACCCAGTAGTAGACTATTGCTGTCCGTACGAATTTGGAGATAATGCCAAATGATCTCAAAATCGGGCCAATCCGCAAAGCTGCGTTCCTGCTACGACGACTTTGATCCCGACTGGTCAGATCGCCCGGCCGTCGCTGTCCGCCTCGACTTCAGTGACTATGAGGCTGAAGTGCCCCAGCACCAGCACAAGGAAGGGCAGCTCATTTTGGCTCTGCACGGGGCCGTCACATGCAGGACGGAGAATGGCATCTGGATTGTCCCACCGGACTGCGGGGTCTGGATACCCGGCGGCATGCCCCACAGCAACCAGGTCACATCAAACGCACGCCTGTCCTATCTGTTCGTTCAACCCGAAGCGGCCAAGCTGCCGCAGGAGTGCTGCACTCTGTCTGTGTCGCCGATGCTCCGCGAGATGATCCTCCGACTGGCGGATGTACCGGTCAATTCTGCTCCGGACGATCATGTCGGCCGTATGGTGCGGGTCTTGCTGGATGAACTCGCGCAAATGCCGATACAGGGGCTGGACTTACCCGCGTCCAGCCATCCCAAAATCGCCGCGATCACTGCTGCCCTGATGGCGGAGCCGAGCGACCGTCGCACTCTGGTCGATTGGGCGGCACACGTTGCCATGAGTGAGCGATCCTTGAAGCGGCTGATGGTCCAGGAAACGGGACTGACCTTCGGCCGATGGCGGCGGCAACTGCACCTGGTCATCGCGTTGCGCGAACTGGCCAGCGGCGCGACGGTCCAGAGGGTGTCGAGCGACTTGGGATATGAATCCGCTACCGCCTTTATCGTCATGTTTAAGAAGGCATTGGGCACAACGCCAACGCGCTACTTCGCGAGCTGATTTGCCGAATGGCCAAATTCGGCAACGCTGGTCGGCCTTTGCATGGAAAGCCGATCACAGATCACGGCGGCTAGGACAACGTGGGAGCGGAACACCGGTTACCCTGCTGCGGTGCCCGGAAATTGCCATTCGATCAGGTCGCGGCGGACGAGATCGATCTGGGCTCTCCTGAAAAGATCTGATCACAAAGTGGAAGCAACAGGGCGCACACCGCCTCGCCGTCTCGCTGTTCGCCGCGCAAGGTGGTGAAGGTCGCGAAACTCGTGAGCGTGAACAGCAGGTCGACGATGTCGGCTTTCGCCTGTCCCTCGGCAATGCCCTGACGATCGACCAATAATCCCAATAAAGCACGACGCCGCTCGTTACGCGCGGCCAGTGCCTTGCTCAATTCGGCATCCATCGCCGCTGCGGCGAAGATTCCGCCGAGCCCTTCATTCGACATCCAGAAATCGCAGAATGTTCTGACGACCCAGGCGAGCGCGGCACGCGGCTCGGGCATCGCCATCGCCTTGGCGAGGCCGGCCAGATTGCCTTGCTCGGCGACCGCATCGAACGCGGCTTCGAGCAACCCATTCCGCGAGCCGAATTGGTTGTAGACGGTCAGCCGCGTGACGCCGACGGCCCTCGCCACGGCATCGAGCGACAGTGCCTGGCCGCCGGACTGACGGAGAATGTCCAGAGCTGCGGCAACCAGACGCGTACGCGTCTCCGCCGCCTTCGCCTCGCGTTTTTCGGTCGAATAGGGCCTTGACGGTTTGCCGGAAATAATCATTATACAACCTGTATATCGAATTAGAGATAGGCCTGTCGATCCGGACCCTCGTAATGCAAATCTTGCTGATTATCACCATCGCTGTCCATGTCCTGTCGTCGATCTTCTGGGCGGGGTCGACCTTCGTTCTCGCCAGAAACGGCGGAATGGGGGGTGCCGCGTTATTCCGTCCGCAGATCGGCGCGGCGAGCGTCTCGGTCCTGTCGGGGTCGCTACTCTGGCATCTGCTTCATCAAGGAAGCTTCCAACGCACTGAAATGATCCTCGCGACGGGGGCCGCCGCCGCGATCCTGGCCTTGCTGGTCCAGGTCATCATGATCCGGGCGGTGATGCGATCCGGGGAGGCCTCGCCGCGCGCCGCAACCGGCTATCGCGTGTCCGCCGCGCTGCTGGTCGTCACGATCATCTGCATGGCCGTGGCACAGTACGTCTGAGGTAAATGGCAATGCTCAACATTCCCCTGTTTCCCGATCTCGCCGGCAAAACCGCGCTGATCACCGGCGGCTCCGGCGGGATCGGCGCCGAGACAGCGCGCTGGTTCGCTCACAACGGCGTTCAGGTGACGATCGCCGGACGCGACCGGTCGCGGATCGAGCACATCAGAGCCTCACTCGCCACCATTTCGGCGGGCCATGCGGCGATCGAGCTCGATTGTACCAGCGCGGATCAACTCGAAGCCGCGCGTGCCACCCTGATCGAACGACAGGGTGGCCTCGACATCCTGATCGCCTTTGCCGGTGGCGGCACGAGCCGGCCTGCGCCAATCGAGCAGGTAACCGAGCGGGACTGGCGTTCCAGTCTGGACAATAACGTCACTGCGACCTTCCTCACGCTGCGAACCTTCGCGGCCGACCTCAAGAAAAGCGGCCGGGGCGCCGCAGTGACGATGGCCTCGACCGCCGGCCGAGCCCCCTCCGCCGCGCCACTCGGTTATGCCGTCGCGAAGGCGGGGATCGTCCTGCTCACCCAGCAACTCGCACAGGATCTGGGTCCCGACGGCGTGCGCGTGAACTGCATATCGCCGTCCGCGGTGCTGACCGATCGCACGGCGGAACACATGCCACCCGCGGTGCGACAGAAGATCGCCGATGCCCATCCGCTGCGCCGACTGGGAACGCCGGCCGACATCGCCGCGGCGACCTTGTTCCTGGCGTCGGAAAGCGCCGGCTGGCTGACCGGCGCGACGCTCGACATCGCTGGCGGCCGGTTGATGCACTGATTGCCGATCATTCTCTTGAAGAGGTATTACCACATGGATCTCGAACTCAATCACGCCATCGTCCACTGCACCGACAAAGCGGCGGCAGCACGCTTCTTCGCCGACCTGATCGACGCCGCACCTATGCATGTCTCGGGGCCGTTCGCCGCCGTGCGGGTCAACGATCGGCTGACGCTCGACTTCTATGACGGGAGTGCCTTCGTCTTCGGTCATTTCGCTTTCCTGGTCAGCGACCCGGATTTCGATGCGATTCTGCGCCGCGCCACGGCGGGTGAGCTGCTGTTCGGATCAGGGCCGTTTACGCGAGACCACGCGATAAATCGCCTGAATGGCGGGCGCGGGGTTTATGTCTGGGACGACGATGGCAACAGCTACGAATTCTTCACGGCCGATCCGCTGGGATGACGGCAGTCACGCATGCCCGCTTGACGATCGTCGGCGCAGCGGTCGATCCGCCGAAACTGCTCAGACAGCTCGAACTTCGGCAAGCCGCCTGACTGCATACTCGTCCTGCCAGCAGACGGCGGCTTCCCATGCGGCTGAGGCTTGCGCGGCAATGTCATGCGCGCCGTCGTCGAGATCGGCAGCGTTGCCGGGCAGGACCAGGTCAAGGTCGGGGACGTCGACATGTGACTCATCCCAGTCGATCAATGCGACCCGATCGGCGGTCATGCGGATATTGCCAGGGTTGTTCGGGTTGCCGTGGACAACGCATGTCTGACGCCCGATTAGCCGCGCCCACGCCGCTCGACATCTGACAACACCCTCAGGCGGCATCGCGGAAAGGTTGATCCTCGTTCCGGTTTCGGCATGCAGGAGGTCGGTCGACGATCGCCAGCCCGGGCGCTGCGGCCAGCCCTGCGTCAACCGATGCAGCTCGCGGAGCGTGTCGGCCACGCGACGCCAGTCGGACTCCGTCTCGGGCGGTCCGCCCTCCATGTATTTCATCACCACCAGACCGTCCACGAACAGCCGGCCGTCAGTGGTCGGAATCGGCACTGGAACGGTCATACCTTCACGGTCGAGGTGTCGGAGTAGCTCGGTTTCCCATGCGAGATCAGCATCGGGCCTGGAGCCGAGACGACCGACCGCGATCTGCCCATGGACGCGAACGCTCCACACGTCGTTGGCAACTCCACCCGTAAGCGGTTCGATGCGAACCGCATCGTCACCCCAGTGCCCGAGTGCTTCCCATCCCATTGGCGATATCCTTGGCGGCCATCATTAAAGTGACGGAAGAAATAGGAAGGTTTGCGACGCCACAATGTCCTCGGGTGGCGCAAAGCGGTCGATCCCTCGGAATACTATCTGCGGTCGACCCCTTATTTCGAGACGGCCGCACCACGGCACTCGTGGCTCAACCAAATCGTCGCGGTTGCGCGAGGCGGCCGGCGTGCTGATGGTGTCGAGTACGATGTATTCAAGATTCTATGAATTCAGACGCCCGCTTCCGGCGCATGCCGGAATGGGAAACGACAGCTCTTGGCCGATACCGTTGAAAAAGTCGGTGTTGCTGTCGGTGTGAAGTTCTGATTCAGTCGTTCCAGGCATTGGGAGGACAGTACGATGATGGGCGAGCGGACAGTGATGCAGGAAGCGCTGTTTTACG
>NZ_ML133661.1:0-147928 GCF_003985135.1 Rhizobium fabae
TTAGAACGAAAGACTTCGTCGCCAGCAGCGCCGCCGCCCTCGTTCAGTGAGTGGGCTTATAGAACTAACCCTCCCAAACAGTCAACACACCAAAACAAAGTTTTTTGACATTTTTGTAACAGGTTGAAAATTAAGGGGTTTTAGCAACCGTTTCCAAAAACGCGCAAATTCGCCGCTCGATCGAGCGATATTTGAGATTCGTTTTCGCCGAATCCCCAGGAATGACTTCGCGAAGGAGACAAGAGCTATATGGGAAGCCTGAGATGGAATTCCAGGGCGCTTGCCTCTTACGTGCCTCACTCGCTAGTTTGGCGGGAAAGAACGATCCGGCGGAGTGAAAAATGCTTGTCCTCGATGAAGAACAGACGCGCGCGGCCCTGCCCTGGCCCGAACTGATCGAGGCGATCGCTGCCATGTTCGCGAGCGAATGCGTGATGCCGGTGCGCCACCATCACGACATGGACGTGCCCGGCGAGGAGAGTGCGACACTGCTTCTGATGCCGGCCTGGGTTCCCGGACTCTATGCCGGGGTGAAGGCGGTTTCGGTTTTTCCAGGCAATGTGCGGCGCAGCCTGCCGGCAATCTCTGGAACCTATCTTCTTTCCTCCGGCGCAACTGGTGAAATGCTCGCCGTGATCGACGGCGGTGAGCTGACCGCGCGGCGAACGGCGGCGGCATCGGCGCTGGCAGCCCGTTATCTCGCCCGCCCGGATGCGGAAGAAATGCTCGTCTGCGGAACCGGGCGGCTGTCGCTCAACCTGATGCTCGCCCATGGCACGACCCGCCCAATCAAGAAATACAGGATCTGGGGCCGCAACGAGCAAGCGGCAGAGAAGATCGCAGCCGAAGCACGAGCGTTCGGCCTCGATGCCGAGGCAACCGCGGACAGGGAAGCCGCAGCGCGAACGGCCGATATCATTTCCTGCGCCACGCTTTCGGGCGAGCCGCTGATATCAGGCGAATGGTTGAAGCCCGGCGCCCATCTCGATCTCGTCGGCGCCTTCAAGCCAAGCATGCGTGAAAGCGACGACGAGGCTATCCGCCGCGCTTCGGTCCATGTCGATACCCGCGCCGGCGCCACCAGCGAGGCCGGCGATATCGTCCAGCCGCTGAAAAGCGGTGTGTTACGACTGAACGACATCAAATCAGAGCTTGCGGAACTCGTCAGCGGCGCGCATGGCGGGCGAAGCCATGACGAGGAAATCACGCTGTTCAAATCGGTCGGCGCGGCGCTCGAGGATCTCGCCGCCGCCATCCTTGCCTATGAGACGGTGGCAGGCCGCAAGTGAAAATCGGTGCATCATTGCCGGAGCTTCCGGTTTCCCATGTCCTGCCTGCCGTCGCCACGGCGCTGGCCGAGCAGAGGCGCGCCGTTCTTTCCGCCCCGCCCGGCGCCGGCAAGACGACGCTGGTGCCGCTTTCCCTGCTCGACCAGGCCTGGCGCGGCGACGGCAAGATCATCCTGCTGGAGCCGCGGCGGCTTGCGGCGCGGGCGGCGGCAAGTCGGATGGCGTCGTTGCTCGGCCAACAGGTCGGCGAGACGGTCGGCTACCGCATGCGCCTTGACAACAGGATATCGGCCGCGACGCGGGTCGAAGTGGTGACTGAAGGGGTTTTCGCCCGGATGATCCTCGACGATCCGGAACTGACCGGCGTCTCGGCGGTACTCTTCGACGAATTCCACGAGCGATCGCTGGATGCCGATTTCGGGCTGGCGCTGGCGCTCGACGTCCAGTCGGCCCTGCGCGAGGATTTGCGCATTCTCGTGATGTCAGCAACGCTCGACGTAGAGCGCGTAGCCGCCCTGCTCGATCACCCTCCTGTCATCGAAAGCCTGGGGCGCAGCTTTCCAATCGATATCCGTTACCAGGACCGGCCGGGCGGCGAGCGCATCGAGGATGCGGTCACACGGGCGATCATCGATGCGCATGCCGACGAGGACGGCTCGATCCTTGCCTTCCTGCCCGGCCAGGCCGAAATCACGCGGACCGTGGAGCGCCTGCAGGGACGATTCGGGCCTGAAACGCTGATTGCACCCCTTTACGGCAATCTCAGCCAGAAAGAGCAGGATGCAGCGATCCGGCCGGCACCGAAGGGTACCCGCAAGATTGTGCTTGCCACCTCGATCGCCGAGACGTCGATCACCATCGACGGCATCAGGATCGTGATCGACAGCGGGCTGCAGCGCCTGCCGGTCTTCGAAGCGTCGACCGGGATCACGCGGCTCGAAACGGTGCGGGTGTCGCGAGCCTCTGCCGATCAGCGAGCCGGCCGTGCAGGACGAACGGAACCCGGCATCGCAATCCGGCTGTGGCACCAGGGGCAGACGGCGGCACTGCCGGCCTTCACGCCGCCGCAGATCCTTTCCAGCGATCTTTCCGGGCTGGTGCTCGATCTCGCGCATTGGGGCGTCCAGGATCCAGCATCCCTTGCCTTCGTCGATCAGCCGCCGGAAACGACACTCAGGGAAGCACGGGCGCTGCTCGGCCAACTGGGCGCGCTCGACAGAGACGGCGCCCTGACGGCGCGCGGCAAGGTGATGCGCGATCTCGCTTTGCCGCCGCGGCTTGCCGCCATGGTCGTATCAGCAGGCGAATCGGGCCATGCCCGCGATGCGGCGATGATCGCGGTGCTCCTGACCGAACAGGGGCTCGGCGGAACGAGCGTCGACATCGAGGAGCGGCTGCGACGCTTCAAGGCCGAGCGCGGCGAAAGAGCCGATGCCTCGCGACGCCTGGCGGGGCGGCTGGGCGCCGGCCTCGACACAGTTCCTTCAGCAGCGCCGGCGTTGGCGGGCCAACTTCTGCTGCATGCATTTCCGGACAGAGTAGCACTTCAGCGCGGCGGGCGCGGCCGATTCGTGATGGCGAACGGGCGCGGGGCCGAGCTACCGGAAACCGAGAGGCTCGCCGGCAGCCAGATGCTTGTCATCGCCGACCTCACCGGACGGGCAGCGCAGGGGCGGGTTCTGGCCGCCGCCGAGGTGACGCGCGCCGACATCGAAGCGGAGCTGCCCGGCGAAATCAGAACCGAGGACCAGACATTCTTCGACCGGCAGAGCCGGCAGGTCCGAGCGCGGCGGGCGACCCGGCTCGGCGCGATCCTCTTCGAGGAGACGCCCCTGCCGCGCCCTTTCGGAGCCGCCGTCACCCAGGCGCTGATGGAGGGGGTACGCGAGCTCGGGCTCGATCAGCTTGCCTTCTCGAAGGAGGCACTGCAGCTTCGCGAACGGATCGGCTTCCTTCACCGGACGATCGGCGATCCCTGGCCCGACGTCAGCGACGCCGCCATGCTTTCCCGGCTGGACGATTGGTTCGCGCCCTTCCAGACGGAGGCCCGCAGCCTTTCGGAGATTTCTGCGGGCGGGCTTTCGAACGGGCTGATGTCGCTGGTCCCGCACGACCTGCAGCGCGATCTTAGCCGGCTTGCGCCGACGCATTTCGAGGCGCCGACCGGCCAGCGGCATCCGATCCAGTATGAAGGTGAGGAGCCGGCGCTGACGATCCGCGTGCAGGAGCTGTTCGGGCTGAAGCAACACCCGGCGATCGCGGGAGGCCGCCTGCCGCTGCTTCTGGAACTCACCTCGCCGGCGCACCGGCCGATTCAGACGACGCGCGACCTGCCGGGCTTCTGGGCCGGCTCGTGGAAGGACGTGCGCGCCGAAATGCGCGGACGCTATCCCCGGCACCCCTGGCCGGAGCGGCCGGAAGAGGCGTTGCCGACGACACGTGCGAAACCGCGTGGTACATGAGGGCCATCCAAGGAGCCCCAGGGCATGATCGACAAGACGGAAAGCCATACGCTGGAAGACCGGCATAACAGCCGGAAGCTGCGCCTGCAGACGCTGGTGCGATTGCGCTGGCTTGCCGTCGGCGGGCAGGCGCTGACGGTGTTCATCGTTGCCTTCTGGCTGAAATTTCCCTTGCCGCTGGTTGCGAGCTCCTCGCTGATTGCCGCCCTTGCCTGGGTGAATTTCTATCTGACGATCCGCTATCCGACGACGCACCGGCTGGAGCCGCCGGCCGCCTTTGCGTTGCTTGGCTTCGATCTCCTGCAGCTCTGCGCGCTGCTCTTCATCACCGGCGGCCTTGCCAATCCCTTCGCTGCACTCGTCTGCGTACCCGTCATCATCTCCTTTGCCTCGCAGCCGATCCGCTACAGTACCGCGCTGATCGGCTTTGCGATGGTCTGCATTACGGTGCTTGCCTTTTCGCCCTTCCCGCTGCCCTGGTTCGACGGGGTCGAGATCAATGTGCACAATGTCATGCAGTTCGGCGTCTGGTGTTCGATCGCCTCGACGATGGCGTTTGCGGCCTTCTATGCCTATCGCGTCTCGATGGAGGCGAGCCAGCTTGCCGATGCGCTGGCGGCGACCGAACTGGTGCTGCAGCGGGAAAAGCACCTTTCGCAGCTCGATGGGCTTGCCGCGGCCGCCGCACACGAACTCGGCACGCCGCTCGCTACGATCAGCGTCGTCGCCAAGGAAATGGAGCGGGAACTCAAGGACGACGACCGTTTTCGTGAAGACGTCATGCTGCTGCGCAGCCAGAGCGAACGCTGCCGTGACATCCTGCGGCGACTGACAACGCTTTCCTCCGAAGGCGAAGCGCATATGCGCCGGCTGCCGCTGTCCTCGATGATCGAGGAGATCGTCGCGCCGCACCGCGAATTCGGCATCACACTCGAGCTCATCGAAAAGAGCCCGCGCAAGAGCGAGCCGGTGACCGACCGCAATGCCGGCATCATGTACGGGCTCGGCAACCTCATTGAAAATGCCGTCGACTATGCCAGGGAGAAAGTGACCGTCACGGTCGAGCACGATCACGACAAAGTGCTGATCGTCATCGAGGACGACGGCAACGGTTATGCGCCCGACATTCTGACGCGAATCGGCGAACCCTACGTGACCCGGCGGCAGAAGGAAGATACGGCCGGCGGCCTCGGGCTCGGCCTTTTCATCGCCAAGACGCTGCTGGAACGCTCGGGCGCATCGCTGATTTTCGAGAACCGCGACCCGGAAAGTGCCGGTGCCCGCATCCGCATCGAATGGCCGCGCATGCTGATCGACTCAAATTCGACAAAATGAGCTTATGGGCATAAGTAGAAATTGCGGCTGACCGAGAACGGCGCTCAGCCGCCAGGACCCGAGACGATGACAGAACAGAACCATGAAAATTTCGCCACGTCGGATGAAGACCATATCGGTCCCGATGCCAGCCTGCTGATCGTCGATGATGATGGACCGTTCCTGCGCCGGCTGGCGCGGGCGATGGAAACGCGGGGCTTCCAGGTGGAGACGGCCGAATCAGTGGCGGAAGGCGTTGCGAAATCGAAGGGCCGGCCACCAAAATATGCGGTGGTCGATCTTCGGCTCGGCGACGGCAACGGGCTCGACGTCATCGAAGCTATCCGCCAGCGGCGCGACGACACCAGAATCATCGTGCTGACCGGCTACGGTAATATCGCAACGGCGGTAACGGCCGTAAAGCTCGGTGCCGTTGACTATCTTGCCAAGCCGGCAGATGCCGACGACGTCTTCTCGGCGCTGACGCAGCGCCCGGGTGAAAAGGCGGAGCTTCCGGAAAATCCGATGTCGGCCGACCGCGTGCGCTGGGAACATATCCAGCGGGTCTATGAAATGTGCGAGCGCAACGTCTCCGAAACGGCGCGCAGGCTCAACATGCACCGGCGGACCCTGCAGCGCATCCTTGCCAAACGCGCGCCGAAATAAACTGGCGCGCCAGTATCAGACATCATCCACATCGAACGGTTTCCCGTTCGCCCATTCGGCCATCATGAGCCTCTGGGCGGCGGCCCGCGAGAAATTAAGCGTGACGGACTTGCGCGTGGCAGGGGCCATGCGGTGTTCCGGCGCCTCGCGAATCATGTGGGCGCCATAACCGTCCGAAAGGAAAAGCCCGCATTCCTCGGGAAAGATGTCCAGCGGCACATCCTTGTGAGTCGCGAAGAACAGACGATCGCAATGCGCCCTGTATTCCGGCCATTTGCGATCCACCCTGAAATCCTCGATCGATGTCTTGATTTCGATGATCCAGACCTCGCCCTTTTCCGAAAGAGTGATCAGATCGGCACGGCGGCCGCTCGCAAGCGGCAGTTCAGGCAGCACCGCGTGGCGCATTTCATGCAACAATATCTGTGTTCCGCGCCGCACCATCATGGCTCTGTCCGATTGCCGGCCATCGATTAACGGATTGTTATTGTAAACGCTCAAAATCGTCATGGATAACCATCGTAGGGTCTGGCGTGTTGTTGCAAAAAAACCATGCGCTTCTAATTTGCGCGGCAGAGGGATTTGTCGCACTGCAGTAGTCTTGCAAAGCGCAAGTTAATCGAAAATAAACCATAATCAACGATGGTCGAAAGACCGTTCTCCTTGCCCCAAAACTTCAAGAGTCATCTATGCGCATCCGCAATGCCTTCCCTGTATTTGGCCTGCTGGCGACGCTCGCCCTGGCCGGTTGCTCCACGACATCAGACAGTGCATCCGTTGACGACAAGGGCGCAGGCCCGACGGTCCAGACTGCGCAGATCTTCAATGACGCCTACGGCGTGACGAAGGATGCCGGATACTCCCTGCCGGCAATCCCGATCGACAGGGTCAAGCCGCAGTTCCGCCGCCAAGTCGTCAGCTACCAGACCACCGAGCGCCCCGGAACGATCATCGTCAACACGCGCGAGCGCTTCCTCTATTACATCCTGGCCAACGGTAAGGCGATGCGCTACGGCATCGGCGTCGGCAAGCAGGGCTTCGCATGGGCCGGCACCGCCTACGTCGCCTGGAAGCAGGAATGGCCGACCTGGCACCCGCCGAAAGAAATGGCTGTCCGCCGTCCCGATGTCGCCAAATACGTCGAAGACGGCATGGGTCCGGGCCTCAGCAATCCGCTCGGCGCACGCGCCATGTATCTCTTCAACGAGGACGGCAAGGACACGCTCTTCCGCCTGCACGGCACGCCGGAATGGGCTTCGATCGGCACCGCCGCTTCCTCGGGCTGCATTCGCCTGATGAACCAGGACGTCATCGACCTCTATAGCCGCGTCCGTCCGGGCAAGGCGACCTCCAAGGTCATCGTCATCCAGTAAGCTAGATATCGAATTCGGTATAAAAAAGGCCGCCGGACTATCGTCCTGGCGGCCTTTTCGTCTTCTCCGTCATGCGGACTGCTTCACCTTGAGTTCGAGGCGGCGGCGGTGAAGCACCGGCTCGGTGTAGCCGTTCGGCTGCTCCCTGCCCTTCACGACAAGATCGAGGGCGGCCTGGAAGGCGATCGAATCATCAAAATTGTCCGCCATAGGCTGGTATGCAGGGTCCGATGCGTTCTGCCGGTCGACGACCGCGGCCATGCGTTTCATCGTCTCGACGATCTCAGCCTCGGTGATAACCTTGTGATGCAGCCAGTTCGCCATGTGCTGGGCCGAGATGCGCAGCGTCGCGCGATCCTCCATCAGGCCGACATTGTTGATGTCGGGCACTTTCGAGCAGCCGACGCCCTGGTCGATCCAGCGAACGACATAACCGAGGATGCCCTGGCTATTGTTGTCGAGCTCGCGCTGGATCTCCTCCGGCGTCCAGTTCGGCCGCACGGCGACCGGCACGGATAGGATGTCGGACAGTTTGGCACGGGCGCGATCCTTCAGCCCCTGCTGGACCCTGGCGACATTGACGCGATGATAATGGGTGGCATGCAGGGTTGCCGCCGTCGGCGACGGCACCCAGGCCGTGTTGGCGCCGGCTTTCGGATGGGCGATCTTCTGTTCCAGCATCGCCGCCATCAGGTCCGGCATTGCCCACATGCCCTTGCCGATCTGGGCATGGCCGGAGAGGCCGCATTCGAGGCCGATGTCGACGTTCCAATTCTCATAGGCTGAAATCCAGGCCGCCTGGCGCATGTCGCCCTTGCGAATCATCGGGCCGGCTTCCATCGAGGTGTGGATCTCGTCGCCGGTGCGGTCGAGGAAACCGGTATTGATGAAGACGACGCGCTCGCGGGCGGCGCGGATGCACTCCTTGAGATTGACGGTCGTGCGGCGCTCCTCGTCCATGATGCCCATTTTGATGGTGTTGCGCGCCATGCCGAGCGCATCTTCGACCCGCGAGAAGATCTCGACGGCGAAGGCGACCTCTTCGGGCCCATGCATCTTCGGCTTAACCACATACATGGAGCCGGTGCGGGAATTCTTCTTCCGGCCGGCCGGGCCGATATCGTAAAGCGCAATCAGGCCGGTCACGACTGCATCCATGATGCCTTCCGGCACTTCATTGCCGTCGCGATCGAGGATGGAAGGATTGGTCATGAGGTGGCCGACATTGCGAACCAGCATCAGAGAACGGCAATGCACCTCGAAGGCGGCACCGTCAGGGCCGGTATAGTCCAGATCCGGATTGAGCTTGCGAATGAAGCTCGTTCCGCCCTTTGCCACTTCTTCCTGCAGATCGCCCTTCATCAGGCCGAGCCAGTTGCGATAAACGACGACCTTGTCCTCGCCATCGACAGCGGCAATCGAATCCTCGCAGTCCATGATCGTGGTGATCGCCGATTCCAGCCAGACATCGGAGATATGAGCCGAATCGGCCTTGCCGATCGGCGTCGTCGCATCGATGACGATGTCGATGTGAATGCCATTGTTCTTCAGAAGAATATGCGTGGGAGCGGCGGCATCGCCGCGATAGCCGGCGAAATGCCCGCTCTCCCTGAGCGCTACCCGCTCGCCGTCGATCGATCTGACCACGAGCTCCCCATCCTTGACGGTGAAGCTCCCGACGTCCTTCCAGCGCCAATCCTGCAGCGGCACGGATATGTCGAGGAAATCGCGCACCCAGGCGATGACCTTCTCGCCGCGCTTCGGATTGTAGCCCTTGCCCTTTTCGGCGCCGTCGCCCTCGGGAATGGCGTCCGTGCCGTAGAGCGCATCATAGAGCGAACCCCAGCGGGCATTGGCGGCGTTCAGGGCATAGCGGGCATTCATGACGGGAACGACGAGCTGCGGGCCGGCGATCGAGGCGATTTCGGGATCGACGTTTTGCGTCGAGACCTGGAAATCCGAACCCTCCGGCAGGAGATAGCCGATTTCGCGGAGAAAGGACTGGTATTCGTCCATATCCGCCGGGGCGCCATGGCGGCGATACCAGTCGTCGATCTTTGCCTGCAGGTCGTCGCGTTTGGCGAGCAGCGCCCGGTTTTTCGGGGTGAGATCGTGGACGATCGCCGAAAAATCGACAAAGAACTTGTCCGCATCGACCGCCAGGCCCGGCAGTACCTCCTTGACGAGGAAATCGTGAAGGACGGCTTCGATGGCAAGACCGTTCTTATCAATGCGGCTCATGCGAGATTCTCCCTGGCGACGACTTTGAATGCTGCCACTTTGCCCGGCTTTCATTCATAGTCAATTCCGCAATAATTAGAAAGATTTATGCCATTCTGGAAATTATGCGCCGCGTCACGCGCATCGGCAGTCCATTCTGCGGCTGTGTCGTCAGTTTCTGCACCGGCCACGGATTCGTCTGATCGATGGAATCGAATCGATAGCGGCGCATCAGGACGGCAAGGGCAATCACCGCTTCCTGAAGCGCAAAGGTCGCACCGATGCAGACACGCGGTCCGGCGCCGAAGGGCAGGAACTGGAAGCGTCCGATGGAGCCGCGATTTTCCGGAAGGAAGCGTTCGGGCATATAGGCACGCGGCCTGTCCCAGTAGCGTTCGTGGCGATGCAGCGTCCAGGGCATGATGAGCACGGTGACATCGGTCTCGATCTCGACCCGTTCGCCCTTGGCGCTCGTCCAGGAATCATCCGATATGGCGGCACGATTGATGGATGGCGCCGGCGGATAGAGGCGCAAAGCCTCCTCGAAGGCGGCGCGCGTCTGCGGCATCATATCCAGCCATTCCACAGGCTCGGCTCCCGTGGCGAGCACCGCGTCGATTTCCTGTTCCATCGCCTCGCGGATATGCGGACTGTTCGATACGCAATACAACGTCCAGGCCAAGGCCCGCGCCGTGGTCTCATGCCCCGCACCGATGAAAGTCAGAATATTGTCTTCGATCTCGTCTTTCGTCAGCCCGTCGGGGCCTGTCTGCTCCAGCAGCAGTGTCAGGAAATCCTGAGGTGCGGTGCTGCGATTCGTCTTCATCTTTGCGAGCCGCATATCCATCGTGTCGCGCACGATGGAGCGGAATTTCTCCAGCACTTTCTGACCGCCGATGCGTGTCACACGTGGAACCCAGGACGGTGCGCGCATCAGATCCATCGGATCGATGCGACCCATACGATGCAGGAGTTCATTGACATCATCGGCGAAATGGCCGCTCGAGGTGACGATTTCACCGGAGAACAAGGTCTCCGCAAGAATCGCGAAAGTCAGTTCGGTCATATCGGTGCTGATATCGAAAATTGCGCCTGCCTCAGCCGCACTCTCATATTTGCGGGCATAGTCTTCGGACTGGCGCAGCATTTGCCCGGCGAAGCCTTGGGCATGACGGGGCGTGAAAACAGGCGCCACCGCCTTGCGTGATCTCTTCCAGACGAGACCTTCGGCGGTCAGAAGACCGTCGCGGAGGATCGGACGCAGGACGAGTTGGCGAATATCCGACATGCGGTAGTTATTGGCGTTGTCGACCAGCACATGCTTGATGAGGCCGGGATCGTTGACGATCAGCGTCCGCTGGCCGAAGAAACTGGTGCGGATCCAGGGCAGCGTATAGGACGGCTCGCCCCAGAGTTCGAGCGGGTTACGCAGGATGATGCGGATGATTTCCAACCGGCTCGGCGGCACTGTGCGTGGCAACGGTGCCGGCGGAACGAAGGGATCAGGACGCATGTCCATCATCAAAGCCTTTCGGGGAAGATCGGCGTCTTCCCGGCAAGCTTAAAGCTAGAGCAGGCCCTTGAGCTCGTCCAGCTTGTCGTTGATCAGCCAGCCGTAATAATTCTCCTCCGGCCAGACCGTCGCGCCGCCAGAGCGGTTCTTCGCGGCCAGAGCAGCGGCACGCTGACGTGAGTTGCCGACATTATAAAGCGTCGCCGTCAGGCCGGGATTGCCTGAAATATCCATGCCGGCAATCTCCTTATAATCGTCGATCGACGTGCGGATCGAGGCCGCGACGAAGGCAAGCGAGATGTCGGGATCCATGATGGCCTTGTAGACCGCGCCGGCATTCTTCTCGTTGAGCTTGGGATAGCCCGACACGCGGCTGACGAGATCGGAGAGCATCAGCGCCGTCAGCGGGTTGACCTGGCCGAGACCAAAGGTCTGGCCGGCATAGAAGGGCTGGAAGAAGACCGCGCTGAAGCGGTTGTTCGGGAAGCTCTCGCCGCCCACGGTCTTGCCACGGAAATCGCTTTCCCAGATGTCTTCCCGGCAGGACCAGAGCGTGTAGGAATCACTCTTGCCCTTGCACGCAGCGAATTGCGGCCGTGCGACGAAATCGTCGACGTTTTCGCCGTCATAGGCGAAGCGGAAGCTTTCTCCGGCATAGGAGGCGGCCTTGACGTAATAGGCCTGCAGCCGGTCGTAGGCGTCGACATTATAGGTATGTTCGCCGACGATCGCGCCGATGACGTGGATGGGGTTGATGCCGTAGGCGCTGGAGACCTTGCGGATCTTGGCCATCAGCTCGTGATCGGACGCGAGAAGATCGTGGACCTTTTCGTATTTCCCATCGAAGCTGCTCTTGGTGCCCTTGGTACGCCTGACAGAAGCGCCGGGGATATCGGGCTGCTCGGCATGACGGTTGCCCGCCGGCACAGTCTGCATTGCGAAAGCGGGCGCCGAATTCACCAGGGCAACGGCAATCATAAGGCTTGTCAAAAGGCGTCGCACGATCCGCTATCCCGTCCGTTCATCGTCCTGTTCGCGATGCGGCTGACTGGACCAGAATCTTGGCCGAATAAAGCCGGAGCGGAAAACAAAACGGGCCTTCACTAGAAAGTAAAAGGCCCGCTGTCGAGGGTTGAGTTCGTCACAATCCGTCATTCATACCGGGAAAGGCATGAAGCGGTGCGCCGATATCACAGGATGAAGCGCGAGAGATCCGTATTCTGGGCGAGATCGCCGACATGTTCGCGCACATAAGCGGCATCGATCGTGACTGCCGTCCCACCCCGATCCGGCGCGTTGTAGGAAATATCGTCCAGGACCCGCTCCATCACCGTCTGCAGACGGCGAGCGCCGATGTTTTCGACGGAGGAGTTCAGATGCACGGCGACATCGGCGAGCGCGTCGATCGCGTCGTCGGTGAAATCGAGGCTCAGGCTTTCCGTCTCCATCAGCGCGCGGTACTGGCGGATGAGGCTCGCTTCCGTTTCGGTCAGGATCCGGCGGAAATCTTCCTTGTTCAGCGGACGCAGTTCGACGCGGATCGGCAGACGGCCCTGCAGCTCGGGGAGAAGATCCGAGGGCTTGGAGACGTGGAAGGCGCCGGAAGCGATGAAGAGGATATGGTCCGTCTTGACCGGTCCGTACTTGGTCGAAACCGTCGTGCCTTCGACCAGCGGCAGCAGGTCACGCTGGACGCCTTCGCGCGAAACGCCGGCGCCCATGCCGCCGTCGCGGGCTGCAATCTTGTCGATTTCGTCGAGGAAGACTATGCCGTCATTCTCGGTGGAGCGAACGGCCTCGCGCTGGATCACCTCGTTGTCGATCAGCTTGTCGGATTCGTCGCGGATCAGATCGGTGTAGGAGGCCTTGACCGTCGTGCGGACCTTCTTGGTGCGGCCGCCCATTGCCTTGCCGAACATTTCCGACAGGTTCAGCACGCCGATATTGGCGCCCGGCATGCCTGGAATTTCGAAGCCGCCCATGCCGGAGCCGGCATCGGCCACCTCGATATCGATTTCCTTGTCGTCGAGTTCGCCGTCCCTGAGCTTCTTGCGGAAGCTTTCGCGCGTGGCGGGCGACGCTGTCGTGCCGACCAGCGCATCGAGAACGCGTTCCTCGGCGCTCACATGGGCCTTCGCCTGTACCTCGGCCCGCTTCTTCTCGCGCACCAGGCCGATGCCCACTTCGACGAGGTCGCGGATGATCTGCTCGACATCGCGGCCGACATAGCCGACTTCGGTGAACTTGGTGGCCTCGACCTTGATGAAGGGTGCGCCGGCGAGCTTTGCCAGACGGCGGGAGATCTCGGTCTTGCCGACGCCGGTCGGGCCGATCATCAAGATATTCTTCGGCATGACTTCGTCGCGCAGGCTCGGGTCGAGCTGCTGGCGGCGCCAGCGATTGCGCAGCGCAATCGCGACGGCGCGTTTGGCATCATGCTGGCCGATGATGTAGCGGTCGAGTTCGGAAACGATCTCGCGGGGGGAAAAAGTCGTCATTGGGTGTTATTCTCCTGGCGGTCCAGGGCCATCAACAGCGCCCGGCCGTAATTCGTCGTTGTTTCGCCAAGTCCTTGAAAGCCCGCCTTGGTATAGGCTCTGATTGCGAATGCATTATCCGGATGCGGATCGACGAGGATCCGCTGCGCGCCCTTTGCAAAGAGCATATTGCAGAACTCTATCATAAAGGCCGGTCCATGACCCTTGCCCGCGAGTTCCTCGACGCCGATGAACTGATCGATGCCATAGGTGCCCTTCGGCTGACCGGCGAGCGCTTCATCGTCCTCGTCGTCGAGATCGGCCGCTTGAATAAAGGCGAAGTCCTTTCCGTCAAGCGCGACCATGAAGCACGAGACGGACGCCGCATCGATATGCTCTTCCATCGAAGCCAGCGCCTTGGCCGGATTGCCCCACCAGCGCCTGACATGCCGGCTCTCCAGCCATTTGGCGAGGAGCGGCAGGTCAACCGCGGCAAGTGGCCGGAAGGCATAGGGTTCAGCCTTCGGCATCCAGCGATTCCACCACAACATTGTGGTTCGTGTAGACGCAGATGTCGGCGGCGATATCGAGGGCGCGGCGGGCGATTTCTTCGGCGGATTTGTCGCTATCCATCAGTGCGAGGGCGGCCGCGAGGGCAAAATTGCCGCCGGAACCGATCGCCGTCGTGCCATGTTCCGGTTCCAGAACGTCGCCATTGCCGGTGATCGCGAGCGTGATCGACTTGTCAGCGACGAGCATCATGGCTTCGAGATTGCGCAGGTACTTGTCCGTGCGCCAGTCCTTGGCGAGCTCGACGGCCGCGCGCATCAGCTGGCCGGGATATTGCTCCAGCTTCTTTTCCAGCCTTTCGAGCAGGGTAAAGGCATCGGCGGTAGCGCCGGCGAAACCGGCGATGACTTCGCCCTTGCCGATGCGGCGAACCTTGCGGGCATTGCCCTTCATGACGGTCTGGCCGAGGCTCACCTGGCCATCACCCGCCATCACTACTTTACCGCCTTTTCGAACTGTAATGATTGTTGTCATAAAACACCTGTCTGCCCATTACGCGGGCCGTTCCTCTAGACCGCATGCCGGCCTTGTTGAACCCTATGTAAGTGGGCCGGAGCCGATTGCAAATGGGCCGGCTTTTCTCTTCCCCGGCTTCTGGATATTTCCCCATGCGCCTGATAAGGAACGGCCTTATTCCCGATGGAGGGCCATATGGCCGAGACCGCAGCAAGCCGCACGGGCAGCGTTTCCCGCAAGACCAACGAGACCTCGATTTCCGTTTCCGTCAATCTCGACGGCACCGGCAAATCGAAGATTTCGACGGGCGTCGGCTTCTTCGATCACATGCTCGATCAGCTTTCGCGACATTCCCTCATCGATATGGAAATCGAGGCCAAGGGCGACCTGCATATCGACGACCACCACACCGTCGAGGATACAGGTATCGCGATCGGCCAGGCGATCTCCAAGGCGCTTGGCGACCGGCGCGGCATCACGCGTTACGCTTCGATCGATCTTGCCATGGACGAGACGATGACCAAGGCCGCGGTCGATCTTTCCGGCCGGCCGTTCCTCGTCTGGAACGTCGCCTTCAGCGCGCCGAAGATCGGCACCTTCGATACCGAGCTCGTGCGCGAATTCTTCCAAGCGCTCGCCCAGAATGCCGGCATCACCTTGCATATTCTCAACCACTATGGTGCCAACAACCACCATATTGCCGAGACATGCTTTAAGGCCGTTGCCCGCGCATTGCGCACGGCGACAGAGATCGATCCGAGACAGGCGGGCCGTGTTCCCTCGACGAAGGGCACGCTCGTCTGAGCCCCTCAAGGGAGTGGCGACAATGACATCGAGCTATATTTTCCTGACGCCGCCCGGCGGTACGAATGCGCCTGCTGACGAGACGCGAACCATCCGCGACGGCTTCACGTTCCTCGGCTTCCTCTTCCCGTGGCCATGGCTGCTGGTTCACCGGTTATGGCTGCATGCTGTCGCAGCTTTTCTGCTGCAGGCAGTGGGCGGTGCACTGATGGATGAGCCGGGCCTCTGGCCGGCAGGAGCGGCAATCATGCTGGGCGTGAATATACTGGTCGGCCTCGAGGGTCAGTATTTCCGTGTCCGCAGCCTTGCCGCCAAGGGTTGGAACGAAGAGGCGCTCATTGCGGCCGATACGATCGGCATTGCCGAGCAGGTCTATTTCTCGGACAGGGCAAACATTGCGGAGCGTGACGGCGCAGCGGCGCCGGCCTGGGAGAACAAATCCCACCCGGACGGCCGCCACGGCCATGCTACCTCGCTCGGTCTTTTCGGTTTTGATGGAGGACGCTGACGATGCGCGTCGCGATTATCGACTATGGTTCCGGCAACCTGCGCTCGGCGACCAAGGCTTTCGAGCGTGCCGCCCGTGAGGCGGGCATCGACGCGCATATCGATCTCACCGACAAGGCGGAGAATGTTGCCGCGGCCGACCGCATCGTGCTTCCCGGCGTCGGCGCCTATGCCGACTGCCGCCACGGCCTCGATGCCGTACCTGATATGGCCGAGGTGCTGATCGAGGCCGTCGAGAAGAAGGCGCGGCCGTTCCTCGGCATCTGCGTCGGCATGCAGCTGATGTCCTCGCGCGGCCTCGAGAAGACCGTGACTAACGGTTTCGGCTGGATTCCCGGCGACGTCGTCGAGATGACCCCCAGCGATCCCACGCTCAAGATCCCGCAGATTGGCTGGAACACGCTCGACCTGAAGCGCGAACACCCGCTGTTCGACGGTATTCCGACCGGGCCGCAGGGACTGCATGCCTATTTTGTCCACTCCTACCATCTTGCCGCCCAGAATTCCGACGATGTCATCGCGACCGTCGACTATGGCGGCCCGATGACCGCCCTCGTCGGGCGCGACAACATGGCCGGGGCACAGTTTCATCCGGAAAAGAGCCAGAAGCTTGGCCTGGCGTTGATCGCCAATTTCCTGCGCTGGAATCCGTAATACCGCCGCCTTATTTTCCCTTTATGGAAATGGCGGAACAGGAGTGCGCTCGATGCCGGCTTCACGGAAATCAGGCAAGATGTTCTATACGCTGCGGCCATCCCGCGAGGGCCTGCCTCCCTTCTCTGACATCCGGCTTCCCGACGGAACGATCATTCGCCGTGTCGACGAAACCATCCATAAAAAAGCGCTTTCCAATGCAGCCAAGGCATTGAAAGAAAGGCTGGACCGATGATCCATGAATTCCTTGCCGGCAACGAGAATTCCCAGCTGCGCGCCAGCGGCATCAGCGCCGGCGATATCGCCGAGGCCGTGCTGGAATTCTATATCGAAGGCGAGGACGATCTGATCGGTCTGCTTGCCTATGCACTCTACGAGAGGCAAAAGCGCGATTTCGTCCTCAGCCATCGCAAACGCAATGCCGGCCGTTCGCCCAACGAGGCCGAGCTTGCTGCCGTCAATAGCAATTATCTCTCGACCGATCTGCGCAACACGCTGCGCGACCGCGCCTCGCAGATTCTTTCGAGCTATGCCGAGACCTATGTGGAGGCGATGGAGCCCGAGATCCGGCTTGCCGCCGTCAACAGCGATGCGCTTCGCCGGGTGCGCGAGATCGAGAAGTCGATGAAGAAGCGCCTCGGCTTTTGGCGCCAGGTCCGCGCCGGCTTTACCGTCACCCTGCTGCTTCTTCTGCTTTTCGGCGCGGCCACCATTGCCGCTGTCTTTTTCCGCTCGGATATCGTAGATGCGTGGAATGCGCTGATGGTACCGACCACTCTACGGACGTAAGACGACATGATCCTTTTTCCCGCGATCGATCTGAAGGGCGGCCAATGCGTCCGCCTGAAGCTCGGTGATATGCAGCAGGCGACGGTCTACAACACCGATCCGGCCGCCCAGGCGAAATCCTTCGAAGACCAGGGTTTCGAATGGCTGCACGTGGTCGATCTCGACGGCGCCTTTGCGGGACATTCGGCCAATGGCGATGCCGTCGAAGCGATCCTGAAGGCGACGAAGAATCCCGTGCAGCTCGGCGGCGGCATCCGCACGCTCTATCATATCGAAGCCTGGCTGTCGCGCGGACTGCGGCGCGTCATTCTCGGCACCGTCGCGGTCAGAAATCCTGATCTGGTCATCGAGGCCTGTCGGAAATTTCCAGGCCATGTCGCCGTCGGTATCGATGCCAAGGGCGGCAAGGTGGCCGTCGAGGGTTGGGCAGAGGCGTCCGAACTCGGCATCATCGAGCTTGCCAGGAAATTCGAGGGCGCCGGCGTCGCCGCAATCATCTACACCGATATCGACCGCGACGGCATCCTGACCGGCATCAACTGGACGTCGACGCTCGAGCTTGCCGATGCCGTCTCCATTCCGGTCATCGCCTCGGGCGGCCTTGCCTCCATCGACGATATCAAGCGCATGCTGCAGCCCGATGCGCAGAAGCTTGAAGGGGCTATTTCAGGTCGTGCGCTTTACGACGGCCGGATCGATCCGGCGGAAGCGCTGGCGCTGATCAAGGCCAGCAGGGCAAAGGAGACCGCGTAAATGACGCTCAAAGCCCGTGTGATCCCCTGCCTCGACGTCAAGGACGGCCGCGTCGTCAAGGGCGTCAATTTCCTCAATCTCGTCGATGCCGGCGATCCCGTCGAAGCGGCGAAGGCCTATGATGCGGCCGGCGCCGACGAACTCTGCTTCCTCGACATCACCGCCTCGTCGGACAATCGCGAGACGATCTTCGATGTCGTGTCGCGTACGGCGGACCAGTGCTTCATGCCGCTGACGGTCGGCGGCGGGGTGCGAACCATCGCCGATATCCGCAAGCTTCTGCTATGCGGCGCCGACAAGGTCTCGATCAATTCGGCAGCCGTCAGCAATCCCGATTTCGTCACCGAGGCGGCCGATAAGTTCGGCGACCAGTGCATCGTCGTCTCGATCGATGCCAAGCGCAGGCGCACGCAGGCGGTCGGCGGCGACAATCTCAGCGCCTGGGAAATCTATACGCATGGCGGCCGCAACGCGACCGGCATCGACGCCATCGAATTTGCCCAGAAGATGGTGGCGCGTGGTGCCGGCGAACTGCTGGTCACCTCGATGGACCGTGACGGCACCAAGGTCGGCTATGATCTGGAACTGACGCGGGCGATCGCCGATGCGGTGCGGGTGCCGGTCATCGCCTCCGGCGGCGTCGGCGATCTCGACGATCTCGTCGCCGGCGTGAAGGAAGGCCACGCCAATGCGGTGCTCGCCGCCTCGATCTTCCATTTTGGAACCTATTCCGTCGGCGAGGCGAAACACTATATGTCGAAGTGCGGCATCGACATGCGTCTCGACTGAACCTTGAAAGCGGACATATGAGTGGATTTTCCCTTTCCGATCTCGAAAGGATCGTCGCAGAGCGATCGAAAGCCTCGCCGGATGAGTCCTGGACGGCCAAGCTCGTGGCCGCCGGCCAGCCGAAAGCGGCAAAGAAGCTCGGTGAAGAGGCGATCGAAGCCGTGATGGCGGCGGTAACAGGCGACCGCGACAATCTGACCTATGAAGCCGCCGATGTGCTCTATCATCTTTTGGTCGTATTGAAGATTGCTGAAATACCGGTAGAGAATGTTATGGCCGAACTTGAGCGCAGAACCGCGCAGTCCGGCCTCAAGGAAAAGGCCAGCCGGCAGAGTTCATGAGTATCGCGACTGAGATTATCGGGGTGCCGGAAACGTTGGATCACTTCCAGTCGGAATCCTATTCGCCCTACCATTTCTTCTCCTCCGAACAATGGGCGAAATTCCGGGCCGATACGCCGCTGACGCTGACCGGCGACGAAGTCAACCGACTGCGCTCGATGGGCGACCCGATCGATCTCAAGGAAGTCAGGCGCATCTATCTCTCGCTGTCGCGGCTGCTTTCGGCGCATGTCGAATCCTCGCAGATGCTGTTCGAGCAGCGCAACCGCTTTCTCAGCCTGTCCGATGTGACGAAGACCCCTTTCGTCATCGGTATCGCCGGTTCGGTCGCGGTGGGAAAATCGACCACGGCGCGTATCCTCAAGGAGCTCCTGGGACGCTGGCCTTCCAGCCCAAAGGTCGATCTCATCACCACCGACGGCTTCCTTTATCCGAACACCGAGCTGCAGCGAAAAAAACTGATGCAGCGCAAGGGTTTCCCGGAAAGCTACGACACCGGCGCCATTTTGCGCTTCCTCTCGGCGATCAAGGCCGGGCGGCCGGATGTGAAGGCGCCCAGTTATTCGCATCTCGTCTATGATGTGCTGCCCGACGAGTACAAGATCGTCGACCGGCCCGACATTCTGATCTTCGAAGGCATCAACGTGCTGCAATCGCGCGACCTGCCGGCCGACGGCAAGATCGTGCCGATGGTGTCCGACTTCTTCGACTTCTCGATCTATATCGATGCCGCGGAAAACCAGATCCACAACTGGTACGTCACGCGCTTCATGCGTCTGCGGGAGACCGCCTTCCGCGATCCGAACTCCTATTTCCATCGCTACGCCTCGATCACCGACGCGGAGGCGCTTGAAATCGCCGAGGATCTCTGGACGAACATCAACCTGAAAAACCTGCGCCAGAACATCCTGCCGACGCGGCCGCGCGCCGATCTGATCCTGAAAAAGGGCAAGGATCATCTGATCGAGCAGGTCGCGCTGCGAAAACTATAGCAGGCGATCATATTCCGGATATCAGACCGAAGGACTGACGCGGCGCAGCGTGAGATTGATGCGGCCGCCATTTTTCAGCAGCGTCGAGGTCGCCGGATGGATGCGGTCGACGCCATGGAAACAAAGCCTCCCCTCGCCGCCCAGCACGACCAGATCGCCGCTCGAAAGCTTGACGGATAGCGTGCTATCATTGCGATTGAGACCGCCGATGCGGAAGAGGCAGCTGTTGCCGAGCGAGACCGAGACGACAGGCGCCTGAAGATCCTGCTCGTCCTTGTCCTGATGCAGGCCCATGCGGGCGTCGTCGGAGTAGAAATTGACGAGGCAGGCCTCGGGTGGCTTGTCGTAGCCTGACACATCGTTCCAGATGTCGAGCAGCTGCTGCGGCATATCAGGCCAAGGCCTGCCGGTTGCCGGATGCGTCGACTGATACCGATAGCCGCGCTCCTTGTCCGTCACCCAGCCGAGCGGCCCGCAATTGGTCATCCGCACGGACATCGGCTTGCCGGTGCCCGGCATGGCAGGCACATAGAGCGGCGCTTCGGCGACGACCGCGCGGATCGCCTCGACCAGGGCTTCCTGGCGGGCGCGATCGAGATAGCCGGGGAGATGGCGGATGCCGTTCAGGAGCTCAGGCATATCAATCGCCGCCGGGGCGGCCGCGCATTTTCTTGACTTCCGAGCGGCCGGATTTTTCCTTCAGGCGGCGCTCGACCGAGCCCTTGGTCGGCTTGGTCTTCTTGCGCGGCGGCGGTGGCGGCTTGGCGGCCTCCAGAATCAGTTCCTTCAGCCGCTCGCGCGCATCCTCGCGGTTGCGGTCCTGACTGCGAAAGCGGCTCGCCTCGATCATCAGCACGCCCTCCTTCGACAAACGTCGGCCGGCGAGTTTGATCGCATTGGCCTTGACGCGCTCATTGAGGGAGGGCGAATTCGCAATGTTGTAGAACAGCTGGACTGCGGTTGAGACCTTGTTGACGTTTTGCCCGCCGGGACCGCCCGCCAGAACGAACTGTTCCGTCAGCTCCCATCCCGCGATGGTAATCCTGTCATCGATGTAGAGCGCGTCGCTGGCCATGCGGCGTTCTATCTCATATCGGCAATGAATTGAAAATATCGGTCGTCAAAGCGAAAACCCGGCAATCCTGCGATGCCGGGTTTCACGTGAGTCAGGGATTTTTCCTGTTATTCGGCTGCGACCTTCACGCCGGGAGCCGCGTCGCGGACGCCGCCATCGACATGACCCTCGAACTTGGCGAAGTTGGCAATGAACATCGAGACCAGCTTTTCGGCCTGCGCGTCATAGGCCGCCTTGTCGGCCCAGGTCGAGCGCGGATCGAGAATGCCGCCGTCGACGCCGTTGACGGAGACCGGCACGGCGAAGCCGAAATTCGGATCCGCACGGAATTCGACCTGGCCGAGCTCGCCGCTCAGGGCGGCGGCCAGAAGGGCGCGCGTCGCCTTGATCGGCATGCGCTTGCCGGTGCCGTAGGCGCCGCCGGTCCAGCCGGTATTGACGAGCCAGCATTCGACGCCGTGGCGGCCGATCAGATCCTTGAGCAGGTTGCCGTATTCGGCCGGGTGGCGCGGCATGAATGGCGCGCCGAAGCAGGTGGAGAAGGTCGCTTCCGGCTCGACGACACCCTTTTCGGTACCGGCCACCTTGGCGGTGTAGCCGGAAAGGAAGTGATACATCGCCTGATCGGGCGTCAAACGCGCGATCGGCGGCATGACGCCGAAGGCATCGGCGGTCAGCATGATGATCGTCTTCGGATGGCCGGCCCGGCCCGTTTCCGAGGCGTTCGGGATGAAATCCATCGGGTAGGCGCAGCGGGTGTTCTCGGTCAGCGATCCGTCGTCGAAATCCGGCTCGCGACGTTCGTTCAGCACGACGTTTTCGAGCACGGTGCCGAAGCGCTGCGTCGTCGCATAGATTTCCGGCTCGGCTTCGGCCGAGAGACGAATGGTCTTGGCGTAGCAGCCGCCTTCGAAGTTGAAGATGCCGTTTTCGCTCCAGCCGTGCTCGTCATCGCCGATCAGCGTACGGGCTGGATCGGCCGAAAGCGTCGTCTTGCCCGTGCCGGAAAGGCCGAAGAAGACAGCCGAATCGCCCTCCGGGCCGACATTGGCCGAGCAATGCATCGGCATCACGCCCTTGGCCGGCAGCAGGTAATTGAGCACGGTGAAGACCGACTTCTTCATTTCGCCGGCATAGGAGGTGCCGCCGATGAGGACGAGGCCGTTGGTGAGGTCGCAGGCGATCACCGTTTCCGACCGGCAGCCGTGGCGCTCGGGATCGGCCTTGAAGCTCGGCAGATCGATGATCGTCAGCTTCGGCACGAAAGCGGGAAGCGCCGCAGCATCGGGGCGGATGAGCAGATTGCGGATGAACAGCGAGTGCCAGGCAAACTCGGTTACGACGCGGGTCGGCAGGGCGTGGCCTTCCTCGGCACCGCCGACGAGATCCTGGACGAAAAGGTCCTTGCCCGCGGCATGCGCCAGCATGTCGTCGCGCAGCAGGGCAAAATGCTCCGGCGAGAGCGGCTTGTTGTTGTCCCACCAGACTTCGCCATCGGTATTCGCGTCGCGAACGACGAACTTGTCGCGCGGCGAACGGCCCGTGTGCTGGCCGGTGATGGCCCGGAGCGCACCCTGAGCGGTCAGTTCGGCTTCACCCCGGCGGATCGATTCCTCATAGAGTGCTGCGGCGGAAAAGTTATAGCGAACGCTGGCTGCGCCGCCCAATCCAACCGTTTTCAGCTCCGTTGCCGGGTTATGAACTCCGAACTTTTCCATGGCTAGTTCCCTTTGCTCAGGCGCATTGCCGTTAACACTAAGCGCGAAAATACGGGGAGAAATTTTAAAACACAAGAGACCAAAATTGAGAAAATCTAGTAATATCAAATAATTAATCGATTTAAATTTATCGCGTTCTTTTTAAATCGTTTGAAAGATCGCGTTGAAACATTTTCCCGCACATCTTCAGATTGCGGTCGAATTTAACAACAATCCTCCCCTTTATCTTTGCCACAATTTGTTCCACCTTTATCCTCCATAAGCGCATCCGGTCACTGAGACCGCCTGGGGACGACCAAAATCCGGGAGATTGCGCACTGATGACGGAGACCAACACCATGCCGACAATCGCGCTCGTTGATGACGACCGCAACATCCTCACCTCGGTGTCGATCGCGCTGGAGGCCGAAGGATACAAGGTCGAAACCTATACGGACGGAGCCTCGGCGCTCGACGGCCTTCTGGCGCGACCGCCGCAGCTTGCGATCTTTGATATCAAGATGCCGCGCATGGACGGCATGGAACTCTTGCGCCGCCTGCGGCAGAAATCGGATATCCCGGTCATCTTCCTCACCTCCAAGGATGAGGAGATCGACGAGCTCTTCGGCCTGAAGATGGGTGCGGACGATTTCATCACCAAGCCTTTCTCGCAGCGTCTGCTGGTGGAGCGCGTGCGCGCGGTCCTGCGCCGCGCCTCGAGCCGCGAAGCCGCAGCCGCCGGCGGCACCAGCCCTGCCGGCACGCCGAAAGCCGGCGCGGTGCAGCAGGCGCGATCGCTGGAACGCGGGCAGCTGGTTATGGACCAGGAACGCCACACCTGCACATGGAAGGGTGAGGCCGTGACGCTGACGGTGACGGAATTCCTGATTCTGCATTCGCTGGCGCAGCGCCCCGGCGTCGTCAAGAGCCGTGACGCGTTGATGGATGCGGCCTATGACGAACAAGTCTATGTCGACGACCGGACCATCGACAGCCACATCAAGCGGCTTCGCAAGAAATTCAAGATGGTCGATACCGATTTTGATATGATTGAAACGCTCTACGGAGTGGGATACCGCTTCCGCGAAGCAGCCTGATGCCTTACGGCGCGGCAAGAGACGATTGAGGGTTGCGGGCCGGTCCATCCGGCCCCGCCCTTTGAAAGGGCCTGTCATTGGCACAATTGGTGCAGGAAAGGGATCTGGACGACGCGGAGGGCCTGAGCAGCCCCCTCGCCCGAGGGCGCCGTTGGTCGCATCCCTTCACGCTGATCCGCCGGATCTTCGGCAATGCCGTCTTTTCGAGCCTGACGCGGCGCATCGTCTTCTTCAATCTCGCCGCGCTGGTGGTGCTCGTCGGCGGCATCCTCTACCTCAACCAGTTTCGCGAAGGGCTGATCGACGCCCGCGCCGAAAGCCTTTTGACCCAAGGTGAGATCATTGCCGGCGCCGTTTCAGCCTCTGCGTCGGTCGATACGAACTCGATCACCATCGATCCGCAGAAGCTTCTCGAACTGCAGGCCGGCCAGAGCATCACCCCGGTGCCGAACGACGAGGATCTCGAATTCCCGATCGATCCCGAGAAAGTCGCCCCGGTTCTGCGCCGGCTGATCTCTCCGACGCGCACGCGCGCGCGCATCTTCGATGCCGACGCCAATCTGCTGCTCGATTCGCGTCATCTCTATTCACGCGGCCAGGTGCTGCGCTTCGACCTGCCGCCGGTCGAGGAGGAGAAGCAGACCTGGAGCGATTGGTTCGCGACCCTGTTCAACAAGGCGCTGCAGCCCGGCAATCTGCCACTCTACAAGGAAGCGCCGGGCGGCGACGGTTCGATCTATCCCGAAGTCATGAACGCGCTGACAGGCGTACGCGGCGCGGTGGTGCGTACGACTGAGAAAGGCGAGCTCATCGTTTCCGTCGCCGTGCCGATCCAGCGCTTCCGTGCCGTACTCGGCGTCTTGCTGCTGTCGACGCAGGCGGGCGACATCGACAATATCGTTCATGCCGAACGGCTGGCCATCATGCGGGTCTTCGGCGTCGCCACCCTCGTCAACGTGCTGCTTTCCCTGGTGCTGTCGTCGACGATCGCCAACCCGCTACGCCGGCTTTCGGCAGCCGCCGTCCGCGTGCGTCGCGGCGCCAAGACGCGCGAGGAGATCCCGGACTTTTCCGCCCGCCAGGACGAAATCGGCAATCTTTCCATCGCATTGCGCGAGATGACGACGGCGCTCTACGACCGCATCGATGCGATCGAGAGCTTTGCGGCCGACGTCAGCCATGAGCTCAAGAACCCGCTGACCTCGCTGCGCAGCGCCGTCGAGACACTGCCGCTCGCCAAATCCGAGGATTCCAAGAAACGGCTGCTCGATGTCATCCAGCACGATGTCCGCCGCCTCGACCGCCTGATCAGCGATATTTCTGACGCCTCGCGTCTTGACGCCGAACTCGCGCGGGTCGACGCCGGCACCGTCGACATGGAAGTGCTGCTGCGTGATCTGATCGATGTGTCGCGCCAGATCAGAGGCACTAAGAAGCAGGTGGAGATCGAATATTCCGTCGAGCGCAAACCGAACGTCAAGGCGCGCTTCGTCGTCAACGGCCACGATCTGCGGATCGGCCAGATCGTGACGAACCTGATCGAGAACGCCCGTTCCTTCGTGCCTGAAAAGGGCGGCAAGATCACCGTGCGGCTGGTGCGTACGCGATCACGCTGCATCACCTATATCGAGGACAACGGCCCAGGCATCCAGGCGGAAAATATCGACCGCATCTTCGAGCGCTTCTATACGGACCGGCCGGAATCGGAAGGTTTCGGGCAGAATTCCGGCCTCGGCCTTTCGATCAGCCGCCAGATCGCCGAAGCCCATGGCGGTTCGCTGAGGGCGGAAAACATCACCAACGGCGAAAACGGGCATGTGTTCGGCGCGCGCTTCATCCTTGCTCTGCCCCTCGATGCCGCCGCATGACGGAAGCCCCGAACATTCACGCGACGGCGATCGTCGTGGGCAGGACCGGACTTCTGTTCAGCGGACCCTCCGGCTGGGGGAAGTCGATGCTGGCCTTCTCCTGCATGACCGAAGCGCGCCGGCTGGGTCTCTTCACGGCGCTTGTCGCGGACGACCAGGTTCTTCTTTCGAAGGAAGCCGGCTCGGTGATCGCCGCATGCCCGCCATCGATCGCCGGGCTGATCGAGCTTCGCGGCACCGGCATCGTCCGGCAGGACCATATCCCCAAGGCGACCATGCATTATGCCGTGCTTCCCGGCAGCGCTTCCGGTGAAAACCGCGTCCCTCCCGAGGGCGAAATCGTCAGCCTTGCGGCCGGTTTTTCGCTTCCCGCATTGCGGTTGCTCACAAACGCCCCCTCGCCCCTTGCGATCCTGATGGCGAAAGCGCCGGATATCGGCGATTAAAGCCTTCAAGATTGGCCAATCTGCCTTATATATTTGCATTTTTATCTTGCACTTCAGCTTTTCATAGCCAAGATGTGCCGCCACCGGTGGACGTCATTGCTGCATTGCGATATCTGGTCCACCGTTTGCGTATATGGGAGCAGTAATATCATGATCGGACTTGTGCTTGTCACTCATGGCAAGCTGGCTGAAGAGTTTCGTCATGCTGTCGAGCACGTCGTCGGTCCTCAGAAATTCATCGAGACGGTCTGTATTGGCCCCGAAGACGACATGGACCAGAGACGGCAGGACATTCTGGCAGCTGTTTCCGGCGCCGACGACGGTCATGGCGTCGTCATTCTGACCGACATGTTCGGCGGCACGCCGTCCAATCTCGCCATATCGGTCATGAGCAGCGGTCATACGGAAGTCATTGCCGGGGTCAATCTGCCGATGCTGATCAAGCTTGCCGGCGTGCGCGGCGAGAACAACATGGAGAAGGCACTGGTGGAGGCTTCCGAAGCCGGGCGGAAATACATCAATGTCGCGAGCCGCGTGCTCAGCGGAAAATAACGGACTTTCATGACGTCGCTCTCCCGGGAACTCCTCATCGTCAACAAGCGCGGCCTTCACGCGCGCGCCTCCGCCAAATTCGTGCAGATGGTCGAGACCTTCGATGCCGCCATCACCGTTTCGAAGGACGGAATGACCGTCGGCGGCACCTCGATCATGGGTCTGATGATGCTTGCGGCAAGTCCTGGTTCGAGCGTTGTCGTCTCCGCGAGCGGCAGCCAGGCCGCGGAAGCGCTGGAGGCCTTGGATCAACTGATCCAGAACAGGTTCGGCGAAGAAATATAAGCGCCGGTCGAATCATATAAACATATAAAGACTTCTTTATATCCTTATTGCCATCCCTCGCGAAGCCTGCTAAACGGCGGGCATGCCGTGCGCTGAAGCGCGTTCGCATCGAACCTGGTTCATGCAATGCGCTTGAGCTCTTTGTCGTTATGCATCTCGCCATACCGGAGCCGCTGCACACTTCCGGGCGACATGCGTTAGCACGCGGCCTATCCGTCGCGCGATCATCTTCGCGCCTGCGCCAATTTTTGAGACGTTTTTCAGCCTGGAGACCTCTATGAGCACTGAAAAAGATTATGTCGTCGCCGACATCGGGCTTGCGGATTTCGGCCGCAAGGAAATTACCATCGCCGAAACCGAAATGCCGGGACTGATGTCCTGCCGCGCCGAATTCGGCCAGGCAAAGCCGCTGAAGGGCGCGCGCATCACTGGCTCGCTGCACATGACCATCCAGACGGCCGTGCTCATCGAAACGCTGGTCGCGCTCGGCGCCGAAGTCCGCTGGGCTTCGTGCAACATCTTCTCGACGCAGGACCATGCCGCTGCCGCGATCGCCGCTGCCGGCGTTCCGGTCTTCGCCATCAAGGGCGAATCGCTCGAAGATTACTGGGTTTATACCGACAAGATCTTCCAGTGGGCCGATGGCGGCCTTTCCAACATGATCCTCGATGACGGCGGCGACGCCACCATGTACATCCTGCTCGGTGCCCGCGCCGAAGCCGGCGAGGACGTGTTGTCCCATCCGCATTCCGAGGAAGAAGAAATCCTCTTCGCGCAGATCAAGAAGCGCCTCGCCGCTTCGCCGGGCTGGTTCACCAAGCAGCGCGATGCCATCAAGGGCGTGACCGAGGAAACCACGACGGGCGTGAACCGCCTTTACCAGCTCAGCCAGAAGGGCCTGCTGCCCTTCCCGGCGATCAACGTCAACGACTCCGTTACCAAGTCGAAGTTCGACAACAAGTATGGCTGCAAGGAATCGCTGGTCGACGGTATCCGCCGCGGCACTGACGTGATGATGGCCGGCAAGGTTGCCGTCGTCTGCGGTTACGGTGACGTCGGCAAGGGTTCTGCCGCTTCGCTCTCCGGCGCCGGCGCCCGCGTCAAGGTCACCGAAGCCGATCCGATCTGCGCCCTGCAGGCCGCGATGGACGGTTATGAAGTCGTGCTGCTCGAGGACGTCGTTTCCTCGGCCGATATCTTCATCACCACGACTGGCAATAAGGACGTCATCCGCATCGACCACATGCGGGAAATGAAGGACATGGCGATCGTCGGCAATATCGGCCATTTCGACAACGAAATCGAAGTTGCTGCGCTGCGTAACCTCAAGTGGACCAACGTCAAGCCGCAGGTCGACCTGATCGAATTCCCCAAGGGCAACCGCATCATCCTTCTTTCCGAAGGCCGCCTGCTCAACCTCGGCAATGCGACGGGCCACCCGTCCTTCGTGATGTCGGCCTCCTTCACCAACCAGACGCTGGCCCAGATCGAGCTCTTCACCAAGCCCGGCCAGTATTCCAACCAGGTCTATATCCTGCCGAAGCATCTCGATGAAAAGGTCGCACGCCTGCATCTCGACAAGCTCGGCGTGAAGCTCACTCAGCTTTCTGAGGAACAGGCTGCCTATATCGGCGTCTCGCCGAAGGGCCCGTTCAAGTCCGACCACTACAGATATTGATCTGACCATCAATATCCACAAGATGTAGAAGCCGCGGCATTGACAAATGCCGCGGCTTATTTTTTGGGCGCTCCCTTCCCGCCGATTCCCTTCCGAAGTATTGTTTTAAGACTTGATTCGTGACGCCGGACCCAGTCCGACCGTCCCGAAAATGGGATGTCTTGTCGTAATGCGGCACATTGAAGGACGGAGACATACCGCGGATGTCGGAAATGAAAAGCAGCCTGCCCGGTCAGGCGGATGACGGCGCTCGCGCCAGTCGCCGCCCGCTCACGGCAGGCCAAGAACATAAATCTGCAACGGCACACGAGGCCGCAGAGCAAGAGCATGGATCATTGGCGCGCTTCCTGAAAACCTGCGCGGCCGGCACGGCGCTTTCTGCGCTGGCTCGGCCGGTTCTGGCACAGGCGGAGCAGCAGGCGGCGGCCTCGGCTCACCTCTTCACATCCTCCCAGGTCGTCGGCGTTTCCGTCGTCATCGGCGTCATCTCGGCAGCCCTGCTTTCGACGCTATGGCTCGTGCGCCAGCGCGGCAACCTGGAAAACGAGAGCCGGGAAATCCGCTCGGCGCTTTCCGATGCCCAGCAGCGCATTTCGCAATACCAGGCCCTGATCGCCGACAAGAACCGGCGGATCGTCATCTGGGACGGCAATGCCCGCCCTGAGCTTCTGGGCCAGCTTCCACCCGAGACCGGGGCGCCGCAGGACGGTGAATTCCTCGCCTTCGGCCTCTGGCTGAAGTCACGCTCGGCTTCCGAGCTGGAAAAGGCAATCGATCGGCTGCGCGACGAGGCGCAGAGTTTCGATATGGTGGTCGAAACCATTCGCGACGAGATCCTCGAAGCGCAGGGCCGGGTTTCTGGCGGGCGCGCCTTCGTCCGCTTCGTGGCGCTCAACAATCTGCGCGCCGAGCTCGCCGAGCTCAGGATCGAGCGCGACCGGCTGATGACCTCGATTTCAGCCTTCCAGACCATGCTCGACGCGATCGACATGCCGGCCTGGCAGCGCGACCCGGGCGGCCGCCTCACCTGGGTCAACCAGGCTTACGGCGAGGCCGTCGAAGCGCGAACGCCGCAGCAGGCGATCAATGAAGGCCGGGAAATGCTGACGACCGTGGCGCGCGAACGCATTCGCGCGACGACGACGCCGGAATCACCCTTCCACGACACGATCTCGACCGTGGTGCGCGGCAATCGCACATTTTTCGACGTCGTCGACGTCAAGGTGCCCGGCGGCTCGGCCGGTATCGCGATCGATGTGTCCGACATTGAGGCGGTGCGCGCCGAACTGGAACGGACGCTGAAGAGCCATGCCGAAACGCTCGACCATCTCGCCACTCCAGTCGCCATCTTCGACGGCGACCGCCGGCTGCAATTCTACAACCAGGCCTTCGTCGCCCTTTGGGAGCTGGATATCGCCTTCCTCGAAGGCCGCCCCGACAATAGCGAGCTGCTCGAACGGCTGCGGGCAGCCAAGAAGCTGCCGGACCAGCTCAACTGGAAAAGCTGGAAGGAAGCGGCCCTTTCTGTCTATCGCGCGCTCGACACGCAATCAGACCTCTGGCACCTGCCGAACGGACAAACGCTGCGGGTCTTTGCGACCGCTCACCCGCAGGGCGGCGCTACTTGGGTGTTCGAAAACCTGACCGAACAGGTCGATCTCGAAACGCGCTACAACACGCTGGTCAAGGTGCAGGGCGAAACGATCGACCATCTCTCCGAAGGCGTGGCGGTGTTCGGTCCCGATGGGCGCATCCGGCTGTCGAATCCGGCCTTCCGCGCGCTCTGGGGGATCACGGAAACCGAAGCCAAGCCCGGCACGCATATCCGTGCGCTCGGCGAAGCCTGTGCGCCGTCCTATGATCGGCCGGATGGCTGGAAGGCCTTCGCCGAACTGATCACCAGTTTCGACGACGAGCGCCGCTCGGGCCAGGGCACCCTGGAACTCTTCTCCGGCCTCGTGCTCGACTATGCCGTCATCCCGCTGCCAAACGCCCAAACCATGCTGACCTTCGTCAACATGACCGACAGCGTGCGCGCCGAACGCGCGCTGACGGAGAAGAACGAGGCGCTGCGCAAGGCCGACGAGTTGAAGAACGACTTCGTGCAGCATGTATCCTATGAGCTGCGTTCGCCGCTGACGAATATCATCGGCTTCACCGATCTCCTGCGCACGCAGGGTGTGGGGCCGCTGAACGCCCGGCAGGCCGAATATATCGATCACATCTCGACCTCGTCTTCGGTTCTGCTGACGCTCGTCAACGATATTCTCGACCTTGCGACCGTCGACGCCGGCATCATGCGGCTCAACTATGCGGAGATCGACCTCAACGACCTGCTCGACGACGTTTCGATGCAGATCGCAGATCGCCTCCATGAAAGCGGCGTTGCGCTGGAGATCACCGCGCCCGCCTATCTCGGCTCGATCGTCGCCGATCCGCAGCGGCTGAAGCAGATCCTTCTGAAACTTCTTTCCAATGCGGCGAATTTTTCGCCCGAAGGCACTTCGATCTCGCTGGAATGCCATCGCGAAGGCACGGATTTCGTCTTTTCCGTCAGCGATCGCGGTCCCGGCATCTCGCCTGACATGATCACCACCGTCTTCGACCGCTTCGCGACGGGGGCGAAAAGCGGCAAACGCGGCGGCGCCGGCCTCGGCCTTTCGATCGTCGACAGCTTCGTCAGCCTGCACCATGGCGATGTGACGATCGATAGCGAGCCGGGCAAGGGCACGACCGTCGTTTGTCGCATCCCCTCGGTCGATATCCCGCATTCCGCCGCCGCCGCCGAATGACGACCGGCGATACGATCTCGCTTTTTCTGGAAGACGAGGCGGCGACCGACCGCCTCGGCAACGATCTGGCGCTTGCGCTGAAGGCTGGCGATTGCCTTGCTCTCTCCGGCGATCTGGGGGCTGGAAAATCCTCGCTCGCGCGTGCCTTTCTGCGCACGATGGCCGATGACGAGGGACTTGAAGTCCCGAGCCCGACCTTCACACTGGTGCAATCCTACGATCTGCGCATCCCGGTTTCGCATTTCGACCTCTATAGGCTCGGCGATCCCTCGGAACTGACGGAACTCGGCTTCGACGAGGCCTTGCAGAACGGCATCTGCCTCGTCGAATGGCCCGAGATGGCCGAAAGCGAGTTGCCTGAAACACGCATCTCGTTGCGACTTGAACACGAAGGCGCCGGCCGTCGCGCGACGATCGAGGCCCCTGAAAAAATCACGGCCCGTCTCCGTCGCGTGCTTGATATCCGCAGTTTTCTTGCCGATGCCGGCTATGGAGAGGCCAAGCGGCGGTTTCTTATCGGGGATGCGTCGCTGCGCGCCTATGAATCCGTCTATCCCAAGAAGGGCGAACGCAAGATCCTGATGGATTGGCCGCCGCTGCCGGACGGGCCTCCGGTTCTGGATAGCAAACCTTACCCCAAAGTCGCCCATCTCGCGGAAAACGCTTATCCCTTCGTGGCGATCGCCAATGTTTTGCGCGAGCGGGGTTTTGCCACGCCGGAGATTTACAAGGTCGACTATAACAAGGGTATCCTGCTGATTGAGGACCTCGGCAGCGAAGGCGTGCTCGATAACGACGGACGGCCGATTGGCGAGCGTTATCGGCAAAGTGTCGCCTGCCTTGCACATCTCCATTCCATGCAGATTCCGCAGGATATTCCGGTTTCATCAACGCATACGCATCACATTCCGGATTTCGATCGCACGGCGATGAAGATGGAAGTGCGGCTCGTGCTCGACTGGCATATTGCCTGGAAGCGCGGCACGGCACCATCGGATGCCGAACGGGAAGAGTATTTGGCGATCTGGGACCACCTGATCGATGAGCTGCAGTCGGCTGAAACGAACCTTCTGCTGCGTGATTTCCATTCGCCCAATATCATCTGGCGAGACCGTGAAAACGGCATCCGCAAGGTCGGCATCATCGATTTCCAGGACGCCATGATCGGGCCGACCGCCTATGACCTTGCCTCGATCGTCCAGGACGCGCGTGTCACCATCGAGCCGGATCTCTTCCGGCAGCTGATGGACGATTACCGCACCCTCCGTCACGCGCAGGGCGGTTTCGACGAAGCAGGATTCATGAAGGCATGGGCCATCATGTCGGCGCAGCGCAATTGCAAACTTGCCGGCCTCTGGGTGCGCCTGTTGCAGCGCGACGGCAAGCCCGGCTATATGAAACACATGCCGAGGACGCTCTCCTATCTGAACGTCGCGCTTGAGCATGAAGCGCTTGCCCCCTTGCGCGATTGGTGCGCAAGGGCTGGAATAGGCCAGAGCGAATCATAAGTTTCGGATCAGGATGACCATCAGACAAGCCATGGTACTGGCCGCGGGTCTCGGGACCCGCATGCGCCCGATCACCGACACGATCCCGAAGCCGCTGGTGAAGATCGACGGCAAGCCGATGATCGACTATGCGCTGGATTCGCTGGTTGCGGCCGGCGTCGAACGGGCTGCCGTCAACGTTCACCATCATGCCGACCAGATGCTTCACCATCTTGGAAATTACCGCGGTCTCGACATCGTCATATCAGACGAGCAGGACGCTCTGATGAATTCCGGTGGCGGACTGGCGAAGGGCCTCGCACTGCTGACCCGCGACAGCGTCTTCGTGATGAACGCCGATCTCTTCTGGATCGGCGAACTGCCGGGGCGGCCGACCAACCTGCAGCGCTTAGCCGGATTCTTCGACGCCGAGCGCATGGACATGGCGCTGCTTTGCGTCAAAATCGAAGATACGACGGGTCACAACGGCAAGAACGACTTCAGCCTTGCAGCCGATGGCCGGCTGACGCGTTATCGCGACGATCCCACCAATCCCGTCGTCTACGCCGGAGCGATCGTCATGAACCCGTCGCTGCTCGACGATGCGCCGAAGGATGCCTTCAACCTCAATATCTATTTCGACAAGGCGATCGCGCGCGGGCGGCTTTTCGGCATGGTGCTCGAAGGCCACTGGCTGACGGTGGGAACACCGGAGGCGATCGGCGAAGCAGAGGAAACGATCCGTCGGCTGCGGGCGTTCGCGTAGGCTCATGGCGGAGCGGCACCAGCCACGCATCCTGACGATCCCGGCGGGCCTTCCTTTCCTGAAAACCCTGGCGACGACACTTTGCGACGGCCGGCTGACGCCGCTCTTCCGGCACGAGCCCGACGATCCGCTGTCGCTTGCCGGGGTGACGATCTACCTGCCGACCCGGCGCGCCGTGCGTGTGCTACGGTCGGAATTCGTCGATCTGCTCGGCGGCCGCTCGGCCATACTTCCTGTTATCCGTCCGCTCGGCGAAACCGATGACGACAGCGGCTACTTCGACGAGGCGCTGCCGGCGACGATCGATCTCGCCCAGCCGCTGTCGAATACCGCCCGCCTGCTGGAGCTTGCGCGCCTCATCCTCGCCTGGCGAAACAAGCTGCCGGAGATCGTCCGCCACATCCATTCGGACTCGCCGCTCGTCGCACCCGCAAGCCCGGCGGATGCGATCTGGCTTGCCCGCAACCTCGCGGAGCTGATCGATTCCATTGAAACCGAAGATCTCGATTGGTCGGAACTGTCGAAACTCGACACCGGCGACTATGCCGCCTGGTGGCAGCTGACAGCGGAATTCCTGCAGATCGCCAGCGCATTCTGGCCGGAGCGCCTTTCCGAACTCGGCAAATCCTCTCCTGCGCGACACAGAAACGCTATCCTCCGGGCCGAAGCAAACAGGCTTTCGACGGCCAAACCCAGCGGGCCGATCATCATTGCCGGTTCGACGGGTTCGGTTCCGGCCACCGCCGATCTCATCGCTGCCGTGGCCAATCTCGCCGAAGGCGTCATCGTGCTGCCTGGCCTCGATCTCTCCATGCCCGAACGGCACTGGCAGATGGTCGCACCGGAACCGGCGCCCGGCCTGCATGCCAATCCCGCAAGCCGGAGCCATCCGCAATATGGCCTGTCGTCGCTGCTCAAGCGCCTGAAACTGACGCGCGCCGACGTCGCGCTCCTCGACACGCCGGAGACCGATCTCGACCGGCGCGCCGAAATCCTGTCCCGGGCGCTCGCTCCGGCGGAGGCGACCAGCGATTGGGAACCCTGGAAAAACGACCTGCCTGCGGACGTGTTGTCTTCAGCCTTCGCCAACACCGCACTGATCGAAGCTGCCAACGAGCGCGAGGAGGCAACCGCGATTGCCATCGCGCTCCGGCTTGCGCTGGAAAGGCCTGGACAGGACGGCGAGAGCCGGGCGGCGCTCATCACCCCGGACCGCAATCTCGCCCGGCGGGTGATGGCGGAGCTTTCCCGCTTCGGTATCCTCGCCGACGATTCGGCCGGCACGCCGCTTGCAGTCACGCCGCAGGGCACCCTGCTGCAATTGCTGCTGGAGGCGGCGTTGCGGCCCGGCGATCCGGTGGCGATTGTCTCGCTGCTCAAACATCCGCTCGCCCGCTTCGGGCTCGAACGCGACGCTTTGGCTTCCGCCACCGAGGCGCTCGAGCTCCTGGCGCTGCGCGGCGGCGTGGCAGAAGTCGATATCAGTGCGCTCGAACCGCTCCTGACCCATCAGCTTGCCGAACAGGCCCTGGACAGGCACGCGCCGCAATGGCGAAAGGCGCTTCCGACCGATGCGTCTGATGCCGCATATGACCTTGCCCGCCGCGTTACGCAGGCGACCGAGCCTCTGGCTTCCGTGCTGATGCGGCAGCGTCCGGAGGATCGCGGGAGAACGTCGAGTTTCAAGCTGTCCGAGTGGGCCGAGCGCACCGGTCGCTCGCTCGAAGCCGTCGCGGCCGATCCGCAAGGCAATCTCGCCGATCTCTGGTCTGATGAAGCGGGAGATGCGCTCGCCGCGCTGCTCAGTGAAGTGATCGACACGGACGGCCAGATGGAGGCCGACGGGCCGCAATGGATCGACATCATGGCGGCACTTTCCGCCGGTCATGCGGTGAAGCCGCGGGCGCTCAGCCATCCCCGGCTCTTCATCTTCGGCACGCTGGAAGCCCGCCTGCAGAGCGTCGACACGCTGATCCTCGGCGGCCTGAACGAGGGCTCCTGGCCGGGACAGACGGCCAACAATCCCTTCATGCCGCGCATGATGAAGACGGAGATCGGGCTTGAGCCGCCGGAACGGCGCATCGGCCAGCTGGCGCATGATTTCGAAATGGCGAACGGCACGCGCCATCTGATCTATTCAAGGGCGCTGCGCCAGGGCTCAACACCGACCGTCGCCTCACGCTGGTTGCAGCGGCTATTGGCGCTCGGCGGAGAGGCGTTCGAAGCGGAATTGAGGGGACGCGGCAGCCGGTTCCTGCAATGGGCGGGCCTCATCGATCGGGAAGAGGCCCAGACACCCGCGCAGCGGCCCTCGCCGAAGCCGCCGCTGGCACTGCAGCCGAAATCCTATTCCTTCAGCGAAGTCGGCCGGCTGCGCCGAGACCCCTATGCCATTTATGCCCGCCGTGTCCTGCGGCTCGACCCAGTGGAGGCGTTCAACCGCGATCCAGGAGCTGCCGAACGCGGCACGCTCTACCACAAGATCATCGACCGGTTCATCCGCGAGGCCCATATCGCCGGCACGCCGGATGCAGCAGAAGCGATGGAGCACATCCTTTCCGAGCTTTTCGACATGGAGAAGCTGCCGCCGCATATCGATGCCGTCTGGCGGCCTCGCTTCCGCCAGGTGGCCCGCGCCTTCCTCGAATGGGAGGCCGGACGGCGGCCCGGCATTCGCAGGACACTGACAGAGGTGCGCGGCGGCGTCGAACTGGAGGCGATCAATATCCGGCTCAATGGTGTCGCCGACCGGATCGACGTCACGGGACCGAACGCCGCCGATATCATTGACTACAAGACCGGCTATAACCCCTCGCCCGCGCAGGCGCGCGCACTTCTCGATCCGCAGCTTGCGCTGGAAGCCGCCGCACTCAGCGCCGGCGCCTTCCGCGACGCCGGCAGCCTCGTGCCCCAGGACCTACTCTATGTCCGCCTGCGTCCGGGGCGCCGCTTCCAGGTCGATACCGTCAATAACGAGAGCTCGGCGCGCAGCGACAAGGCGAAATCGGCGATGGACCTGGCCGAGGATTCGATCGACCAGCTGGTCAAATTCGTGGGATTGCTGCAATCCGGTGAAAAGGGCTTCACCTCGCGGCTCATTCCAGCGCAGCAATTCGATTTCGGCGGCGACTACGACCATCTCGCCCGTGTTTCCGAATGGTCGACGGCCGAGACTGAGGAAGGCGGCGGCGATGAGTGATGTGGCCGACCTTCCCGATGACGACAATCCAGGCACCTGGATCGGCTGGACGACCATCCAGCAGGCAATCGCATCCGATCCGATGCGTTCGGCGTGGGTGTCGGCCAACGCAGGTTCCGGCAAGACCCATGTCCTGACACAGCGCGTCATTCGGCTTCTGCTTGCCGGGGCGCGGCCCTCGGCCATTCTCTGCCTCACCTATACCAAGGCTGCGGCTTCAGAAATGTCGAACCGCGTCTTCGAGCGGCTGTCCGAATGGGTGGTGCTCGACGACGATGACCTTAGCCGGCGGATCACCCAGATCGAGGGCGCGGCGCCCGACAGAATGAAGCTTGCCGAGGCCCGCCGGCTGTTTGCCAAGGCGCTGGAGACACCCGGTGGACTGAAAATCCAGACGATCCATGCCTTTTGCGAGGCGTTGCTGCACCAGTTCCCGCTGGAGGCCAATGTCGCGGGACATTTCTCGGTTCTCGACGATCGCGACGCAGCGGCGCTGCTTTCCGATGCGCGCCGCGCCTTGCTGACGGCGACTGCACCGGAGGAAGGCAGCGCGCTTGCCGAGGCGTTTGCCTATGTGCTCAATCTCGGCGACGAATCCGGACTTGAGAACCTGCTCGGCGACATCGTCGCCAACCGCAATGCCATTCGCCGTTTCAACGCAGCGGCCGAACAGCAGGGCGGTATGGAGATGGTCCTGCGCAAAAGGCTCGGCCTCGCCGCCGACGACACGGAAGAAGGGATCGCGGCGCAATATTGGCCATTGCCGGAGTTGTCGGGAGGCACGCTGGAGCTTTATCTCTCGCTTGCCGACCAGAAAGGCGGCGTAAAGGCGCAGGAAGTCGCCTATGGCCTCAGGCTCGCCGGACGTGAGCGTGATGACGCAAGACGCGCCGAGATGCTCGAAAGGATCTTCCTGACGGCGGCCAAGGGCGAGCCGAAGGCAGACTCGCAATTCCTGGTCAAGGCCATGCTCGCCGAGGCACCGCAGCTGGCGGACGCCATAGCCGCTGCCCGTGCGCATGTCGCGGCAAGCCGCGACCGGCTGAAACTGATGCGGATGTATGGCGCCACGCATGCCGCGCTTGTGCTCGCCGACCGGCTGAACCGCGATTACGAGGAGCTGAAGAAACAGCGTAGCCAGCTCGATTTCGAGGACCTGATCACTCGCACCGCCGACCTCCTGACGAAAAGCGGAGTCGGTCCCTGGATCCACTACAAGCTCGACCGCGGCATCGACCACATCCTGGTCGACGAGGCGCAGGATACCAGCCCGATCCAGTGGAGCGTCATCCAGTCGCTTGCCGAGGATTTCTTTTCCGGCGAAAGCGCCCGGCCGATCGTACGCACGCTCTTTGCCGTCGGCGACGAGAAGCAGTCGATCTATTCCTTCCAAGGGGCGCGGCCCGAGCGCTTTTCCGAAGAGAGCGACCGAACCCGCCGGCGCGTTTCCGACAGCGGACAGAGCTTTTCCTCCGTCAGGCTGCCGCTCTCCTTCCGTTCGACCGCCGATGTGCTCGAAGCCGTCGACGAAATCTTCAAGATGCCTGACAATGCGCGGGGTCTCAGCGCGCTCAGCGAACCGGTCGTGCATCGTTCGAGCCGCATCGGGCATCCCGGCGCCGTTGACCTCTGGGAGATGGTTGCGCCGGAAATCGTAGTGAAGGAAGAGGACTGGACAGCACCTTTCGACGCCACGCCGGAAAGCGCGCCGGCCGCAATTCTTGCGCGGCGGATCGCCCATTCGATCGGCGCGCTCGTCGGCCGCGAGACGATCGTCGAAAAAGGCAAGGAGCGGCTCATCGAAGCCGGCGACATCCTCGTGCTGGTGCGCAAGCGCGACGCCTTCGTCAATGCGCTAACGCGCGCGCTGAAGCGCCGCGGCGACATTCCGGTCGCCGGCGCCGACAGGCTTGTACTCACCAGCCACATTGCTGTGCAGGATCTGCTGGCGCTCGGCCGTTTCCTGCTTCTGCCGGAAGACGATCTGTCGCTCGCCGCCGTGCTGAAGAGCCCGCTTTTTGATCTCTCCGAGGAAGACATCTTTTCGATCGCCGCCCTGCGCGGCGACAATGAGAGCGTCTGGAGCCATCTCAGGAGGTTCGCCGCCGACGGCACGGAACGTTTCCGCACTGCCGTCGAGAGGCTGGAGCTTTTCCTCCGTCAGTCCAGGAGCCTGTCGGTTCATGATTTCTATGCGCGCGTGCTCGGCAGCCATGGCGGGCGGCGGCAATTCCTGGCGCGTCTCGGCACCGAAGTCAGCGATATTCTCGACGAATTCCTGACCTTCACCCTCGACCACGAGAGTTCCGGCCTTCCCGGCCTGCAATCCTTCATCTCGACCCTGGAGCTCGAAGCGCCGGAGGTGAAGCGCGAACAGGACAAGGGGCGCAACGAAGTGCGTATCATGACGGTGCATGCCTCCAAGGGGCTTGAGGCACCGATCGTCTTCCTCGTCGACGGCGGCTCGAAAGCCTTTACGCATACCCATCTGCCGAAGCTTCGCCTGATCGAATCCAGATCCGGAGAGCCGCCGATGCCGGTCTGGGTGCCCGTCTCCGATCTCGCCAATTCGCTGACGCAGAATGACGCGGCGCGTATCCAGACGCTGGCGGAAGAAGAATATCGCCGGCTGCTCTACGTCGCCATGACGCGCGCCGCCGACCGGCTTGTTGTCTGTGGCTATCGCGGCGTGCGGGAGAATAGCGATACCTGGCATATGATGATCTCCGCCGCGCTGCACGAAGATCATCCCTATGTGGAGGCGGCTACTTTCTCCGGCCCCGACGGCGAATGGCAGGGCACCAGATGGCGCGTGCCACGGGTGGAACGTAGTTTCGAGCGTCTCGACCACAGCCAAGAGCGCAAAAGCGAAGAGGCCCTGCCGGACGGGCTGTTGCGGCCGTTGCCGCCGCAGGCTGAGCTGCCCCGGCCGCTCAGCCCATCCGGAGCCGGGACGATCATCGACGAGGACGAAGGCGGCCTGCTCGTCACTTCGCCGCTGTTTAGCGAGAAGGAGCGCAGCGATCGTTCGCTGGAGCAAGGCAGGCTGATCCACCGCATGCTGCAGGCGCTTCCTGATATCCCACTGGACGAACGGCCCGATGCGGCGAGCCGTTATGCCGAGCGGGCGGCCCGGTTCTGGCCGGAAGCCGAACGGCTGAGGCTTGTCGATTCGGTTCTGAAACTATTGGACGAGGAGAATTTGCAGCCGGTCCTCGGAGGGCAGGCGCGGCCCGAGGTCTCGATCATGGGCACATTGACGCTCGACGACAGGCGCTACGCCGTTTCCGGCCGCATCGACCGGCTTGCCGTGCTATCCGATCGTGTCGTCATTCTTGACTACAAGACCAACCGGGTGCCGCCGGCGAGCGAAGAGGCGATCCCCTTTGCCCATAAGGCGCAGCTCGCGATCTATCGCGAGATCCTGGCGCCGCTCTATCCCGGCAAGCGCATCGACTGCATGCTCGTCTATACCGAGAACGCTACGCTCTACACATTGAGCGAAAAGGCCCTCGGTTTGGCGCTTGCAGGACTCAAGACAAAGTGAAATACCGGACATTGAAAATTCGGCACCGCACCATCACATGTGGTCCAACACCCGAGGTAAAGGAGCAGCCCATGGCTACCGTGAAAGTCGATATCAATAATTTCCAGTCGGAAGTTCTGGAATCCGCAGAACCCGTCGTCGTTGATTTCTGGGCTGAATGGTGCGGCCCGTGCAAGATGATTGCGCCGAGCCTCGAAGAAATCGCCGTCGAGATGGAAGGCAAGGTCAAGGTCGCCAAGCTCAATATCGATGAGAATCCGGAACTCGCCGCCCAGTTCGGCGTGCGCTCCATTCCGACCCTTGCGATCTTCAAGGGCGGCGAAGTCGCCGATATCTCCGTCGGCGCCAAGCCGAAGACGGCTCTTTCGAACTGGATTTCGAACGCTGCCTGATCGATATCGCCTATTGATATCACATTGACGAAAAAGCCCGGCTTCGACCGGGCTTTTTTCATTTCGTCCGCTTCATTTCGGCGGAGTGCCGTTGTCGGCAAGCACGTCGCCGACGAGATAGAGAGAACCGCCGATCAGGATGCGCGGAGGCATTGCCTCCGGATCGACGACGGATTTTATCGTCTCCAGCGCATCGCCCACCGTCGACATCGGTTCGGCGACCAAGCCGGCATCGTAGGCTGCATTCGACAATATCACCGGGTCGATCATCGCGTCGCTGCCGCGGATCGGCACGCAGAAAACCTTCTCGACCAGGCCTGCGAAAGCCTTGAAATAGCCGATCGGGTCCTTGGTGTTGATCATGCCGATGATCAGGAAAAGCGGCCGCGGCTGACGCTCCTCGAAATTGGCCATGGCTTCCGCGATCACTTCGCCGGCTCCGGGATTATGTCCGCCATCGATCCAGATCTCGGCACCGGCGGGCGCATGCGGCAGCAGCCGGCCTTCACTCAGGCGCTGCAGCCGGCCAGGCCATTCCACGGAATTCATCGCCTTTTCCATCATCGTCTCGGTGACGGTAAAGCCCGCAGCCTTGACGGCGCGGATGGCGGCAGCGGCATTGGCATATTGATGGCGGCCAGGAAGGCGCGGCAGCGGCAGGTCGGCCAAGCCGAACTCGTCCTGATAGACGAGCCGGCCATATTCCTCATGCGCCATGAAATCCTGCCCGAAGACGGCGCTCGGGCAGTGCAGCCGCTCGGCCGTCGACATCAGGACGTCGAGCGCTGCGTCATATTCCTGATGGCCGATGACGACAGGCAATCCCGGCTTCATGATGCCGGCCTTTTCCGCGGCGATGAGCTCGATCCTGTCGCCGAGATAGGGCTGGTGATCCAGTGAGATCGGCATGATGACCGAGACGGCCGGATCGGAAACGACGTTCGTGGCGTCGAAGCGGCCACCGAGGCCGACTTCGATGATCGCGGCATCCGCCGGATGTTCGGAAAACAGGATGAAGGTGACCGCCGTCAGGATTTCGAAGACGGTGATATGCTGGCCGCCATTGGCATCTGCCACGCGTCGCACGGCCTCGGCAAAGACGGCGTCATCCACAGGCTGTCCGCGCCCGCCTTTGACGCCGATGCGGTAACGTTCGTGCCAATTGACGAGATGCGGCGAGGTGTGGACATGGGCGCTGTAGCCGCCGGCCTCGAGCAGGGCGCGGCAAAAGGCTGTCACCGAACCCTTGCCGTTGGTACCGGCGACGTGGATCACCGGCGGCAGTTTCCGGTGCGGGTTGCCGAGCCGATCGAGAAGACGGGTAATGCGATCGAGCGACAGATCGAACCCCTTGGGATGCAATCCCATGAGCTTGTCGATCTCTTGCGCTGCCTCACTCACCGCTGTTTGGCCTCTGGGTATCATTTCGGCACCCCGCCTGCTTGTCGGTTATCAGGCGCTCGCCGCCAGGGCGATCGCGCCGCTATTCATGTCGTTTGCGGCAGAAACGGGCTTCTTCGTCAGGATCTTCAGAAGGCGCGCCAGCGTATCCGGAATGTCGTGACGCTTGATGACCATGTCGACCATACCATGCTCCAGCAGGTATTCGGAGGTCTGGAAGCCTTCCGGCAGCTTTTCACGCAGCGTCTGCTCGATCACGCGCTTGCCGGCAAAGCCGATTTCAGCGCCGGGCTCGGCCAGATGAATATCGCCGAGCATGGCGTAGGAGGCCGTGACGCCGCCCGTCGTCGGGTTGGTCAGCACCACGATGTAGGGCTGGCCAGACTCCTTGAGCAGGTCCACGGCAACGGTCGTGCGCGGCAGCTGCATCAGCGAGAGAATGCCTTCCTGCATGCGCGCGCCGCCGGAAGCGGGGAACATCACCAGCGGGCACTTTTCGGACGTCGCGCGTTCGAAAGCCTTGACGATCGCCTCGCCGGCGGCAATGCCGAGCGAACCGCCGATGAAGTTGAATTCGTGCACGACGGCAACGAGTTTCAATCCTTTCACCTTTCCGAGGCCGGCAAGGATCGTATCCTCCTGTTCGGTCTTCAGGCGGCTGTCGCGGAGGCGATCGATATATTTCTTTGAATCGCGGAACTTCAGCGGGTCCTGGGCGACCTTCGGCTGCGGCAGTGATTCATACTCACCATTATCGAAAAGATCGGCAAGGCGGGCCTTTGCCGGCATCTTCATGTGATAACCGGACGCCGGAATGACCCATTTGTTGGATTCCAGGTCCTTGTGGAAAACCATTTCGCCCGTTTCCGGGCACTTGATCCAGAGGTTCTCCGGCACTTCGCGACGGCCCAGCATGGAATTGATCCGCGGGCGAACGTAGTTAGTGATCCAGTTCAACTCGAATTCTCCTGGTTGAATAGTGCCAATGTGGCCAAACTATTCGGCAGCAACAAGGCGCGCCGAACGTGTTCCCGAGGAAAGGCCGCGCACCAGCGTTGCGACTGCCTGAACCGTGTCCGCCGTCGCCTTTCCGTCCTTCGTCAAGCTGGTCGCGACCTGATTGACGATGGCGGTGCCGACAACGACGCCGTCGGCCGAACCGCCGATGACCTTTGCATGCTCGGCCGTCTTGACGCCGAAGCCGACGCAAACGGGCAGCTCCGTATGCTGCTTGATGCGTTGAACCGCGCCAGAAACCAGCGACGGATCCGGCAGCGCCGAACCGGTGATGCCGTTCATCGAGACGTAGTAGACAAAGCCGGAGGTGTTTTTCAACACGGCCGGCAGGCGCTTCTCATCGGTGGTCGGCGTCGCCAGGCGGATGAAATTGATGCCTTTGCGGATCGCCGGAATGCAGAGCTCGTCATCCATCTCCGGCGGCAAGTCAACGACGATCAGGCCGTCGATGCCGGCGGCGATCGCATCGTCGAGGAATTTTTCGACGCCGTAGATGTAGATCGGATTGTAATAGCCCATCATCACGATCGGCGTCGCATCGTCGGTCTTGCGGAAATCGGCGGCCAGCTGCAGCGTCTTCTTCAGCGTCTGGCCGCCCTTCAGCGCGCGCTGGCCAGCCAACTGGATCGCCGGGCCGTCGGCCATCGGATCGGAAAAAGGCATGCCAAGCTCGATGACATCGGACCCCGCCTCCGGCAGCGCCTTCATGATGCCGAGAGAGGTGTCGTAATCGGGATCGCCGCCCATGAAATAGGTCACAAGCGCCGGACGGCCCTCGGCCTTCAGCTCGGCAAAGCGTTTGTCCATGCGTGCGGTCATGTCTTACAGTCCCATTCCCAAAATCTTGCCGACGGTGAAGATATCCTTATCGCCGCGGCCGGAGAGGTTCATCAGGATGATCTCATCCTTGCCCATCTTCGGCGCGCGCTTGATGACCTCGGCGATCGCATGTGCAGCCTCGAGCGCCGGGATGATGCCTTCGAGGCGGGTCAGGGTCTGGAAGGCCTCGAGCGCTTCATGATCCATGATCGGCACATAGTCGACGCGGCCGATATCGCTCAGCCAGGAATGTTCCGGGCCGATGCCGGGATAATCGAGACCGGCCGAAATCGAATGGCCTTCCTTGATCTGGCCATCGCCATCCTGCAGCAGGTAGGTGCGGTTGCCGTGCAGCACGCCAGGTGTTCCGGCGGTGATCGAAGCGCAATGTTCGTCGCCCTGCAGGCCCTTGCCGCCGGCTTCAACGCCGACGATCTTGACACTGGGATCGTCGAGGAAGGGGTGGAAGATGCCGATCGCGTTCGAACCGCCGCCGACGGCAGCAACGACGAGGTCGGGAAGGCGGCCTTCGGCTGCGAGCATCTGCTGTTTCGCCTCCACGCCGATCACAGACTGGAAGTCACGGACCATCTCGGGATAGGGGTGCGGGCCGGCCGCCGTGCCGATCAGGTAATAGGTATCCTCGACATTGGTGACCCAGTCGCGGAGCGCCTCGTTCATGGCGTCCTTCAGTGTGCCGCTGCCTGCTGTCACCGGTTTGACTTCGGCGCCGAGCAGCTTCATGCGGAAAACGTTCGGTGCCTGACGCTCAACGTCGGTGGCGCCCATATAGACGACGCAGGGAAGGCCGAAGCGGGCAGCAACGGTCGCGGAGGCGACACCATGCTGGCCAGCGCCGGTTTCGGCGATGATCCGCGTCTTGCCCATGCGCTTGGCAAGCAGGATCTGGCCGATGCAGTTGTTGATCTTGTGCGAACCGGTGTGGTTGAGCTCTTCGCGCTTGAAATAGATCTTGGCGCCGCCGAGTTCGGCTGTCAGGCGCTCGGCAAAATAGAGCGGGCTCGGGCGGCCGATATAATGCGCGCCGAGATGCTTCAATTCCGCCTGGAATGCAGGGTCTTCCTTCGCCCTGTTCCACTCGTCCTGGAGATCGAGGATCAGCGGCATCAACGTTTCGGCAACGAAACGGCCGCCGTAAATGCCAAAACGGCCATCCTCATCGGGGCCGGAACGGAAGGAATTCGGTTTAGGCGTTTCGTTCACTCTCAACTCCCTGAGGCCATGACAGGCGCATCCGCCCTTTCGACCGCATCGAAAAATTCATCGATCATCGCGACGCTCTTCACGCCGGGCGCGCTTTCGACGCCCGAGGAGACGTCAATACCAGGCGCTTTGGTGATCAAGAGCGCATCCGCGACATTGTCCTTGTTCAGCCCGCCGGAAAGCATGTAGTCGATGCTGCCGTCGAGCCAGCCGAGAAGGCTCCAATCGAAGGAAATACCATTGCCGCCGGGTAGTTCCGAACCCTTCGGCGGCTTCGCATCGAAGAGGAAACGGTCGGCGATGCCAATATAGGCCTCGACACGCTTCAGATCGTCGGCGGTTCGAACCGAGAACACTTTCATGACGGGCAGACCATAGAGCGCCTTGATGGTCAGCACATGTTCGGGGCTCTCGTTGCCGTGGAGCTGCAGCATGTCCGGCTTCAACAGCGAGACGATCTCGTCCAGGTCGTCATTGGTGGGATCGACGACGACGGCGACGATCTTCGCTTTGCCACGGGCAGGCTCGGCAAGTTTTGCCGCCACATCGGGTTCGATGTAGCGCGGGCTCTTTTCGAAGAAGATAAAACCGATATGGGTCGCGCCGCGTTTCAGCGCGCGATCAACGGCTTCAGGCGTCTTCAAGCCACAGATCTTGATATCCGGTTTCATGGCAGCGAAGTGACACGAAACGCACAAAGAGTCGAGCCAATTTGCGTGGGAAGCTGCATTTAACGCAAGGCTTGGCTAGTCGAAATCAATGGCGTGCAGCTGGCTGCCGTGCCGCTTCAGCCAGGATTTCGCCTCCTCCATGCCGGGGCAAAGCTTCTTGCAAAGCGACCAGAAGCGCGGGCCATGGTTCATTTCCTTGAGGTGGGCGACTTCATGGGCGGCGAGATAATCGATCACCGAAGGCGGCGCCATGACGATGCGCCAGGAAAAACTCAAGTTTCCTTCCGATGAGCACGAGCCCCACCGGCTGCGGGTATCCTTCATCGAGATCGACCGGATCGGCGCCCTGATCGTTGCGGCATGCATCGCCGCCAGCCTTTCGAGATCGGCGCGCGCTTCCTTCTTGAGGAAGGCCGCTATACGCCGGCCGACATGTTCCGGCATGCCGCTGACGCGCAGCACAGGGCTGCCCTCCACAGAGACCACCTCCGTCAAGCCGCGCAGGCTGCCGGTGTGCTCGATCCGATGGGCAACGCCGCGCAGGAGGATCTTGCCGCCGTCGCGCAGCCCGGTGTCAGTCGAAAACTTGGCAAGCCTGGTGAGCAGCCATCCCTGGTGCCGATCGAGAAAAGCATTGACCTCGCGCGCCGCAAGGCCTCGCGGCACCGTCATCTTCAAGGCACGCCCGCCCGGTTCGATGCGCAGCGTAATGCGCGTTGCCTGGTCATGCTGCTTGATGGTCAGAGGCATGAGCCGACCGGCGACGTCAAGTGTCCGCGTTTCGGGCGGAGCCGGCTTTCGCGCCTTTGGCCGTGTCTTCAGAAGCGGAAACATGGGTGTTTTCTATACGATTCGCCGGGGAATCTAAACGATTGCCGGGCGTTCAGGCACGGAAAAACCGGCATCGGTGAGATGCCGGTCATCACTTCATTGCTCAAGCCTTCAGGGCGTCTGGAATTCTGCGACCGGGCCGCCATTGTCGTCACGCTTTGCGTTCCTGCGGTCACGCATGAAGCGGTCAAACTCTTCCTGGTCCTTGGCGCGGCGGAGTTCGCGCAGATAGTCGTCAAATTCCTCGCGCATTTCGTCAAGCTTACGGCGCTCTTCCTCGATCCGGTCAAGCTCGGCCTTGCGCCAGTCGTCGAAGGCGACGTTGCCGGTCGAGAAATGCGGGCGGTGACGTCCATGCGGACGGCGGCAGGAGGCAAAGAAGCCATCGGTCGCCTGGTTGACGTCGCGCTTGAAGCCGCGCAGACGTTCGCCGAAGATGATATAGGCAAGCATGGCCAGACCAAGAGGCCAGAAAACCATGAAGCCGAGAATCATCAGGGCAATGGTAGCCGGAGTCCAATCCGGTCGAAGCAATGCTGACTGGTTCATCGTGCGGTATCCTTGCTTTGCGCGCCCGGCAAGATGGCCGAACGCTGAAATCGATGTGGTTACCGCAATAGATGCCTTCAAGACGATTGCCCGCGAAATCGGACAAGACCTTGAATCCGCTTTTCTAATTCAGCTGCCGCTCAATCAACCCGTTCGCCCGCCCTTGATGACCCGCGGGACCGGCGGCTTGACGACGGAACGGGAATGCTGGCGGACGAAGTTGACGATGCGCGGCGCGATCTCGCGGCGGAAACGCGAACCGTTGAAAACGCCGTAATGGCCGACATCCGGCTGGAGATAGTGCATGCGCATATCTTCGGGAATGTTTACGCAGATGGTCTGCGCCGCCTTTGTCTGGCCGACACCCGATATATCGTCATTCTCGCCTTCGACGGTCAGAAGCGCCACCTTGCGGATTGCCGCGGGATCCACGCGTTTGCCGCGATGCATCAATTCGCCCTTCGGCAAGGCATGCTTTATGAAGACCTGATCCACCGTCTGCAGATAGAATTCGGCGGTCAGATCCATGACGGCGAGATATTCGTCGTAGAAATCGCGGTGTTTTTCCGGTTCACCGTCGTTCTTCACGAGATGCATGAAGAATTCTTTGTGGGCGACGACGTGTCGATCGAGGTTCATCGACATGAAACCCGAAAGCTGCAGGAAGCCGGGATAGACGGGGCGCATGAACCCCGGCTGCGGCCAGGGCACGTTCATGATGACATTGTCGGAGAACCACTGCAGCGTGCGTTCCTGGGCGAGCTTGTTGACCGCCGTCGGGTTGATGCGAGTATCGATCGGGCCACCCATCAGCGTCATCGACGATGGCGAAAGCGGATCGTTGGCTTCTTCCATCACGGCAGCGGCCGCCAGCACCGGAACGGAAGGCTGACAGACGGCGATGACGTGTGTGTCATGACCGAGGAAATGCAGCATCTCGATGACATAATCGACATAATCGTCGAAATCGAACGTGCCTTCCGTCATCGGCACCATGCGGGCGTCGATCCAGTCGGTAATGTAGATATCGGCACTCGGCAGCAGCGCTTCGACCGTGCCGCGCAGCAGCGTCGCATAATGGCCTGACATCGGCGCGACGATCAGGATACGCGGGTCGCTGGCGCGGCCGGGCGGAACGTTCCGCGCAAAATGCAGCAGATTGCAGAAGGACCGCGACCAGACGATCTCTTCACGGACCGAAACCGTCTGCTCACCGATCGTCGTCTGCTTCAATCCGAATTCCGGCTTTCCGTAACGGCGAGTCGTGCGTTCGAACATTTCCAGGCTTGCCGCCATCGTCCGGCCGAACGGCGTCTGGGAAAACGGGTTCAGCGGATTGGCATAGGCAAATCGCATGATGTCCGCCGCGGCGCGAAACGGCGCCATGGCGGCGTGGTTCAATTCATAAAGCTGATAAAACATGGAAGGCGCCACCTTTCTCTATCGAAAAGATGACGCTGATTGAGAGACATCGAATCTTTCCGCAATGCGGGCACGTAACGCAGACTAACAGGTTTTTGTTGCGCAGCAACATGGACGTGCCGGACCTGCACAAGAAATGCCAGGGAATTGATCCCCGGCATGACTATAAAACTGAGAGCTTAAGGTTCAGCGCAGTTAACGTCGTTAACGATCCGCAACGAAACTCTGCTTCTGGCTGCCGAGACTTTCGATACCGAGTTCGACGACATCGCCATCTTTAAGATAACGCGGCGGCTTCATGCCCATGCCGACGCCGGGAGGCGTTCCAGTGGAGATAACATCGCCCGGGTGCAGCGACATGAACTGGCTGAGATAGGAAACGATGTGGGCGACGCCGTAGACCATGGTCCGGGACGAGCCGTTCTGCATCGTCTGACCGTTGACCTTCAGCCACATGCCGAGGTTCTGCGGATCGGCGACCTCGTCCTTTGTAACCAGCCAGGGACCGATCGGTCCGAAGGTGTCGCAGGACTTGCCCTTCGTCCACTGCCCAGCGCGTTCCGTCTGGAAGGCGCGTTCGGAAACGTCGTGCGACACGCAGTAACCGGCGATGTAGTCGAGTGCGTCGGCTTCGCTGACATATTTCGCCGTTTTGCCGATGACGACACCGAGTTCGACTTCCCAATCGGTCTTTTCCGATCCGCGCGGGATAAGCACGGTGTCGTTCGGACCAACGATCGCCGAGGTTGCCTTCATAAAGATCACCGGCTCGGGCGGCACGGTAGCGCCGGTTTCGGCTGCATGGTCGGAGAAATTGAGGCCGATGCAGATGAATTTGCCCGTGCCGGCGACGCAGGCGCCGATGCGACCTGGCGCAAGTTCCGGAAGGCTTTTCGGATCGATCGCCGCTATCCGTGCAAGGCCCGCCGGCGAAATCGCCTCGCCGCCGATATCGGCGACGTGACCGGACAGGTCGCGGATCTTGCCGTCGGAATCGAGCAGCGCCGGCTTTTCACGACCTGCTTCGCCAACACGCATCAGCTTCATGGAATTCCTCCTCATCGAAAACGGATTTGCAGTCACCTATGAACGAATTATTCATCGGTGTCATTACGGCTTTCATGAGAAGCGGTACGGCCTTCTAGAAAATTTCGGAGAGATTCGGACCGGCAGGCACGATTTTCGTCGGGTTGAGGCTTTCTACCGAGTAGTAGCCGCGCTTGATGTGATCGAGATTCACGGTTTCGGCAATGCCCGGCCAATCCAGCATGCGGCGGCAGAAAGCGCGCAAATTGGCATAATCCGAAAGCCGGCGCAGATTGCATTTGAAGATACCGTGATAGGCAACATCAAAGCGAACCAGCGTCACAAATAGCCGGATATCGCTTTCCGTGGGATGATCTGCAAAGAGGAAAGGCCGGCCCTCGACCTGCGGCTCGATCCAATCCAGGCAGGAGAAAACATCGGCGAAGGCATCCTCGTAGGCGATCTGCGTGGTGGCGAAACCGGCGCGATAGACGCCATTGTTGAGCGCCGGATAGATGCGGTCGTTGAAAGCATCGATCTCGGCGCGTCTTTCCACGGGATAAAGATCGATCGAATTTCTTGCCAACTCGCCAAAGCCGTCGTTCATCATACGCAGGATATCGGCGGATTCGTTGTTGACGACGGTCTGTCTCTCCTTGTCCCAAAGAACCGGCACGGTGGCCCGGCCGGTGAAGTCAGGTGCTGCCCGGGTATAGATTTCATGCATGTAGGTCGTGCCGTTGACATGATCCGGCGTCGCACCTGGATAGTCGCCGAAGCGCCAGCCCTGTTTCGTCAGCACCGGTTCAACGACCGACACGGAGATGACATCTTCCAGGCCCTTGAGCTTGCGGCCGATCAGGGTGCGCGAGGCCCAGGGGCAGATATAGGCAACATAGAGATGGTAGCGGCCGGGGCTGGCTTCGAAACCACCTTCGCCCGTCGGCCCGGCGCGGCCATCCGGCGTCACCCAATTGCGGAAACTGGAGATCTGCCTGACGAAGCCGCCCTTTTCATCCTTTGCCTGAACGGGCTGCCAGTCTTCCGTCCATTTTCCGTTCACCAGCATGCGCAATTCTCCGACCATATGACTGAAGCGGTTCATTATCTTGCTTCGGCGTCCGCGTAAGGCCGCTTTTATGGAGACAGTCTGTCCACCCAACCTGCGACGACGCTGCGCTTGCCAAGCCGGCAAAGCAGGAAATATGACTTTGATGAAATCCAAATGAGACGAGACGGGAGTTCGAAATGCACCTCTCCAAGGCCGTCGTGCGCACCGAACATGCGAGCCGTTATCTGCAGCAGCTCTGCAAACACTGGAGCCACAAGTTCAGCGTCGATTTCGATCCAACAAAGGGCCGGGTGCCGTTCAGCGATGCGGCCGAGGTGACGTTCATCGCCGACGAGACGACGCTGACCATGACGCTTTCCGTTGCCGACCTCGCACAACAGGCAAGGATGCAGGGCGTCATCGACGATCACCTGAAGCGCTTCGCCTTCCGCGAGGAACTCGACATCGTCTGGACGGACTAAGCCTGGCCCGATTCAAATTTTGCGTCCCAACCCCTGGAACAAGCATGACGAAGAGCAATAACCGCGAATCCCAATATCCGATCGATCCGATGTTTCTCGATCGCTGGTCGCCCCGCGCCTTCACCGGCGAAATCATCGAGGAAGCACAGCTGCTCAGCCTGCTCGACGCCGCCCATTGGGCGCCGTCCTCCTCCAACCAACAGCCCTGGCGTTTCATTTATGCCCTCAAAGGCTCGGAGCATTGGGAAAAATTCGTCGCATTGCTCGTCGATGCCAACCAGGAATGGGCGAAGAATGCATCGGCACTGATCTTCGTCGTGTCACGCGCCTTCACCGGCGCTGCCGGTTCCGGCGAGGAAAAGCCGAGCTACACCCATTCCTTCGATGCAGGTACGGCTTGGGGATATCTGGCGCTCCAAGCGCGCCTTTCCGGTTTCTATGCACATGGCATGGCCGGCATCAAGCTTGAGGAAATCGGCAAGACGTTCGGCATTCCGGAGGGTTACCGGGTTGAGGCCGGCGTTGCAGTTGGTCGCCTGGCCGACAAGAGCGTCCTTTCTGAACGCTACCAGGCGCGCGAATTCCCCAGCCAGCGCAAACCGCTCTCAGAGATCGCCTTCAACGGCCATTTCGTCGCGAATTGAGTGGCGCTCGAACAAATAAAAGCCCCGCCGTCCCGGGATGGCGGGGCTTTTATTGAGGAATAACGGTCAGATATCGAGATTGGCGACGCTGAGCGCGTTGTCCTGGATGAATTCGCGACGGGGTTCAACTTCATCTCCCATCAGGCGGGCGAAGAGGCCGTCGGCATCGGTTGCATCATTGACCTTGACCTGCAGCAACGAGCGGACGTTCGGATCGAGCGTCGTTTCCCAGAGCTGCTCGGCATTCATCTCGCCGAGGCCCTTGTAGCGCTGCATGGTCAGGCCCTTGCGACCGCTGGCGAAAATCGCATCGAGCAGCGCGCGCGGGCCTGAAATCTCGATATCACCTTCGCGGCGATGCAGAGACGGCGGCGTCTGGTAGATTTCCTTGAGGCGTGATGTCAGCTGGTCGATGTGCCGGGCATCCGAGGAACCGATCAGCGCCATGTCGAGCACGACGATTTCCCTGACGCCACGGACCATTCGTTCCAGGCGCAGGCCGCCATCGCTGGTCAGATCGCCCTGCCAGCCGCGCTCGGTTTCCTCGGCAATGATATCGAGACGGCCTGCCGCTTCATTTGCCAGCGCCAGCGCCCTTGTCTGGTCGCTGACGAGATCGGCGTTGAGGGCGCCGGCAATGGCGGCCTGTTCGACGACGGAACGATTGTAGCGCGAATGAAGATTATCGAGCAGGGTGCGCATGCGCAGCGCATCCAGGATAACCTCGCGCAAATCCTGGCCGGCGCGGACCTCGCCGCTGCCGAGCCTCAGCGAAGCATCCTCCAGGCCCTGGCTGATGAGATATTCCTCGAGCGCCTTTTCGTCCTTCAGATACTGCACCGACTTGCCGCGCGAGACCTTATAGAGCGGCGGCTGGGCGATATAGAGATGGCCGCGCTCAATCAGTTCCGGCATCTGGCGGAAGAAGAAGGTGAGCAGCAGGGTGCGGATATGGGCGCCATCGACATCGGCGTCCGTCATGATGATGATCTTGTGGTAACGCAACTTTTCGACATTGAACTCGTCCTTGCCGATGCCGGTGCCGAGCGCGGTGATCAGCGTGCCGATTTCCTGGCTGGACAGCATCTTGTCGAAACGGGCGCGTTCGACGTTCAGGATCTTGCCACGCAGCGGCAGGATTGCCTGGTTTTCGCGCGAACGGCCTTGCTTGGCCGAGCCGCCGGCGGAATCGCCCTCGACGAGGAAGACTTCAGATTTCGCCGGATCGCGTTCGGAGCAGTCGGCAAGCTTGCCCGGCAACGAGGCGATATCGAGCGCGCCCTTGCGGCGGGTCAATTCGCGGGCCTTGCGGGCCGCTTCGCGCGCGGCGGCGGCCTCGACGACCTTGCCGACGAGAATCTTGGCTTCGCTCGGATGTTCTTCGAACCAGGTGTTCAGCGCCTCGTTGACGAGACTTTCGACAACAGGACGGACTTCCGAGGAAACGAGCTTGTCCTTGGTCTGCGAGGAGAATTTCGGATCCGGCACCTTGACCGACAGCACCGCCGTCAGGCCTTCACGGCAATCTTCGCCCTGCAGCGTTACCTTTTCCCTTTTTGTGATGCCGGAATTGTCGGCATAGGAAACGACCTGACGCGTCAGCGCCGCACGAAAGCCGGCCATATGCGTGCCGCCGTCGCGCTGGGGAATGTTGTTGGTGAAGCAGAGCACGTTCTCATGATAGCTGTCGTTCCACCACATCGCGACTTCGACGGTGATGCCGTCTTTTTCGCCGCGAATGGCGACCGGCTTGTCGACGAGCGACTTCTTGGCGCGGTCGAGATAGGCGACGAAAGCCTCGAGGCCGCCGTCATAACGTAGTTCTTCCTGCTTGATATCGGAATGGCGCTTGTCGGTCAGCAGGATACGCACGCCCGAGTTCAGGAAAGCGAGTTCGCGAAGGCGATGCTCCAGCGTTCCGTAGTCGAATTCCGTCATGGTGAAGGTGTCGGTGCTCGGCATGAAGCTCACTTCCGTGCCGGTCTCATTGGGCGCTTCGCCCGTCACCTTCAGCGGAGCATCGGCCACGCCATGGGTGAAGCTCATTTCGTGGATCTTGTCGTGGCGGCGGATCTTCAGCTTCAGCCAGACGGACAGCGCATTGACGACGGAAACGCCGACGCCGTGCAGGCCGCCGGAGACCTTGTAGGAATTCTGGTCGAACTTGCCGCCGGCATGAAGCTGCGTCATGATGACTTCGGCCGCCGAGACGCCCTCGCCGGTATGAATGTCCGTCGGGATGCCACGGCCGTTGTCGGTCACCGTTACCGAGCCGTCCGGATTGAGCGTGACGGTGACGATGTCGGCATGACCGGCCAGCGCTTCGTCGATCGCGTTGTCGACGACTTCATAGACCATGTGATGAAGGCCGGAGCCATCGTCGGTATCGCCGATATACATGCCGGGGCGCTTGCGCACAGCATCGAGGCCCTTCAGGACCTTGATGGAATCTGCGCCATATTCGGTGCTTACGCCGTTTTCCGTCGCGGATGTATCGCTCATTCTGTCGAGATTTTCCCTGTTGTCGTAAAGCGGCGGCGCGCCTTGCGAATCACCGGCTTTCTTCACTCTCGTATATAGGTTTTTTAAGGTGAGTTCCCAATGGCAACTCCCCTGAACAAGGCATAAAACAGGGGATTATGACGCTTTTCCGTCGCCTTTGCCGCCATTTTCGAGAAGTGCCGATAGCCGGGCGATGTCGGCGCTGTCAAGGCTGCGAATCTGGCGCGCCAGCCGGTTGGCAAATTCGGTATGTTCGGGAGGCAGGCCGGAGGTGTCGATGACGACGCGCGGGTCCGAAGAACGGGCCAGCAGAAACAGCTCCTCGGCCTCGTCCCAGATGATGTTGAAATAACCGGCGATGCGCTGCAGCAGATCGAATGTCGGCAGGCCGCGCTTTCCATGTTCGAGCGCGGAGAGATAGGCGGGGGAGACGTTCAGCGCTTGTGCCATTTCTTTCTGCGAGACGCCCTTGCGCGCTCTCAGCCTGCGAACCGCCTCTCCGAAAGGTGTCATGGCCTTTCCCCATGCCGCCGGGAAAGGCGGATATAGAGCGCGCCCTCACCACCATGATGCTGTGCAGCCGACTCATAAGAGGAAATCAGGTAGCGGAATTCCGGCTTCGAGAACCAGAGGGGTACGGCCCGCTTCAAAGCCCCCTCGCTGCCCATCGAACTGCCCTTGCCGGTGATGACGAGCACATGGCGCATGCCGCGCTCATGGGCGCGGATCAGAAAATCGAGAAGGATGGCATGGGCCTCGCTCTGCACCAGCCCATGCAGGTCGATGCGCGCCTCGAGCGCCAGCCGACCCTTAGCGATCTTCCGCTTGACCGGTCTTTCCAGCGGATGGTGCACTCCGGCCAACGGTTTCGCCGCCGAAGGTGTTACCGCCTGTGGCGCGACCGGCGACGCGGCTGTCTGCTTTTCGGCTTTCTCCTGCTCGGCCGCCGCTTCGGCTTGCGCAAGAAAGACGTCGAGCTCGGTCAGTTCTCCCGCTTTGCCGGGCATCGGCCGCGTGCTGCGGGCGACCTTGCCCCAGAGGATTCTCTCGTCAGTGCTGAGCTTACGGTCCCTCGCCATCAGCCGAATCGTCCGGCGGCGGCATTGGGGATGAGAATGGTGAAATCGGCGTCGTTGCGAACGGTGCCGGCACTTTCGCCGGCCATATCTCCCGAGCCGGTGAAGATATCGCCCCGCGCCGGCCCGACAATCGCCGAGCCGGTATCGAGCGCCAGCATCAGCCGGCCGAAGGGCCGGCCCTCATCGAGATGGACGAGGCTTTCGGCGCGGATGAAAAAGGGAAAGCCGAACGTATGGATCATCCGATCGACCGCAAGCGAGCGACCGGCGAGAAGCGGCACTTTTGCGGCGGCGATCGGACCCGCCTCAAGATCGGCGGTTCTCAGGTGAGGAGCCCGCGAGGGCGTCTCGCGGAAGAAAATATAGGAGCGATTGTGCCAAAGCACCTCGTCCACCTGCTCGGGATTGCGTGCCAGCCAGGCGCGGATCGACTGCATCGAGATATTGGCCCGGTCGATCTCCCCGCGCTCGATCAGCAGCTTGCCGATGGCCGAGAACGGATGGCCAGCCTTTGCCGCATAGGTGATGCGGCCGATGCGGCCGTCGCTGTAACGCAGGCGGGCGGCACCCTGGACATGCACGAAGAAGACATCGACCTTCGATTTCGCCCAGGCGATTTCGAGGCCCCGGCCTTCGAGAAAACCTTCGTCGATGGCGCGGCGATCCGGATAGGCGCTGATGCGGCCGTCATGCAGACGGCCGAACACATAGGTCTCACCCAACTCGGCGGGGCGGTTGGCGCCGTCGAGATCGATCAGATCGTCCGGGCGGCGGTAGAAGGGAAATCGGTAAATTTCGTCCGGCCTTTCCGACACATCGATCTCAGGTTCGTAGAAAGCGGTGACGAAGCCGGAATTGCCGTCTTTTCGGCGGATCAGAAAGGGCCGACAATGCCTTTCAAAAAAAGCGCATGCCGATGCCGGCGAGGAGGGCGTGAAATCTTCGGCAGCGTTCAGAAGCGGAAGCAGGTCTTCCGAACTGAGGCCGAGCGATCCGGTGCGGTAGGGTTTGACCTCGGTGATCTGCCGCCGGCAGCGCCGCATAACTTCAAAAAGGCCGGAGGGATCGTCATCCTTCCAGCCTTCCAATGTATCGAAGCTCACAGCCTGCAGGACGAAGTCCGATGCCTGGTCACTCATGTTCCGATTCGGTCGCCACAAGTTTCCAGTTCGGGTCACGCGAGCGGGTGTCGCGGGCGAAGGTCCACAGATCGTTGACCTCGGCGACGTTTTCAGCGTCGCCCTCGATCAGCGCATCCGCCTTGTCATAGGTCGCCGATATCAGCTGGCTGACGATACGCACGGTGATCTGGGCTTCACTGCCCTTCGTCTCCGCATGGGTGATTTCGGCCTTGTCGATGCCGACGAAGGTGGATTTCACCTTTTCGCCACGGGCTTCGCGATCGGCGATCGCCGTCTCGAACCCATCATAGACTTCGCGGGACAAAAGGTTCTTCAGCGCTTTCCGGTCGCCATCGGCATAGGCCATGACAATCATCTCGTACGCCATGCGGGCGCCGTTCAGAAACTCCTTTGGATTGAACGAGGCATCGGCCTTGTTCAGGGCGCGCAGCGATTCGTTGAGCGGCGTTCCGGGCGCAGCGAAAGCATCGATGGCGGAGAAGCGATCGTCATCCTCGGCGGTCGCGTCGCGCCGCGGCAGCGTCACGACCTTGCCGGCATCGGCGGCTTCAGCCGGAGCCGCATCCCGCGGCGTATAGAGATCGCGCGGCGGCTTCTCATTTCCCGTGCGGCGTCCGAGAACGGAACGGAGCTGAAAGAAAATCAGCACCGCCGCCACCAGGAAGAATAATGTGATGAAGTCATTCGAACTCATATCGTATCGCAACCGCCGTTAACATCTCTGATTTGTACTCCCATATAGTCCGCCTATACAGATGATTCAAATGATGGCTGGCATCTTCGCCGGCGCCCGAGAGGAGACCGGCAAAAGCCGGGGAAATGACGACCATGCGTTTTTCGATCCTGCCAGCTTTCATCCTGCTGCTGCCGCTTGCCGAAATTGCCGGTTTCGTCGTCGTCGGCCGGACGATCGGACTGGCGCTGACGCTTGCGCTCGTCATGGCGAGCTTCGTTATCGGCGTGATCCTGCTGCGTAAACAGGGCATCGGCATCCTCCGTCGCATGTCGAGCGAAGGCCGAAATGGTGTGATGCCGGGCCGCGAGCTGCTGCAGCCTGCAATGAACGTCATCGCCTCGCTGCTCCTGATCATTCCCGGCTTCCTCTCCGATCTCATCGCGATCCTCATCCTCATTCCGCCGGTGCGCGATTTCGTCTGGCGGGCGATCGCCAAGCGCTTCGTCGTCAACGCCAAGGGCGGCTTTTCTCCCGGCCCGCAAAACGACTTCCGCGACCGAAAGCCGAATTCGAAGGTGGTCGATCTCGACGAGGAGGACTATCATAGGGACCCGAAGCCCAACTCGCCCTGGTCCGGCAAACATCTCGGCGATTAAGGCGCCACGGCCGTTTGATCGCGGCCAGCGCCCAGGGTTGTAAGCCCTTCCCTGAAATGTTAGATGGCGGCACCATTCCCATGCCCCTCGAGGAAAAGCCAATGGCAGACGATAACAACAACGGTGCGACCAGCCCCACTCTTTCGATCCTTGCGCAATATACCAAGGACCTCTCCTTCGAAAATCCGGGCGCGCCGCGTTCGCTGCAGGCTCGCGACAAGGCGCCGACGATCAACATCAATGTGAACGTCAACGCCAACCCGCTTTCCGATACGGATTTCGACGTCGTGCTGTCGCTGAATGCCGAAGCCAAGGACGGCGACAAGACGGTCTTCCACACCGAGCTCGTCTATGGCGGTGTCTTCCGCGTTGCCGGTTTCCCGCAGGAACACATGCTGCCGGTTCTCTTCATCGAGTGCCCGCGCATGCTCTTCCCCTTCGCCCGTCAGATTATCGCCGACGTTACCCGCAACGGCGGTTTCCCGCCGCTGATGATCGACCCGATCGACTTCACGCAGATGTTCGCTCAGCGCGTCGCCGAAGAACAGGCCCGCGCCAAGGTTCAGGCCGTTCCGAACTGATCGAAGCTTTTCGGTTTGAAATGCTGATGCCCGGGCAAGTCCCGGGCATTTTCAATTGAGGCTGTCGTATTTCGCCCAGATGCCTTTTTCGCCGAGCTTGGCGACGAGCGCCTGATGCGCCTCGGCCTCGACTTCGCTGAAGCGCGGGGCGAGCGGGCGGGGTCGCTGAAGCACTGCGGCAATCACCCCTGCCTCTTCCGACATTTCACCGCGACCGGTCTGCCCGGATTGAGTAGACATGCCAAGGCCAAGGGCTGCCTGTCTGCCGCCGATCATCTCGATATAGACTTCGGCCAGCAGTTCGGAGTCGAGCAGCGCGCCGTGTTTGGTACGATGCGAATTGTCGATGCCATAACGCCGGCAGAGCGCGTCGAGCGAATTCGGCCCCATCGGATGTTTGCGCCGCGCCATCGACAGGGTATCGAGCACCCGTTCCGGCAAGATCGGCGGCAAACCGATCCGGGCGAATTCGGCGTTGATGAAGCCCATATCGAAGGTGGCGTTGTGGGCAATCCACTTCGCGTCGCCGAAGAAAGCGAGGATCTCTTCGGCCACCTCCGCGAACGGCTTCTTGTCCTTCAGGAATTCATCGGTGATGCCGTGCACGGCGAGCGCATCCGGATGAACCTTCTGATCTCCTGGATTGATGAAGATGTGGATCGTGTTGCCTGTCGGGAAATGATTGAAAAGCTCGATGCCGCCGATTTCGATGATACGGTCGGCGCGGTTGTCGAGGCCGGTGGTTTCCGTATCGAAGATGATCTCACGCATTCCGGAAATCTCCCTTGGCAATCCGCAATTTCAGATCGGCGACGATCTCAAGCACCCGTGCTCTCGTCTCCGCAATGCTGTGGCTGGTGTCGATCAGATAATCGGCGCGACGCCGTTTTTCCGCATCCGGCGTCTGGCGAGAAAGAATCATGTCGAATTTTTCCTCCGTCATGTCTTCGCGCGCAAGCACCCTCTGGCGCTGAATCTGTGGATCGGTGCTGACGACGACGATAACATCCACTCTTTCCCAGGCGCCTGTTTCAAAGAGTAAGGGAATATCGAGCAAGACCATCTGGGCGCCGGCGGCGCGCTGCCGAGCCAAAAATTCCTCTTCGCGTTTGCGAACCAGCGGATGGACGATCGCTTCCAGGCGTTTGAAACCTTCGGGATCAAGGGCGAGCTGGCGGCCGAGCTCATGCCGGTCCACTGCTCCATCCTTCATCGTGCCGGGGAAGGCGGCATCCACCAATGGGGCTGCCTCGCCGGCATAGAGGTCGTGGACCACCGCATCAGAGTCGTTCAACGGGATTCCGGCGTCGGCGAAGAGCTTTCCCGCCGTTGATTTTCCCATTCCGATGGAGCCGGTAAGGCCGATCCTCAACATCTCAATGTGCTTCCATATCCGCGACGATGAGCGCGCGCAGTGCCGCATCGACGACCGGATGCTTTCCGAACCATTTCTCAAAGCCGGGCACGGCCTGATGCAGCAGCATGCCGAGACCATCGACGATAGAAAATCCCTGCTCTTCCGCCTGCGTCAGGATCGGCGTCTTCAACGGGATATAGACGATATCGGTGACCACAGCATCGGCCGCAAGGGTCGTGAAATCGAGTTGCGGCGCCACCTCGCCGTCCATGCCGAGAGAGGTGGTGTTGATGAAGAGGCCGGCGCCGTTCATCACTTCGCCAAGCGCACCGACCGGGTGGGCGCGAACTCTGGGTCCGAAGCGATCGGCCAGTTCGCGCGCGCGTTCGACGGTACGGTTGACGACATGAATCTCCTTGAAACCACGATCGCGAACCGCCTGGATGATCGCCCGGCTGGCGCCGCCGGCGCCGAAGACGACCGCGGTATCATGTCGATCCCACCCGGGGTGGCGCTCATCGAGGTTGGCGGTGAAACCACGGCCGTCGGTATTGGTTGCGTGAAGGACACCGTCTTCCAGCCAAAGCGTGTTCGAAGCGCCGAGCTCATGCGACAGCTGATCCGGTCTATCGGCAAGCCGGAACGCCATTTCCTTGTGAGGGATGGTGACATTGCCTCCGACAAAACCGGAACGGCCCTCCTTGAGCGAGGCGATGAAATCCGCAAAAGCATCCGGCGCAACCTCATGCGCGCGGTAGCTGCCCGGCAGACCGAGCGTCTTCAGCCAGTAGCCATGGATCAGGGGCGAGCGCGAATGCTTGACGGGAAAGCCGGTGACAAACGCCTTCGGCCCAAATGTTTCACGTGAATCATCCATCGATCGCTCCGAATTCCCGCAGTTTTTTCAGAAGCGGCAGCATCGGCAGGCCGAGAATGGTGAAATAGTCACCTTCGATTTTCTCGAACAGCTGGATGCCCTCCCCTTCCAATTGATAGGCACCGACGCTGGAAAGCGTCCGCTCGCCGACCCGCGCCAGATGCCTGGCGATGAAATCCGAGCTCAATGGCCGCATCGTCAATTCCGCATGTGCCAGATGCTCCCACACGACCACGCCATCGCGGACGATCGCAACGGCGCTGTTCAATCGGTGGGTTACTCCGGACAGGGTTTTAAGGTGATTAGCGGCATCGACCATGTCCCTCGGCTTGTGGAAGACGTGCTCGCCGAGCGACATTGTCTGATCCGAACCAATGACGAGACTGCCGGGAAAACGGCTGCTGACGTCTTCCGCCTTGGCCTTGGCCAGAACCAGGGCGACCGCACCGGCTCCCGCGCCTGATTTTTCCAACGGGGCTTCCACTGCCCTTTCATCTATCTTTGCGGCATGCGCTTCGAAAGATAGCCCGGCATTTTCCATCAGCATCCGCCGAAAGGGACTCGACGATGCAAGAATGAGTTTCGCTGTCATGGGTTCCTCGACGTGCCGACTTCCGTCAGCGCTTAGCGCAGCTTCGGGCGCAGGGCAACGATTGCCGCGGCGGTTTCCTCGATCGAGCGACGGGTGACGTCGATCAGCGGCCAGCTGTGGCGGGCGCAAAGCGAACGGGCATATTTCAATTCCTCGGAGATCGCGGCGCGATCGGTATAATGTTCGCGGTCAAAGCCCTGCGTTGTCCCGAGTATACGGTTTTCCCGCACCTGGGAAATGCGGTCGGTCGTGGCGATGAGGCAGACGATCAGCGGCTTCGTTGCAGCAAACAGGCTCTCCGGCAAGGGTACGCCATAGACGATCGGAATGTTCGCCGTCTTGATGCCACGGTTGGCAAGATAGATGCTGGTTGGCGTTTTCGAGGTGCGGCTGATCCCGATGATAACAACATCGGCGTCATTATAATCATCCGGCATCTGGCCGTCATCGTGATCCATGGTGAAATTCAGCGCTTCGATGCGCGCGAAGTAGCCGGCGTTCATCACATGCTGGGCGCCGACGCGTCGGCGGGACGGAGCGCCGAGATAGATCTGAAACGCGTTCATGACAGGTTCCAGCACATTGACCGAGGCAACGCCCATTTCAGCGCAGCGCTCATCGATGAGGCTCGCAAGCTCGCGGTCGACGATCGTATAGAGCACGATGCCAGGTGCGTCATCGATCGCCTGTAAAACCGGCAGCAGCTGCTTTCGATTGCGGATCAGGGGATAGACGTGTTCGATCGGCTGAGCGGATCTGAACTGGGCCGATGCGGCGCGGCCGGCGGAGATGAGAGTCTCTCCCGTTGAGTCAGAAATCAGATGCAGATGAAAGAAGTTCGTTCTGTTCTCCACGCTATTTTCCGCTGCCTGTTGAAAAGACTGGATGAAAGGGAGCTAAGGCACCGAGGCGGTCTCCGGCAGGGGAAAACATGCCGCCTTATCCACATTTCGAATTTTGCAGATCGGTTTCATCGGACCCTGTGGATGATGGGGAACAGTTCGATCTCTTTAGAGCAGGTCCACAGCTTATCCACAAGCAGGAAGAAAATCACCTGCCCGGAAGGGACTGGAATCATTTTCGGATTCGAATTCTCCCCAAACTTTGCGGGCAATCGGCGAATTCGCTCGCGGAACTTTGCCGGCGCGCGACAAATAGCATCGGCGGTGGATGGATTTTAATCCTTGATAGACACCGACTCTAAGAAATAGAAACCTTTTAAAATATCTTTGATTTTTTATAGGGAAGAAGCGCTTGAGCGAGACGCGCCGAAAGATCATGAGGGTTCTCGATGGCGAAAGCCTCTCCCCTCCTCCTCTCTGGCTGATGAGACAGGCAGGACGCTATCTCCCGGAATACAGAGAGACGCGGGCAAAGGCAGGGAGTTTTCTCGATCTCTGCTACACACCGGATTATGCCGTCGAAGTGACATTGCAGCCGATCCGCCGCTATGGCTTCGATGCGGCGATCCTGTTTTCCGATATTCTCGTCATTCCCGATGCGATGAAGCGGAATGTCCGCTTCACCGAAGGCCATGGCCCTGAAATGGATCCGATCGATGAAACCGGTATAGGAAGATTGGATGGAGAAGGGATCGTTGACTACCTCCAGCCCGTTCTGGAAACGGTGCGACGGCTGCGTGACGCACTGCCCGACGAGACGACGCTGCTCGGCTTCTGTGGCGCGCCCTGGACGGTTGCGACCTATATGATCGCCGGTCACGGCACCCCGGATCAGGCTCCCGCCCGCCTCTTCGCCTACAAGCATCCCCGAGCCTTCGAACATCTGCTGATGCTGTTGGCGGACGTGTCGGCCGATTATCTCGTCGCCCAGATCGATGCCGGAGCCGACGCCGTGCAGATCTTCGATTCGTGGGCCGGCGTTCTCGGCGAAAAAGAGTTCGAGGCATTCGCGATCAGGCCGGTTGCACGGATGATTGCTTCGATCAAGTCGCGACGGCCGCATGCCCGTATCATCGCTTTCGCCAAGGGCGCAGGCTACCAGCTGAAAACCTATCGGCAAAAGACTGGCGCCGATGCGATCGGTCTCGATTGGTCGGTGCCTTTGGCTTTTGCCGCCGAGCTTCAGAAGGATGGGCCGGTTCAGGGCAACCTCGATCCGATGCGCGTCGTTGCCGGCGGCCGGGCGCTGGATGAGGGTATCGACGATATTCTCCAGCATCTCGGCAATGGACCGCTTATTTTCAATCTCGGTCATGGCATCACGCCGCAGGCCGACCCCGAACATGTGCGCGTGCTCGTCGATCGCGTCCGAGGCCTGATGTGACGATGGAAAAGCAGACAGACCGGAAACCCGGCACTTATGCCCGGCGGCGCGCTCATTTTGCGCTGGCCTTCTTCGCGCTGATCGCGGTCGGACTTTTCGCCTGGAATCCTGATAATCTCTATCTCTGGATCAAGGCGCTCCACATCATTGCGGTTATCTCCTGGATGGCCGGATTGTTCTATATGCCGCGGCTCTTCATCTACCACACCGATGCCGCGCCGGGGTCGGTGCAATCTGAAACCTTCAAGGTGATGGAGCGCCGGCTGCTTCGGATTATCATGACGCCAGCGATGATGCTGACCTGGATTTTCGGTCTCTATCTCGCCTGGTCGGTCTACGGATTCCACGGCGGATGGCTGCATGCGAAGATGGGCCTCGTCGTGCTGCTGACCGGTATTCATGTGTTTTTTAGCCGCGCGGTCAGGGCGTTCGAGCGAGATGAAAATCGCCGCTCCGCCCGCTATTGGCGGTTCATGAACGAGGCCCCGACTGTGCTGATGATCCTGATCGTGATCCTCGTCGTGGTGAAGCCGTTCTGAGGGTAAATCGCCCTCAGGTTAAATTTGCTTCATTTTAAGCAGCCCCCTTGCGGCAATGATTGCGACTCGCTATTTTCCGCGCATCTCATCTTCGTGGCATGTGTGTAGAGTTCAGTCGTCTGCGAGCCCCTTTCGCAGTACCGAAAACGACCCAACATCGCCTTTCCCCTTCGAAATTGAAAAGAGTATTGGTCACTTCATGGCTGAAATGAAGCTTCAGGAACTTAAGAGCAAATCCCCGACGGATCTTCTGGCTTTCGCCGAGTCGCTCGAGGTCGAGAATGCAAGCACGATGCGCAAGCAGGAGCTGATGTTTGCGATCCTCAAGATGCTCGCCAGCCAGGATGTCGAAATCATCGGCGAAGGCGTCGTCGAAGTGCTGCAGGACGGGTTCGGTTTCCTGCGTTCGGCCAATGCGAACTACCTGCCGGGTCCTGACGATATCTATATCTCCCCGTCGCAGATCCGCCGTTTCTCGCTCAAGACAGGTGATACGGTCGAGGGCCCCATCCGCGGGCCGAAGGAAGGCGAGCGCTATTTCGCGCTGCTCAAGGTCAACACCATCAATTTCGACGATCCGGAAAAGATCCGTCACAAGGTTCATTTCGACAATCTGACGCCGCTCTATCCGAACGAGCGCTTCAAGATGGAACTCGATATTCCGACCTCCAAGGATCTGTCACCGCGCGTGATCGATCTCGTGGCGCCGCTCGGCAAGGGCCAGCGCGGATTGATCGTCGCGCCACCGCGCACGGGTAAGACTGTTCTCCTGCAGAACATCGCGCATTCGATCACGGCGAACCATCCGGAATGCTACCTCATCGTTCTCCTGATCGATGAGCGTCCTGAGGAAGTGACCGATATGCAGCGCTCTGTCCGCGGCGAGGTTATCTCCTCGACGTTCGACGAGCCGGCCGTGCGTCACGTTCAGGTGGCCGAAATGGTCATCGAAAAGGCAAAGCGCTTGGTCGAGCATGGGCGCGACGTCGTCATCCTGCTCGATTCGATCACGCGCCTCGGCCGCGCCTACAACACGGTCGTTCCCTCCTCCGGCAAGGTTCTGACGGGCGGCGTCGACGCCAATGCGCTGCAGCGCCCGAAGCGCTTCTTCGGCGCTGCGCGCAATATCGAGGAAGGTGGCTCACTGACGATTATCGCCACCGCGCTGATCGATACCGGCAGCCGCATGGACGAAGTCATCTTCGAAGAGTTCAAGGGCACCGGCAACTCGGAAATCGTCCTCGACCGCAAGGTTGCCGACAAGCGCATCTTCCCGGCGATGGATATTCTCAAGTCCGGCACGCGCAAGGAAGACCTTCTCGTTCCACGCCAGGATCTGCAGAAGATCTTCGTGCTCCGCCGTATCCTCGCGCCGATGGGCACGACCGATGCGATCGAATTCCTTATCGACAAGCTCAAGCAGACGAAGAACAATTCCGACTTCTTCGACTCGATGAACACCTAATCCGTAGCCGGATTCATCTTTTAAAGGCTGGTGGCATCGTCGTGATGCCGCCAGCTTTTCTATTTAAGAGAGATCGATTCGGACTCGAACCAGTAAACCAGACGGCATCGCCATGGAGAATGACACCATATACGCCCTTTCGAGCGGCGCGCCGCCTTCGGGTGTTTCGGTCGTTCGCATCAGCGGACCATCGACCAGAGACGTGCTGGTGCGCCTCATCGGGTCTGTTCCCATCGATCGAACCGCTGCCTACCGAACGATTCGGACTCGTAACAACCAACCGATAGACAGCGGTTTGGTGCTGTTCTTTCCCGCGCCCAACTCGTTTACCGGTGAGGACGTTGCCGAGCTGCAGATTCATGGCAGCAAAGCCGTGCTGGCGGCGCTGTTTCACGCGCTCGGCGATATTGAGGGTGTTCGGATGGCCGTCGAGGGCGAATTCTCCCGGCGGGCCTTCGAAAACGGCAAGCTTGACATCGTTGAGGTTGAAGGATTGGCCGATCTCATCGGCGCCGAAACGGAAATGCAACGGCGCCTCGCCGTTGAACATAGTGCCGGCGGGCTCTCAGCTATTTACGATTCGTGGGCGGAACGATTGACCCGCGCGCGGGCTCTTGTCGAAGCGGAACTTGATTTTCCCGATGAAGACGATGTTCCAGGTTCGGTGTCGGATATGGTCTGGACCGATATGGAGAAACTTCGCCACGATATCGAGCAGCACCTGCAGGCCGCTTCGGCGGGCGAGATTATCAGGGACGGTTTCAAGGTCGTTATCGCCGGCGCCCCGAATGCCGGCAAATCAAGCTTGCTCAACGCCCTGGCGCGTCGCGACGTGGCGATCGTCACCGATATCGCCGGAACGACACGCGACGTCCTGCAGGCGGATCTCGACATAGACGGGTATCTGATCAAGCTCTATGATACCGCAGGCCTTCGCGAGGCGGAGGACAGGGTGGAGATGGAAGGCGTGCGGCGCGCACGGATCGCGCTTCGCGATGCCGATCTTGTTCTGCTGCTGGTCGACATGACGAATCCCGTGATACCCGACGACTTGGAGCGGAGTTCTCCCCATGTTACTGTCGGTACCAAGAGGGATCTCGTCGATGCCGCGTCGGATTACTATGATCTGCAGATTTCGACCGCGACAGGTGATGGTTTGCCGGAATTGCGGGAGCTGATTGGAAGCGTCGTCGCCGAGCGTTTTGGCGGCTTGTCCATGGCGATCCCCAGCCGGCAACGACATAAGGATTCGCTGACGAAATGTTTGGCGGCACTGGACACGGCAATTTCGCAAACAGATGTGAACCTCGAGCTGCGGACCGAGCAGCTTCGAATTGCTGCCGACTATTTGGGTAGGATTACAGGAAGAGTGGATGTCGAACAGCTGCTTGGTGTGATCTTCTCGGAGTTTTGTATCGGCAAATGATTCACGTGAAACCTTTCGGGCCAGGCGTCTCTCAGGTTTCACGTGAAACGCCTGCTGGAATTGGAGCTTTGGAATGACCGATAAAGTCTATGATGTGATCGTGATCGGCGGCGGCCATGCGGGGTCGGAGGCTGCAAGCGCCGCCGCGCGCCTGGGCGCAAAGACTGCGCTCGTGACGCATAGACGCGATACGATCGGTGTCATGTCATGCAATCCTGCCATTGGTGGTCTCGGCAAGGGGCATCTTGTTCGAGAGATTGACGCCATGGACGGTCTGATGGGCCGTATTGCCGATGTCGCCGGAATTCAGTTCAGGATGCTGAACAAGAAGAAGGGCGCAGCCGTCCGGGGGCCGCGGACACAGGCTGACCGAAAGCTCTATCGCCTGGCGATGCTGGCGGCGATCGAGGCAACACCCGGCCTGGATATCGTCGAAGGTGATGCGTTTGATCTGGATGTTGTCGAGGGCCGCGTGGCTGGGGTGATCATGAAGGATGGTCGCACCTTCAAGACGCCGGCTGTGGTTTTGACGACGGGAACTTTTCTTCGCGGTCTCATTCACATCGGTTCGAACAAGACCCCCGCCGGACGCGTCGGTGAAGCACCGTCGATCGGACTGTCCGCAACACTGGCGCGGCTGGGATTGCGGCTGGGACGTTTGAAGACTGGAACACCTGTCCGGCTGGATGGAAAGACGATCGATTGGCAATCGGTGGGCAGACAGGGCGCTGACGAGGAGCTCGTACCCTTCTCATTCATGACCGACGAGATTACCACGCCGCAAATCGAATGTGGTGTGACCCGCACGACCGAAGCGACGCATCGTATCATTGTCGATAACATCATGCGTTCGGCGATGTATTCGGGACAGATCGAAGGCGTCGGACCAAGATATTGCCCCTCGATCGAGGACAAGCTGGTTAAGTTCGGAGAGCGGGACGGACACCAGGTCTTCCTCGAGCCTGAAGGCCTGGACGACGATACCGTCTATCCGAACGGAATTTCGACCTCTCTGCCGGTGGAGGTTCAGGCCGATTTCATCAAGACCATTCCTGGCCTGGAGACGGCCAGAATATTGCAGCCGGGTTACGCCATCGAGTATGATCATGTCGATCCGAGAGAGCTGACGCCGTCGCTGGAGGTCAAGCGGTTGAAGGGGCTGTTTCTGGCCGGCCAGATCAACGGCACCACCGGTTACGAAGAGGCAGCGGCCCAAGGCCTGGCCGCGGGGTTGAATGCTGCATTGCAAAGCAGTGATTCGGATCCGTTCCATTTTAGCCGGACGAACTCCTATATCGGGGTGATGATCGACGACCTGACATCGCGCGGCGTTACGGAACCGTACCGAATGTTTACATCGAGGGCGGAATACAGACTGACGCTGCGGGCAGACAATGCCGACATGCGATTGACGCCGCTGGCGATGCAGCTTGGCTGTGTCAGCGGCGAGCGCACACGGCGATTCACATCCCATCAGGCAGAAATTGAGGCTGGCCGGGCGCTGTTGACATCACTGGCGGTGACGCCGAACGAGGCACGACGTGCGGGTTTGAATATCAATCTGGATGGGCAGCGCCGTACGGCCTATGATCTGTTGTCCTATCCGAACTATAATTTTGTCGAACTTCAACGCGTTTGGCCTGAGACGCTCGGGGCGATCGCGCCGAAGGTCGCAGAGGCATTGGAGATTGAAGCAGGTTATTCGGTTTATCTGGATAGGCAGGCTACGGCGATCGCTGATCAGCAACGTGACGAGCAGCGGCAGATCCCGTCGGATTTCAACTACATCGTTCTCTCCGGCCTTTCCAACGAGCTCAAGGCGAAGCTTGATGCAGCTCGACCTTTTAACATCGCCCAGGCAGCCGTTGTCGAGGGGATGACACCGGCGGCAATTGCGCTGCTGCTTGTGCACCTGCGTCGGCTGAATTCATCCGAGCGGCATAGCGCCTAATACAAGATCTGAGAGTCCCTCATAATGGAATTAAACGGTTTACGTGTTTCACGTGAAACACAGGAGCGGCTTAGCCACTTCGCGGTGCTCTTTCAGAAGTGGGCCAAAACCATCAATCTGGTGGCTCCATCAACACTCGATGATTTATGGCGCCGGCACATCGCTGACAGCAGCCAGATCTTCCAGATCCATCCTGAGCCGGTTACCTGGGTCGATCTGGGAAGTGGCGGCGGTTTCCCCGGCGTCATTACGGCGATTTTCTTGGCCGAACTGCAGAACGGATGGGTGCATCTGGTCGAAAGCAACCACAAGAAGGCGGCCTTCCTTCGAACGGCGCTGCGCGAGACGGATGCGCGTGGGAGTGTGCATGCCATTCGAATCGAGGAGGCGCATGCGGAAATCGGCGAATGCCGAGCGATCTCCGCGAGAGCCCTAGCTGATCTTGACGGGCTCATCGGGTATTCGGCGCCTTGGATGGTTGGGAATGAAAATTGTCGCGGCCTTTTCCATAAAGGCCGGGATTACCTGAGGGAAATCGACAAAGCACGTGGTCGGTGGGAATTCGATCTGCTAGAACATAAGAGCGCCGTCGAGCAGGAATCTGTTATTTTGGAAATATCAAATCTCCGGCGCTTGGTTTAACAGATCGGATATTGCGGCAATGGCTGGCGAACGACATCGGATTATCACCATCGCAAATCAGAAGGGTGGTGTTGGTAAAACGACCACCGCAATCAACCTGGCAACGGCACTTGCCGCTATTGGAGAGCGGGTCTTGATCATAGATCTCGATCCGCAAGGCAATGCCAGCACCGGCCTCGGTATCGACCGTCGCAATCGCAAACTCTCCTCCTACGACCTGATGGTTGGTGATCGCGGCATCAGCGAGGTAACGCTCGAAACTGCGGTGCCCAACCTCTTCATCGTTCCGTCGACGATGGATCTGCTGGGCATCGAGATGGAGATCGCGCAGCAGAGCGATCGCGTTTTCAAATTGCGGAAGGCGCTGTCGACGCCGGAAGCGATGGCGTTTTCCTATATCCTTTTGGACTGCCCGCCCTCATTCAATCTGCTGACGATGAATGCCATGGCGGCCGCCCACTCCGTGCTGGTGCCGCTGCAATGTGAATTCTTTGCCCTGGAAGGGTTGAGCCAGTTGCTCGAGACTGTCAGCCAGGTTCGCCGAACAGTCAATCCACGGCTGGATATTCAGGGCATCGTTTTGACGATGTTCGATGCGCGCAACAATCTTGCTCAGCAGGTGGTCAATGATGTGCGCACGCATCTTGGGGAAAAGGTTTACCACACGTTAATTCCGCGCAATGTCCGGGTTTCGGAGGCGCCGTCCTATGGCAAGCCTGCCATTCTCTATGATCTGAAATGCGCGGGCAGCCAGGCCTATCTTCAGCTGGCTTCCGAGGTTATCCAGCGGGAACGCCAGAGACTGGCTGCCTGATATCATTGCATGAGATGTAGGGTTTAGGTCATGAATGACGATGTATCGAAAAGACGCTTGGGCCGCGGTCTTGCGGCGCTGATTGGCGAAATGGATCAACCGGTCCCGGTAGAGGCCGAGCGGACTATCAGCGCCGACAGAATGATTCCGATCGAGTTCGTCAGCCGTAACCCTCGCAATCCTCGTCGTTTTTTCGATGACGCAGAGCTGCATGATCTCGCCAGTTCCATTCGCCAGCACGGTATCGTCCAGCCGATCGTGGTGCGGACAATGTCGCGGGATCAGTATGAAATCATTGCCGGCGAGCGGCGCTGGCGTGCGGCCCAGCTTGCTGGGCTGATCGAGATCCCGGTCATTATCCGTGATGTCGATGACAAGACGGCGCTCGAAATCGCCATTGTCGAAAACGTCCAGCGAGCGGACCTCAACGCTCTCGAAGAAGCTTTGGGGTATGAGCAGCTGATCGCGGAGTATGGCTATACCCAGAACGACCTCGGTGAAATCATCGGCAAAAGCCGTAGCCATGTCGCCAACTCATTGCGTCTGCTGAAACTGCCCGATCCGGTTCGCGATCTGCTCGCGGCCGGAAGTCTGTCGGCTGGACATGCCCGCGCGCTCGTTTCGACCTCTGATCCGGCGAGCCTTGCCCGCACGATCGTTGCGAAGGGCATGTCGGTGCGCGACGCGGAAAAGCTTGCCCAAAACAATATCAAGGCGCAATCGGAGCCGCAGCATCCGGCCGCGCGACGCGATCAGAAGGATTCCGATACGCTGGCTTTGGAGCGCACACTGTCCGATGCGCTCGGTCTTGAGGTTGCGATCAACCACAAGGCAGGCGGCGGCCAGATCAAAATTTCCTACAAGTCCCTGGAGCAGCTCGAAGAGATCTGCCGTTTGCTTGAAAGACGGTAATCAGGCCGATTTGCGAGCGGATTGAAGGGTGGTGGAAAGAAGCGTTTGCATCGCAACGCTGTCTTCCAGCACCTGGCGCCGTCGGCTTTGCAGAATTGCGGCCTGCAAACGATTGGATTCACGCGCGATGCTTTCCGCGGTCCACTGGCGCAGGGCCTGTTCGATGATTGGTTTTCGGCGGAAATGCAGATGCCGGCCCATTGTCTGCATGACTTGCGGCGCCTGCAGGCGTTTTTCTTCCATCTCGGCGCGCATCGTATCCAAGAGCTGGAACTGCTTCAGGCATGCCTGCAGCACGAGAAAGATGGCAGTCTTTGAGCTACTGATCTTCTGCATGGCGTGCAGAAAAGCATTCAGATCACCACTCAAAATCGCATCGACGGCATCATCGACAGAGATCGCGCTGGCATCGCCAATTATTTCGGTAACGTGATGTTCTTCGATCGTGTCCAAGCCGCGACAATAAAGCGCAAGCTTGCGTACTTCGTTTCGGGAGGCGATGCGATCGCCGCCGATCAACGCGACGAGCGCCTGGCGCGCGGCGGGCGTAATGCGCTTTTCCGCGCCGAGTTCGGCGTCGATCAAGCCATTCAGGGCGCGGCTGTCATCGGCATAAGAGGGGATCGTCATGACAGAGCGCGCCGCTTCCGCGGTCTTGCGAAGCAGAGAACCCTTCTTGAGATCGCCCGCTTCCACGATCAGATAGGCGGCTTCGAGCGGCTTTTCGGCCAGCAGCGCCAGCGAATCGACAAGATATTTCTCGTTGGCGGCGCCGCGGATCCAGATTAGCTTTTCGCCACCGAACAGACCGATTGACTGGGCTTCGTCGACCAGCCGTCCGGGATCCTTCTGCAGATCGCCGACATCGAGTTTCGTCAGCGAGAAGGGATCATCCAGGGCAACACCGGTCTTGCCGGCAAGCAATCCCGCACGTTCGGATACGAGGCCGCGATCCGGGCCGTAAATGACATAGATCCGATAGTTCCGCGCCGATTTCTGCAGAAAGTTTTCGAATTCGTGGGACTTTATCTCTGCCACATCCCGCCCTCAGCGGCTGAGGGCAGCGGCGATATCGGCCCCTACGAATTCCGCCGCCTGATCCGCGGCGCGGTTTTCGGCATCGCGGATCGCCCTTTGCTTGGCGAATTCCTGTTCGGAGAAATCCACCAGGGCTGTCGCCTGGCGGCTGCCGGCTTTGATGATGTGGCTGTCGGCCACGGCGCGCAGCGTGTAAATGACATTGACCGTCACGCGGCCGGCTTTCGACGTATCGCCCGATTTTGCCAGCAGCGTATCGGCCACAGCCGACGCGGCGCGTATCTCGACCTGATATTGCGGGTTTACCGCTTCGCCGGCACCGCGCGACGCAAGGAAGATCAGCCGGTTGCGAACCTGCTGCTCAACCCGGCTGGTCGCTTCGGAAAAGCCGACAGAGGAAAGCTTCTCAACGACGCCGGAGCTTTCGGAGTAAAGCGGCCGAACCTGGCAGGCAGAGAGAAAAGCCGCGGAGGCAAGGATCATGGCGATGCCGGCATTGCGAGCCAGCTTGCAAGCGATATCAGACGACAATGTTCACAATCCTTTGGGGAACCACGATGATCTTCTTCGGTGCCTGCCCGTTCAGCGCGTTCTTCACCGCCTCCAGATCCAGCACGGCGTCGGTGACGGCATTCTGATCTGCGTCGCGAGAAATTGTCAATTCAGCGCGCTTCTTGCCATTGATCTGCACCGGCAGGACGACGTCGTTTTCCATCACGAGCGTCTCGTCGTAGCGCGGCCAGCTTGTACGGGCAAGCAGCCCGTCATTGCCGAGCACTGACCAGCATTCTTCGGCAAGATGCGGGGTCATCGGCGCGACGAGCTGGATGAGGATTTCCGCAGCCTCTCGCACCGCTGCGCGATAGGTGGCATCACCCTCGCCGGCTGCGACCTTCGTCAGCGGCGCGGCCAGTGCGTTGACCAGTTCATAGATCCGGGCAACGGCTTTGTTGAACCAGAGCTTGTCGTAGTCGTTCTGGACAGCCTTCAGGGTCTTGTGCGCGACCTGCGAGATCGCGAGCGCTTCCCCGTCACCCGCAGGCGCCGGCGCCACGGCGGACAAGGCTTCCGCCGCTTCCGAAATCAGACGCCACAGGCGCTGGGTGAAACGATGTGCGCCTTCGACGCCTGCCTCGGACCAGATGACGTCGCGCTCCGGCGGGGAGTCGGACAGAACGAAGAAGCGGGCGGTATCGGCGCCGTAGGAGGCAATGATATCGTCGGGATCAACGACGTTCTTCTTCGATTTCGACATCTTCTCGATCGAGCCGATGGCGACTTCTTCGCTCGTCGTCAGCAGATAGGCGCGGCGTTTGCCGTCAAGTTCCTCGATGCGGATGTCGGCGGGTGCGACCCATTCGCGGCCGGCGCCGGCCCCGCGGCTATAGGTTTCGTGCACCACCATGCCTTGCGTGAAGAGACCCTTGAAAGGCTCGCTGGCAGCGACATGGCCGGTCTCGCGCATGGCGCGGGTGAAGAAGCGGGAATAGAGCAGATGCAGGATCGCATGCTCGATACCGCCGATATACTGGTCGACTGGCAGCCAACGGTTAGCCGCCTCAGGATCTGTCGGATTTCCTTCCCAGGGCGCGGTAAAGCGAGTGAAATACCAGCTCGAATCGACGAAAGTGTCCATCGTGTCCGTCTCGCGGCGTGCATCCCTAGCGCAGTTCGGGCAGGAGACGTGACGCCAGGTCGGATGACGGTCGAGCGGATTGCCCGGCTGGTCGAAGGTCACGTCCTCCGGCAGCTTCACCGGCAGATCCTTCTTCGGCACCGGCACGACGCCGCAAGCATCGCAGTGAATGACCGGGATCGGGCAGCCCCAATAGCGCTGGCGCGAAATACCCCAGTCGCGCAGGCGGAAATTGACTTTCCGTTCGCCCTGCGGCGCGTTGCCGAGCGAAGCGGCGGACAGCCGATCGGCAACGATATTGAAGGCTTCCTCCGTCGTCTTGCCATCGAGGAAGCGCGAATTGATCATCACGCCTTCGCCGTCGTAGGCGGTATCGCCGACGGCAAAGCTTGCGGCATCACCATCCGCCGGCATGATGACCGGCACGACCGGCAGGCCGTATTTCCGTGCAAAATCAAGGTCACGCTGGTCGCCGGAGGGGCAGCCGAAGATCGCGCCCGTGCCATAGTCCATCAGGACGAAATTGGCGATGTAGACGGGCAGCTCCCAGGAGGGGTCGAGCGGATGCCTGACGCGGATGCCGGTATCCAGGCCCTTCTTCTCAGCGGTCTCGAGCGCGGCGAGCGAGGTGCCGGCGCGGCGGCACTCCTCGCAGAAGGCTTCGATATCAGGGTTCTTCGCGGCGGCATCCTTTGCCAGCGGATGATCGGCAGCAATCGCCAGGAAGGAGGCGCCGAACAGCGTGTCCGGCCGGGTCGTATAGACCGTGACTTCGGTCTCGCCGGCGGGTGCCGTTTCCGGCACGATCTCCCAACGGATCGTCAGGCCTTCCGACCGGCCGATCCAGTTCTTCTGCATCAGGCGCACTTTTTCCGGCCACTGGTCGAGCGTATCCAGCGCGTCCAGCAGGTCTTGGCTGAAATCGGTGATCTTGAAGAACCATTGCGTCAGTTCGCGCTGTTCGACCAGCGCACCGGAGCGCCAGCCGCGGCCGTCGATCACCTGTTCATTGGCAAGCACGGTGTTATCGACAGGATCCCAGTTCACCTTCGACTGCTTGCGATAGACCAACCCCTTTTCCAGGAAATCCAGGAAGAGATGCTGCTGGTGCTGGTAATATTCGACGTCGCAGGTGGCGAACTCGCGGCTCCAGTCCAGCGAAAGCCCCATGGCCTTCAGCTGCGCCTTCATCGAGCCGATGTTCTGGTAGGTCCAGGAAGCGGGATGCACGCCGCGCTCCATGGCGGCGTTTTCCGCCGGCATGCCGAAAGCGTCCCAGCCCATCGGATGCAGCACGTTGTAGCCGCGAGCGCGCTTGTAGCGGGCGACGACATCACCCATGGCGTAGTTGCGGACGTGGCCCATGTGAATACGCCCCGACGGATAGGGGAACATTTCGAGGACGTAGTATTTTTCGCGCGGATCGGCGTTGTCGGTCTCGAAGACCTTGTCTTCGTTCCATTTCTGCTGCCAACGGGGCTCGGCATCGCGCGGATTATAACGTTCGGTGGCCATGGTATTCGTATTTCCGGAAAATCAGGGGAGTTGGCCGAGACCTTCACCATGAAACCACCGTAGCGTCAAGTTTTGCAGGCGCCGCAGGCGTTCGATCTGCATGCCGGCCAGGCGATTTCGTGGAAGGCAGGTCTTGGCAAGCACAGAATGGCTGGTTAGTTCATTGCCAATCTTTTCATGCTGGTATGTCGAGGCGGAACGATGGAACTTCAAGAGCGCTTGAACGAGGTACGGTCGCGGATTGCGGCAGGCGAACGCGAGGCGGGCCGTCCGGCAGGTTCCGTTGATCTCGTCGCGGTGTCGAAGACGTTCGAGGCGGATGCGATCCGTCCGGCCATCGAGGCCGGGCAGCGCGTCTTCGGCGAAAACAGGGTGCAGGAAAGCCAAGGCAAATGGCCGGAGCTGAAGGCCGAGCAGCCGGATATCGAGCTACACCTGATCGGACCGCTGCAATCGAACAAGGCGGCGGATGCGGTTGCGCTTTTCGATGTGATCGAGACGGTGGACCGGGAAAAGATCGCCCGCGCGCTTGCCGAGGAGATGAAGCGGCAGGGCAAAACGCCGCGGCTTTATGTCCAGGTCAATACCGGGCTCGAACCGCAGAAGGCAGGCATTGCTCCGGAGGAAGTGCCGGCCTTCGTTACCCGTTGCCGCGATGAACTCGGCCTTTCCATCGACGGGCTGATGTGCATTCCGCCGGCCGAGGAAAATCCCGGGCCGCATTTCGCCCTGCTGGGAAAGCTCGCCCGCAAATGCGGCGTCGAAAAGCTTTCCATGGGCATGTCGGGCGATTACGAGACGGCGATCGCCTTCGGCGCCACCAGCGTGCGTGTCGGATCGGCGATTTTCGGCGCGCGCTGATACCCTGCTTTGGTCGGGCTTCCCGTCCTCCTCCTCCCGCTCTAAGCCTCAACATGTCGTTGCCCCAAAACCGCTGCACACTTTTGGGCGACATGCACTAGATTGATATCGAGGTTTGCGTTGTCCTGGGGAGGAGCAGATGCAGAACGGTTATCATCAGGCCTATGCGGCCTGGAAACGCGATCCTGAAGCCTTCTGGCGCGAAGCCGCCACCGGCATCGACTGGTTCAAGCCGTCGGAGCGGGTATTTTCGCCCGATGATGGCGTCTATGGCCGCTGGTTCGCAGGGGCCGAGACCAATACCTGCCATAATTGCCTGGACCGGCATGTGACGTCAGGGCGGGGCAACGAGACGGCGATCATCTTCGACAGTGCCATGACTGGTGAGAAGCGCCGTTACACGTACGCCGAAGTGCTCGGTGAAGTGAAGGCCATTGCCGCGGCACTGATCGAGCTCGGCATCGCCACCGGCGACCGCGTGATCCTCTATATGCCGATGGTGCCGCAGGCGGTGTTTTCCATGCTCGCCTGCGCCCGTATCGGCGCGGTTCATTCCGTTGTTTTCGGCGGCTTTGCCGCCAGCGAGCTTGCAGCGCGCATCGACGACAGCCAGGCGAAGCTGGTAATTACGGCGAGCTGCGGGCTCGAGCCCGGGCGCATCGTCGCCTACAAGCCGCTGGTCGACCAGGCAATCGAGGTCGCGCGGGCGAAACCGAAACACTGTCTGGTGCTGCAGCGACCGGAGCTTGGGGCCGATCTCGTCGCCGGCCGCGATCAGGATTTCGAGGCGGCAGTGGCGCGCCATCGCGGCGCCGAAATCGCCTGTGTTTCCGTGAAGGCGACCGATCCCCTCTACATCCTCTATACCTCCGGTACGACAGGCCAGCCGAAGGGCGTCGTGCGCGACAATGGCGGCCATATGGTCGCGCTCAACTGGTCGATGCGGAATATCTACGGCTTGGAGCCGGGCGAGGTCTTCTGGACGGCTTCGGATATCGGCTGGGTCGTTGGGCATTCCTACATCGTCTATGCCCCACTGATTGCAGGCGTGACCACGCTGCTCTTCGAGGGCAAACCTGTGGGCACCCCGGATGCAGGCACGTTCTGGCGGGTCGTTTCGGAATATCACGTGCGCGTGCTCTTCACTGCGCCGACCGCCTTCCGTGCGATCCGGCGGGAGGACGGTGACGGCGAATTGATACGCCAATATCCGATGCCGGATTTCCGCGCACTGTTTCTCGCTGGTGAAAGGGCGGATCCGGAGACGCTGAAATGGGCGGAGCGCATGCTCGGCATACCTGTCATCGATCACTGGTGGCAGACGGAGACTGGCTGGCCGATCGCCGCAAATCCGCTCGGACTCGGCGCCCTTCCGGTCAGGCACGGTTCGCCGGCGCTGCCGATGCCCGGTTACGAGATTGCGGTGCTCGACGATGCCGGCCATCCGATCGAGGCGGGAACGCTCGGCAATATCGTCGTGAAACTACCGCTGCCGCCCGGCTGCCTGCCGACCCTCTGGAAGGCGGACGACCGTTTCCGGTCGGCCTATCTCGACGAGTTTCCCGGTTACTACAAGACGGCCGATGCCGGCTATGTCGACGAGGACGGCTACCTTTTCATCATGTCGCGCACCGACGACATCATCAATTGCGCCGGTCATCGGCTTTCCACGGGAGCGATGGAAGAGGTCTGCGCGCGCCATCCCGATGTCGCAGAATGCGCGGTCATCGGCGTGAATGATCCGCTGAAGGGGCAAGCGCCCTGCGGCTTCCTGGTGCTGAAACGACATGTTTCCCGTGAAACGGCGGCGATCGAATCAGAGGTCGTGGCGATGATTCGCGAATCGATCGGGCCTGTCGCCGCCTTCAAAACGGCCATCACCGTTAACCGATTGCCGAAAACGCGTTCCGGTAAAATCCTGCGCGGTACGATGCAGAAAATTGCCGACGGCATACCCTGGAAAATGCCTGCAACCATTGACGATCCGGCGATTCTCGAGGAGATCGCCGAGGCGCTGCGCAGGCGTGGTTTCGGCTCCCTGCCGATGTGAAATTAAGCTTTCGATAAGCCTAATTGAGAAATTGTTAACTATGTTGCGCAAGGATTCGTTAACGGCGGCAGCTTGCATAGCAGGCTTTGCATGACGCGGTCACCGTTACCGGCTTAGTCCGGAATGCCCCTTTTTCAGATTGTGGAACGGATCATGACAAGCATCCTCACGAACAACGCTGCCATGGCAGCGCTGCAGACTTTGCGCGGTGTAAACGATAGCCTCAAGGACACCCAGGGTCGCGTTTCCTCCGGTTACCGTGTCGAAAAAGCAGCCGACAATGCCGCCTACTGGTCGATTGCAACGACCATGCGCTCCGACAACAAGGCGCTTTCGGCGGTCTCAGATGCCCTCGGCCTCGGCGCGGCCAAGGTCGATACCGCCTATTCGGCCATGAGCAGCGCGATCGATGTCGTCAGCGAAATCAAGGCAAAGATCGTCGCCGCCACGGAAAAGGGCGTCGACAAGACGAAGATCCAGCAGGAAGTCAGCCAGTTACAGCAGCAGCTGCTCAGCATTGCTCAATCGGCTTCCTTCTCCGGCGAAAACTGGGTCGCTGGTGCCTCCGGCACCAAGAGCGTCGTCTCGTCCTTCGTGCGCGACGGCAGCAATGCCGTGTCGGTCAAGATGACCGATTACGTGCTGGATTCAGGAACGCTTGGAAACGTGCTCTTCGGCATGACGTCCACCGGCGCGATCGAGACCACGAGCGGTATCATCGGTACGGCCTTCAACGGAACCTATGGCGGCGTCGCTATTGTCATGCCGTCGATCTATGCTCTCGACATCAGCACTTTCACCCAAGGTCAGCTCGATGGAGCCTTGACCGGCGTCGAGCTGGTTTTCGGTGCCATGACTGCGGCCGGTTCGGCTCTCGGTTCGATCTCGACCCGCATCCAGCTGCAGGAAACCTTCGTCAGCGGCCTTCACGATTCGATCGATTCAGGCGTCGGTCGCCTGGTCGATGCCGATATGGAAGAGGAATCGAGCAAGCTTTCAGCGCTGCAGACACAGCAGCAGCTCGCCATCCAGTCGCTCTCGATCGCCAACAGTTCCGCACAGAACATCCTCACCCTGTTCCGTAGCTGACGCGAGCAGGCAACCCCAACAAAAAACCCCGCCGGTTCGGCGGGGTTTTGATGAGACAGCTGATAAATCTCAGATCTCAGTACTGATCGTCTTCTTCTTCGTCCTTCGGGGCCGAGCGAAGCGAGCTCAGCTTGCGGAAGACGGCGTCGGCGTCGATTTCCTTTTCTTTTTCCTCTTCGCGCTCGTAGCTCGGGGTCAGGCGTTCGGTCTCCTGCGCCGATTGCAGCGTCGCGCCGAGCTCGGCAGCGGTCGGCAGCGGACGACCCTTAGCAGCCTTTTCCACTTCCATATCGAGATCGATCTGGCTGCAGAGGCCGAGCGTGACCGGATCCATCGGCGCCAGGTTGGCGGAATTCCAATGGGTGCGCTCGCGGATCTGCTCGATCGTCGATTTCGTCGTGCCGACGAGGCGGGAAATCTGCGCGTCCTTCAGTTCCGGATGGTTGCGGACGAGCCAGAGAATGGCGTTCGGGCGGTCCTGGCGCTTGGAAACCGGCGTATAACGCGGGCCGCGGCGCTTGGATTCCGGCACGCGCACCTTCGGCTCGGAAAGCTTCAGCTTGTGGTTCGGGTTGGCTTCAGCGCGGGCAATCTCGTCGCGCGAGAGCTGTCCTGTCGAGATCGGGTCGAGGCCCTTAATGCCCTGCGCCGCTTCACCGTCTGCGATCGCCTTGACTTCGAGCGGATGCAGTTTGCAGAACTGCGCAATCTGATCGAAAGACAGTGCCGTGTTGTCGACGAGCCAGATGGCGGTCGCCTTCGGCATGAGCAGTGTTTGAGCCATGGATATAGTCCTTCTATCGTCCGCGCCGGTCGCGGTCCGTGGATTGTCACCACAATGTCCGGGAAATATGCCGCTATATAACCGTACTGTCGCAGAATTGCAATTCTTCCGAAATCAAATGACCTTCGTCTAATTGCCGTGACGATGCGACCTGCTATGAATTGCCCTGATTTGAATTCGGGCCTCATAGATCGCTTGGCCCGTCGCGTGTCCCATGAGGAGGAGTTCCATGTCGGAGAAGATTTATCCGGTGCAGAAGCCGGTGAAGGCGCGTGCCCTGATCGATAAGGAGAAGTACCTGAAATGGTACGAGGAAAGCGTCGAGAACCCGGACAAGTTCTGGGGCAAGCACGGCAAGCGGATCGACTGGTTCAAGCCCTATACCAAAGTCAAGAATACGTCCTTTACCGGCAAGGTCTCGATCAAGTGGTTCGAGGACGGCCAGACGAACGTCTCCTATAATTGCATCGACCGCCATCTGAAAACCAATGGCGACCAAGTGGCGATCATCTGGGAAGGCGACAACCCTTATGTCGACAAGAAGATCACCTACAACGAGCTCTACGAGCATGTCTGCCGGATGGCGAACGTCCTGAAGAAGCACGGCGTCAAGAAGGGCGATCGCGTTACCATCTACATGCCGATGATCCCGGAAGCGGCCTATGCGATGCTCGCCTGCGCCCGCATCGGCGCGGTGCATTCGGTCGTCTTCGGCGGCTTCTCGCCCGAGGCGCTGGCGGGGCGCATCGTCGACTGCGAATCCACTTTCGTCATCACCTGCGATGAAGGGGTGCGCGGCGGCAAGCCGGTGCCGTTGAAGGACAATACCGATACTGCAATTCATATTGCGGCACGGCAGCATGTGATCGTGGACAAGGTTCTGGTCGTGCGCCGCACCGGCGGCAAGACCGGCTGGGCGCCCGGCCGCGATCTCTGGCATCATCAGGAGGTCGCCAGCGTGAAGGCGGAATGCCCGCCGGTGAAGATGAAGGCGGAAGATCCGCTGTTCATTCTCTATACATCAGGCTCGACCGGCAAGCCGAAGGGCGTGCTGCACACGACGGGCGGTTACCTCGTCTACGCCTCGATGACGCATGAATATGTCTTCGACTACCATCATGGCGACGTCTACTGGTGCACGGCCGATGTCGGCTGGGTCACCGGCCACTCCTATATCGTCTATGGGCCGCTTGCGAATTGCGCAACGACGCTGATGTTCGAGGGCGTGCCGAATTTCCCGGATCAGGGCCGGTTCTGGGAAGTCATCGACAAGCACAATGTCAACATCTTCTATACGGCGCCGACGGCGATCCGCTCGCTGATGGGCGCCGGCGACGAATTCGTCACGCGGTCTTCGCGGTCTTCGCTGCGTCTGCTCGGCACGGTCGGCGAGCCGATCAATCCGGAGGCGTGGGAGTGGTATTACAATGTCGTTGGCGACAAGCGCTGCCCCGTCATCGATACCTGGTGGCAGACGGAAACCGGCGGTCACATGATCACGCCGCTGCCGGGTGCTACCGATCTGAAGCCGGGCTCGGCGACGACGCCGTTCTTCGGGGTCAAGCCGCAACTTGTCGACAATGAGGGCAAGGTGCTCGAAGGCCCTGCCGACGGCAATCTCTGCATCACGGACAGCTGGCCGGGGCAGATGCGCACGGTCTACGGCGATCACGAGCGCTTCATCCAGACCTATTTCTCCACCTACAAAGGGAAATATTTCACCGGCGACGGCTGCCGGCGCGATGCGGACGGCTATTACTGGATCACCGGCCGCGTCGACGACGTGCTCAACGTCTCGGGCCACCGGCTCGGCACGGCGGAAGTGGAGTCCGCGCTCGTCTCGCACAGCCTCGTTTCGGAAGCCGCAGTCGTTGGCTATCCGCATCCGATCAAGGGCCAGGGCATCTATTGCTACGTGACGCTGATGGCCGGCCACGACGGCTCCGACACACTGCGTCAGGACCTCGTGAAACATGTCCGCGCCGAAATCGGCCCGATCGCCGCGCCCGACAAGATCCAGTTCGCGCCCGGCCTGCCGAAGACCCGCTCCGGCAAGATCATGCGCCGCATCCTGCGTAAGATCGCCGAGGACGATTTCGGCGCGCTTGGCGATACGTCGACGCTTGCCGATCCGGCCGTGGTCGACGATCTGATCGCCAACCGGCAGAACAAGGCGACCGCCTGACGGATCGAGCCGCTCCTCTCCAGGGCGGCTCATTTCTCTCCCACGTATAGGATGGGGACGCTTGCGTCGGCCTTCGTTGTTAATCTTGACTTAGAAATCGATCGCCCGGCCATTGATTTCGTAATCGCCGAAGCGTGCGGGCTCGGCTCCGCCGCGACCGCCGATCTCCGGGGCCAGCTCCATGGGCTTCTGGTTTCTTCGCCGCTCTTCGGCTTCGGCAAGGGCACGTTTGGCAGCCGGGGACAGCATCTTGCGCGGTGGCTCCGATCCCTCGGCTGCCGGGATTTCGCTGTTGTCGTTGTCGGCTTCCTGCATTGGTTTCTCCTGCCGGAAAACATTGAAAATGGCCGGTGAATAACCAAATCATAATGCGCCGGCGCTGCGATTAAAAGCTTGCGACGCCGAAATCGGAGATGGAGATCCGCAATGAACCTCGTTCGCACTGCCATGTTGCTTGCCTTCATGACGGCGCTTTTCATGTTTGTCGGCTTCCTGATCGGCGGCCGGGCCGGCATGATGATTGCATTCCTCATTGCAGCCGGCATGAATTTCTTCTCCTACTGGAACTCCGATCGCATGGTGCTTTCGGCCTATCGCGCGCAGGAGGTCGATGAGCGCAACGCGCCGGAATTTTTCCGCATCGTGCGCGATCTCGCCCGCAATGCCGGCCTGCCGATGCCGAAGATCTATCTCTACGACAGCCCGCAGCCGAATGCTTTTGCCACCGGCCGCAACCCCGAAAACGCGGCCGTCGCCGCGTCGACAGGTCTGCTCAGGGCATTGTCTCCCGAGGAAGTCGCCGGCGTGATGGCGCATGAGCTTGCCCACATCCAGAACCGCGACACGCTGACCATGACGATCACGGCAACGCTTGCCGGTGCCATCTCGATGCTCGGCAACTTCGCCTTCTTCTTCGGCGGCAACCGCGAGAACAACAACAATCCGCTCGGCTTCGTCGGCGTCCTCGTGGCGATGATCGTGGCACCGCTCGCCGCCATGCTGGTTCAGATGGCGATCAGCCGCACGCGCGAATATTCGGCCGACCGCCGCGGCGCCGAGATCTGCGGCAATCCTCTCTGGCTCGCTTCGGCGCTCGGCAAGATCGCCCGTGGCGCGTCCCATGTGCCGAACGAGGATGCAGAGCGCAATCCGGCGACGGCGCATATGTTCATCATCAATCCGCTTTCCGGCGAGCGCATGGACAATCTGTTTTCCACGCATCCAAACACGGAAAACCGCATCGCCGCGCTGCAGGAGATGGCGCAGGGCGGCATGAATGTCTCGACGGGACCGGTCCGTGCTGCTAATCCCTCGCGCAAATCGCGCTCTGTTCCGAATACGGGTCGCGGTGGTTCGCAACCGCCAAAAGGTCCGTGGTCTTGAATTCAGACGGCACGAAAAAGCCATTCCGCAAGCAGAAAACCCCCGCTCCCCGATCGGCGCCCGATAAGCCCGGCCTGCAGGCGCGGGCCGCGGCGGCGAAAATCCTCGCTGCCGTCGTCGACCGCAAGCTGCCGCTGGACGGCGCTCTCGATCATGAACACGGCAATCCTGCCTACAAAGCGCTTGGCGAAGGCGATCGGGCGCTTGTCCGCGCCATCCTGAACACGACGCTGCGCCATCTGCCGCGCATCGACGCGGCAATCGCCTCGCTGCTCGATTCGCCGCTGCCGGAGGGCGCGCGGGCGCTGCAACATGTTCTCGCGATCGGCGCCGCGCAGATCCTTTATCTCGACGTGCCCGATCATTCGGCCGTCGATCTTGCCGTCGAGCAGGCCAATCAGGATCCGCGCAATCGCCGTTTTGCCAAGCTGGTCAATGCCATCCTCCGCCGTCTCGGCCGCGAGAAGGATAAGGTGCTGGAAGAGATCGGCGGGGTTGCGCCGATGCCGGCCTGGTTCATCGCAAGGCTGGAAAAGGCCTATGGTCGGGAGACGGCGCTGGCAATTTCGGAATCTCAGCTCGAACCGGCCGCGATCGACCTGACCGTCAAATCCGATCCCGAAGGCTGGGCGAAACGGCTGAACGGCGTAGCCCTGCCTACGGGCGGCGTGCGGCTCGCCGCCTTCGACGGCGGCATTCCCTCACTCGAAGGCTTCGACGAGGGAGCGTGGTGGGTGCAGGACGCTGCGGCCAGCATTCCGGCAAAGCTTTTCGGTGATCTCTCCGGCAAACGTGCCGCCGATCTCTGCGCCGCGCCTGGCGGCAAGACGGCGCAGCTGGTCCTTGCCGGCGCCGCGGTGACCGCGCTTGATCAATCGGAAAGCCGGCTGAAGCGGTTGCGGTCGAATCTCGACCGGCTCGGCCTCGAGGCGGAGACGATCGCGGCGGACCTGACGAAATTCGAGCCGGCGGAGCGCTTCGATGCGATCCTGCTCGATGCCCCCTGCTCTTCCACCGGCACCACACGACGCCATCCGGACGTGCTTTGGACCAAAGGACCCGAGGATATCGCCAGGCTGGCGGCGCTGCAGGAACGGTTGCTGCGTCATGCGCTGACATTGCTGAAGCCGGGCGGCACGCTGGTTTTCTCCAATTGTTCGCTCGATCCCGCCGAAGGCGAAGAGGTCGTCGCCCGTGTTCTCTCCGATACGCATGGGGTCGAGCGCCTTCCGATCTCTGCAGGAGATTGGCCAGGCCTTGAAGCGGCGATCACGCCGCTTGGCGAATTCCGCACGCTTCCGACCATGCTGAAGATGCACAACGGCATCGCCTCCGGTCTCGATGGCTTTTATGCAGCGGTGCTGCGGCGGACAGTTTAACGGCAGGTCAGAGCGCGTCGCGGCGAACCTGCACCAGCAGGTCGCTTCCAATTCTCATGTCGGTAAGCGGCCTCTCAAAATCCCTGCAGAATTTGGGATGACACAGTTTAATTTGCGTATATTCGAACGTTGTCACGAATTAATTCATTGTGGGCGATGAAATCGGCCGCTTTTCACCTATTCTTAACCACGAGGGTCAATAGACAATAGAATATGCAGTCCGGTCGGCGTTTTGCGAGCATGTATGTTCGGGAGGCTTGGCGGCGCGCCTTGCGCCGCGTCGCGTTGCTGCGCCTGAAGCTCTTCCGTCATTCGACCAAGGCACCGGAGCGCCTGATTGTCGCGCCGACCGATCTTCGCAGCATCGATCCGCATGTGGCAGACGAGATCCTCAACGGACGTTTTCTGTTGGCCGGGCGGATGCTCGAAACCAACGGGAAATCGCCTTTCACCTTCACCCTGCCCTCTCGCCCGTTCGCGACCCGCCTTCATAGTTTCGGCTGGTTGCGGCACATGCGGGCGAACAAGACGGAGCGCAGCTCGGCCGCCGCCCGGGCGATCGTCGACAGCTGGCTTTCCATCCACGCCGGCCGCATGGAGGGGATTGCCTGGGAAATCGATGTGACGGCCCAGCGCGTCATCGCCTGGCTGTCGCATTCGCCTGTCGTGCTGCAGAACGCCGATCGCGGATTTTATCGCCGCTTCATGAAATCGCTGGCGTTCCAGGTCCGGTTCCTGCATCGCATGGCGCCGTTCACCCTCGGCGGCCTGGAACTGTTTCGGCTGCGCATCGCGCTCGCCATGGCTTCCGTTGCCATGCCGACCCGCGCATCCACGCTCAAACGGGCGGCCCAAGCGCTTGACCGCGAATTCGATAGCCAGATTCTCCCGGACGGCGGGCATATCTCGCGCAATCCGCGCGTCGGCCTGGAATTGCTGCTCGATCTGCTGCCGCTGAGGCAGACCTATGTCAATCTCGGCCATGACCTGCCGCAGAAGCTGATCTCCGGCATCGATCGCATGTATCCGGCGTTACGGTTCTTTCGCCACCAGGACGGGGATCTGGCGCTCTTCAACGGGGCGACTTCCACGCTCGCAAACGAGCTGATGTCCGTGCTGCGATATGACGAGACCGCCGGCCAGCCGTTCAAGGCTCTGCCGCAATCGCGCTATCAGCGGCTTGCCGGGGGAAAGACGGTGATCATTGCCGATACCGGAACGCCGCCTTCGGGAGGCGCGCGGCGCACTGCGCATGCCGGCAGCCTCTCTTTCGAGATGTCGTCCGGCCGCCATCGCTTCATCGTCAATTCGGGCTCGCCGAAATTTGCCGGGTATCGTTATGTCCAGATGGCGCGCACCACGGCGGCGCATTCGACCGTCATTCTCAACGACACCTCATCCACCCGTTTTTCGCCCTCGCCCTTCCTCGGTCACGCGGTCACCGAGCCGGTCAAGACTGTCACCGTCGAGCGTGCCGAAACCGAGGACGGACGTGACGGCATCAAGCTCAGCCATGACGGATATCTCAGGGTGTTCGGGGTGCTGCATGAACGCGAGCTGACCCTCAATGCGGCAGGCTCGATCGTGACGGGCCGTGATCGGCTCGTCGTCCGGGAAGGATATGAAAGTGACGAGCCCCTGAAGGCTGTCGCCCGTTTTCATATCCATCCCTCGATCGCCCTGCATCAGAGTGACGGGGAATCGGTGATGCTGACGGCGCCGGACGGTGAAAGCTGGTTGTTTTCCGCGCCCGGCAATGAAGTGCTGATTACCGAGGACATCTTCTTTGCCGACAGCTCCGGCATTTGCGGTTCGGACCAGATCGAGATCGACTTCGATCTCGCGGAGAAGACGGAAATCCGTTGGTTCCTGTCCCGCAGGGGCTAGATACGGATGATTTTAGGTCGGCCGGCCACAATCTGAATCCACATTTTAAATCAATGAAATGGAGTATAATGACGCCCGAAAGCCACGCACGGTTTTCGGCATCGTCCCTTCACACCTGTTTGCGCGGCGGCAAAGCTGTGCTAACGCGGCGCCAGCATGCGGACGTCCTTTTGCGGATGTCTCCCGAAGCCCGAACGGAGAAGGTTTCATGGCCGTCATTTCCAAGAAGATCCCCGCCCCCGACAAGGTCGAAATCAAGACCGCGCTCCTCTCCGTCTTCGACAAGACCGGAATTGTCGAGCTCGCCCGCACATTGTCCGCAAGAGGCGTGCGGCTGCTGTCGACCGGCGGCACCTACAAGGCGATCGCGGCTGCCGGCCTTGCCGTCACCGATGTCTCTGAGATCACCGGCTTTCCCGAAATCATGGACGGGCGCGTCAAGACGCTGCATCCGACCGTGCATGGCGGTCTTCTGGCGATTCGCGACGATGGCGAGCACCAGGAGGCGATGAAGAAGCATGGCATCGAGGCGATCGACCTCGCCGTCATCAACCTTTATCCTTTCGAAGAAGTGCGCGCGGCCGGCGGCGATTATCCGACGACCGTCGAGAATATCGACATCGGCGGCCCGGCAATGATCCGCGCGTCGGCCAAGAATCATGCCTATGTGACGATCCTGACTGATCCGGCTGACTATGCCGAGTTCCTGGAGCAGCTTTCTGCGGATGCCGGCAAGACCGTCTATACCTTCCGCCAGCGTATGGCCGCCAAGGCCTATGCCCGCACCGCTGCCTATGACGCTGTGATTTCCAACTGGTTTGCCGAGGCGCTGTCGATCGACACGCCGCGCCATCGCGTCATCGGCGGCGTGCTGAAGGAAGAGATGCGCTACGGTGAAAACCCGCACCAGAAGGCGGCCTTCTACCTGACCGGCGAGAAGCGGCCGGGCGTTTCGACGGCCGCCCTTCTCCAGGGCAAGCAGCTCTCCTACAACAATATCAACGATACCGACGCTGCTTATGAGCTCGTCGCCGAGTTCCTGCCGGAGAAGGCTCCGGCCTGCGCCATCATCAAGCATGCCAACCCCTGCGGTGTCGCTACCGGATCGAGCCTGGTCGAAGCCTATCGGCGGGCCCTCGCCTGCGATTCCGTTTCGGCCTTCGGGGGCATCATCGCGCTGAACCGGACGCTCGATGCCGAAACGGCCGAGGAGATCGTCAAGCTCTTCACCGAGGTGATCATCGCACCTGATGTGACCGAGGAGGCAAAGGCAATCGTCGCCCGCAAGCCGAACCTGCGGCTGCTGTCTGCTGGCGGCCTGCCGGATCCGCGCATCGCAGGTTTGACAGCCAAGACCGTTTCCGGCGGCCTGCTTGTGCAGAGCCGTGACAACGGCATGGTCGAGGATCTGGAGCTCAAGGTCGTCACCAAGCGCGCGCCGACGGCGCAGGAGCTTGATGACATGAAGTTTGCCTTCAAGGTCGGCAAGCATGTGAAATCGAATGCCGTGGTCTATGCCAAGGACGGCCAGACCGCCGGCATCGGCGCCGGTCAGATGAGCCGGGTCGATTCCGCCCGCATCGCGGCTCTGAAGGCTGAAGAGGCCGCCAAGGCGCTCGGCCTTATGGTCCCAATGACGCGTGGTTCGGCGGTTGCCTCCGAAGCCTTTCTGCCTTTTGCCGACGGTCTTCTGTCGATGATTGCAGCAGGAGCCACGGCGGTCATCCAGCCGGGCGGCTCGATGCGCGACCAGGAGGTCATCGATGCCGCCAACGAACATGGGGTGGCGATGGTCTTCACCGGCATGCGCCATTTCCGGCACTGATCGGGCGCAGGCCACCCGCGTTATCCGGCCCGGGCAGGGCTTATCCCTATGCCCGATCGGCTGGATAGGGCGTGCGGATCAGGAGCACCAGTCCGCTGGCGAGGAACAGGATCAGCGTTGCCATTCCGAGGCGCGGCGATCCGCTCATATAGGTCACCAGCGAGAAGAACAGCGTCGCCATGAAACTCGTGGCGCGCCCAGAAAGCGCGTAGATGCCGAAATAGCGGCCGGCTTCCTCCACGCTGACGCTGCGGGCAAGATAGGAGCGCGACGACGCCTGCACCGGCCCGAAGGCGAGCCCGATCAGCAGGCCGTAAAGAATATAGGCCTTCTCCGCCGCGGTGCCGAATAAGCCGCCGGAATCCGCCGTCGGCAGCGGCATCAGGCCGAAGAGCGTGTAACCCGGTCCTGTCGAAATGATGCCGACGGTAGCGAGAAGCAGCATGGTCAGGCTGATGACGACGGTCGCCTTCGATCCGACACCCTTGTCGATGCGGCCGGCGACCAGGCAGCCGAGGATTGCGACGACGTTCAGGATGATGCCGTAAATGCCGATCTCGATCGTCGCCCAGCCAAACATGCCGGCGGCGAAAACGCCGCCAAGGATCAGCAGGCCGTTGACGCCGTCCTGGTAGATCATGCGGGCGATGAGGAATTTCAGGATGCTGCGGCGCTCCTTGAGTTCATCGAGCGTGTTTCTGAGTTCCCGCAGGCCGGAGCGGACGGCGGTTCCGAAAGGAAGGCCTCTGCCGACATCCGGCGTGAAGAAGAACATCGGCAGGATGAAGATCAGATACCAGACGGCCGAGATCGGCCCGGTGATGCGCGCATCCTCGCCCGCCTGCGGATCGAGGCCGAAAAGCGGATCGAGGCCGAGGATGGTCTTGCCGGTCTCGGGGCTTGCTGCCAAAAGCGTCACGACTGATATGAGTACGATCATGCCGCCGAGATAACCGAGCCCCCAGGCCGTGTTGGAGAGCTTGCCGATCTCTTCCTTGGGGACAAGGCGCGGCATCATCGAATCGTTGAAGACGATCGAAAACTCCGCCGAGATCGAGGCGAGGATCATGAAGATCGCGGGATAGAGAACCGGCGAGCCGGGCGCTGCGAACCACAGGCAGAAAAGGCTCGCGATCTTGATGATGGCGAAGAAACCGATCCAGGGCTTGCGGGAGCCGGACTGGTCGGCGATCGAGCCGAGAACGGGCGAGAGCAGGGCGATGATCACCGAGGAGATCGTCGCCATGTTGCTCCACGTCGTCTGGGCGGAAACCGGGTCGGCGGTCAGGCGCGAGACGAAATAAGGCCCGAAGATGAAGGTGGTGACCACAGTGAAAAAGGGCTGGGCCGCCCAGTCGAAGAACATCCACCCCCAGATGCCCTTCTCCGTGGCCTTTGGCGGCTGCGTTCCTGTCCAGTCAATGCGATTCAACATCCGCTCCTTTTTCGCGGACTGTCTCACCTCACCCGGTCGCGCGCAAGATCGGTCAGAATGCCTGCGGCAACGGTAATGCGCGCAAGATTGGGATCGCCGCCGTCGCTGAGGCTCGAAAGCTCCTCGAGGATGCGGTTGATGCGGATGCGATCCTGGGCATGCCAGGCCTGTACGGGCAGCTTCTCCTTGCCATGGTCGGACAGGGCCGAGATGACGATATCGCGTCTGGCGCTGGCGATCTGGTCGATGCTGCGGGCAAGCGCCAGGTTCTCGTAATGGTCGGAGGTGAGGATCCGTCCGCCTGCCGCCAGCAGCCTGCCGATGCGGAAGGTCTGCGACACCGCGAAATAGTTTTCGGCGGCGCGCACCAGGGGCTCGCCGGTGCGCTCGGCGATCTGCATGATCTCCGGCACCAGGGCGAAGCTCGGCAGGCTGGCGATCTCGGCAGCGAGCTTTTCGGGCACCCCCGCCTGGCTGTATTCCGCCTGGCGGGCAGCGGCATCGGCCGCCGCCTGCTCGGCAAAGGCAGGCTTCAGCTTCTTCAGAGCTGCCTGCAGCCGGCTAATCACCTCAGCCATATCGGCCTTGGTCATGCCGGTCTTCAGCAGCAGGCGCGTCAGTACGATAAAGCTGTGGCTGATCTCCTCGTAGATGCGGTTCTGCATCTCGCCGGAAACCTTGCCGTCGAGGGCGTCCGTTTCGGCCCAGAGCCGGGTCAGGTCGAAACCGTCGCGGGCGACGATCGCCGCGCGCACGACTTCCGGCGCCGAAGCCGCCGTTGCGTCCATCATGGCGACGGTGAAGCTCGGCCCGCCACGGTTGATCGCCTCGTTGGCGAGAACGGTTGCGACGATTTCGCGCTTCAGGCGGTGGCCGGCGATATCGCCGGCGTTCGACTTCTGCATCTTCACGGGGAAATAATTCGAAAGCGTCGTGGTGAAATAGGGATCGTCAGGCAGATCGCTTGCGGCCAGCGCATCGAAGAGCACGATCTTGGCATAGGACACCAGCACGCCGATTTCCGGCCGGGTCAGCGGCTTGCCGGCGGCATAGCGCTCGGCGAGCGTCGCGTCGTCCGGCAGCGTTTCGACCTTGCGGTTCAGCTGTTTGGCGCCTTCGAGAACGGTCATGAAGCGCGCAAGCTCCAGGCCGTTTGCTGTGCCTTTGCGCGCTGTCAGCGAGATGGCCAGCGACTGCAGGTAATTGTTGCGCAGCACGAGGATCGCCACTTCGTCGGTCATCGACGAAAGAAGCTGGTCGCGTTTTGCCCGCGTCAGGCGCCCGTCATGCATGGCGGCCGCCAGCGCGATCTTGATGTTGACCTCGACGTCCGAAGTGTTGACGCCGGCCGAGTTGTCGATGGCGTCGGAATTGCAGCGTCCGCCGTTGAGACCATAGGCGATGCGGCCCTTCTGGGTGACGCCGAGGTTTGCACCCTCGCCGATCACCTTGGCGCCGACCTCCGTCGCGGTAATGCGGATCGGGTCGTTGGCGCGGTCGCCGACTTCGGCGTCGGTTTCGGAGGGAGCCTTCACATAGGTGCCGATGCCGCCGAACCAAAGCAGGTCGACCGGGCTCTTCAGGATCGCCGTTATGATCTCGAAGGGTGTGGCGACTGATTTGTCGATGCCGATCGCGGCAACCGCTTCCGGCGTCAGCGTGACCGATTTCGCCGAGCGGGAAATGATCATCGCGCCTTTTGAAAGCACGCTCTTGTCAAAATCCTGCCAGCTCGAGCGAGGCAGGTTAAAGAGGCGCTGCCGTTCGGCAAGCGTCTTTTCCATATCAGGATCGGGATCGATGATGATGTCGCGGTGATCGAAGGCGGCAATGAGGCGGATCTTGGGAGAGAGCAGCATGCCGTTGCCGAAGACGTCGCCCGACATGTCGCCGACGCCGGCGACGGTGAAGGGTGTCGTCTGGATGTCGATGTCCATTTCGCGGAAATGGCGTTTCACCGTTTCCCAAGCGCCGCGGGCGGTGATGCCCATCTTCTTGTGGTCGTAACCGGCCGAGCCGCCGGAGGCAAAGGCGTCGTCCAGCCAGAAGCCGGCCTCCTGCGCCAGGGCGTTGGCGGTGTCGGAGAAGGTTGCCGTGCCCTTGTCGGCGGCAACGACAAAATAGGGGTCGTCGCCGTCGAGCCTGACCGTATCCTTCGGCGGCACGATACCGGCGCCGGATATGTTGTCGGTGATCGAAAGTAGGGTGCGGATATAAGTCTTGTAGGCTTCGCGGCCGGCATTGAAGATCTCGTCACGGCTGCCACCGACGGGAAGCTTCTTCGGGTAGAAGCCGCCCTTGGCACCGACCGGCACGATAACGGCATTCTTCACCTGCTGGGCCTTAACGAGGCCGAGCACCTCCGTGCGGTAATCTTCGGCCCGATCAGACCAGCGCAGGCCGCCGCGCGCCACCTTGCCGAAGCGCAGATGCACGCCTTCGACTTCGACGCCATAGACGAACATTTCGCGGAAGGGTTTCGGCTCCGGCAGTCCGTCGACCAGGTTCGGATCGAGCTTGAAGGCAAGCATCGGCTTCGGCGAACCGTCGGCGTTCTTCTGGAAATAATTGGTGCGCAGCGTCGCATCGACTACATTGACGTAGCGGCGCAGGATACGGTCGTCGTCGAGGCTCGGGACGTCGGCGAGCGCGGCTTCGATCGTCTGGTGCAGCTCGGAAAGCTTCTTCAAGCGGACCTTTTCCGAAAGCCTGGTGTCGAGCGTGTCATGGAAGAGACGGAATATGGCGGCGGCGATCGCAGGATATTTGTCGAGCGTCGTTGCGATATAATCCTGCGAATAGGCAATGCCGGCCTGGCGGAGATAACGCGCATAGGCGCGCAGCACGTTGGCTTCACGCGCCGAAAGCCCGGCCGACAGGATCAGCCGGTTGAAGCTGTCATTATCGATCGTACCGGCAAAGGCGGCGACGAAAGCTTCCTCAAGGGCGGCGCCGTAACGCTGCAGGTCGATTTCGCCGCCGTTGCGGGCCTCGAGTTCCATATCGTGCAGCACGACGAATTTAGTTTCTCCATCGGCCACCGGCACTCCGATGTCGAAGGTGCGTTCGCTGACGACGTTGAAACCGAGGTTTTCCAGAAGCGGCACGCGGCGCGATAGCGCCAGCTGGCCGCCGGCGTGGAAGATCTTCAGCGACAGGGTTCGGCCCTGCTCTTCCTCGCGATGATAGAACTGGATGCGAAGCGGCTCGTCGGCCGCGCAAGCGCCGATATCGGCGAGGTCGGCCACGGTCTCTTCCGGCGTGAAGGAATCCTGAAAGGCTTGATCGACCGATAGTTTCGGCGCCTTGGGTCCGGCCAGCGCCTCGAAACGATCGTCCCAACGTGCGGTGATTTCCCGGATCGTCTGCTCCAGCTTCGCCTGCGGAATGCGCGGCGTCTTGCCGCCGGAGCGGCCGATGATGAAATGCACGCGCGCCACGCCGCCTTCCGGGAAAGCCGGGTAATAGGCGGAGACACGGCCGTCATAGACGGTCTTCAGATAGGTGCCGATCCGCTCGCGCACGATCGAGTCATACTCCTCGCGCGGCACGTAGACGATCACCGAGACAAAGCGGTCGAAATGGTCGATGCGCGGCAGGGCGCGCACGCGTGGCCGGTCGGCCAGATCGTTGATCTGTTCGGCAAAGCTCGCAAGCAAGGTCGTGTCGATCTGAAAGAGATCGTCGCGCGGATAGGATTCCAGCGTGTTGTCGAGCATGCGACCGGAATGGCTCATCGGGTCGAAGCCGAAATGCTCCTTCACCTTCTCGATCTTGGAACGCAGCAGCGGGATCTCGGAGGCGAGCGACGTATAGGCCGTCGAGGTGAAAAGACCGACGATACGCAGCTCGCCGGTGACGTTGCCGTCGGCATCGAAGCGCTTGACGCCGACATAATCCATATAGGCGCGGCGATGGACGATCGATTTCACGTTCGCCTTGGTGACGATGAGGAAGTCCGGGCCGTCGAGGAAGGCGAGAATCTCGGGCGTCGTCGTCACGGCGTCCTTGCCGGTGCGCAGCACGAGGACGTCGGGGTTGGAGAGGATACCGAGGCCAGCGCCCTTGTCACGCTCGACCTTGGCGTCGGCGCCCTTGCCGGAATAGACATATTCGCGCATGCCGAGGAAGGTGAAATTCTCATCGCGCAGCCAGCTCAGGAAGGCGATCGCCTCGGCGTGTTCGGCCTTCCTGCGGCCGGCGCCATTGGCCGCAAGCTCGGCGATCACGCCATCGAGTTTGGCAAGCATCGGCTTCCAGTCGGAGACCGACAGGCGGACCTGTTCGAGCACGGTCTGTACGCGTTTGATGAGATCGGCGGCCTGGCTGGAATTGAGCGGCGCGATATGAAGCTGGATATGGCTGACGCGCGCGGCCGGATCGCTCGGATGATCGGCGGAATAAAGCGCGGGTGCCTTGCTCTTTTCGATTACCAGGATGGGATGCACGGCCATGAACAGGTCGCGGTAGGTGCTCGTCACCTCACCCATGACCGATTCATAGAGGAAAGGCATGTTTCTGTCGGTGACCGAAAGCACCGAGACGGCGGTGCCGTCAGGCGTGACATCGGCAATGGTGTCGATGCTGACGCGCGGCGCCTTGCCGTTCCAGGCGGCGAGTTCCTTGGCCGAATGCACGGCGGTGAGCGCCAGCATCTCAGGCGTATAGAGTTCGAGATCGTCATTGCTGGCCCGACCGAAGAGAATTTCCGGATCGAGATGGGCCTCGCTTGTCGCCTTGGCGATCTTACGCGCGCTCTCGATCTGCTTTTCTCGTTTCGGATTGTTTCTGGCAGCCATGAATCGCCTCCCGCGATGATCTGATTTTCTGCAAGCTATCAGAAGATTCCTCGAAAAAATCTCTAAAATAGAGGCTTGCAGGATCGTTTTGATACTTTTTGACGTTGAAAATGAGAAATTTTTGAAGATTTTCCGCTTTTATGGCCAAAACGAATGGAAGGTCCTCTTCCGGCATTTCGTTTCGCCACACATTTCCATGCTCGCGTGAAGAATGGTTGACAGCGTGGCGTCAAAAAGATCATCAAACGCCATCATCATTCGGACCTTGATATCATGTCGGAAAATGCAGCGGGCGCAGTCCTCGTCATCTCAAGCCATGTGGTGCGCGGCTCGGTCGGAAACCGGGCGGCCGTCTTTGCGCTGGAGACGCTCGGTCATCCGGTCTGGGCGCTCCCGACCGTCGTGCTGCCCTGGCATCCCGGCCATGGCCGCTCGACGCGGCTGACCTTTGCGGAATCCGATTTCGACGCGGCGATCGACGATCTGATCCGCGCGCCGTGGATCGGCGAAGTCAAGGCGGTGCTGTCCGGCTATTTCGGCAATGCCGCCCAGGCGCGCTCCGTCGCCCGGCTGATCGGTGCGCTCAGACAAGACAATCCTGAATTGCTTTATGTCTGCGATCCGGTCATGGGCGATCTCGGCGGCCTCTACGTGCCGCAAACGACCGCCGAGGCCATTCGCGACCATCTCATCCCACTCGCCTCGCTCGCGACGCCGAACCGCTACGAGCTCGCCTGGCTTTCGGGTGCGGCGCTCGAAGACAACAGCGCGATCATGGAGGCGGCGCTGGCGCTCGGGCCATCGCGCATGCTCGTTACTTCGGCCGTGCCGATGATGGCGGGTGGTACCGGCAATCTTTATCTTTCAGGCCGTCACGCGCTTCTCGCCGAGCACCGCGTCGTCGAAAACCCGCCGAACGGTCTTGGCGACCTGCTCGCCGCCGTCTTCCTGTCGCGCCTGCTGTCCGGTCTCGAGGACGAAAAGGCGCTGCAGCTTGCCACCGCCAGCGTCTTCGAGGTGCTTGCGCGCGCCGTCAAACGCGGCAGCAATGAGTTGATGTTGGCAAGCGATGCTTCCAGTCTCTCGACGCCAATGGCCATGGTGCAGATGCGCCGGCTTGTGCACCCGGCGCAGCGACGGAAAAAATGACGCATTTGCCGATGCATGCATTTTGCAGTGCAACAGTTGATCTTGTCGTTCGTGCGCGCTAATCCAGAAGCATGCAGCGTTTTCCAACACCTCTTCTGGACGGCTATCGCAACTTTATGCACGGGCGTTATGCCGACGCCCGCGACAGGTATCGGCAGCTTGCCGAAAACGGTCAGAGTCCCCACACGCTGGTTATTGCCTGCTCGGACTCGCGTGCAGCACCGGAGCTGATCTTCGATGCCGGCCCGGGTGAGCTCTTCGTCATCCGCAACGTCGCCAACATGGTGCCGCCTTACGAGCCGGACGGTCATTTCCATTCGACGTCGGCGGCGCTCGAATTTGCGGTGCAGGCGCTCAAGGTCTCCGATATCGTCGTGATGGGCCATGGTCGCTGCGGCGGCATTCGCGCAGCGCTCGACCCGAATGCCGAGCCGCTGTCGCCCGGCGATTTCATCGGCCGCTGGATGTCGCTGGTCAAACCTGCCGCCGAGCAGATCCAGAGCAACGACGTGATGACGGCCGCCGAACGGCAGACTGCGCTGGAGCGTGTCTCCATCCGCAATTCGATCAATAATCTCAGAACCTTCCCTGACATCAAGGCGCTCGAGGAAGCGGGAAAAATGCATCTTCACGGCGCCTGGTTCGACATCTCGACCGGTGAACTCTGGGTCATGGATGCCGAGACGCGCGACTTCATTCGTCCCGAAATCTAGGGACGCGCCGCTTTATCACTTTTTTAAGAATTGTTGATAAGCTCGTCGTCAATTGGTTGCGCACGACCGACGTTTTTGCTCACCGTGGCGATTGGCGATGAAGTTCGAAACCATCAAAAGGGTCATCCTGGCGGCTATCATGCTGCCCTTCGTCTTCATGATTATTGAAGGCATCGTCGTTATACGATCCTCGGTCAAGCAATACAGGGATCTCGAGAAGGACCGGCAGTTTGCCGATGTGCTCGCCCGTGGCGGGTCCATCGCCGCCACGGAGATCCTGAGCGAAATCGGCGCTACCCGCCGCTACCTCGCCCATCCCAGCGACCGGACTGCCATCGACATGCAGAGAAGCCGAGTGACGCTCGATGACGAGCGCCGGGCTTTCTATGCCAGCCTACCCTCGCGAGATACGCTCGACGCGGGGCTGGCCGACGAACTGGCGACTCTCAGCCTTGCCTACAGCCGCATCGTCGCCACACGCAGCGCCGTCGACCAGGGTCGCTATGCCCACAGCGATCCCGGTTCCATTTACTGGTTCGCGGCTCTCAAACAACTGGCTATCGTCGATGCGCTTTCACCTTTGATCAGCGATCCGGTGCTGCTGGACAAATCCAACCAGCTGATGGGCATCCTGCTGACCTATTACGGCGAAAGGCTGATCACCATTGTCGGCACCCGTTACCTCGACCAGGGCCTTTCCGCCAGGTTTCCGGTGGAGCTGTTCGTGCAGGGCAAGGTCATGATCGGCGAGGGCATGGAGCATATGGTTTTCCATTCCTCCGCGCCGACTGCGCGTGACATCGTCGCCTATCTCGCTCACGCCAGCCAGGTGAAGGCGAATGCGATCACCGATTCCATCCTTGCCGGATCACGGCCGACACACGCCGTGCGCGACATCTGGGCGGCCGCGCAGAACGAACGGATGGCCTTTCTGCAGCAGAAGATCGTCGAGGCGGCGAGAGACATTCACGAGACCGGTGAAAGCCTTTCGACGCGCTCGCATATTCACCTGACGCTGATTCTTTCGCTGTGCGCCGGTCTGCTCATTCTCGCCACGTTGGTGACGTTGCTGGCGGCAAGGGGCCTGCGCCTGATCGACCGGCTGACGCGGGATCGCGAGATGCTGGTGGGCGAGTTGCGTAATGCCGCCCAAACCGACCTTCTGACCGGCCTTTACAACAGGCGTGGCTTCGAGGTCGCCGCATCGGCGCTTCTCACGCAGGCCGAGCACGGGTCACGCTGGATCTCCGTCGTGCTCTTCGACCTCGATCATTTCAAGAAGATCAACGATATCAACGGCCATGATGCCGGCGACGCCGTGCTGCGGCATGTCGCAAGCGTCGCACGCGAGAATTTCCGGTCCTTCGATCTGCTGGTGCGCCATGGCGGCGAGGAGTTCCTGGCGCTTCTGCCGGATTCGACGCCTGACGACGCCGCTACCGTTGCAGAGTGCGTGCGGCTGGCGATCGAAGCGGCGGAAATCCCTTTGCCGGGCGGCGATCTTATCAAGGTCACGGCGAGCTTCGGATGCGCCGGCCGGGCAAACGAAGCCTTCAACCGGAACTTCGAGGACCTGGTCAAGCGCGCCGACCTGGCGCTTTATGCCGCCAAGGCCTCCGGCCGCAATTGCGTCGTCTCGGGACCGACCGTGCCCGTGATGACGCAGGAGGATCGACGCAAGACGGCATCGGGCGGCGGTTTCGATTCCCGCATATAAAAAACGCCGCATATCGCAGCGGCGTTTCCGGATATCCTTATCGATGATGGCTTATCTGCCGTCGATTTGCTGGCCGATATAGGCAATCGCCTGCTGATAGACGCTTGCGGCGTTCCAGCCCTGGATAGCGACGAAATTCGGTTCTCCCGGCTGATAGCCGGCGCCGGGGCGCCATCCATGCCCCTTGAGGAAATTCGCGGTCGACGCGAGCGCATCGGCGCGGGAACCGACCATATCGACACGGCCATCGCCATCGCCGTCGGCGCCGAAGCGTACGACATTGCGCGGCAGGAATTGCGTCTGACCGATTTCGCCATGGGCAGCGCCCCTGGCCTGCGGGCTCAGATAACCCTCAGAGACGAGCTGGAGTGCGGCATAGAGCTGGTCGGTGAAATAATCCGAACGACGGCAGTCATAGGCAAGGGTGGAAACAGCCGACATCGTGTGCTGGTTGCCCATGTAGCTGCCGAAACCGGTTTCCATGCCCCAGATCGCGATCAGCGGGCCGGCCGGAACGCCGAAACGGCGCTCGATCGAGGCAAAGAGCGCCTGGTTGGCGGCTTTCATCGAACGGCCGCGGGAAATGACGGCGGCACCGCCGCGCTTCTGCATGAACGCGTCGAAGGACAGCTTGAAGCTTTTCTGGCCGCGGTCGGCGGCGATCGTCGGCTTGTTGTAGCTGACATTGGCGAAGGCGCGGCTCAAGACCGATTGGCTGACGCCATTGGCCGCTGCGGTCTGCTTGAAATCGGCAACCCAGGCCTCGAAGCCGGCGCTGGTATTGCCGCATTGCGCGCCCTGCGCGAACGCCGGTACCGCATGGAGGACGCCCATCGCCGCGGCGGCCGCCAGAAACAACTTTGTCATGCGCATCGAGAAACCCCGCTTCCGATCTGCTAAAGCGCGTCGCCTCGCATGGGAATGTACGACGCGCCTCAAGTCTTCGTTTCATACTGCCTTCACCCATGCACGGGTTAGGCGGCATGCATTGCTTGACGCCGGGCAAGAATGCCAGCCGAAGGCGATTTTGTCACGATCACCTTTCAGCAGATGCTTATAGACGGGCGCATCCTCAACTCGGCAAAAAGCCCTGCCATCATCAGCAGGGCTTTAGCATGTTATGGTTTACAAATGGTATCAGGCCGCCTGCTTGCGCGGCTTGATGAGGCCGCGATTGACGAGCAGCTCGGCGATCTGGATGGCGTTCAGCGCCGCGCCCTTGCGCAGGTTGTCGGAGACCACCCACATGTTGAGGCCGTTTTCGACCGTCGCATCCTCACGGATGCGCGAGATGTAGGTCGCGTCCTCACCAGCGGATTCATATGGCGTGATGTAGCCGCCGTTCTCGCGCTTGTCGATGACGAGGCAGCCGGGCGCATCGCGCAGGATGTCGCGGGCCTGATCGGCGGTGATCTCGTTTTCGAATTCGATGTTGACCGATTCCGAATGGCCGATGAAGACAGGCACACGCACGGCCGTGCAGGTCACCTTGATCTTCGGGTCGAGCATCTTCTTCGTCTCGGCCAGCACCTTCCACTCTTCCTTGGTGTAGCCGTCCTCCATGAAAGAATCGATATGGGGGATGACGTTGAAGGCGATACGCTTGGTGAACTTCTTGTTCTCGATCGGATCGGCGACGAAGACGGCGCGCGTCTGGTTGAAGAGCTCATCCATGCCATCCTTGCCGGCGCCGGAGACCGACTGGTAGGTCGATACGACGACGCGCTTGATCTTGGCGAAGTCGTGCAGCGGCTTCAGCGCCACCACCAGCTGGGCGGTCGAGCAATTCGGGTTGGCGATGATGTTGCGCTTGGTGAATTGCGTGATGGCGTCGGGGTTCACTTCCGGCACGATCAGCGGCACGTCAGCGTCGTAGCGCCAGGCCGACGAATTGTCGATGACGACGCAGCCCTGCTGGCCGATCTTCGGCGAGAACTTCTTGGAAACCTCGCCGCCGGCCGACATCAGGCAGATATCGGTGTCGGAGAAATCGTAATTCTCCAGATTGGAGACCTTCAGCGTCCGGTCACCATAGGAAACCTCGGTTCCCTGCGAACGCGCGGAGGCAAGCGCCACGACCTCATCGGCGGGGAAGCCTCGTTCGGAGAGGATGTTGAGCATCTCCCGGCCGACATTTCCGGTGGCTCCCGCAACTGCTACTTTGAAACCCATTTCTCAAGCTCTCTTTCTCTTCTCTCCTCTTGTCCGGTGAGGGGAAAGGCGCGACGGATCGCGTCTTCCTGTCCCCAGCCGAGCCGGGGAGAGAGCGGCAGGCCAGAGACGTCAGACGGTTTTCGTCGTCGTTTTGGCCTTGGTTTTGGAAGAAACCGGAACGGCAATATCCACCCCGGCAACCTGTGCCCGGTCATTGCATTCGGCAATGGCGTGTTCGTCGCGAACCATGGATATTCCTTTTCCGCTGTTGCTCTTAGAAGGTTTTCCACAGGAGTCAAGGTTTTTGCGCGCCTGGCCTCAGGTCGGCACGGCGGCCGCGACCCTGCGACCTTTTGTCATGCCGTTGTCATCCCCGGCAGGTATCCCGGCCCGGTTGACAATTGTCTGCAACGAAAACGGGGGTTTTCCATGCGTACGCTTCTCGCCGCCTTTGCGGCCACCACCATCCTCGCGGGCGCCGCCCAGGCGACGACAGTGTATCCGCTTGATCGCGCGACGATTCTCGTCGGTTCGCCGTTCGATTTCAAGGTCGAGCTCAACAAGCAGGTCAAGCCTGAAGACGTGAAGATCACGGTCAACGGCCAGGACTACAAGACCGTTCTCGGGGGCGAGGCGCAGTTCGTCGAGCTGGAAAAGGGCAAGGAAGACAAGGCTCTCGGCTCCGCTCTGCTGCTGCGCGGTCTGAAGATTTCCGCGCCCGGCGCCTATAAGGTCGAGGTCGCCGCCGGCGACGAAACGAAGTCAGTCACCTGGAACGTTTACGAGACCGCCGGCCAGCCGAAGGCCAAGAACATCATTTTCCTGCTCGGCGACGGGCTTTCTGTTGCGCATCGCACCGCCGCCCGCATCATGTCCAAGGGCATGACCGAGGGCAAGGCGAACGGCCGCCTGAACATGGACGACCTCGACCGCATGGCCTTTATCGGCACGTCGTCGACGAACGCGGTTTCCACGGACTCGGCCAACACCATGTCGGCTTACATGACGGGTCATAAGACCGCCGTCAACGCGCTCGGCGTCTACGCGGACCGCACGCCGGCCTCGCTTGACGACCCGCGTGTCGAAACCTTCGCGGAAGCCCTTCGCCGCACGACCAAGAAGTCCATCGGCATCGTCGCGACGGCTGAAGTCGAGGACGCCACGCCGGCTGCAGTCGTTTCCCACACCCGCAACCGCAGCGACAAGGCCGATGTCGTCGGTATGCTGCTCGACGTCAAGCCGGAAGTTCTCCTTGGCGGCGGCTCGGCCTATTTCCTCGGCAAGGAAGTCGCCGGTTCAAAGCGCAAGGACAATCAGGATTACATCAAGCTGTTCCAGGAAGCCGGCTACAAGCTTGCGACCGACAAGAACGAGCTTGCAGCCAATGCATCGGCTGACGGCAATCTCCTCGGTCTCTTCCACACCGGCAACATGGACGTCACCCTTGATCGCGAGTTCCTGAAGAAGGGCACCGTCGACAAGTTCCCGAACCAGCCGGGCCTCGTCGAGATGACCAAGGTTGCGCTCGACCGTCTCTCCAAGAATCCCGACGGTTTCTTCCTGATGGTCGAAGGTTCCTCGATCGACAAGATGTCCCATCCGCTCGATTGGGATCGCGCCGTCTTCGAAACCATCGAATTCGACCAGGCGATCGGCGCGGCCCGCGAATTCCAGAAGGCCCATCCCGATACGCTGATCGTCGTCACCGGCGACCACACGCACGGCGTATCCATCATCGGCACCGTCGATGACGAAAAGCCCGGCACGGAGATGCGCGAAAAGGTCGGGACCTACGCCGAAGCCGGCTTCCCGAACTACAAGGATGAAAACGGCGACGGTTATCCCGACAAGGTCGACGTCAGCCGCCGCCTGTTCCTCAGCGCCAACAACGGCCCTGACCACTACGAGACCTTCCGTCCGAAGCTCGACGGCCCGTTCGTTCCGGCTGTCCAGAATGAAAAGAAGGAATATGTCGCCAACGAACAGTACAAGGATGTTCCCGGCGCGGTCTTGGTTCAGGGCAATCTTCCGAAGACCAGCGAAAGCGGCGTCCATGCGGTCGACGACGTCGTCCTACAGTCGGCTGGCCCGGGTTCGGAAGAATTCCATGGCTACATGGAACAGAGCGACGTCTATCGTGTACTCGCCGATACCTTTGCCCTCGGCTCCAAGCAGACGAACTGATCCTAAGTTGATTTGACGAGGCTGCTTGCCGGCCTTGTCTCTTTCATCGATCATGGTCCCGGCCGCTGCGCGGCCGGGCTTCGGTTTTTTGGAGGTCGCCATGGACATATTCTCTTCGCTGCATCTCAGCCGTCGCCGGCTGATCGGCGCGGCCGTCGCGCTTCCCTTCACCACTTCTCTTGCTCGTGCCGCCGATCCCTCGCTGAGCTTCGGCGAGCTCTACGGCAAGTTCGGCGTGCTCGGCCTCGAATTCTCCGACAAGGTGAAGCGCCTTGCCGGCCAGGAAATCAGCATGAAGGGCTTCATGGCGCCGCCGCTGAAGGCCGAGGCGCAGTTCTTCGTGCTCACCGAAGTGCCGATGTCGCTCTGCCCGTTCTGTTCCTCGGATGCGGACTGGCCGGATAATATCGTCGTCGTCTACCTCGGGGAGAAGCAGACCTTCGTGCAGCCGCGCCAGACGATCGAAGTGCGCGGCACACTGGAATATGGCTCCTGGACGGATCCGGAAACCGGCTTCGTCAGCCTGCTTCGCATCCGCCAAGCCGAATATTCCTCCGTCTGAACCGATATGCTCGCTCTCGATATCGAAAATCTTGCCGTCACCTTCCCAGGCCTGTCCTCGCCGGCGCTGGCGATCGGCCGCCTGTCGATCGATGCCGGCAGCAGGGTCGCCATCACCGGGGCGTCCGGCTCCGGCAAGAGCACCTTCGTCAATATCGTCACCGGGCTGGAGCGGACACGGCAGGGCCGCATCCGCTGGAATGGCGAGGATATTGCGGGGTTTGCCGAGAGCCGGCGCGACCGGTTCCGTGCTGCCAATATCGGCCTCGTTATGCAGGAGTTCCATCTCTTCCCCGGCCTGTCAGCGCTGGAAAACGTGCTTCTGCCCGCCCGTCTCGCCGGCGCTGCGACGGCCGATCTCATCGAGCGGGCGCATGGGCTCTTGAGCACGGTCGGCCTTTCCCGTTCCGGTCAGAAGATCGAAACCATGTCGCGCGGCGAGATGCAGCGCGTAGCGATTGCCCGCGCGCTGCTGCGCAAGCCCGGCGTCATCATTGCCGATGAACCGACGGCCAGCCTCGATGCCGAAAGCGGCGAGGCAGTCGGCGATCTCATCCTCGATCTTGCCATTGCCGAAGGCAGCACGCTGATCGTCGTTTCGCACGATCAGCGCCTCGCCAGCCGCCTCGACCGGCGCATCACCTTCGGTGGCGGCCGGATCAGCGAGGATTCCGCCACGACGGCCGGGGAGGTCGCATGATCCGCTTCATCCTCACCGATCTTCGCCGCCTCTGGGCGGGCTCGCTTGTTGTCGTGCTGCTGGTGGCGCTTGCAACCGCGCTCGGCGTTTCCGTCGTGCTGCAGGAGCGGGCGCTTCGCCTCGGCAGCGCGCGCGCCGCCGACAAGTTCGATCTCGTCATCGGCGCGGGCGGCAGTGAGACGCAACTTGTGCTCTCCTCCGTCTTCCTGCAGCCCTCGCCCTTGCCGCTGATGCCGGGTGAGGTTCTGGCGAGGCTTGCCGGGGATCCCCGCGTCGACTGGGCAGCCCCGATCGGCTTCGGCGATTCCTTCTCCGGCTATCCGATCGTCGGCACGACTGCGACGCTGGCCGATAAGCTGTCCGGCGGCTTTGCCGAGGGCAAGGTTTTCGCGCGCGAGGGAGAGGCTGTGATCGGTTCCGCCGTCAGGCTTTCGCTCGGCGGCGAGATCAAGCCGATGCACGGTTCGGCGGAAGATGGGGGCGAGACCCATACCGGGCTCGTCTATCATATCGCCGGCCGCCTGCGGCCGACCGGTACCGCCTGGGACCGGGCCATTCTCGTTCCGATCCAGGCCGTCTGGCATATTCATGGCCTGGGAGCGGAAGGCGCAGAGGAGGCCGAGCACGATCATGAGCAGGCCGGCGCCGAACACGATGCGCATGAACATCACGGCGAAATCGACCCGGATGCCGCGCTCGACGAGACCTGGAGCGCGGATGCTCCCGGCCTTCCCGCCATTCTCGTCAAGCCGAAGACGATCGCCGACGCCTACAAATTGCGGCAGGACTATCGCAGTGGCGATACCGTCGCTGTCTTTCCCGGCGAAGTTCTGACCAATCTCTACGCCACGCTCGGCGACGCCAAGCAGATTCTCGTCGCGGTCGCTTCCGGCGCGCAGGCTCTCGTTGCAGCCTCGCTGGTTCTGGTCACAGTCATCCATATCGGCCAGCGCCGCCGCCAGATCGGCGCGCTGAGGGCCTTCGGCGCCCCACGCGGTGCGATCTTCGGCATCGTCTGGCTGGAATTCTTCACGCTGGTGGCAATCGGAGTCGGGCTCGGATTCGCGCTTGGGTTTGCCGTAACCCTGACCTTGTCAGGCATGTTCTCGCAAACGAGCGGTATCGCCATGCCGGTGGGCTTCGCCCGCGAAGATGCCGGTCTTGCCGGGGTGCTGCTTGCCTTTGCCGCGATTCTCGCCGCATTGCCGGCGGTGCTCGCCTATCGGCAATCGCCGGCGCAGGCGCTGAGGGCGTAGCAGACCCGCCGTTGCAAACCGGCAAAGCCGTTTCGGCGGCGAAGAGCGCGACGTGGCGAAAGCGGGCCGTTCTTATACTAAAGTCATAATCCCAAAGCATCTCTCTTTGCGGCCTGTCTTTTCTGGCACACTCTCGTCAGGCGTGTTGCGGCCGGGGATATGCTTTGAGGAGAGCAGGTCGCGCGCGTTGCTCATCACTCTGTGGAGGACAGACAATGGCAAATGTCGCAAGCATCGACGGCGCGAAGGCCGGTCCGATGACCGGCGAGGAGAAGAAGGTCATCTTCGCATCTTCGCTCGGCACCGTTTTCGAATGGTACGATTTCTATCTTTACGGTTCGCTCGCCACCTATATCGGCGCGACCTACTTCACCCAATATCCCGAGGCAACGCGCAACATCTTCACGCTGCTCGCCTTTGCCGCAGGCTTCCTGGTGCGTCCCTTCGGCGCGCTGGTGTTCGGTCGTCTCGGCGATCTCGTCGGCCGTAAATATACCTTCCTGGTGACGATCCTGATCATGGGTCTGTCGACCTTCCTCGTCGGCATCCTGCCAGGCGCGGCCACCATCGGTATCGCAGCACCGATCATCCTGATTGGGCTTCGCCTGCTCCAGGGCCTAGCGCTCGGTGGTGAATATGGCGGTGCCGCGACCTATGTCGCCGAGCATGCGCCGAACGGGCGCCGCGGCTACTTCACCTCCTGGATCCAGACGACGGCGACGCTCGGACTGTTCCTGTCGCTGATCGTCATCGTCCTGGTTCAATATCTGATGGGTCCGGTTCAATTCGCCGCCTGGGGTTGGCGTATCCCGTTCCTGGTTTCGGTCGTCCTGCTCGGCGTCTCCGTCTGGATCCGTCTGAAGATGAACGAATCGCCGGCGTTCCAGCGTATGAAGGCGGAAGGCAAGGGCTCCAAGGCGCCTCTGACCGAAGCCTTCGGCCAGTGGAAGAACGCCAAGATCGCGCTCATCGCGCTTCTCGGCGCCACCATGGGCCAGGCGGTCGTCTGGTACGGCGGCCAGTTCTATGCGCTGTTCTTCCTGCAGAACGTGCTGAAGGTGGATCTGCAGTCGGCCAACATCATGGTCGCCATCGCGCTGTTCCTGGCAACGCCGTTCTTCGTCATCTTCGGCGGCCTCTCCGACAAGATCGGCCGCAAGCCGATCATCATGGCAGGTCTTCTCATCGCGGCGGTAACCTATAATCCGCTGTTCAAGGCGATGACCTGGACAGCGAACCCGGCGCTCGCCGAAGCACAGGCAACGATTCGCGCAACGGTCACGGCCGATCCGTCGGATTGCAGGTTCCAGTTCAACCCGACAGGCACGGTGAAGTTCACCAGCTCCTGCGACGTGGCGACGGCGTTCCTGACGAAGAACTCGGTGCCGTATGACGTCGTGCCCGGTCCCGCCGGACAGCCGGCAACGGTGAAGGTCGGCAACGAGACGATCACGAGCTTCGACGCCATCGCCGCCGGCGACAAGGCGAAGGGCATGACCGCCGCCTTCGAAAAGGGCGTCAACATCGCGCTCCACGATGCCGGCTACCCGCTGAAGCGTGGCGCCGTCAAGGTGGCAGACGCCAAGCTCGATGCCTTCATCGCCGCCAACCCGGAACTGGCGCTCAATGCCGATGCCGTGCGCGCCGGCGAGAAGGAAACCGTGCCGGCTGCCAAGCTGGTCGAAACCAAGCTGCTGACGGCGGATGAGGCCAATGGCGTCACCGACATGGCGGTCTACAACATCGCCAATGGCGGCAGCTTCGCCATGGCCGCCGATCCCGCCCGCGTCAACTGGATCGGCACGATCGCGATCCTGTTCGTCCTCGTCATCTACGTGACGATGGTCTATGGCCCGATCGCCGCACTTCTTGTGGAGCTCTTCCCGACTCGCATCCGCTATACCGGCATGTCGCTGCCCTATCACATCGGCAACGGCTGGTTCGGCGGCCTGCTGCCGGCGACGGCCTTCGCGATGAGCGCTGCCGCGGGCGATATCTATTACGGTCTCTGGTACCCGATCGTCTTTGCGTCGATCACGCTGGTGATTGGCCTGATCTTCCTGCCGGAAACGAAGAACAGAGATATCCACGCAATGGATTGATCTGCGGTCAAGCTTGACGAAAAAGGCCCGGCGCTCACAAAGCGCCGGGCTTTTTCATGTCCGGGAACAGTTGCTTCGAGATCGGCCAGCCATCCGGCGCCAGTTTGAAGAGCAGGCCGCAGCGAGCAAAGACAATCGCCGTCAGCAGCGAGAACCAGGCGCCTAAGGCAAGGCCGGCCATGACGTCGCTCGGATAATGAGCGCCGACCATGACGCGGGTCATGGCGAGCCAGATGGCGCAGGTGATGAAGGCAACGCGGTAGCGCGGAAACAGAAGAGCAAAGGCGGCGAAGAAAGCGCCGACCGTGGTGGAATGGCCGGACGGAAAGCTTTCGAAAGCGGCATGGCCTGAAAAAGGCGTGAAGGAAAAGATGCCGTAGTCGTGGAAATGCTCGGGGCGCGCCCTGCCGATCGCCCGCTTCAACAGATTGGCGAGAAGGCCTGACAAGACGATGGTGGTGAAGAGATAGGCGCCGATCCAGCTGACATAAAGCGCCTGCGCCCTGGAGCGGGCCGTCTTCAAGAGCTTGTAGCCCGCCCTGCCCTGAAAGAAGAGCAGGATGCTGGTGTAGATCAGCCAGGCGGAATCGCCGAAACCGGTCAACATCTCGCCGAGGTGCTTCACGGGTGCGGGAGCTTCGCTGGCGCCGACCGGCGCATCGAAGAGCAGCATGGAAAGGATCGCGGCATTGAGCGTGATGAAGAGACAGGCCTGCCAGCGCAAAGGCGGCATGCCGACGCCGCTCCGGCGCCAGCGCCTGTCCAGGGAAGCCCAAAATGCCCGCATTGCATCATCCGTTCGAATTTGCCCTGGAGCGCAGCGCGTCCGACAGAACACGTCAAGGGCGCTCTCTCACCTGGATTGCGCGCTCGTTGAAATCCGGCGCAAAAATACACGAGATTGTGGCCGAGAATAGTCCGTTTCGGATAATTCGGCCAAGCGTGATGCGGATCTTTGCTCCCGATGAAAAAGCCCCTCGCATGCGCGATGCGAAGGGCTGGATATTGTTTCACGTGAAATATATCAGGCCGAAAGCGCCTTGAACTCGGCGAGGATCGCATCGCCCATCTCGACGGTGCCGACCTGCCTGCAGCCATCGGCCATGATATCGCCGGTGCGGATACCCTTGTCGAGCACGTTGGCGATTGCCTTTTCCAGGTCGTCGGCTTCCTTCACCAGATTGAAGGAGTAGCGCAGGCACATGGCGAAGGAGGCAATCATGGCGATCGGATTGGCGACGCCCTTGCCGGCAATGTCGGGCGCCGAGCCGTGTACCGGTTCGTAGAGCGCCTTGCGCTTGCCGGTCTTGCCATCGGGCGCACCGAGCGAGGCCGAGGGCAGCATGCCGAGCGAGCCGGTCAGCATGGCGGCGACGTCGGAGAGCATGTCGCCGAAGAGATTGTCGGTGACGATGACGTCGAACTGCTTGGGCTGGCGCACCAGCTGCATGCCGCCGGCATCGGCGAGCATATGTTCGAGCTGGACATCGGAATATTTCGCCTTGTGCGTCTCGGTCACCACTTGGTTCCAAAGCACGCCCGACTTCATGACATTGCGCTTTTCCATGGAGCAGACGCGGTTCTGCCGCGTGCGGGCCATTTCGAAGGCGACGCCGGCGATGCGCTCGATCTCGTAGGTATCGTAGACCTGCGTGTCGATGCCACGCTTCTGGCCGTTGCCGAGGTCGATAATCTCCTTCGGCTCACCGAAATAGACGCCGCCCGTCAGTTCGCGGATGATCAGGATATCAAGACCTTCGACCAGTTCCGGCTTCAGCGAGGAGGCCGAGGCAAGGGCCGGGTAGCAGATCGCCGGGCGCAGGTTCGCGAAGAGCTGCAGATCCTTGCGCAGGCGCAGCAGGCCAGCTTCCGGACGCACTTCGTAAGGTACGCTATCCCATTTCGGACCGCCGACGGCGCCGAAGAGAACGGCATCGGCGGCGAGCGCCTTCTGCATGTCGCCTTCGGAGATCGCCGCGCCGTGGGCATCGTAAGCGCTGCCGCCGACAAGGCCTTCGTCGGTGACAAAACCGGCATTCATCGCCTCGTTCATATAGGCGATGATCTTGCGGACCTCGCCCATGGCCTCGGGACCGATGCCGTCACCCGGCAGCAGGAAAAGATTGCGCGCTGTCATGAAACCCTCCTGGAAAAACAAGTTGCGGCTTCTTAGACCCCGGAAATGGGCATTTCAAGCGAGAGAAGGGGTGAATCGGTACGCTTCGCTCCGGCGCATCGACCCGAAAAGCAGAATCGTTTTTCGGGTCGCTGCGGGAATTGAAAGTGTTACAGCGTCCGTTGCGCGTCGGTAAGACGCGGCGCTCCCGGTCGCGATGATTGCTCCGGCGCCTACAAACGGGTTAGAAACACCCTCTCATCTTTACTTTCCGGATGTTCATCATGGCTTTGGCACCCCTCCATCTCGACACGCCTTTGGTTCGCACGGGATCCGGCTATAGCGCCAGCGGCAAGCCGCTCTGGCTGAAGCTCGATGCGCTGCAGCCTTCCGGCAGCTTCAAGCTGCGTGGCGTCGGCCGGCTTTGCCAGCATGAGGTGGAAAATGGCGCGCGCGAGATCTTCTGCGCCTCCGGCGGCAATGCCGGCATTGCCGCGGCTTATGCCGGCCGGGCGCTCGGTGTTCCGGTCACAATCGTCGTGCCGGAGACGACGGCAGCCGATGTCCGGCAGGCGATTGCCGCAACGGGCGCCACCGTGCTGGTCCACGGATCGGTTTTCGATGAAGCCAACGCCCATGCGGTCGAGCTCGCAGAGAGCCGCAAGGCGACCTATGTGCATCCCTTCGACCATCCGCTTCTGTGGGATGGCCATGCGACGCTGATCGACGAGGTGGTGGCGAAGGGTGCAAAATTCGATTGTGTCGTCACCAGTGTCGGCGGCGGCGGACTATTGGCCGGCATCGTCGAGGGGCTGAAGCGAAACGGGCTTTCCGACGTGCCCGTCATTGCCGTCGAAACCGAAGGGGCGGCCTCGCTTCATGCCAGCCTCAGGGCGAATGAGCGGATTACCCTTCCCACTATTACCTCGATTGCCAATTCACTCGGCGCGCGGCAGGTGGCGCAGCATGTCTTCGAATTGCCGAAACAGCATCCGATCGAAAGCATCGTCGTCAGCGACGCCGATGCCGTCGCCGCCTGCCTGAAATTTGCCGATGCGCAGCGCATTCTGGTCGAGCCGGCCTGCGGGGCGGCTCTTGCCGTTGCCGATGTGCATGCCGGGCTGCTTCAGCGCTTCGATCATCCGCTCATCGAAGTCTGCGGCGGCATCGGCGTCTCGCTCGAAAAGCTGAAGCTCTGGAAAGAGAAGTTTCTCTGATTTGCGGTAATTCAAGGTATTACAGCGTCCTTTGCGCGTCTGAATGACGCGCGGCGCTATAAAGAAAAAGCCGGGCGAAGCCCGGCTTGATCAATAGGCAAATCGTCAGCGATCAGGCCGCCCAGGGGTGGGAAGCGGCGTTCTTTTTTTCGAATTCGTCGATCGCCTTGCCCTTTTCCATGGTCAGGCCGATATCGTCGAGGCCGTTCAGCAGGCAGTGGCGCTTGAACTCGTCGAGGTCGAACTTGATCGAGCCGCCATCGGGGCCGGTGATCTCGAGGTTCTCAAGATCGACGGTCAGGATGGCATTGGAACCGCGCGAGGCGTCGTCCATCAGTTTGTCGAGATTTTCCTGGCTGACCTTGATCGGCAGGATGCCGTTCTTGAAGCAGTTATTGTAGAAAATGTCGGCGAAGCTGGTGGAGATCACGCAGCGGATGCCGAAATCGAGCAGCGCCCACGGCGCGTGTTCGCGCGAGGAACCGCAGCCGAAATTGTCGCCGGCGACCAGGATCTTCGCATCGCGGTAGGCCGGTTTGTTCAGCACGAAATCGGGGTTTTCGGAGCCGTCTTCGTTATAGCGGGCTTCGGCGAAAAGGCCCTTGCCAAGGCCGGTGCGCTTGATGGTCTTCAGATAGTCCTTCGGAATGATCATGTCGGTGTCGACGTTGACGACCGGCAGGGGCGCTGCAACGCCCGTGAGCTTCACGAATTTATCCATGACCCATGCTCCATTTCAGTAAAACGTACTTTCTGAATTTGCATCTAGTCCAGTTTTTCGTCGAAATGAAGGAGAATCTTTCGAAAATGCGGCCACGCGACGTTTCGCGCGGCCGGCCGGTTGCGCATCCCCCGTTACTTGGTCGGTGCGTTGAGGCCCCAGAGGACACCGAAGGGATCGCGGAGCTGGCCGTAGCGGTCGCCCCAGAACATCAGTTCGACCGGCATGACGACTTCGGCGCCGGCAGCCACAGCCCGGTCCCACCAGAAATCGATATCGTCGATAACAAGCTGGATGGCGAAGCCTTCATGGCCTTTGAAGGGATGGCCATATTCGGGATAGGCATCCGACAGCATGAGGGAGCTGCCGTTGATATAGAGATGCACATGCATCGTCCGGCCACTCTCGTCGACCGGCACCTTGTAAGCTTCTTCGGCGCCGAAGGCCTTCTTGTAGAATTCCGCGGCCTTTACCGCGCCGCCGACCGTCAGATAGGGCAGCAGGCCATTCTTGACCGGCGGCATTTTGACCGGACTGTTTTCGGTCGTCGTATCCATGCTCATCCTCCATCGTTTTGAGCGCCGGCTGAATGCCTGGCTGCTGCAAGGACGTATCATGGAAGCATGATCCGACAGTGTCGGTCCGTTTTTTTGAGCGTAGGCTGCTCAGAGATCGATGATCGTGCCGCGACCGTCGTTCCAGATACGCATCTCGCGCTGGCCATTATTGGCCTTGGCGCGGACCGGAGCGGGCTTCATCTTCAGCGAAAGCGCGCGGCCGACCATGAGTACGGTCAGAATGCCGCCGACGGCGAGCGTCACCGAGAAGGTGAGAAGCAGCATGGCCACGAAAACGGTGGCGCCGGCAAGCATGATGAAGATGGAGCGAATGTTCTGCATTGGTTTTAGACCTTTCTTCGGAAAGGAATGTGGTCCTTCTTTTTTCTCTCTGCAAGGCAAGCATGGCTTTTTGTTGTCTTGCCGGGCTTTGCGAAGCTTGGCACTAATAGTCCATGAGCAGAACCGTACCTCTCCGTTCCCAGCGCCTGCGCCGCTCGGTGCTGAGCGTACCCGCCATCAATGCGCGGGCGCTGGAAAAGAGCCATTCCCTTGATTGCGATGCCGTTATTTTCGATCTGGAGGATTCGGTGGCGCCGGAGAAGAAGGCGCAAGCGCGGGAAAATCTGAGAAGCTTTTTTGCCGGGCCGGCGCTTGAGGGCAAGGAAAGGATCATCCGCATCAATTCTTTGTCATCCGAATTCGGGCCGGCGGACCTCGATCTGGTCAGGGCGCTTCTGCCCGATGCCGTTCTGTTGCCGAAGGTGGACGAGCCTCAGGATGTCGCTGATATCGGCGATCTGCTTGCCGATGCGGATGCGCCGGAGGAATTGCGGATCTGGGCGATGATCGAGACGCCGCGAGGCGTGCTGAATGTCGGGGCGATCGCCGAATCCGGCCGTACGCCGGGATCCCGGCTCGATTGCCTCGTCGTCGGCCTCAACGACCTGCGCAAGGAAACGGGTGTCCTGCCGCAGCCGGGGCGGACCTATCTCGTGCCGTGGCTGATGCAGGTCATTCTGGCGGTCAAGGCCTACGGGCTCGATGCGCTCGACAGCGTCTTCAATGATTTCCGCGATGGCGGAGGTTTCGATGCCGAATGCGGGCAGGGCCGCGCCATGGGTTTTGCGGGCAAGATGCTGATCCACCCCTCGCAGATCGAAACCGCCAACCGGCATTTCGGGCCGAGCGCCGAGGAGATAACGGAAGCCGAAGCGATCATATCGGCCTTCGCCGATCCGGCTGCCAAAGGTCGCAACGTCATCAATGCGAACGGGCGGATGATCGAGCGGCTGCATCTTGTCCAGGCCGAAGCTCTGGTTCATAAAGCTCGCCTGATTTCTGCAAGAAAGCCCGCCTGATGAAACTCTACCGCTTCCTGACCGGTCCCGACGATGCTTCCTTCTGCCATAAGGTCACCGCTGCCCTCAACAAGGGCTGGTCGCTGGAAGGCTCGCCGACCTATGCCTTCAATGCCGCAACCGGCGCGATGCAATGCGGCCAGGCCGTCATCAAGCATGTCGAGGGCAAGGATTACGATCCTGAGATGAAGCTCTCCGAGCAGTAGGGCGCGCTGCGCTTCTAGCGCTCGGCAGCTTCCTCGGCGCTGGCCTCGATCCGCTCCATGTCATCGTCGCTCAGCCCGAAATGGTGGCCGATCTCGTGGATCAGGACATGGGTGATGATATCGCCGAGCGTCTCGTCGTTTTCGGCCCAGTAATCAAGAATGGGACGCCGGTAGAGGCGGATGCGGTTCGGCATCTCGCCGGTTTCCACCGTGAAGCGTTCGGAAATGCCCCTGCCCTCGAAAAGGCCGAGCAGGTCGAAAGGGGTTTCCAGCGCCATGTCCTCGAAAACGTCGTCGTCGGGGAAATCTTCGATCTCGATCGTCAGATTGGTCGTCAGCTGGCGGAATTCATCCGGCAGATGGCTGTAGGCCTCCATGGCCAGCGACTCGAAAGTGCTGATCGTTGGCGCATGGCGGTCCCGCCAATCGTCGCTCTGGTCTATGCGGGCCATGAATATTCCTTCCTTTGCGGGCCCATATAGAACCTTTATCGCCGATTTTCGAGTGCGGAATCAGGGGCAGGAATAAATTCATAGAAAATGGCCGTTGACTCTTCATAAGCTCTCTGGAATCTATAAGAACATAACAGGAACAAGACGGATCGGAGAACGCCATGGCGCAGCACGCCCTGGCGCGCGAGCGGCTTTTTGCGCTCCGCGAAACCATCGCCAGACTGGAAGGAAAGCCGGCGCCGGCGCTTGCGGCAGCGGAGCGGGAAGCCCTGGCATCGGGGAAGGCTACGCGGCAGGCCACGGCGCAGAATGACCGTGGGTTTCGCCTGCCGTTCGGCGTGGTACCGCTCGACGAGGCGATGGAAGGCGGCCTGCCGCTCGATGCGATCATCGAATTCCGTTCGGCTTTGTCTCGCGATGCAGGCGCGGCAAGCGGGCTGGCAATGGCTGTTGCCGCGCGGCTGCAGAAACAAGAAGCGGATGCCGGCAGGCTTCTGCCGCTCCTCTGGATCGGCGATGCAGTCGGCGCGCTGGAGGCCGGCCGTCCCTATGCCCCCGGGCTTCGGGATTTTGGGCTGAGCCCGGAGCGGTTTCTTCATGCGGCGCCGCGCAAGCTGGATGAAGCGCTCTGGCTGGCGGAGGCGGCGGTGGAAAGCGCTGCCTTCTCAGCCGTTATCTTCGAAGTGCGGGGCAACCCTGCGCATTTCGGCCTGACCGAAAGCCGCAGGCTCAGTCTCAGGGCACATGCTTCCCGTCGTCCGCTCTTTCTTGTCCGTCAGGCCGGAGAGGAGGAGGCAAGCAGTGCGGCCTTCCGCCTGCATGTCGAACCGGCACCATCCGGTCTGCGGCCATTGCCGGATGGATCGAAGCTTTCCGGCAGCATCGGCAATCCGATTTTCCGTCTCACGTTGGAGAAGAGCCGCAATCCGGCCCCGCTCTCCTTTCTCCTGGAGTGGAATCCCCATGAACGCGAATTTCTCCCTGTCATCGAACCAAACCTCGTTCGCCCTCCAGGCGAACAGTCAGCGCATTCTGGCGCTCAGCTTCCCGCATCTGCCGACGGATCGTATCGCTCGCCGGCGATGGGGGCTCTCCTGGCGTTCGAAAGGGCGTCCTGAGGCGCCGCCCATCGTCTGTTCCGGCAAGCTCAACAATGCCATGCGACTGACGGCACTGGACGAGTTGGCCGAGAGGCTGGGGTTGAAGAAGGAGCAGGGCGTTGCCGAAGCGCGCGCCATGTACCCGACGCTCGAGGTCGTGGAAGAGGACCCGGCCGCCGACCGTCGGCTGCTGGAGGCAATTGCCGACTGGTGCGACCGTTATACGCCGCTCGTGGCGTTCGACGGCAAGGACGGCCTGTTTCTCGACATTACCGGCTGTGCTCATCTCTTCGGTGGTGAAAAGGCGCTTCTCAAGGATGTCCTGTCGCGGCTCTTTCACATGGGGATCGATGCGCGGGGTGCGGTCTCATCGTCACCCGGTCTTTCCTGGGCCGTGTCCCGCTTCGGGCAAAGCGGCGTGATCGAGGATGAGGCGGTGGAACATGTGCTGGTGTCCCTGCCGGTCGCAGCCTTGCGGCTGGAAGGTCAAACCGTCGATGCCCTGAAGAAACTCGGTCTCAAATATGTCGGCGACGTCATCGAGGCCCCGCGCGCGCCGCTGACCCGCCGGTTCGGTCCGGAACTGCTTCTGCGCCTCGACCAGGCGTTGGGACGTGAAGAGGAGCCGGTCTCGCCCCGGCGTCCCGTCGCCAGCCTCTCGGCCGAAAACCGCCTGATCGAGCCCATCGGTATGGAAGAGCAGATCCTTGCCGTCACCAGGCAGGTCGCCATGTCGCTGCAGCCGTCGCTGGAGGCGCGGGGAGCCGGCGGACGGGTATTCGAACTGGTCCTGTTCCGCGTCGACGGCAGGGTCTTTCGTATTTCCGTCGGCGCTTCTCAGCCGCTTCGCGAACCGAAGTTTATTGCCGGGCTTTTTTCCGAGCGATTACAAGCGGTCTATGACGATCTCGATGCCGGCTATGGTTTCGAGATCCTGCGGCTGAATGTGTTGCGGCATGATCCCTTCAACGAGGCACAGGGTGATTTCGAGGGCGGCCGTCAGGGAGAGATATCGCTTTCTGCCTTCGTCGATCGGGTCTCGGCCCGGCTTGGTGCGGATTGTCTGCAAAGTTTCCAGCTCCGCGAGAGCCATGTGCCGGAACGCGCCGTCATCACGATTCCCGTCATGGAGAGCCTTCCCAGGCGGAAAGCGGAGCAGGAGATCGACCTTCCTTTCCGCGAAGAGCGGCCGCTGCGGCTTTTTACAACGCCGGAGCCGGTGGAGATCATGTTGGCCGAAGTGCCCGATGGTCCGCCGCAGATCTTCCGCTGGCGGCGCCTGCAGCATCAGGTGGCCAGAAGCGAAGGGCCGGAACGGATTGCCATGGAGTGGTGGATCGATGGGGACGATGCCGAGGCGCGTGACTATTTCCGTATCGAGGACGAGACCGGGCATCGCTTCTGGATCTATCGCCGCGGTTTCTATGGTCAGGAATTCTATCCTCGCTGGTTCATGCATGGTGTGTTTGCATGAGAAGAGAGCCCGCATTTTGCGAGATCGGCGTGAGGACGAATTTCTCATTTCTCGAAGGCGCCTCCGGCCCGGAAGAGATGGTCGTGCAGGCCGCTCGTCTGAAGCTCGGCGGTCTCGGGATTGCGGATCGGAATTCGGTTGCCGGCGTGGTCAGGGCGCATGCGCAGGCGCTGCAGCTTGAGGAGAGATACAAGAACCGGGATGAGATTATGGTCCAGGCGAAGAAGGAAGGAAAAAAGGAGGAGATCCTCGATCCTATCCGGGTTCAGCCGGGCGCGCGTCTCGTCTTTTCCGATGGAACACCTGATATCCTCGCCTATCCCCGTAATCGACGAGGCTGGGCGAACCTTTGCCGTCTTCTCAGCGCCGGCAATCTGAAGGAGGAAGCGGTCAAGGGGACCTGCATTCTGACGGAAGCGGAACTGATGGAATGGGGGGACGAGATGATGCTTGCCCTCGTTCCCGACCGCACCGTTGTCGATCATCAGACGGGTCAGTCGGTGGTGGAAGATTATCTGGCGCGCTTTCGCAGGCGATTCCGCAAGGCATTTTTTATGGCGCTGGCGCCAGCCTATGACGGCCGCGACAGGCAGGTCTTTGCGGTGGTTGCCATGCTTGCTGCCCGAAATCGCGTGCCGCTGATTGTGACCAATCAGCCGCTTTACCATCATCCTGAACGCCGGCCGCTTTCGGATATCGTGATCGCGATCCGGGAGCATGTGCAGATACCGCAAGCCGGATTCCTTCTGGCGCCGAATGCCGAACGCTACCTCAAGGATTCACGTGAAATGGCCCGGATCTTCCGGGATTATCCCGATGCGTTCGAGAATACGCAGACCTTCTTCAACAGGCTGACTTTTTCGCTGAAGGAACTGGAGCACAATTATCCGCCGGAAAACGATCCCGGGGAAACGCCGCAGGAGACCCTCGAAAGGCTGACGAGAGCGGGAGCAGCAAAACGCTATCCCGAGGGTATCCCGGACAAGGTTGCGCCGCAGATCGAGTATGAACTCGATCTGGTTGGAAAGAAGAAATACGCCTCTTATTTCCTGACTGTTTACAGGATCATTCAGCACGCCCGTAATGAGAAGATCCTATGCCAGGGGCGCGGGTCGGCGGCAAATTCGGTCATCTGCTATTGCCTCGAGATAACGGAAGTCGATCCTCAAAAGAGCACGCTCTTGTTCGACCGCTTCATTTCGATGGATCGCGACGAGCCGCCTGACATTGACGTCGATTTCGAGCATGACCGGCGCGAAGAGGTCATTCAGTTCATCTATAAAAATTACAAGAGAGAACATGCAGGGTTGACGGCGGGTGTGACTACCTACCGTACCCGCTCGGCGGGGCGCGAGGTCGCCAAGGCCTTCGGGCTGTCGGAGGATGTCCAGTCGGCGATCAGCAGCCTCGTCTGGGGCTGGTCGGAGGACAATCTTTCGGAGCGGGATGCAAAAGCGGCCGGCCTCGACATCAAGGATCCGGTGACGCAGAACGTGCTGAAATATGCGTCCGAGCTTCTCGGTTTCCCCCGTCACCTCACCCAGCATGTCGGCGGCTTCGTCATCACGCGCGACAGGCTCGACGAGGTTGTGCCGATCATGAAGACGGCAATGCCGGATCGATACATGATCGAGTGGGACAAGGACGACCTCGACAACGTCAAGATCCTCAAGGTGGATGTGCTGGCGCTCGGCATGCTGACCTGCCTGCGGAAGGCCTTTTCGCTGCTTGAACTGCATTACGATGTGAAGAAGACGCTCGCAGACCTCGGCAACAAGGAGCACGGAGACGAAGGCAAGCCGGTTTACGAAATGATGGGCCGGGCCGATACGCTCGGCGTCTTCCAGATCGAAAGCCGGGCGCAGATGAGCATGCTGCCGCGTCTTCGGCCAAAAATATTCTACGACCTCGTCATCGAAGTGGCGATCGTCCGGCCAGGGCCGATCCAGGGCAACATGGTGCATCCCTACCTGAAGCGCCGGGATCAGAAGGCCAAGGACATCCCGATCGAATATCCGAGCGAGGAGCTGAAAACGGTCCTCGAAAGAACCCTCGGCGTGCCGCTGTTCCAGGAGCAGGCGATGCAGATCGCGATCACCGCCGCCGGTTTCAAGCCGGCAGAGGCTGACAAGCTTCGCAGAGCGATGGCGACATTCAAGAGAACCGGCACGATCGGCAATTTCGAGAAGCGGTTCATCGAGGGAATGGTCGCAAAGAGCTACGATCTTGAGTTCGCGAAACAATGCTTCAACCAGATCAAGGGCTTCGGCGAATATGGCTTCCCCGAAAGTCATGCCGCGTCCTTCGCGCTGCTCGTCTATGCCTCTTCATGGCTCAAGGCCTATTATCCCGATGTGTTCTGTGCGGCGATGCTGAACTCCCAACCGATGGGATTTTATGCGCCGGCGCAGCTGGTGCGGGATGCGCGTGAGCACGGGGTAAAGATCCTGCCGGTCGATATCAATGAATCGGACTGGGATTGCGCCCTGGAAGAGGCTGCCTTCGATCGGAAGGCCGTCGATTTCCGGCATGAGAAGATGCGCGAAATCATCAGGAGCCGACATGCCGTGCGGCTGGGTTTTCGGCAGATTAAGGGCCTGTCGGTAGACGATATGAAACGGCTCGTCAAGAATCGAGGCGAAGGCTACAGTTCGGTGCGCGATCTCTGGCTGCGGTCCGGCTTGCAGAAATCCGTCATCGAGCGACTGGCGGATGCGGATGCGTTCCGATCCATTAATCTATCGCGACGCGAGGCGCTCTGGGCGGTGCGGGCGCTTGACGTGAAGAGCGCGACCGAGGAGTTGCCGCTTTTCGAGCAGGTCCGTCATGTCGATCTCCAGGCTGAGCCTGCGACGAAACTGCCGGACATGCAGCCGGGTGAACAGGTGATCGAGGATTACCGTTATCTCTCCCTGTCGCTGAAAGCGCATCCGGTCTCTTTCCTGCGGGAGGATCTTCAGAAGATGGGCATCACGCGCAATGTCGATCTCCTGACAGTGCCGAACGGAAAGAGGGTGACGATCGCCGGCCTGGTGCTGGTGCGCCAGCGCCCGGGCTCGGCCAACGGCGTGATCTTCATGACGCTGGAGGACGAGACCGGGGTCGCCAATGCCATCGTCTGGAACAAGGTATTCGACAAATACCGGGCGGTCGTCATGGGCGCCCGGCTGGTGAAAATCCGCGGCAGGCTGCAAAGCCAGAGCGGGGTGATCCATACCGTCGTCGAGCATATCGAGGACATGACGCCGGCGCTCGGTATCCTGCAACGCGAGGCCCGGCGTTTCGGCGTCTGCGAGCGGGCAGACGAGGTGTTGAGGCCGGGTGTCGATCAGCGGCAGAGAAAGAGCGCACATGCGCAGGAAAGAGCGGAGCTGGAAAAACGCGTAGCCACGGCAGGCGGCCGCGTGGCCGTGGCAGAAACCGCTGAGGTCATGCCGCGGGGGCGGAATTTCCATTAGAGAGTGACGCTAAAAAGCGTCACGCGTTCTTTCGAACGACGCCGTACTCTACTCCTTTGATTTAGATAGGGATTCAGATTTCAGGCCGATTCGCTAGAAATGATCCGCCTCCGGAGTGCCATTCGGCCGCTGCGACTTGATGACATGGCCTCGAATTTTTTCTTGACAGCCACCATCTTCTTTAGCAGAAAACACGATAGTCAGTGTCATGTTTGGAATGAAGACGTGCTCGTCTGCAGCTGCAATTATATAACCGACCAGGAAATCCGGCAGGTCATTACCGACCTTCTTGATCAAGACTGTTGGCAGCTTATCGTGCCTGCGAAGGTCTATCACGCCATGGAAAAGCGCGGTCGCTGCTGCGGCTGCTTCCCCAATGTGGTCGACATCATTATCCAGACGACCGAGGAATATCACGCCCGTCGCGACTCGACGGAAGACGAGATATTTGATTTCATGTCCCGCTTGAAACAATTCCACGAGGAAAACAGGAGAGCGGACATTGAAAGGCGACAAAAAAGTCATCGAGCGGCTTAACGAGGCTCTGTTCCTCGAGCTCGGGGCAGTCAATCAATATTGGGTTCACTATCGCCTTCTTGAAGACTGGGGCTACACCAAGCTCGCCAAGAAGGAGCGTGCCGAATCCATCGAAGAGATGCATCATGCCGACCGGCTCGTTGCACGCATCATCTTCCTTGAAGGCCATCCTAATCTGCAGACCCTCGCCCCCTTGCGCATCGGCCAGAACGTCAAGGAAGTTCTGGAGGCCGATCTTGCCGGCGAGTATGACGCCCGCACGGCCTACAAGAAGTCGCGCGACATCTGTCACGAAGCCGGCGATTACGTTTCGATGAAACTCTTCGAAGAGCTGCTGGCGGATGAGGAGGGTCATATCGACTTCCTCGAAACACAGCTCGATCTGCTCGAGAAAATCGGCGAAAGCAAATACGGCCAGCTCAACGCCGATTCCGCCGACGAAGCCGAATAAGCTCTCACAAGATGCCGGCTGCCTCTTGGGCGGCCGGTATTCCCTTCTCAGACATCACCGGGCAAAACCAGCGCGGCCAGCACTTGCCGGATGATGGACGCCACGACCTTTCCCCTGCGCTCGCCGAGCAAAAACGGAAGTGCCCATCCTGCCTGCGATCAGTCTTCCGATTGAAGTGCCGCCAGATGCTGGAATTCGGCGACCACCTGGTCGTAGACGGAGCGCTTGAAGGGGACGATCAGCCCCGGCAGCTCCTGCATCGGCTTCCATTCCCAGGCATCGAATTCCGGCTCATGGCCGCCGGGAGGCGGGTTGATGGCGATCTCGCTTTCATCGCCCTCAAAGCGGAAGGCGAACCAGCGTTGCGTCTGGCCGCGGTATTTTCCCTTCAACCCGATGCCGATCAGCTGCGGCGGCAGATCGTAGTTGATCCAGTCCCTCGCCTCGGCAAGCAGCGTCACTGTCCTGATGCCGGTCTCCTCGTAGAGCTCGCGATAGGCGGCATCCAATGGATCCTCGCCCTTGTCGATGCCGCCCTGGGGCATCTGCCAGAGCTGCGGCGAGCCGTCATATTCAGAATTGCCGTCGGGGATGCGCCGCCCGGCCCAGACCAGGCCGTCGCGATTCAGGATCATCACACCGACACAAGGGCGGTAAGGCAGATCCTCTGCTTTCACTGTCGCCTGGCTCATTTCTTCTCCGTTCTCGGATTTGTGGTTCAAGGCTTCAGGGGGTCGCTAGTCAGGGTGGCGACACCGACGATCTCGATACCGCGCATCGCCGCCTCCTGGCTCCATTTGGCGATGGCGTCGACGCTTTCGTCGAAAGCCGAGGCGACGCCGATCGCCTGGCCGTTCTTACGGGCGATGCGTTCGAGTTCGTCGAGCTTCTGCAAAATGGCGTTGATATCGAGCTGGCCGTCAAGCTGCAGGTCGGCAAAGGCATAGGGCAGCGCGGTTCCCTTGGCGACTGCCGCCGTCTTCGACTGCGCCGAGGTGCCGTCGTCGAGGAAGAGCAGACCGCGTCTGCCGATATCGCGCATGACGGGTTCCATAGCAGCGGGATCGGACAGGAAACGGCCGCCGAGATAGTTCATGACGCCGGTATAGTTGGTGATCTCGCCCATCGCCTTGTGCAGGTTCTCAATATTGCGAGCGACCGGCTTGGAGGTCAGCAGGGTTTCCGGGCCTGGATCATTGGTCGGGTAATCAAAAGGTTCGAGCGGCACCTGCAGAAGAATCTCATGACCGCCGCGACGGGCCTCCTGCATCCAGCGCTGCAGGCTGTTGCCGCTTGCGGCAAAGGCGAGGGTGATTTCCTCCGGCAATTCGGCGATGGCGCGCTGCGTTCCCGTCTGGCTCAGTCCAAGGCCGCTGACGACGATGGCAATGCGGATGCCGCGCGCGCCGGACGAGGGGCGGGCATATTGATCCATCGGGCGTCGGCCGTCAGGGCCGACGATCGGAAGCCTGCCATAGGGCGTTTCTTCCAGTAGTGTTTCGTTGGGTGTTGCCGCCATGCGCGGATCCTGGCCGATCTGCATGGCGTCGACCAGGACAGGCCCGCTGCCGTCGCGCGGACGGGGGCTGTATTTGGTGACGACAGTGCCATCGCCGGTGACCATCTGCTCGACATTGGCGCCCGATTGGGGTTCGGCGCGGGGCATGCCGTTCGCGGCCTGCGGCGGCGGTTGAGGTGTGCTGGACGGCGGCGTCGCCGCTTGTTCTGCTGCGGGTGGCCGGTTGCGTTCGAGCCCCTCGCCGCGAAACGCCGTATAGAGGGAAAAACCGCCTATCGCGAAAAGGCAAAGGCTGGCGGCGATGCGGCCCAGGCGCAGGACGCCCGGGCGCCGATTGCCGGTTTTTCGGTTGCGGCCCAGAGGCGCATGCAGGTCCGTTCCCAATTTCTTGCCCGCTCCAAAACCGGGAAACAGCAAAAGGATCAAGGCCGGGCGATGTGCCCGGCCTTGGCATGATGATTACTTGGCGACGACGGCCTTATCAGGATTCGGCGGGAAGGCCGGATCAGTTTTCTTGCCGCGCAGGAGATCGAGCGCATAGTTCAGCTGAACGTCGTCCTTCGGATCCGGCGGGACATAGGCGACGGAGCCGGAACCTTCGTCGGTCTCGCTCTGGCCCTTGATGTGGCCGCGCAGGCTGGATTCGCCTTCGGTCACCATCTTGCCCTGCAGTTCCTGCGGCAGCGGTTCGTCGACCTTGATATCGGGCGTGATGCCCGTGCCCTGGATCGAGCGGCCCGACGGCGTGTAGTAGAGCGCCGTGGTCAGGCGCAGCGCGCCGTTTTCGCCGAGCGGGATGATCGTCTGGACCGAGCCCTTGCCGAAAGAGCGCGTGCCGAGAATGGTGGCGCGGCGCAGGTCCTGAAGGGCGCCGGCAACGATTTCCGATGCGGAAGCCGAACCGCCGTTGATCAGCACGATAACCGGCTTGCCATCCGTCAGGTCGCCCGGGCCGGCATTGAAGCGGCGGGTTTCGTCAGGATTGCGGCCACGGGTCGAAACTACTTCGCCGCGCTCCAGCAGGGCGTCGGAAACGTTGATCGCCTGATCAAGCAGGCCGCCCGGATTGAGGCGCAGGTCGAGGACATAACCCTTCAGCTTATCGGCCGGAACGGTGTCCTTGATCTTCTTGATCGCCTTTTCCATGTCGGGATAGGTCTTTTCGGTGAAGGAGATGATGCGGAGATAACCGACATCGTCCTCGACACGCGATTTGACGGCCTGGACAGCGACGACGTCGCGGACGATCGTCAGCTCGATCGGCTTGTCGGCGCCCTTGCGGATCAGCGTCAATTTGATCGGCGTGTTGACGGCGCCGCGCATTTTCTCGACAGCGTCTTCGAGCTTCAGCCCGCGCACGGACTGGCCGTCGATCTCGGAAATGTAGTCGCCGGCGAGAACGCCTGCCTTGGCGGCGGGCGTATCGTCGATCGGAGTGATGACCTTGACGAGGTCGTCTTCCATCGTGACTTCGATGCCGAGGCCGCCGAACTCACCCTTGGTCTGGGTGCGCATATCCTCGGCGTCCTTCGCATTCATATAGCTCGAATGCGGGTCGAGCGAGGAGAGCATGCCGTTGATGGCATTCTCGATCAGCTTGTCTTCGGCCGGCGGCGTCACGTATTGCGCGCGCACTCGCTCGAAGACATCGCCGAAAATCGAGAGTTCCTTGTATGTGGAGGATCCGGCCGCTTCCGCCGGCACACCCGCCGAGTAGATGACGCTCATGGCGGTCGCACCCATCAATGCGCCGACCAGAACAAGAGAAGCCCTACGAATCATTGCGTGCCTTTCCAGTGTCTTTGGCGGTCCACCACGGTCGGGAATCGACCGGTTTACCGTCCTTTCGAAATTCAATGTAAAGCGTTGGCCGGTCTGTTTCCAGCGCCAATGCAGTTGCGCTTGCCACTCTTTTCGCTCCCATCACGGCGAGCGGCTCGCCGGAGAAAACGAATTTTCCCTGACGGGTATTGATTGTATCCATTCCCGAGAGGACCAGGTGGTATCCGTCGCCTGCGTCGAGGATGATCATCTGGCCGTAACTGCGGAAAGCGCCGGCGAAAACCACCAGACCATCTGCGGGCGCCGTCACCACCGTCTCCGCATTGGTGGCAACGGTCATTCCCATAGCCTCGTGCCCGGTGCCGTCGGCATCGCCGAACTGGCGCAGGATATCGCCTGCCACGGGCAGCTCCAATTTCGCCTTCAATTCTCCGAAGGGATATGCGGGCGCAATGCGGTTTTTATCGGGCACACCGCTGTCGGCAAGCGCCTTGGCCTGGGCGCGCTGCTCGTCCGTCAGGAGCCTGCGGTTTTCCTCCGCCTGGCGGGCGGCAGCGGCCGCTTCGCGCACCGAGGCGATCTCGGATTCCATCGATGCGACAAGACCTTCGAGGCTGGTCGCCTTGCCTGCCAGCTCCTCCGAGCGCTTCCTTTCGGCCCCGAGTTCGGCGGCGCTGCTGCGGCTGAGCTTGTCGTTTTCGGCAAGCAGCAGGTCCATGCGCCGCTCCTCCTCGATACCGTCCGTCATCGTTGACGTCAGGCCGGCTTTTTCGGCAGCGCTTGCGCTCTGCAGTGCGGCAAGGCTTGCGAGGTCTGCGGCAAGCTTGTCGGTCTCCTTGCGGATGCCGGGAACAACGGCGCCGAGCAGGATGGCGCTGCGCACGGAAGCGAGCGCGTCGTCAGGGGTGACGAGCAAAGCGGGCGGCGGGTTGCGGCCCATACGCTGCAGTGCCGCCAGCACCTCGGCCAGAAGGCCGCGGCGCTCGTGCAGGGAACGGCGGATGCCATCCTCCTTGACGCCGAGATCGGCAAGCTTCTTCTCGCTTTCGAGGATCTGCTTTTCGAGCCCCTTGCGGCGGGCGGCGGAATCGATCAGCGCCTGGCGGACGCTTTGTGTGCTCTTTTCCAGATTGGCGATGCTCTGCTTAAGCTCGCTCACCTTGTCCGAGGAAAGGCTGATGGTCTTCGACAGGGTTTCGAGCTCGGCGCGGGTCTGGTCGCGTTTGGCGGCGAGTTCGGCCGCCGGATCGGGCGGCGGCGCTTCGGCCGCCGGCGGGCTCGATGCCGGCTCGGCTGCGGGTTGCGCCGCTTCGGGTGCGGTATCCTGTGCCCTGACGGAGAAAGGGTTTGCCGAGACGACGATAGCCGCCGCGCCAAGACCTGCCATAATAGCCGGCAGGATCATGCGGCGTCGCCTGGTTGCTATTCTCGTCATTGTATATCTGGGCACTCTCTCAAATCGCGCGGAGACTAAGCTGATTTGATGCGCTTTGCCAGAAAGTTTGAGGAAGAACCGCCTGCCAGGCAAAACACGGCTGCGTGACAATCCGACGCATGCGGCCGACGCACAGGGCCGACGCGATATCAGACGCGGTGATAGGGATGGCCAGAGAGGATGGTGACGGCGCGATAGAGCTGCTCGGCGATCAGCGTGCGGACGAGCTGGTGCGGCCAGGTCATCTTGCCCAGGCAGAGCGTGGCGTCGGCACGGTCGTAGAGTGAAGGGTCGAGGCCATCGGCGCCGCCGATCGCGATCGTCAGCTCGCGTTTGCCCTGGTCGCGATAATTGCCCAGCAGGTTTGCGAAGGCTTCGCTGTCGAGCGCCTTGCCGCGTTCGTCGAGAAGAATGAGGATGCTGCCTTCGGCAAGCGATTTCAAAAGCATCGCCGCCTCTTCGCGCTTGCGGGTTTCCGCGTTGGAGGCGCGGCTTTCGGCCACTTCGACAACACGGGTAAATTCGAGGCCGACGGCAGGGCCGGCCTTGGCGAAACGGTCGAGATAACGGGCCACGAGATCCTTTTCGGGGCCGGACTTCAGCCGTCCCACAGCAAAAAGACCAATTCGCATTCACCCGCTCCCGCTCATGCCGGCATTGTGAGGCGCACATCGCACCCCAGGCCGGTCTGCGATATTTCCCGGCCGGTCAATGCCACGTCTCAGGCGCCGGGCAGAATGCCGGCTCGCCCGTCAGTGCCGTGTTTCTTCATCCATATCCGGAGCCGCCCACATCTTTTCGATGTTGTAGAACTCGCGGGTTTCGGGACGGAACACATGCACGATAATGTCACCGGTGTCGATCAGGATCCAATCGCCGGCTTCCTGACCTTCGACGCGGGCCGTACCGAAACCGTCGTCCTTAAGGTCGGTGAGCAGGTGATCCGAGATCGCCATGACGTGCCTGCTCGAGCGGCCGGAGACGACGATCATGTAGTCTCCCAGCGCCGATTTTCCGGCAATGTCGATGGTAACGATATCTTCAGCTTTGGAGTCCTCGAGGCTGGCGAGGACGGCTTCTAAGGCGCGGGCAGCGGCATCGGCGCCACGTTCCGCACTCTTCGGGACAACGGCGAGCGTTTTTCCCTTGGCGTGTACTGTTGTCAGTGCTTTCCCTTTCCTGGAATGACAAACCATGCACAACACGAGATCCGATCGAGACCGGATCATGGTTAAGATAGGCATCAAACCATTAATGTTTCAAGACATGCTAAGGTACGGATCGGCTGAAAATCCGTTCTTGCGTCCGAATTGAAGAATATTGCCACGCCAGCCGCTTCTGGCGGCGGTGTACAGTTTCCATGCCGGAGCGTAAAGTGCCGCAAATTCCACAATCTTAGAATTCGATGACCGATCCAGCCGCTAAAACACTCGTTCCCGTCCTGCGAATCAGTTTCCCGGACGAGGATCGTCTCGGGCACGGAAAGATGGAGCTTCTGGAGCACATCCGCTCGACCGGTTCGATCTCGGCGGCGGGGCGGGCAATGGACATGTCCTATCGGCGGGCATGGCTGCTCGTCAGCGAGATGAACCGGATGTTTTGCGAACAGGTGGTGGAATCGCAGCGCGGCGGGCAAAAGGGCGGCGGCGCGGCGCTGACGCCGTTTGGCGAAGAGTTGCTCCAGCGCTTCCGGCGGATGGAAAGGACGGTTCGGGAAAGCCTTGCCGAGGATCTCGCCTGGCTTGAAGGCAAGCGCAATCCGAGCCACGGCGGCGGCTGATCAGGCCTCAAGGGCAACCGTCTTGATGACGGCGAAGATGGCTTTGCCGGGGTGAAGATCGAGGCGCTCGCAGGAGAGCGCGGTGATGCGCGAAAGAATGACATCGCCGCCGCAGTCGAGCCGGATTTCGACCGTTCCGTCCTCGTCCGGCGACATCTGTTCGATCCTGCCTTCGAGAATGTTCAATGCACTGAGGCCCTCCGGTCTTGCGGTCGCCAGCATGACATCGCGGGACGGGATGCGGATGCGGACCGGCCTCCCGGACGCAAGGGCGGCACTCGGAATATGCAGCCGGCGGGATTTCAGGGCAACAATCGACAGGCGGTGACGCGCGTCGAAGCTCTCGACGGTGCCTTCGAGTAGCGCTCCTGCTTCCCGCCGGTCGGAAGCCGCAGACGGACGGCTCAATATGTCGACGGCCGGACCTGTTGCTTCCACCTTGCCGTCGCTCATCACGACCACCTGGTTTGCCAGCCGCGCCACCTCGGCGATCGCATGACTGACATAGACGATCGGGATGTCGGTCTGATCGCGCAATCGCTCCAGATAGGGAAGGATCTCGGCCTTGCGCGCCTCATCAAGAGCGGCGAGCGGCTCATCCATCAGCAGCAGGCGGGGCGAGGAGAGAAGGGCGCGACCAATTGCGACGCGCTGCTTTTCGCCGCCGGAAAGCGTGGAGGGGCTGCGCGCGAGCAGCGTCTCGATGCCGAGCAGATCGACGACGTGATCGAAGTTCTCGCTGCCTGCCGCTCCCGGCGCGAACCAGCGGCCGTAGGAAAGATTGGCGCGGACGCTCAGATGCGGGAACAGCCGCGCTTCCTGGAAGACATAGCCGAAACGACGCCGGTGCTTGGGGACGAAGATGCCCCTGGCGGTCTCGGTCAGGGTTTCGCCGTCAAGCACGACGCGGCCTTGGTCGGGCCGGGCAAGGCCGGCGATGATGCGGATCATCGACGTCTTGCCGGAGCCGGAGCGGCCGAAAAGCGCGGTGACGCCGCGCTCGGAGGTGAAGGCGGCGTCGAGCGAAAAGCCGCCGAGCCTCTGTTTTGCCTCGACGATCAGCGTCATTCCGGATCGATCCTCCGGCCGGCGAGGCGGGCAAGGAATTCGGAGGCCAGCAGCGCGGCCATCGAAATGACGACGGCGACGAGTGTCAGGCGCAGCGCGCCGGCGTCGCCGCCAGGGACCTGGGTGAAGGTGTAGATCGCCGCCGACAGTGTTTGGGTTTCGCCGGGAATATTGGAGACGAAGGTGATCGTTGCGCCGAATTCGCCCATGGCTTTGGCGAAGGAAAGGATCATTCCGGCGATGATGCCGGGGAGCGTCAGCGGCAGGGTGATGGTCAGGAAGACCCACGCCGGACCGGCCCCAAGCGTTCCGGCCGCCTCTTCCAGCCTGCGGTCGACCGCTTCGATCGACAGACGGATGCTGCGCACCATCAGCGGAAACGCCATAACGCCGCAGGCCAGCGCCGCACCCGTCCAGCGGAAGGAGAAGACGATGCCGAAATACTGGTCGAGCAGGCTGCCAATTGGACCGCGGCGGCCGAAAAGGATGAGCAGAAGGAAACCGGTGACAACAGGGGGCAGGATCAGCGGCAGGTGAACGATGCCGTTCAGCACCGATTTGCCCCAGAAGCGGCCGCGAGCGAGCAGCAGGGCGACGAGAATGCCGAGGGGGAGGCTCGCCAGCATGGCGACGATCGAAACGCGCAGGCTGAGCAGGATCGCAGTCCATTCCTCATTGCTCAAGCCCAACATGTCCAAACGCGACCGTCTCCCTGATAAATCGAAGGCTCGCCGAGGCGAGCCTTCACGCTAAGCTGCGGAAGCCGATTCCGCAATCATTTCAGGCCCCGGCTATTTCAAGCCCCGACTACTTCAGGATGGTGAAACCCTGAGCCGTGAAGAAGGCGGCTGCCTTCTCGGATTTGAGGAAGTCGAGATAGGCTGCTGCATCCGGGTTCTTGCTCTCGGCAAGGATTGCGATCGGATAGATGATCGGCGGATGGGAATCGGCGGGGAAAGTGCCGACCACGGCGACGCCCTTATCGGCTGCCGCATCCGTCTGGTAGACGATGCCATAGGGCGCTTCGCCGCGAGAGACGAGGGCAAGAGCGGCGCGCACGCTTTCGGCGCCGGCGACCTTGCTTTCCACAGACTTCCAGACGCCGAGCTTTTCCAGCGCGGCCATACCGTATTTGCCTGCCGGAACCGATTTCGGCTCACCCATGGCGAGCTTGCCGTCACCCAGTAAAGCGGCAAGATCGAAGCCCTGCTTGATCTCGACCGGCTTTGCCTTGTCCTTTTCGGCAACGAGTACGATCCGGTTTCCAAGCAGGTTCGAACGGGTATCGGCCTTGATCAGGTTCTTCTTGGCGACGTAGTCCATCCAGTCGAGGTCGGCCGAGATGAAGATGTCGGCGGGAGCCGCGTTTTCGATCTGCTTGGCAAGCGCCCCGCTTGCCGCATAGGAGGCGACCGCTTCCTTGCCGCTTTCCTTGGCCCAGGCGGCATTGGCCGCATCAAGCGCATCCTTGAGGCTCGCCGCTGCAAAGACGGTCAGTTTTTCAGCGGCTGCGGCCGGCGTCGGAAGCGCTGCCGCGCCGAGCCAGAGAGCCGCAATCGCGGCGGTTGCGAGTTTCATCCATTGGCGGCGGTTCTGCATGGTTCTAATCCCCGGGTTCGAAATATTTCGACGAATATAACGATGTTCACGCCTTGGCTAGGGATATATCCGTGAAAATATAACCAGGTCGGCCGGCCGCATCAGTATTTCCATATTCCCAAGCGCATGGCTTTCCGAAAAACCGGCCGAAAGGGCAGGAACATCCGAGGGTTCATCTGCCAGCCGACGAGGTCCGATGTAATAGACAGGGATTATATTCGGTTTTGCCGATAAAAGCGGCAGTATCCGATGGTTCGGCATGTCGGCATTGCGCTGGCTGCATTGCTGCAATGCACAAATTGATGTTCACCTTCTAGCGGAATATGGTAAAACATAATCATCGAAACGGCTTCTCCTCCTCCCATAGCCGTTCGGTAGGATCGACAACACTCCTCCTCCCAGTTGTCGATCGAGTTCATAAGCCCGACGGATCCTCCCCCGTCGGGCTTTCTCGTTTTCAGCACTTTCTTGAAAATCAGGCTATTCGGCCGCGCCCGGAAGCGAACCGTTGCGAATTGCCGTCGAGCTGAGGCCGGAGCGCGGCCCGTGGATGAAGGTCCAGGCCGGCGCGCGCTTCTTCCAGAGAACACGGGCATCATCCTCGTCGACTCGGGCGAAATCGAAGGTCCTGGCCATTTTCGAGGAAAGGAAGGAGAGCGTCGCACCTGGCCGGTCGATCACCGCGATGGGGAAGGTGCGGGCAATCTCCTGCCATTTCTGCCATTTGTGAAAGGTCTGCAGGCTGTCGGCGCCCATGATCCAGATGAAATGCACATGCGGATTGCGGGCCTTGACGCGGGCAAGAGTGTTGGCGGTGTAGCTGACGCCGAGTGTCTGTTCGAAGGCGGTAACCTTGACGCGGGGGTTGGCGGCAACACGCTCGCTTTCGGCAATACGCTCAGCAAGCGGAGCGAGCTGGTTGCGGCTCTTCAGCGGGTTGCCGGGGGTGACCATCCACCAGAGCTGGTCGAGGCCGAGCCGCTTGATGGCGATCTCGGCGACGAGCGCGTGGCCCTCATGCGGCGGGTTGAAGGAGCCGCCGAACAGACCAACGATCATGCCGCGCTCGCTGTGCGGCATGCGGAGATATCGTCGGTCCAGAGTCTCCGTCGTCACGTCAAGGTCGTGTCTGTCCCGCACCGCGCACCCGGTATTTGAAGGAGGTGAGCTGCTCGACGCCGACGGGGCCGCGAGCATGCATCTTGCCGGTGGCGATACCGATTTCCGCGCCCATGCCGAACTCGCCGCCATCGGCAAACTGCGTCGAGGCATTGTGCAGCAGGATCGCCGAATCGACCTCGGTGAAGAAACGCTCGACGACGGCAGGGTCTTCGGCGATGACGGCCTCGGTGTGGTTTGAGGAATATGTCTGGATATGGGCGATCGCGCCGGATATGCCGTCGACAACGGCGACCGAGATGATCGCGTCGAGATATTCGGTCGACCAGTCTTCCTCAGTCGCGGGCTTCATGCCGGGGGCGACCTTCAGCACCGTTGCCGAAGCGCGGATCTCGCAGCCTGCCTCCGTGAGAACCTCAAGCAGAGGCGTCAGATGCGTGCCGATTGCCGCGCCGTCGACGAGCAGCGTTTCGGCCGCGCCGCAGATACCGGTGCGGCGCATCTTGGCATTGACGACGATCTTCTTCGCCATCTCGATATCGGCGGAAGCATCGACATAGATATGGCAAAGGCCTTCGAGATGGGCAAAGACCGGCACGCGGGCCTCATTCTGTACCCGAGCGACCAGGCTCTTGCCGCCGCGCGGCACGATGACGTCGATTGCGCCGTCAAGCCCGCGCAGCATGGCGCCGACGGCGGCGCGGTCGGCCACCGGAACGAGCTGAATGGCATGCTCTGGAAGTCCCGCCGACTTCAGGCCTTCGACCATGCAGCCATGGATAGCCTGCGATGAACGACGTGAATCCGAACCGCAGCGCAAGATGACCGCATTGCCGGCCTTGAGGCAGAGCGCGCCGGCATCGGCCGTGACGTTCGGCCGGCTTTCGAAGATGACGCCAATGACGCCGAGCGGCGTGCGGACGCGCTCGATCTTCAGGCCGTTCGGCCGGTCCCAGGCGGCGATCACTTCGCCCACTGGATCGGCCAGAGCCGCGATGGCACGGATTCCCTCGGCCATTTCGGCAATGCGCTTGTCGTTCAGCGTCAGCCGATCGACGAAGGAGGCAAGTGTTTCAGTGCCTTCGATGTCCTTCAGGTCCTTGGCATTCTCGGCAAGAACATGCGCGCTGTTTGCCAGGATCGCATCGGCCATGGCATTCAAAGCCTTGTTCTTCGCTTCGGTGGACGCAAAGCCCAGCGGTCGCGCGGCAGCCTTTGCCTTGCGGCCGATGTCGTTCATCAGCGCGTCAATGTCAGGGCTTGGCGCAACGGCATCAAGCATAGCTCGCGTCCTTTTTCTGCCTCTCCGATTTGATCTGCGCGGTCATCACCATGTCGTCGCGATGGACCATGGCGGCACGCCCGGCATAACCGAGGATCGCCTCGATTTCCGCCGATTTGCGGCCGGCGATCCGGCGTGCGTCCTCGGCATCGTAGCTTGCCAGGCCGCGGGCGATCTCGCGGCCGGCCGGGCCGATGATCGCCACCGTATCGCCGCGGCTGAAGAGGCCGGAAACGCTGCGTACGCCGGCCGGAAGCAGGCTCTTGCCGGCCCCGAGTGCCGTGACGGCGCCGTCATCGACATGCAGTTCGCCAGCCGGCTGCAACTGCCCGGCAATCCAGGTCTTGCGGGCGGTAACGGGTGTGCCCGAAGGCGCAAACCAGGAGGAGCGCGCGCCGTTTTCGATCGCCGAAAGGGGGCTCTCGGTCTTGCCCGAAGCGATGATCATGGCGCAGCCCGATGTCGTCGCGATCTTGCCGGCATCGATCTTGGTGCGCATGCCGCCGCGCGAAAGCTCGGAGGCGGCTCCTCCGGCCATCGCCTCGATCTCGGGGGTGATTTCGGCAATCGTCTCCAGGAAGGCCGCATTCGGATCGAGATGCGGCGGCGCGGTGTAGAGACCGTCGATATCGGAGAGAAGGATGAGCAGGTCGGCGCCGGTCATTGTTGCGACGCGGGCGGCGAGACGGTCGTTGTCGCCATAGCGGATTTCGCTGGTCGCGACCGTATCGTTCTCGTTGATGATAGGCACGGCGCCGATTTTCAGCAGTTGGTTGATAGTGGCGCGCGCATTGAGATAGCGGCGGCGCTCTTCCGTATCGCCGAGCGTCAGCAGGATCTGGCCGGCAACGATCTCGTCGCGCGACAGGCTTTCCGACCAGGCACGCGCCAGCGCGATCTGGCCGACGGCGGCAGCGGCCTGGCTTTCCTCCAGCTTCAGCGCACCCGAGGGCAGGTCGAGCACCGAGCGACCGAGCGCGATTGCGCCCGAGGAGACGACGAGCACGTCGATGCCTTTGGCCTTTAGGCCGGCAATATCGGCGCACATGGCGTCGAGCCAAGCCTTCTTCAACCCGGCCTTGCGATCGACCAGAAGGGCGGAACCGATCTTGATGACGACGCGGCGGTAGCGGCCAAGCGGCTTACGGCTGGTCATCGGCCTCATCCTCGCCCCTGTCCTCATCGGTGACGACCATGTCGCGATGGCGCAGCTTCGGCACCTTTGCCGGCTTTTCCTCGCTATTCTCCTCGACGATGACGTCGCGCAACGCGCGCAGGACCTCGGTCATGCCTCTGCCGGTGACGGCCGAGATCTGGAACGGCGTCTTGCCGCAGGCCTTGGCCAATTCCTTCGTCTTCTTCTTCAGTTCGGCCTCGTCGAGCACGTCGATCTGCGACAGCGCCACGATCTCAGGCTTGTCCGTCAGCTCGTTGCCATAGGCTTCGAGTTCGTGCTTGACCGTCTTATAGGCCTTGCCGACCTTTTCCTCCTGGGCGGAGACGAGGTGGAGCAGCACGCGGGTGCGCTCGACATGGCCGAGGAAACGGTCACCGATGCCGACCCCCTCATGGGCGCCTTCGATCAGGCCCGGAATGTCGGCGAGGATGAATTCCCGCTCATCGACGGTGGCAACGCCGAGATTGGGATGCAGCGTCGTGAAGGGATAGTTGGCGATCTTCGGCCGGGCGCGGGTGACGGATGCAAGGAAGGTCGACTTGCCGGCATTGGGCAGGCCGACGAGGCCGGCATCGGCAATCAGTTTCAGCCGCAGCCAGAGGGTCTTTTCCTCGCCGGGCAGGCCGGGATTGGCCCAATCCGGTGCCTGATTGGTCGAGGTCTTGAAATGGGCGTTGCCGAAGCCGCCATTGCCGCCATGCGCCAGGCAGTAACGCTGACCTTCCTCGGTCAGATCGCAGATCAGGGTCTCCCGATCCTCCTCGAAGATCTGGGTGCCCACGGGAACCTTCAGCGTCACGTCGCTGCCGTTGGCGCCGGTGCGATTCCGGCCCATGCCATGGGTGCCGATCGTCGCCTTGAAATGCTGCTGATAGCGGAAATCAATCAGCGTATTGAGGCCGTTGACGGCCTCGACCCAGACGTCGCCGCCGCGTCCGCCGTCCCCGCCGTCGGGGCCGCCGAACTCGATGAATTTCTCGCGCCGGAAGGAAACGCTGCCGCCGCCGCCGTCTCCGGACTTAATATAGACCTTTGCTTCGTCGAGAAATTTCATTTTACTTCCAGTATCCGGTGGCAGTTGGACGGCCCGTCTCGGCCCATTCGATATAGGCGGTTCCGACGGAGGTCAAAGATTATCGTGATTTTTGCGAGCTATAACATACAGTATGGCTTCGGTCTCGACGGCAGATACGATCTGGCGCGGATTGCCCGAAGCCTCGAGGGTGCGGATGTCATTGCCCTGCAGGAGGTAACCCGCGGCTTTTCCCGCAACGGTTTTGCCGACATGCCGGCCGATATTGCGTCCTTCTTTCCCGACTATTTCTGGGTGTATGGGCCGGCCTGCGACATGCATGTCGAGGCTGATGAAGGCGGGTTTCAGCCAGTGCGCGGCACGCGATTCCAGTTCGGCAACATGGTGTTGTCGCGCTGGCCTGTTATCTCGACCCGGACGCTGCTTCTGCCGCGCAGCCGCACGATCGGCAAGATCAACCTGCAGCGAGGCGCGACCGAGGCGGTGATCGCTATTCCCGGCGGCGCGATCCGCCTCTATTCGGTCCATCTCGACCATGTCTCGCCCGAAGAGCGCATCCGCCAGCTGCAATTTCTGAATGCGCATATCAACGCCTTCGCCCAGGAGGGCGGGTCGCTGACGGGGGCGGCCGAATTCGAGCAGCCGGAGCCGCCGCTGCCGGAGGACTATGTCATCATGGGCGATTTCAACATGGAGCCGGAATCGCCGGAATATTGCGCGCTTGCGGGTGCTGCCGGTGGATATTACGGTCGGGTGGCCCGGATCGGCACGCCGATCGACGCCTTTGCGGCGCTTTCGGCCTATCGGCCGGAAAGCTACAGCTGGATGGATCCCGAAGATCACGGCAAACGCATGCATCTCGATTATTGTTTCGTCAGTTGCGGCCTGGAGGGCCGGTTGAAATCTGCCCGGATCGATACGCAATCCGGCGGTTCCGATCACTTTCCGCTATGGGTCGAGATCGGCGATTGACGAAGACGCCGCCCGACGGGCGGCGTCTCCTTTTCGATTAGGCGACCTTGCGCGGCTGCAGCGCGCCTGGCTGCAGTACCGTTTCGATGTGCGACACCATGGTGTTGCGGGCGAAACAATAGATTTCGCCGCAACCCGTCATGCGGAAACCGAGCTTCTCCTGCAGTCGCAGCGAAGCCGGGTTATCGGCGAAGACACCGGAATGAACAGGCGTCTCCGGCATGCGGCGCGAGAAGCGCTCGATAATCGCCGCCACCGCCTCGCTCATATAGCCGCGCCGCCAGTAATAGCGGTTCAGCCAGTAGCCGAGGTGCCAGCGGCCGTGACGCAGCTCGATTGACACGTTGCCGATATGGACGTCGTCCGCACCGGTGATCGCGAGCGGCCAGTCCGGCAGCGTGCCTGATGTGACCGGGATCAGCCAGTCCAGCGCATCCTGCCGGTCATAGGGGGCAGGTACGCGGGACAGCATGCGCGTGATCGCGAAATCAGACAGCGATTCCGCGATAGCAGGCGCATCGCTCAACCTGTGGGGGCGGAGCGTCAGCCGGGCGGTCGAAATAACAGGCGCGGGGCCGGGCATCATCGGCTTGGTTTCCGGCCTTTGCAGTGCCGACGTGCTCATGCGATGTTCCCCCAGCTTCTCAGCGACATCCAGGTCTTGCGGTCGAGCCTGTACCACTCGACCGGCACGTTACTGCCGAGCGCCAGCGAGGCGGCGAGCCCCGATCCCTGGAACTGGAAGCCGCACTTCTGGATGACACGCCGCGAGGCGACGTTCATGACCCGGCAACGAGCGTCGATCTGATCGACGTCCTGGCGGGTTCTGAACACCATATCGACCAAGGCATGGCAGGCCTCAGTCATATAACCCTGGTTCCAATAGGGTTCACCCAGCCAGTAACCGATCTCGACGGTCTTGCCGTCGTCGTGCGGTTCCACGCCGCAGCAACCGATGAAGGCGCCGTTTTCGGCTTTGGTGATGGCATAGACGCACTTACCGATCTCGCCATTTCGCGTACGCCAAACAAAGTCGGCGGCATCATCGGCGGTATAGGGGTGCGGCATACGCGATACCATGGTGGCGACTTTGGCGTTGTTGGCGAGATGGGCAAGGGCGTCAATGTCTTCTTCGTGGGGCGCGCGCATGACGAGCCTTTCCGATAACAAGACAGGGCAATCGGTCCTTAACCGCTCCGGCCTCAGCCGTTCCTTGGGAGACCGCTGGTCTTCCCTGGGCGACCGTGATTGGTCGACCCTTATCATTTCGCCTTGCATGTTCAGTCCTCCTGTTTGGACAAAGAAAAAGGGGAGATGGCGCCCCATCTCCCCTGTTTTCTAGACTGAACCTGGTACGGCCAGCCGGGTCGATGAGACGCCGGCTGTTTTTGAGCGCTACCGGCTTATTCCGCTGCTTCGGCTTTCGGCATGACAGACACGTAGACGCGACCGTTGGCCTTCGTTCGGTAGTTCACATTGCCGGCGGTAAGCGCAAAAATCGTGTGATCCTTGCCGAGGCCGACGTTGGAACCCGGATGCCACTGCGTCCCGCGCTGACGCACGAGGATGTTACCTGCGATGACGGCTTCGCCGCCGAACTTCTTCACGCCAAGGCGCTTGGATTCGGAATCGCGACCGTTGCGCGAGGAACCGCCAGCTTTTTTGTGTGCCATTGGAGTTCTCCTTTAAACCTTGTCCCGTTGATCTTACTTGGCAGCCACGATGTCCGTGATACGGACCACCGTGTGATGCTGACGATGGCCGCGCGAACGCTTCGAATTCTGACGGCGGCGCTTCTTGAAGGCGATGACCTTCTTGCCGCGGTTCTGTTCGACGACTTCTGCCTTGACAGAGGCGCCGGTAACGAAGGGCGCACCGATCGCAGCGTCGGCGCCTTCGCCGATCACGAGCACTTCGGTGAATTCAATGGAGTCGCCTGCGGCAGCTTCCAGCTTTTCGATGGTCAGCACGTCGTTGGCTGCCACACGGTACTGCTTACCGCCGGTCTTGATGACTGCGAACATTTTTTATCCTTTCATGTTCGTTCCAGCTCTCCCCGCTCGCTGAGCAAGGTGGCCGTCTTTTTATCAGTCGAAGTTAAGCAGGGATTTCAGAGGGAAAACCTCGAACTCTTCCTGCCGGTGAAGCCCCGCGCGAGCGCAGGACCAGCTAGGCACGGATTTCTCCAAACCTATTGCGCAGCCGAGATACGCGAGTGACAAAAAGGTGTCAAGGCAAAAGGATGGAATGTTTCGACTTTTCGGCTTGCCAGCCTGTCATTTGCTCGTTATGAGAACGCCCGCGCCGAACAAGCGCCGACCAAGACCGCGGAGAGGTGGCAGAGTGGTCGAATGCACCGCACTCGAAATGCGGCATACCTGCAAGGGTATCGTGGGTTCAAATCCCACCCTCTCCGCCATTTTTTAGCACTCAAACCTTTGCATTTGTTGCGCTACGAGCGCCCGGGTCAGTCGCGCGCCGCCTCCTTCGCTTCCCGCACCAACATTCCGTCAATCAACCACCGCCGGTAAGTAATCAATCTGGGCGAATTGCTTTTCAAGGCATTGCTGATGAATTGCCAGCATGACAAAGCCGCCCCGCAAGCCTTCCAATCCGCTGCTCGGTGATATCGACGCGCGGCTCCGCGGCCGATCGCAACGGCGGCGAGATCCCGCTCAGCCTATTCTACCTCTCGATCCGATGCCGGCGCGTATCGCGCCGCGTCCAGCGTCAGGGAGGACACGGCTTCAGATGGCGGACGGCCCGGAATTGGATCAGGCCGAAGGTCGGCAATACCCGCAGCAGACGACCGACCGGGACATGGCTGCTCGCAACTACCTGAGCCCCGACACGGCGATCTTATTGGGGATCTTGTTTATTTCGATCGTCTTCAGGTTCCATAAGATCACCTTGCCGCTGGTCGACGGCTTTAGCTGGCGCGAGATCAGCACCGCAATGATGGCCGACAATTTTCAGCAGCGCAGCTGGAACATCTTCTTTCCGGAGGTCAGCTGGACCGGGCCTGGGCCAAGCTATCAAGGCCGCGAGTTCCAGATCGTCAGCTATCTCACCGCCCTGCTCTACCAACTCTTCGGCTGGCACGACTGGTTCGGCCGCATGGTTGCGGCCTTCTTCGGTCTGGTGACGGTGTTTTCGCTGCACAGGCTGACGGCGCGATGCTGGGGCGAGATGCACGCCCACGCGGCGGCACTGGCCTACGCGCTGATGCCCGCGGCGATCATGATCGACAGCTCGTTCCTTCCCGATCCCGCGATGCTGGCGCTGGTTACTCTTGGCGTCTGGTTGTTCGTCAAATACTGGGCCGGCGGCAGCGGCTGGCTCTTGCCGCTCGCCACGGTCAGCTTCACGCTCGGCGTGCTGTCAAAGCCACCAGGCCTCGCCGCCGGCGCCGTCGTCTTCTATCTGACGGTCTGCTGGATTCTCGAGAAGAAGTGGAAGCAGGCGAGCGGGGTCTTCCTGTCGGGGCTCTTGAGCCTGACCATCATCGGCGCTTATTTCAGCTGGGCGATTTATCTCGGCCGCAGCTATCCGCCGTTTCATGTCGCCGGCAGCGGCGGCTATATCTGGGACGACGGCTTCTGGACATACTTCAGGAATGGCTTCTACTTCCAATCCGCGTGGAACACCTCGGCCTTGTGGTTCTACGGCTATCCGTTCATGGGGCTGCTCGCGGCCGGCTTGTGGATACCGCCCAGACCTGCCGAAGACCCCAGGCAGCGCACCCTTTCACGCATTCCCTATGTGTGGGCGGCTGCGGCCATAATCGTCTACCTGGCGGCGGCAGGCGAGATCACCAGCAATGTGTGGAACTTCCACATCTTCCATGTACCGGTCGCGATGTTCTGCGGCCGCGGTGCGCTTCTTCTGGCAATGTTTGCATCGAGAACCGTTCTAACGCCGGCGGCCATACTTCGCTCGATCTGCATCGTGGCCGTCACGCTTGTCTGGTCGACCGTTCCCCTCGTCAGGACGATGAAGAAGCCAATCGCCATGAAGGGCAAGCTGCTTGGCGAGGAACTGGCGCGGTTGGCGCAACCGGGCGACCTCGTCGTTGCCATCGCGCCCGAGGTCGGCGATCCCGTCGCAATCTACTACAGCAGGGCGCGCGGCTGGGTGTTCCCGCCTGGCGGAGGCGATGAAGAATGGTCGAAATTCGTCGCGGATGACGCCACTGCCATCGCGCAGCTCGAGGTCCTGCGCGCGCAGGGCGCGGATCTGTTCGGTGCAGCCAAGAACGCAACCGACAAGCAGAACGTGCTGTTCGTCGAGCATCATGCCGGGGTCATCGACTATCTCAACAAGACCGCAACCAAGCTTGTCGATTCGGATGATTTGCTGGTCTATAGGATCACGCGCCCATAAGGGCTGCGGCAGTCGGGCGCTCGCAAATCCTTAGGTTACCAGGCTCCAGAAGCCATGCTTCTTGCCGTGCCGACGCTTAAGCTCCGCGACATAAATGTCGTGGGATTTTGCGTTGCCAAAGTCATCGATATGAGGCGCGAGGGACGCGCAGTCTGCAAGATGTCTCGCCGCGTGCTTATAGCGGCTGGAGCGGCTGTTATCGAGCGTGAAATCGATCATGGAGCGCAAGAGGATGGTTGCCGCGAGCGGATGTTTCTCCGCCAGAGCTTCGGCCGCCCTCGTCATCAGCTCATAGAGATCGCCGTCCAGTTCCGTCTTCCTCGTCACCACCAGTTTTGCCGCCTCAGCAGGCGCCGGCCAATTCAGGAAAAACCCAAGTGCGTGGTGGATCTCAGGGAAAGCCTGCGCATGGGCGAATGCCTTCTCCTCGGCCTCGAGATCGTCGAAATCCGGCAGTCGCTTGAGGAAAGCCCGGAGGTGTTCCTGATGCAATGACCGCTCGAAGCACTCCCATCGATAGGCCTGCGCCTCCTCTGCGTTCCCCAACGCCTCGAGCGTGTCGACGCGAGCAAGCTGCCATTCGAACGGCATGGCGGTCCAGCTTCTCATGTCGGCCTTATCTAACGTCTCAAGCGCTTCCTTCGCCCGCCCGGCCGAGAGCAGGCGATGGGCGATATCGGCCGCAATCGTCGGCGTCTTGCGTGTTTTCTCGGGTTGCTGCGCGATGTAGGCATCGACGTCGCCCTGGGCGTCGGCAATTTCCTGTAAAGCGATGCGCACCGTCAGATCCCGGTGATTGCCGTGGATCTCATCTTCGTAAATCGGGCTTCCGCCGCTCCAGCCGATGATCTCGCGTTTATCCTCCGCCGGCGTGTCTTTCGGCTCCTTGGACCATTGGATGAAAAGGGTTTTCAAGCGATTGAGGCCATCTTTGCCGAGAGCCGGCGCCATCGCCGCAATCAGGTTGTCGTACTGCCCATAGCCATCATCCTGCATGGCTTTGAACACCTTATCGGCCAGAACGCTGACATCGATTCTGGCGGCGAGGGCGATTGCGCCGGCATCCTCACAAGCCTGATGAAAACTTTGGAGGAGCGAGCCGCTGCCGTCGTTGGATCTCTCAAAGATTGAATCCGCCAGTGCGAGGAACTGCCATATCAGTTCGAAGGCCTCTTTGGGATCATCGACGACAACAGTCTCCGTGATCGTCTTGCGCTGCGTTTCCAGGTCGCTTTTCAGCGCCTTCACTTTGCGCCAGTCGATGAAAGTGCGAGCGCGGGCAATGCTGGCAAGCCGCTTTCGCACCTCACGCGCTACCTCGACGCCGCCGTGGTTGCCGGCAAGCTCCATGCGGAGCCGTCGCTTGCGGGCGGCGCTGCCCGTGCTGATCTCGATCAGCAGCTCGGCAAGGCGCGGGGCGCCAAGGGATTCGAGATTCTTCGCATTGAGTGTTGTCTTGGCTGCCATGGGTCATCGCCGTCGTTTCTGCCATGACCCTATCTTGGAGGCGGTACGAGGCCAAGGTGGGGAATGTGCGCAAGGGTTAATCCCTCGGCGCCTCTGTATTAGCTAAAAACTAACGCTGCCTCGTAACGACTCCTAAAGCCGGTTTTGGCACCTTGATGCCTGTCGAATATTGTTTCCAAATTTCTCGCTGGGGTTGATAATGAGTCATAATAAAGACGCCTGGGTCAGCCAGCGCGCTTATTCGCTGTGGGAATCGGAAGGCCGGCCGGAAGGGCGTGGGGAAAGCCACTGGATGCAGGCGATGAGGGAATTCGAGCAGCTGGAGCTGACGAAGGCCTCGCCCGATGGAAACGATCTCATCGAGAAGTTGAAGGCAGCCGGGCGGCTGATGCGGATCTATGACGAGCCGACCCTCGAAGTCGAGAACGAGCGGCAGCGGAAAGCGGCCCTTTAAGGCAATTTCAGCAAAGGTGCTTATCGGTTTCGTGTCCGGAATGGCACAGGAAAAACCACGGAGCGATTTTTGCAACCAGAATAGTCAGCGACATTCCAGGCGGACGATCGGTCTTGCCGGCAGGCGTCTCGTCACTTCGACGAAGCCTGCATCGAGGAACATCGAAAGCGTTCCCGGATAGAGTTCGGCGCCGTTCGAAGCACGGGCCGCCTGATCGACGGGATAGGCCTCGAGGCATTCAGCGCCATTTGCCCTTGCAAACTCAACGGCGTGTTTCAGCAGCAGGCGTGAGAAGCCCTGACGGCGGAACGGCTTGCGGACGATGAAGCAATTGATCGACCAGACCGGCCTGTCGTCAACGGGAGCAAAGGGTTTCGAGCGGCGCAGCCGGTCGAAGACGGTGCGCGGAGCCACACCGCACCATCCGGCCGGCTCGTCCTCATTGCAGGCGAGAATACCGGGCGGGCGCGACTGGGTAATGAGGCTTCGAAACCAGCTGCGATTTCCCTCACCCCATCCCGCTTTGTAGTCGGCATTCGGAAGATACCAGTAAGCGCAGCGGCAATTCCGGCCGCTGGAGCAATCGTCGAAGACCGCTTCTATATCGGTCAGGCGGTCGGCGGTTGCCGGGAAGAAAGAAAAGCGGTCCTGCATGCAGGGGAAGATATGGCGCGGCCGGATGATCGGCAAGCGCCTGCTCCCCACCGGTCCAACTCTATTGACGGGCGGCCCAGCCGAGACCGCGCCGCAGGATCAGCGGCATATAGGAATGGTCGAATTCGGCGGCGACGTGGCCGAGGGCGGAATAGAAGATGCGGCCGGCGCCGAAATGGCGCTTGAAGACCACGGGCATGACGACATTGCGCGCCGCCGGATCGTAAGCGCCGGTAAAGGTCGTCGTCGCGAGAATTTCGACGCTCGGATCGTAGTGGAGGTAATATTGCTCGGAGTGATAGTCGAAGTCGGGAATGCCCTCCATGACAGGGTCGTTCTGTCGGGTGATGCCGACGCGGAAATCGATGATGTTGCCAGGATGGGCGACCCAGGTGACGCCGGAGACATAGCGGAAGGCAGCGCTTTCCTTGAAGGAAGTGGCGAGCGCGCCGTGATGGCCGCCGAGCCCAAGCCCGCCGCGTACAGCCTCGACCAGGGCGCTGGCATGGGCCTTTTCAAGCGTTTCGCCGGTGATAACGGGCACGAGAAGATCAGCCTTTGCGAGCTGAAGCGAGGCGAAGATGCCGAGATCACCGGTCACTTCGACGGCAAATCCGTCTTCGCGCAGGAGATCGGCGACGATTCCGGCGCATTGTTCAGGCTCGTGACCCTGCCAGCCGCCCCAGACGATGATCGCCTTTTTCATATCGTGCCCTCCGCCGAAATCATTCTTCGCCCACTAGATCAGACGATTATGCAAATCACGCGAATAATGCGCCAACATTCGCGTCAATGCCCCGCGGTGAACCCTGTGCCGGCCGGAAGCGATATCGCCATTTGACGTATTGTCCGTTCAGGTTGATTGCAGTTCTTTCTTTTTATTGACGTGTATCTCGTCTAGGTTCCACCTATCTCTCATTGAATAACAAGGGTGATACATGGCAGGTGAAACGGTTCTTGTTGTCGGCGGGGCCGGCTATATCGGCTCGCATACATGCCTCGACTTGGCAAACAAGGGCTATAAGCCCGTCGTCTTCGACAATTTTTCGAACGGCCATCGCGAGTTCGTCAAATGGGGACCGGCCGAGGAAGGCGATATTCGCGACCGCGCCCGGCTGGATGAGGTACTGGCCAAGCACAAGCCGGCGGCGATCCTGCATTTCGCAGCGCTGATCGAGGTCGGCGAATCGGTCAAGGATCCGGTTTCCTTCTACGAGAATAATGTGATCGGCACCCTGACGCTGCTTTCGGCGGCGCAGGCGGCCGGTGTCAATGCCTTCGTTTTCTCCTCGACCTGCGCGACCTACGGCCTGCCGCAGAGCGTGCCGCTCGACGAGACGCACCGGCAGGTGCCGATCAATCCCTACGGACGAACGAAATATATCGTCGAGCAGGCGCTTGCCGACTACGACCAGTACAGGAGCCTGCGCTCGGTAGTGTTGCGCTATTTCAATGCGGCCGGCGCCGACTTCGAGGGCCGGATCGGCGAATGGCACCAGCCGGAAACGCATGCGATACCGTTGGCGATCGATGCCGCGCTCGGGCGCCGGCAAGGTTTCAAGGTGTTCGGCAGCGATTACGAGACCCGCGACGGTACCTGCGTGCGCGACTATATCCATGTGCTGGATCTTGCCGATGCGCATGTGCGCGCCGTCGAGTATCTCTTGAAAGGCGGAGAATCCGTCGCACTCAATCTCGGCACGGGCACCGGCACGACGGTGAAGGAATTGCTCGGCGCGATCGAGGACGTGTCGAACAGACCTTTCCCGGTCGAATATATCGGCCGGCGCGAAGGCGATTCGCACACTCTGGTCGCCAATAACGACAAGGCGCGCGACGTGCTCGGCTGGGTGCCGCAATATGATCTGTCTCAGATCATCCGCTCCGCCTGGAACTGGCATGCAAAATCCAACCAGCATTGAACGAAGCCGCCGGCCGAACGTCCTGCTGATCACGGCGGATCAGTGGCGCGGCGATTGCCTGTCGGGCGTCGGGCATCCTTGCGTGAAAACACCTGCTGTCGATGCGCTGGCGCGGGAAGGTACGCTCTTCCGGCGCCATTATGCCGGGGCCGCACCCTGCTCGCCGGCGCGGGCGACGCTTTATACCGGCCTCTATCAGATGAACCATCGCGTCTGCCGCAATGGTTCGCCGCTCGATGCCCGCTTCGACAATCTGGCGCTGGCGGCCCGGCGGTGCGGATACGATCCGACGCTGTTCGGCTATACCGACACGGCGCCCGATCCGCGCGGCATGAACGGGAACGATCCCCACCTGACGACCTATGAAGGCGTGTTGCCGGGCTTCACCGCCCGCCAGCTACTGCCGGAGCACGAGAGGCAGTGGCTCTCCTGGCTCAGGTCCCGCGGTCACGCGAATGCCGTTAGCCGCGACATCCATATTCCCGTCGGGGCTGCGCCGGGAGAAATTTCCGATGCGGCGCCGGCCTACTCGCGCGACGAGACGCAGACGGCTTTCCTGGCCGGCGAGTTCATCCGCTGGATGGGCGAGCAGGACAGGCCCTGGTTTGCGCATGTCTCCTTCCTGCGCCCGCATCCGCCGTTCTCCGTGCCGGAGCCGTTCAACCGGATGTTCAAATCTGGTGACGGTCCGGCTTTTGCGCGTGCGCCAAACCGTCAGGCGGAAGAGGACAGCCATCCCTATCTCGCCTATGCCATGCCGCGCTCCGACAAGGGCAGCTTCGTCTACGGTGCGACAGGACAGGTCAGCGACTGGAACGCGGAGGATTTCGCGGCGATCCGGGCAATCTACTACGGCATGATATCGGAGGTCGATACGCAGCTCGGCCGTATCTGGCAGGCCCTGAAAGATGCCGGCACATGGGAAGATACATTGATCGTCTTCACTTCCGACCATGCCGAGATGGCCGGCGATCACTGGACGCTCGGCAAGGGCGGCTTCTTTGACGGCAGCTATCATATTCCGCTGGTGATCCGCGATCCTGCAACTGCCGCAGGCGGAACCGTCGACGATTTCACCAGTGCCGCGGATATTTTTCCCACCCTTTGCGAAAGGCTCGGCATCGAAGCGGCAAACGGGCTCGACGGCCGCTCGCTGATGCCGTTCGTCACGGGCGGGCGGGCAGAGGGCTGGCGGGATGCGGCATTCTGGGAATTTGATTTCCGTGATATCGCCGGGGGCGAGGCGGAGCGGTATTTCGGGTTGAGATCCAACGAATGCAATCTCGCGGTGATCCGCGACGCGCGGTTCAAATACGTGCATTTCACCGGGCTGCCGCCGCTGCTCTTCAATCTCCGCGACGATCCGATGGAGCTCGACAATGTCGCTGCTGATCCGGCCTATGCGGCGATCCGGCTCGATTATGCCGAGAAGCTGCTTTCGCTGAGGGGGCGGCATCTGGACCAGACGCTCGCCTATATCGAACTCACGGAAAAAGGGCCGGTCAAGCGCCGGCCCTGATATCTTTCTAACCGAGATAATCGCGCTTGCCGATCGGCGTACCCTGGTTGCGCAGGATGGCGTGGGCTGTCGCAACGTGGAAATAGAAGTTCGGCAGGGCGAAGGTGGCGACATATTCGTCGCCCGGCAGCACGATACCGCTCTTGCCCGGCAGGGTGATCTGGCGGCTTTCCGTTCCTTCCAGCGCTTCGGCCGAGAAGCCGGCGAGATAGGCTGCGGTTTTTTCCAGGCGCTCACGTAGCTCGTCGAACGTCTTCTCGTTGTCCTCGAACTTCGGAGCCTCGGTCGCGGTCAGGCGGGCGAGGGTGAATTTGGCGCTGTCGCTGGCGCGCTGATACTGGCCGGAAAGCGGCAGCATGTCCGGCGCCAGCCGGGTGGAGATCAATATGACGGGATCGAAATTCTTTTCCTTCGCATAGGCTTCGGCCTTGTCGAGATAGGTTTTCAAGCTGGCAAGGCCGCGCTGGAACATGGGAACGGTAAGGCGATACATCGAAATGGACATCTGTCCTGTCTCCAAAATCTTCAAATGATCCGGCCGCGGCGATAGGGCGAAGGCGCCACGGCCATGAGCCTGCCTTCGGCCCTCCCATAGATGGAGGTTCTCTTCGCCTTTCACAATGTGGGGAATGCAAGGCGCCGGTGGCAAAGCCCCGGCATTTTTCCCCGCGTCTTCGTCTCGCCGCCGCCGCTAAAGAGGCTTGACGTCGTTCCCAGAAAATGGAATGAATATTCCGCATAGCAAATTTTACGGTTTGTTTGTTCCGTTTTGCGGAGCGTCGCGGGAGAGGTGGCGCATGCAGGGGATTGCGGCTTCAGGGCAAATTGCCTGGGGCTCCGGCGTGAGGAGGGTGCAGCCGGGCACCGCTTGTGGAGGAAGTGAAATGAAAAAGTTTATCCTGGGCACTGCGATGGCGCTCGTCATGTCGACGGCCGCTCACGCAGAAACCGTCGGCGTCTCGATGGCGAAGTTCGACGACAACTTCCTGACCGTTCTTCGCAACGGCATGACCGACTATGCCAAGACGCTGAGCGGCGTCACGCTGCAGGTCGAAGACGCGCAGAACGACGTTTCCAAGCAGCAGAGCCAGATTCAGAACTTCATCGCATCCAAGGTCGATGCGATCATCGTCAACCCTGTCGATACCGATGCGACCACCGCGATGTCGAAGCTCGCCGCTGACGCTGGCATCCCGTTGGTTTACGTCAACCGCCAGCCTGTTAACG
>NZ_ML133662.1:0-133830 GCF_003985135.1 Rhizobium fabae
CCCGCCTGGATGGAGCGGGAAGCAATTCTGCGGCCGCTGCTCGAGACGATCTATCGTCAACCGGATGCAGCCCTTGTCGCCCTGAACGCCCTGGCATCGAATTTGAAGATCGAACCCCGCAGGCTCGCCGACGATCTTGCTATTGCGCCCGATCGGCTGGGGCGCCTGCGTGGCTCCGACCTAATCATCGACGGTCGAGCGGCGCGCGACGAGCGCAGCATCGCGACCGCGGCATTGACGGAACTGTTGCCGCTTGCCCGCGCCCACGCGACGGAGTTCCGCAGAAACGCCGAGCGGTTCGAAAGCCGCGAGCAACAACGCCGCGCGTATATGTCATTGTCGATCCCAGCGCTCTCAAAGAAGGCGGTGGCACGTCTCATCGAGATCGAGGCGGTGCGCAGGCAAGGAGGGGACGATGCCTACAAGAGCGCCTTCGCACTCGCCGCCGAGGACCGTGCCGTCGTGCAGGAGATCAAGGCGGTCAGCGAGGCGCTCACCGCTCGCTTCGGCTGGAGCGCCTTCACATCGAAAGCCGATGCGGTTGCCGAACGCAACATGGTCGAGCGTATGCCGGAAGACCTAACAAGCATCAGAGACGAGAAGTTGACCCGGCTGTTCGAGGCCGTGAAGCGCTTTGCCGAGGAACAGCATCTCGTCGAGCGGTGGGATCGTTCGAAGATCGTCGCCAGCGCCAGTGCTGATCCGCAGAAGGAGAATATCCCCATGCTTGCCGCTGTCACCGAGTTCAAAACCCCGATCGACGACGAGGCGAGATCTCGCGCTCTCGCCACACCGCTGTATCGCCAGCAGCGAGCGGCACTGGCCGCCGTGGCACGCACGATCTGGCGTGATCCGGCCGGCGCCGCCGGCAAGATCGAAGAGCTGCTTGCCAAAGGTTTTGCTGGCGACCGCATCGCCGCCGCGGTGACCAACGACCCCTCTGCCTACGGTGCTTTGCGCGGTTCCGATCGCCTGATGGACCGGATGCTTGCCGCCGGCCGGGAGCGGAAGGAGCTGGTGCAGGCCGTACCCGAAGCAGCCGCCCGTTTGCGCGCGCTCGGTTCGGCCTACGTCAATGTGCTCGACACCGAACGCCAGGCGATTGCCGAGGAGCGACGGCGCATGGCTGTTGCCATTCCCGGCCTGTCGACGGCGGCGGAAGAAGCGCTCATGCGCCTGACTGCCGGGGCGAAGAACAACGGCCGCAAGCAAAATGCATCGGCCGCTGCTCTCGATCCGGACATTCGCCGGGAGTTTGCCGCGGTCAGTACGGCACTCGACGCGCGCTTCGGCCGCAACGCCGTCCTCCGGGAAGAGAAGGATCTCATCAACCGCGTGCCACCGGCGCAGCGTCGGGCCTTCGAGGCGATGCAGGAAAGGCTGAAGGTCCTGCAGCAGACCGTCCGACTCGAGAGCAGCGACAAGATCGTCTCGGAACGGCGCCAGCGCACGGTTAACCGCAGACGCGGCATTGATCTCTGAAGCACGATGAAGGAGACAAAGGGTGGTCATCGCTCGGCTGGAGGCCTCTTACGACGCTATCGTGCGCGCGGGGATGGCCAGTGAGATCGTGAACCAAGCCTTCGGCGGCGCCACCGAGCTGCAGTCCCGGCCCACCCGTGAACGGTCGGGCAAGGCGGAGTTGCTGGCACTGATGCGCGATAGACTGGCGCATTCCAAGCTGTAGTCATGCGATGATGGCGCCTATTTCAACGCCAGCCGAATACCCGATTTGGCTGTCCTTCCCATCGCGAAACGGCAAGATTGCTGAGCCTCCCATGCGGCACGCGACGATTTCCATACTGATTAAGGCGATGCCAGGAGTTCGGTCTCTCCTGCGGCTTACCTGCGCCGCGCCCATGAGATGGAGACCACCAAGACGAGGTCGACGGGTCTTTCGCATCCCGAGAGCTTTCTCCGTGCGCGTAGGAGATCTCCACGCTCACGAAAGTCTCCATAGTGCCAAACGAAGGTTAATCATCAGGCACTGTGGCGAGCGTGCTAAGGCCGCAAGGTAAGATTGGCAATTGTACAAATCTCACTGATGATTTCGGGAAGCGAAACCAAAAGACGGTTCCCGACGTTTCGATGGAACCCATGCTGCGCCCGGACCGTTGTTCCTGCTGACGGGAGAATGAGCATGTCAAAAACCCTTCTCTATGGCGCGACCAAGATCGACGAGACCAACAGCGCCTATGCGCCGGCCGAAAGCCTTGCAGCCTACCAATGGAAGAACCGCGTCTTCATCCTTTTTGCCGACAAGGACAATGCCCGCGCCGCCCGCCAGGAAAATCAGCTGCTTGCCGACCGGGCCGGGCTCGATGAGCGCGACATCGTGGTGCTGAAGGTGTCGGGGGGCCATGTCCGGCTGCTCTTCGGCGCGGCTGGCAGTCTCGACGGTGAAGCGATCCGCCGTGACCTGGAGGCACCCGAGGAGGGCGAATTCGCTGCCTTTCTCCTCGGCAAGGACGGCACGGTCAAGCTGAAAGCCACCGAGCCGATCGCCAGCGGCGAGCTCTTCGCCATCATCGACAGCATGCCGATGCGTGCCGCCGAATCGTTGAAGCCCGACAAATAGCCCGGCGAACATCACTCATATTGAAAATCATGAAAGGGAGGCGGTCATGTCCGTGCCCAATGAACCCATTCCCGATCAGCCGCCGATGCCCGCACCGGGCTGGAAGCCGGTGCCGCCGATCAAGGAGCCGGAGCCGGACCGGCTTCCCGACGAGGCGCCGGTTCCAAATCCCGATGAGAACGACGAGCCGGCCAAGCACGTCTCCTAAAGGAAGATGTTCCGCTCCGCGCTGACAAGTTCCTGAAGAAAGTCGGCAACGCTCCGGACGCGCAGCAGGTCACGGGCCGTTTCATGATAGGTCGTCCAGTAAGCGCGCCGGATCGAAACATCAGGCAGGATGCGCTGGAGTTCGGGATATTGCCGGGCGATGTAGTCGTGCAGAATGCCGATGCCGGCACCTGATCGTACCGCCTCCGTCTGGCCGATCGCGGTCGAAATCTCGAAGCCTGCATCCCAGCTCCGCATCACTGCGCTGGAGAAATTCAGCGATGCGGTAAAGATCAGGTCTTCGACATAGCCGATGCGGCGATGCACCTTGAGCGCGTCGATATCGGCGGGTGCTCCCTGCGTAGCCAGATAATCGTGCGAGGCATAAAGGCCGAGCGTGTAATCGGTGAGCTTGGAGGAGACGAGCCGGCCCTGTTCGGGTCGCTCGAGCGTGATGGCGATATCGGCCTCGCGCTGCGACAGCGAAAACGAGCGCGGCACGGGCACGAGCTGGATCTTCAGTTCCGGATGGCGCTCGATCAGCCTGCCCATGCGAGGTGCAAGAAAGGAAACGCCGAAGCCGTCGGGCGCCCCGACGCGCACCGTTCCGGCAATTGCCGCATCGGTGTGGCCAAGATTGGCCTGAACGGCCAGCATTTCCGTTTCCATCCGTTCGGCGGAAGCAAGAAACACCTCGCCTTCCGCCGTCAGCTCGCAGCCGGTCGGTCGGCGGATAAGGAGGCGGGTCTTCAATGCCTCTTCGAGCGATGTCAGTCGCCGTGAGAGCGTCGCGTGGTTGAGCCCCAGCCTTTTCGATGCGGCAAGGATCTGTCCCGTACGGGCAACAGCCAGAAAGATGCGGACATCGTCCCAGTTCATGATTTGGCGCGCATCATGATGGGATCGGCATCGATGAGCGTCAGCGATGTCACCATGCCGGCCGTCTCATTCTTATATTTGAGAAAATGCGGCGCTTTGAGGTGCGCTTCGTAAGCTTCTCTGCTCGCATAGACTTCAAGAATACGAATGCTGCTCGGATTGTCCTTGAGGCAAACCGCATTCAGCGAGAGGACGCCTTCTTCTAGAGCGACCGACGCCTCGATCTCTTCGGCCAGAAGAACCCGATAGGCCTCGATCATGCCTGGCCCTATCTCAAGCTCCGCCATTCTGACGACAAGGTTTCCGCTCATCGGTCATTGTCCCTTCTATCGGATGACTTCAATTGACGCACAATGGTTGCTTATATCAGCGCATTGATTTGTGCAAATTGAAGTGCGATTGTGGGGCATCCCAAAAACAGGAGGAGCATCCCATGCATGAGATCGGTCATTTCATCGGCGGCAAGCATGTTGCCGGCACCAGCGGCCGTGTGAGCAATGTCTACAATCCGGCGACCGGCGAAGTGCAGGCGACGGTGGCGCTTGCAAGCGTCGAGGAGTTGCGCGCCGCGGTCGAAAACGCCAAGGCCGCGCAGCCGAAATGGGCTGCCACCAATCCGCAGCGCCGCGCCCGCGTCTTCTTCAAGTTCGTCGAGCTTCTGAACACACATATGGACGAGCTCGCCGAAATGCTCTCCAAGGAGCACGGCAAGACGATCGAGGACGCCAAGGGTGACGTCATCCGCGGCCTAGAAGTCTGCGAATTCGTCTGCGGCATCCCGCATCTCGCCAAGGGCGAGTTCACCGAGGGCGCGGGTCCCGCAATCGACATGTATTCGATCCGTCAGCCGGTCGGCATTGGCGCTGGCATCACGCCCTTCAACTTCCCCGGCATGATCCCGATGTGGATGTTTGCGCCGGCGATTGCGTGCGGCAACGCCTTCATCCTGAAGCCCTCCGAGCGCGATCCCTCTCTGCCGATCCGTCTTGCCGAGCTGATGATCGAGGCCGGCCTGCCGGCGGGCATCCTCAACGTCGTCAACGGTGACAAAGGCGCTGTCGACGCGATCCTCACCGACCCCGATATCGGCGCCGTCTCCTTCGTCGGCTCGACGCCGATTGCCCGCTACGTCTATGGCACAGCGGCAATGAACGGCAAGCGCGCCCAGTGCTTCGGCGGCGCCAAGAACCACATGATCATCATGCCGGATGCCGATATGGACCAGGCCGTCAACGCGCTGATGGGCGCAGGCTACGGTTCGGCCGGCGAGCGCTGCATGGCGATTTCCGTGGCCGTCCCTGTCGGCGAAGAGACCGCCAACCGTCTCGTCGAGAAGCTGACGCCGAAGATCGAATCGCTCCGCATCGGCCCGTACACCGACGACAAGGCAGACATGGGCCCGCTCGTCACCAAGGATGCCTATAACCGTGTTCGCGGCCTCATCGACCGCGGCATCGAGGAAGGCGCCAAGCTCGTCGTCGACGGCCGCGATTTCAAGCTTCAGGGTTATGAAGACGGCTATTTCGTCGGCGGTTGCCTGTTCGACCACGTCACGCCCGAGATGGATATCTACAAGACCGAGATCTTCGGGCCTGTCCTCTCCGTCGTTCGCGCCCAGAACTACGAGGACGCGCTGTCGCTGCCGATGAAGCACGAATACGGCAACGGCGTCGCGATCTACACCCGTGATGGCGATGCCGCCCGCGATTTCGCCTCGCGCGTCAATATCGGCATGATCGGCATCAACGTTCCGATCCCGGTTCCGCTGGCCTACCACTCTTTCGGCGGCTGGAAGGCATCGAGCTTCGGCGACCTCAACCAGCACGGCACGGATTCGATCAAGTTCTGGACGAAGACCAAGACCGTCACCGCCCGCTGGCCCTCCGGCATCAAGAGCGGCGCGGAATTCGTCATGCCGACGATGAAGTGATCTTCACGACACCACGATCTGCGATCTGTTATTCGGGGGCCTTTCGGCCCCCGATTTCTTGATTTTAAGCCGTTGATGTCAGCCCGCCTGCCTTTCAGCTGTGCTGCCGGTCTGCGATTGCCGTTTATGGCGCCGGATTAACGTCGCGGCAAATGGCCTCATAAGCTGAATGTGATTTTCATATTTTGGAATTGTTCAAAACTATCAAACAGCCTATATAGGTCTGAACAGGCACGAGTCAGGAGATTGGCATGCGGTTGACGAAGCAGACGAACTATGCGGTTCGCATGTTGATGTATTGTGCTGCCAATGAAGGGCACCTGAGCCGGATTCCGGAAATCGCAAAGGCCTATGGCGTTTCCGAGCTCTTTCTTTTCAAGATCCTTCAGCCGCTGAACAAGGCGGGTCTCGTCGAAACCCTCCGCGGTCGCAACGGCGGCGTACGCTTGGGTAAACCGGCCGCCGAGATCACCCTTTTCGATGTCGTGCGCGTGACGGAAGACAGTTTCGCCATGGCCGAATGCTTCGAGGACGATGGCGTGGTCGAATGCCCGCTGGTCGACAGCTGCGGCTTGAATTCTGCCCTGCGCAAGGCGCTGAACGCCTTCTTCGCAGTGCTTTCGGAATATACCATCGACGACCTCGTCAAGGCGCGTCCGCAGATCAATTTCCTTCTTGGACTGACCGGCGAGCAGCATTATCGCAAGCCTTCGGTCGTCGCCCCGGCCGCCTGATCAAAAGAACAGTCCAGACTTCTCAAACCGCGGTTGCCCTGGCAATCGCGGTTTTTGCTTTTGCTGAATCTCGCCGGCCTCCGAAATGCGGGGAATTGGCGGCCGCATGTCGTTATAGGAGGTGCATTTATACCAAATGCGACAAAAATCTGGTTGTTTTTGTGCGAATATTTCCAAATAAGGCTGATTTTTGACTGAAAATTTCTAAAATTGTCCAGCTGGAAAAATTTTCTCCGTAGACCGTTGCTTTCAGTAGATAAATGTCGTTCCATCGACCGTCGATCGGGATGCCTATCTACGGTCTCCAAACATCAAAAAAGAACAACCGGGAAACAATATTATGAAAAAGATCTCTGTCCTCCTGGCAGCGACGGCCCTGATTTCCGTCATGGCGACGTCGGCCTGGTCCAAGACCCTTGTCTATTGCTCCGAGGGCTCGCCGGAAGGCTTCGACCCGAGCCTCTACACGGCAGGCACGACCTTCGACGCGTCGTCGCGTACGGTCTACAGCCGCCTCGTCGAATTCAAGCATGGCGGCACCGAGATCGAACCGGGTCTGGCCGACAGCTGGAGCGTTTCGGCTGATGGCAAGGAGTACACCTTCAAGCTTCATCCCGGCGTCAAGTTCCAGACCACCGACTTCTTCACGCCGACGCGTGATTTCAACGCCGACGACGTCATCTTCTCCTTCGAGCGCCAGCTCAAGGCTGACAATCCGTGGAACAAGTATGTCGAAGGCGGCTCCTACGAATATGCCGCCGGCATGGGCTTCCCCGAGCTGATCAAGTCGGTCGAGAAGGTCGATGACCTTACTGTCAAGTTTGTTCTCAATCATCCCGAAGCGCCGTTCCTCGCCGACCTCGCCATGGACTTCGCCTCGATCATCTCCAAGGAATATGCAGACAAGCTCGCCGCCGACGGCAAGATGGCGCAGATGAACCAGCAGCCGCTCGGCACCGGCCCGTTCACCTTCGTTGCCTACCAGCCGGATGCCGTCATCCGCTACAAGGCGAACGAGACCTATTTCAAGGGCAAGGAAAAGATCGACGACCTGGTTTTCGCCATCACCTCTGACGCCGCCGTCCGCGCGCAGAAGCTGAAGGCCGGCGAATGCCACCTCATTCCTTATCCGAATGCGGCTGACGTCGCCGAACTCAAGAAGGACACGAACCTGACCGTGCTCGAGCAGGCAGGTCTTAACGTCTCGTATCTCGCTTACAACACCTTGATTCCGCCCTTCGACAAGGCCGAAGTCCGCAAGGCGCTGAACATGGCGATCAACAAGCAGGCAATCGTCGATGCCGTCTTCCAGGGTGCCGCGGCCGTTGCCAAGAACCCGATCCCGCCGACCATGTGGTCCTATAACGATGCCGTCGTAGACGACAAGTACGATCCCGAAGCATCGAAGAAGATGCTGGCGGATGCCGGCGTCAAGGGTCTGAAGATGAAGATCTGGGCCATGCCGGTTTCGCGTCCGTACATGCTGAACGCGCGTCGCGCCGCAGAACTGATGCAGGCCGACTTGGCCAAGGTCGGTGTCGATGCGGAAATCGTCACGCATGAATGGGCCGAATATCTGAAGCTTTCGTCCGACAAGAAGCGCGACGGTGCCGTCATTCTCGGCTGGACCGGCGACAACGGCGACCCGGACAACTTCATGGATACGTTGCTTGGCTGCGACGCTGTCGGCGGCAACAACCGCGCTCAATGGTGCAACAAGGAATTCGACGATCTGATGACGAAGGCCAAGGAGACGGCCGACGTTGCCGAGCGCACGAAGGCTTATGAGCAGGCTCAGTTGATCTTCAAGAAGGAAGCGCCTTGGAATACGCTCGACCACTCGCTGGTCTTCGTTCCGATGAGCAAGAAGGTCTCGGGCTTCTTCATGGATCCGCTCGGAATTCACCGTTTCGACGGCGTGGACATTTCCGAATAATAAAAAATCTGTAAACTACCCGGTCAACGCCGGGTGCGGCCGGCGGTCAGGTTCCCCTGACCGCCGGAAACTATTGGAAAACCTGCCATGTTGCGTTTTTTCATCGGCCGCCTCGCGGTACTGATCCCGACATTCCTCGGCGTTTCACTGATAGCCTTCTCGTTCATCCGCCTGATTCCCGGCGACCCGGTCATGCTTCTGTCGGGTGAGCGTGTCATGGCGCCGGAACGTCACGCCCAAATCATGCACGATCTCGGCTTCGACCGGCCCGTCTATGTGCAATACTTCGATTATCTCGTAAAAGTGCTGCACGGCGATCTCGGCACCTCGATCGTGACCAAGCGGCCCGTTCTCGGCGAGTTCTTCACACTGTTCCCGGCAACGCTGGAGCTTTCGCTCTGTGCCATCATCATCGCGGTCTGTCTTGGCGTGCCCGCCGGCGTCTTTGCGGCCGTCAAGCGTGGCACCTGGTTCGATCAGGGCGTGATGGGTGTTGCCCTCATCGGTTATTCCATGCCGATCTTCTGGTGGGGTTTGCTGCTCATCATCTTCTTCTCCGGCTATCTCGGCTGGACACCGGTTTCGGGCCGCATCTCGCTGATGTATTTCTTCAAGCCGGTCACCGGCTTCATGCTGATCGACAGTCTGATGTCGGGCCAGAAAGGCGCCTTCGCCTCGGCGGTCAGCTACCTCATCCTGCCGACCATCGTGCTGGCGACCATTCCGCTTGCCGTCATCGCACGCCAGACGCGCTCGGCAATGCTCGAGGTTCTCGGCGAAGACTATGTCCGCACCGCCCGCTCCAAGGGCCTGAAGCCGCTGCGCGTCGTCGGCGTGCATGCATTGCGCAATGCGATGATCCCCGTCATCACCACGATCGGCCTGCAGATCGGCGTTCTCCTTGCCGGCGCCATCCTCACCGAGACGATCTTCTCCTGGCCGGGCATCGGCAAGTGGATGGTCGATTCAGTCTTCAAGCGAGACTACGCCGTGGTCCAGGGCGGACTTCTTCTGATCGCCGGCGTCATCATGATGGTCAACCTGATTGTTGATGTTCTCTACGGCTTCATCAATCCGCGTATTCGTCACTAGGAGCGGTCCATGAGCACGGTCACCATCAAAACCGGCCAGCCATCCGCTCTTGCGGAGTTCTGGCATTACTTCTCCCGCAACAAGGGCGCCGTCATCGGCCTCGTCGTTTTCACAGTCATCCTTGTCGTCGCGGTCTTCGCGCCGCTCTTTGCGCCGCATGCGCCGAACGAACAGAACCGTGCGGTGCTGCTCGCCGTGCCGGCCTGGATGGAGGGCGGCAGTGCATCCTTCCCGCTCGGAACGGATGCTGTCGGTCGCGATATCCTCTCGCGCCTGATCTACGGCGCGCGGTTCTCGCTTTTCATCGGTGTCGTCGTCGTCACGCTTTCGGTCATTTCGGGCGTGCTGATCGGCCTCGTCGCCGGATATTTCCGCGGCAGGATCGATACGGCCATCATGCGCCTGATGGATATCATCCTGGCCTTCCCGTCGCTGCTTCTCGCGCTCGTGCTGGTTGCCGTGCTGGGCCCCGGCCTTACCAATGCGATGATTGCGATTTCACTGGTCAACCAGCCGCATTTCGTGCGGCTGACGCGCGCCTCTGTTATCTCCGAGCGCGAGAAGGAATATGTGATCGCCTCGCGCGTCGCCGGCGCCGGCACCCTGCGTTTGATGTTCAAGACGATCCTGCCGAACTGTCTCGGGCCGCTCATCGTCCAGGCGACGCTCGCCTTTTCGGCCGCGATCCTCGATGCCGCAGCCCTCGGCTTTCTCGGCATGGGCGCCCAGCCACCGACACCCGAATGGGGAACGATGCTTGCCGAGTCCCGCGAGTTCATCTCGCGCGCCTGGTGGGTTGTGACTTTTCCGGGTCTTGCCATCCTCATCACCGTTCTTGCCATCAACCTGATGGGCGACGGCCTGCGCGATGCGCTTGACCCCAAGCTGAAGAGGTCGTGATGCCACTTCTCGAAATTGAAAATCTGACAGTTGAATTCCAGACGTCATCCGGTCTTTTCCGCGCCGTCGACCGCGTATCGCTCACCTGCGATAAGGGCGAGATCCTCTCGGTCGTCGGCGAATCCGGCTCGGGCAAATCCGTTGCCATGCTGGCCCTGATGGGCCTTCTGCCCTGGACGGCGAAGATCACCGCCGACCGCATGCAGTTCGACGGCCAGGACCTGCGCGGTATCTCCGCCCGCCAGCGCCGCAGGATCGTCGGCAAGGACATGGCGATGATCTTCCAGGAGCCGATGTCGAGCCTCAACCCGTGCTTCACGGTCGGCTTCCAGATCGGCGAGACGTTGCGCTTCCATATGGGCCTCAATCGGAAGGAGCGACGCGAACGTTCGATCGAACTGCTGAATCTCGTCGGCATTCCGGCGCCGGAAGACCGCCTGTCGAACTTTCCGCATCAGATGTCAGGCGGCATGAGCCAGCGCGTCATGATCGCCATGGCGCTCGCCTGCAATCCGAAGCTTCTGATCGCCGACGAGCCGACGACGGCGCTCGACGTGACGATCCAGGCGCAGATTCTCGATCTGCTTGTCCGCCTGCAGAAGGAGCATGGCATGGCGTTGGTGCTGATCACCCATGACATGGGTGTCGTCGCCGAAACCGCTGAGCGCGTGCAGGTGCAATATGCCGGCCAGAAGGTCGAGGAACAACCGGTGAGGGCGCTGTTCCGCGATCCGCATCACCCCTATACGGCGGCTTTGCTTGCCGCCTTGCCGGAACGCGCCGAAGTCGGTCACCGTCTTCCATCGATTGCCGGCGTCGTTCCCGGCCAGCACGGCCGCCCGACAGGTTGTCTGTTTGCGCCGCGCTGCGGCTACGCGACGGTCGAATGCGATCGCGGCGTCGTCCGCCAGGGACCGGAGCTCGGGCTGGCGCTCTGCAACTATCCATTGAAGGACGGCAAGCCGCTCGGGCATCCCGGTGTCATGGCCGTTCAAACTGCAGGAGACCTGGTATGACAGGCGCTGTTCTCGAGGGCAGGGATCTCGCCCGCTTCTACACCGTCAATCGCGGCCTTTTCAAAGCCGACGCGACCGTCAAGGCGCTGAACGGTGTCAGCTTCAGCCTGCATTCCGGAAAGACGCTCGCCGTCGTCGGCGAATCCGGCTGCGGCAAGTCGACGCTCGCTCGCCTGGTCACGATGATCGAGGACCCGACCGCAGGTCAGTTGTTGATCGACGGCAAGCCCGCCCATGTCGGCGATCGCAGCCTGCGCAGCCAGGTGCAGATCGTCTTCCAGAACCCCTACGGCTCGCTCAACCCACGTCAGAAGGTCGGCTCCATCCTCGAAGAGCCGCTGAAGATCAACACCGATCTCGACGCCGCCGCCCGACGCCGCAAGGTGGAGGAGATGATGGCCCGCGTCGGCCTGCGTCCGGAACACCACGGCCGCTATCCCCATATGTTCTCCGGCGGTCAGCGCCAGCGTATCGCCATCGCCCGCGCCCTGATGCTGCGGCCGAAGGTGCTGGTGCTCGACGAACCGGTTTCGGCTCTCGACCTTTCGATCCAGGCGCAGGTGCTTAACCTGCTGATGGACCTGCAGAAGGAGATGGGCCTTGCCTATCTCTTCATCTCGCACGGCCTCTCGGTCGTTCATCACATAGCCGACGAGGTAATGGTGATGTATCTCGGCCGCCCCGTCGAAACCGGTCCCGCCGCCGAGGTCTTTGCCAGGCCGCGCCACCCGTATACCGCAGCCTTGCTATCGGCGACGCCGATCGCCGATCCCGAACGTGCGAAGAACCGCATCCGCCTGCAAGGCGAGTTGCCTTCGCCGCTGAAGCCGCCGTCGGGCTGCCACTTCAATCCGCGCTGCTGGAAGGCGCAGGACTATTGTCGCCAGGTTTCTCCCGAACTAAGTGGAGAGGGCGCACAACAATATGCCTGCCACTTCCCGCTCGACTGAGCGAGAAACCGGAGCAATTCCACGAAAAGTGAGGAGCGGTTTTCCCAGGCAAAGCGCGAAGCGCTTTTGCAGGGAATTGCGTAGACAGAAGGTTGGATGTTCGGAGGAATCATGCCGGATGAGCGGATGAACGAAGCCCATGCGATCATCGTCATGGGGGTGAGCGGCTGTGGCAAATCCTCTGTCGGCGAAAAGCTTGCCGAAGCTCTTCACCTGCAGTTCGTCGAAGGCGATGCGCTTCATCCGGCCTCCAATGTCGAGAAGATGTCGAAGGGTATTCCGCTGACCGATGAGGACCGGATGCCCTGGCTCGACCGCATCGGGGAAGACATGAAGGCCTCGCTGGAGAAAGGCGATGGCATCATCGTTTCCTGCTCGGCGCTGAAGCGCATCTATCGCGACAGGCTGAGGGCTGCTGCCGGCGGCAATCTGTTCTTCGTCTACCTGGAAGGTTCCAGGGCGCTGCTGACGCAACGCATGGGTGAGCGCAAGGGGCATTTCATGCCGGTGTCGCTGCTCGAAAGCCAGCTGGCGACCCTTGAGGTGCCCACAGGCGAGCCGGGCGTCGTCACCGTCGATATCGACGACACGGTGGACGGCATCGCGGCGACCGCTCTCAAAGGTCTCGCTTCTCTCGGCGTCACGGGTTGAAACGCTGCGGCGCGTAGGCCGCAATATCGATGAACGGCGCTTCCCCGGTAATGAGTTCGGCAAGCACGCGACCGGTCACCGGCCCGAGTGTGAGCCCGTGATGGGCATGGCCGAAGGCGAACCATAGGCCCTGATGGCGCGGCGCCTTGCCGATGATCGGCATCATATCGGGCGTGCAAGGGCGCGCGCCCATCCAGGGCTCGGGATCGAGCCTTTTGCCGAGCGGGAAGATCGTGCGGGCCACGGCTTCGGCGCGATCGAGCTGGACCGGGGTCTTCGGTGCATTCAACGTCGCGAACTCCGCCCCTGTCGTCAGGCGAATGCCGCGGCTCATCGGCGCAAGGAGATAGCCGCGTTCGGCATCGAGCATCCAGTTGTTTAGCACGGCGTTGCCTTCGGGCGCATAATGCATGTGATAGCCGCGTTTGACGCCGAGCGGGAAGGAATAGCCGAGCCGCCCGGTTGCGACGGCCGCCCAGGGGCCGAGCGCGATCACCGCATCGTCGGCTTCGAGCGGACCCTCGCTCGTCATGATCTTCCAGCCGGAGCCGAACTGGCCGAGCGAGGCCGCGTCACCCGCGACGAACCGGCCGCCGAGGCTTTCGAAATGGCGGCGATAGGCTGATGTCAACGCATGCGGGTCGAGCACCGACCAAGGGTCGCGCCAGCGGATGCCGCCGGTGAAATCGCCGCTAAGATCAGGTTCCATGCGGGCGATATCGGCCGCGGTCAGGCTGTCATATTCCACGCCGAATTCACCCCGCCAAAGCGCGGCTTCCGTGAGGGCTTCGTCGTGCCGGGCCCGCGTCCGGAAAAGCTTCATCCAGCCATCCCTACGGATCAGCGTTTCGGCATGCGACGCCTCGATCAGGTCCTTGTGTTCGGCAATCGAATTTTCGATTAGCGGCGCATAGGCTCGGGTGATGACCGCGTGGCGCCGCGGATTGGAGTTCCACCAGTAGCGGGCAAGGAAGGCAATCTGGCTTGGCAGCGTGCGCAGGTGGTAATGCGCGTCGATGCGATTGTTGAGGGCATAGCGCAGCAGAAGGCCGAGCTGTTGGGGAAAACCGTAGGGGGCGACACCTTCGCGCTGGATCAGGCCGGCATTGCCGAAGGAGGTTTCCCTCCCCGGATCCTTGCGGTCGACCAGTGTCACCTGCCGGCCGCGCCGCTGAAGGTGGATGGCGGTGGAAACCCCGACGATGCCGGCGCCGAGCACGATTGCGTTCTTTGTCATTTCCCCTGAATTCCGCTTTGCTGTCAGGTGAAAATGCCCGTGCCGATACTGGCGCGCAAACGAAAAATGTCATTCATTTCAAAATCATTGCGCTTTCCAGTGCGGCATTTTCGGCCTTCACTCTGATATAAAGGACGCAGGCGTTGAGAAGCGAAAAGACGACCGCGTAAAGCGGCAGGCCGAAGGCGAGAGGAAGCGCGGCAATCTCGCCGATGACGATCACATAATTCGGATGCCGGAGAAGGCGATAGGGGCCTGATCTCACAAGCGGCGCGCCGGGCAAAATGATGATGCGCGTCGTCCAGCGGTCTTTCAGCGTTGCCAGCACCCAGAGCCGCAGCGCCTGCAGCCCCATGAACGCGACAAACCAGAAGAGCTCGACCGCTCTTCCAGGTGCCAGCAGCCACAGGCCGATGATCCAGCCTGCATGCAGCGCTACCATCAAGGGATAGTGCTCCGGCGCGACTTCTCTGGCGCCTCTGGCAAGAAGGGCGGCGGTGTTGCGCCGGGCGAGCATGAGTTCTCCCAGCCGCTGCAGCGTCACGAAAGAAAGGAGCGCGATCGACGGCCACATCATACCGGCCTCCGGAGCGTCACGCAGCTCGCCGAAAAGCCAGGTCCCATGGCAATCATCGCCGCACGTTCCGGCAATCCGGCGCGGATCACCCGCTCCAGCACGAAGAGGACGGTGGGCGAGGACATGTTGCCGTATTCGGCAAGCACGGCGCGTTCGTGATCCAAAGTACCCGGCACCAACGAAAGCGCGCTTTCCATCGCGGCCAGCACCTTCATGCCGCCGGGATGGCAGATGAAGCGGCCGATATCCTCTGCTTTCAGCCCGTTTCTCGCCAGAATGCCCGCCACCGCCGGGCCGAGCTCCTTTTCGGCGAAGGGTGGCAGCGATTGCGCCAGCACGATGCCGAAGCCGCCGTCGTCGATTTTCCAGCCCATGATATCGAGCGTATCAGGAAAGAGATGCTCGCCGGTCGATTCCACTTGCGCCAGTCCATCACCCCCTGCGCGCAGCACGCAGGCGGCAGCGCCGTCGCCGAAAAGCGCCGTGGCGATGATGTTCGGCCGCGTCAGTTCGTCCAGCCGGAAGGCCAGCGTGCAAAGCTCGACCGAAACGAACAGCACGACGGCCCCCGGCCGGCTGCGCGCCAGGCGCGAGGCGATCGCAAAGCCGGAGACACCGGCAGCGCAGCCGAGCCCGAAGACCGGCACGCGTTCGATTTCGGCCCGGAAGCCTACTCGGCGGGCAAGCTGCGCATCTAGGCTCGGCGTCGTAAAGCCGGTGGACGAGACCGTAACGACACAGTCGACATCACTGGGCTTGAGCCCTGCCCGACGAAGTGCGGAGGTGGCAGTCTCGACGAACAGCCCGCCCGCAACCTCCGCATAGGCCTCCATCCGATCCTGCCAGCCATGTGGCTCGTCGAACCAGGCAAGCGGCCGCGCGGCATGCCGTTTTTCGATGCCGGCGCTGTCGAAGACGCGGGCAAGATGCCGGAAGTCCTCGAACCGATTGGCAAACAGCCTGGCCGAGGCTTCGGCGGCCTGATTTTGGGTAATGACGTGTTCGGGCGTGGCGACGGCGAGGCTGACGAGTTTTACGGTATCGGTCACTGAATTCTCCTTGTCGTTCCCGGCGCAACGACTGAGAACACGTCGTGTCGATAATTTATTCGATCTGGTTTGCTTCACGAAGCTGTGATCGAGAAAATGAAAAGGCTGTCGAATAAAGCCCGATGCAGCGGTGTTCTCTCCTCGCAACGTCACTTCTAGAGGAGTTTTCCCATGACGCTCACGACAGTCCGTATCGCTTCCATCCTTCTCGGCGGTTGCCTTGCCGCTTCCGTTTTCTCTGTCCCGGTCTTTGCGATCGGCGATAACAATAGCACCATGCCGACCTGCAAGAAGGGCGAGATCTACGACCAGAAGACCAAGAAATGCGTCAAGCAGCAGAGCGCCAACGTCTCCGACGAGAACCGCACCGACTATGCCTATTCGCTGGCCAAGGACGGCCGCTATGAAGAGGCGCTTGCCATGCTCGACACGGTCAAGGACCAGAACACGGCCGAAGTGCTGAACTATCGCGGTTACGCCACCCGCAAGCTCGGCCGCACCGACGAAGGCATTTCCTATTACCTCAAGTCGGTGAAGATGGATCCGCAATACGCCAAGGTCCGTGAATATCTCGGCGAAGCCTATGTCATCAAGGGCCAGCTCGATCTCGCCAAGGACCAGTTGAACACGATCAAGGCGATCTGCGGCACGAGCTGCGAGGAATATCAGGACCTCAACGCTGCGATCCTCGACCCGTCGAAGATCTGATCGACGGAGCGGGCGGGAAGACGGAACCAGGGAAAGGCATATCCGAATGTCGGTCGCGCGCACCACATTTCCTGCCTATAGTCACGCAACGATGGAATCGCCGGTTCGCCCGGCGGTTCCGAAGGATGCAAGACTGGCGGAGGCGGCCATCGCGAGCGAAGCGGATATCAGGAGCGGCCTGGCGGAAAATCTGGCGCGGCTCTGGCGTTATGGTCTCGTTCTCTCGCATCAGCGCGATGTTGCCGACGACCTGGTGCAGGCGACCTGCCTTCGCGCGCTGGAGCGCGCCGATCAATTCATGCCCGGCACGCGGCTCGATCGCTGGCTGTTTTCGATCCTGCATTCGATCTGGCTGAACGAGATCCGCGCGCGGCGCGTGCGCCAGGGCCAAGGGTTCGTCGACGCCGGGGATGCGCTGACCTTCGACGGCGCCCACGATACCGAAACGCACGTGATGGCGGGCCAGGTTCTGAGACAGGTGAATGCGCTGCCCGAGGCGCAAAGAACAGCAGTTTTCCTCGCCTATGTTGAAGGACTTTCCTATCGCGAGGTTGCAGGCATACTGGATATTCCGATCGGGACCGTGATGAGCCGGCTGGCGGCTGCCCGCGCAAAGCTCTCCGGCGCCGGACCGGAAGGGGGACGGCAATGAACACGAAACACACCATTCCCTCTGACGAGGACCTCACCGCCTTCATCGATGGCGAACTGACGGCCGAAGAGGCCGCGCGCATCGAAGAGCTCGTCAGCGAAGACGACAGCGTCGCCGAACGCTTAGAATTCCTCGCCCGCGCCAACCTGCCGTTCGCGCAGGCCTTCGCCCCGCTGCTCTCCGAGGCGCCGCGAGAGAAACTGGAGAGAATGCTCGCCACCATTCCTGAGCAGAAGAGCGCAAAATCCGCTTCCGCACCACCAATCGCCACCCGCCGCGGTTTCCTCGGCACACTCGCCGCCTCGCTTGTCGCCGGCATCACCATCGACCGCGCCGTCATCGGCATCGGCAGAGGCTTTTCGGCAAAGGACGAAAACAGCGAATGGCGTGCCGTGGTCGCTGAATATATCTCGCTCTACACTCCAGAAACGCTCACTGGCCCCGTCCCTGCGAGGGAAGTACAGGTCGCCCAACTCGCCAGCCTAAACGAAAAACTCGGCCTGTCGCTCTCCCTTGAAGCCGTCTTGCTTCCCGGCATCGATTTCAAACGCGCTTTGCTCCTGCAATATGACGGCAAGCCGCTCGCCCAGATCGCCTACCTCGACCCCGAAACCGGCCCGATGGCGCTATGTATCGTGATGTCTGACGCCGGCCGCAAACCGCCCGATCTTGAAAACCGCAAGGGTATGAATGTGGTTTACTGGTCGAACGCGATGCATGCCTTCATGCTGATCGGGCATGCGGCGGCGGATAAGATGATGGCAATCGCGGATGGTGTGCGGGAGAGAAGTGCGGTGTAAGTTTTAATCGCCGGAAGCACCCCTACATGGGATATCTGAAGGCGTAACGCTCGTAATCGGGTAACGGCGCCTTGAAAAGCACGACCAAACGACGGCCGAAGCCCGGATGAGAGTTCTCCATTTCTTCAAGACGTACTGGCCGGATACTTTCGGCGGCGTGGAATACCATGCCACCTCGCCACGGCAAGCCGGCCCACTTGACCGTCCTTCCTTCGTCCGCCCTAATGGACCGGACTCTAACCCATCCCCGGGGGAAATACTAAGTTGCAGATCACGTGGACACGTGGTCTTGAGCAGGAGGGCCTGTCCTGCGGGAAGCGCAATTGTCGCTTTATCCCATGGTTGTGGATGCAGAGCAATTCGCTTGCAAAGCCACTTTTTGCGAATTATGGCTTCTCTCGAACTGGGTGCTGCGGGACGATATGCGATCGCTTCCGGGCGGTAGGTACATGGAATGTGCGCGTCGAGTCGGAATCGAGTTCCGAAAAATATAATGCCGGCGCTTTTAGGCTGAAGCGATCCTGGAGCGTGCTATATATCGCGAAAGGAGATGTTTTCCTTAGGCAACGGGGTAGCAGAATTGATGGGTCGGATTTTGACGGGAGTGGTCGAAGCGAAGGTTTTGTGGGGTAGTAATCGATGACCGGCAAGACACCCGTCGCTTTTTTCGCATATAATCGCCCGGAACATACGGAGCGGGCGCTGCTCGCTCTTTCGAAATCACGACGCCTTCAGGACTGCGATTTCTATTTTTTCTCCGATGCAGCCAAGACTGAGAGCGCGCGCGCAAAGGTGGCTGAAACGCGTGAAATTCTGAGTCGCTGGGCACAGACGTTGAACGCGACGGTGGTTGAACGTGAGGCGAATATCGGTCTTGCCCGTTCGATTTCAGGCGGCGTCAGCGAACTGTGTTCACGCTACGGCCGTGCGGTCGTCGTCGAGGATGATCTAGTTGTCAGTCCTGATTTTTTGCACTTTATGATTGCATCGCTTGATCGTTATGAAAACGAGCCGGGAGTGGTTCAGGTGGGTGGTTTCACGATCAGTCCGCCGAAAGGTCCAGTCGAGGATGCATTCCTTCTGCCCGTAACGACGACGTGGGGTTGGGCCACATGGCAGCGAGCCTGGAAGGATTTCAATCTCGACGTTCCCGATCTGGACGCCGCGCGCCAAGATCGCGAATGGATGAGCCTCTTCAATTTCGACGGTAGCTCCGCCTATACTTCGATGCTAGAAGACCGAATTGCCGGGCGCAACGATTCCTGGGGGATCCTTTGGTGGTATACTACATCGCGCAAGCGGGGGCTTGTCGTCTATCCGTCAAACAGCCTGGTCTGGAACGGTGGCTTCGACGGAACTGGTGTACATTGCGGTAGCGACGATTTCCTCAAGCAGGGGGATGCTACGCTTTACATCGGCTCTGCACTGCCGGAGCACGTCTCTTTTCCGGCGCAGACGGTTGTCAATGAACGCCATTTCGCGCAACTCAAGGATTTCTTCCGTGGGAGGCAGAGGCCGGTCGCGCAGTCCGGCTCACCGGGATCAGGGGTGATCGCGTCTCTGAAGATATTCGCCCGCAGGGCCAACCAGAAGCTGCGTAATGCGTTTTCTTGAAAGACTGAGATACCGGGCATTCGCTTGGCTGGCGCATGAACTCGATCGTGAGCGAAAGCGGGTTCATGGCGCAGATGCCTGCGTATTGGGCGCCGGTTCGGCGCTTATGCCCGAATCGGAAGTCAACAATTTTTCGGGCGGCCCGGAGAAAATCAATATCGGGCGCAACTCCTACGTGCGTGGCCGGCTCCTAACCTATGGTCACGGGGGTGAGGTCAGCATCGGCGATTGGTGCTATATCGGCATCAGGACAGAGATCTGGTCGATGGAGCGGGTCATTATCGGCAACCGTGTGCTAATCGCCCATGACGTGAACATTCATGACGGCACGGCGCATTCCGCCGATATGGACGAGCGCCACGCCCACTTTCGTCACATCATCGAGAAAGGCCATCCTGTAACCGCTGCGGACATGCCTGGCGTCTTCTCGGCGCCTGTCATCATCGAAGACGATGTATGGATCAGTTTCGGCGTGACGATCCTGCGCGGCGTGCGCATTGGGCGCGGCAGCGTCATTGCGGCCGGCTCCATCGTTACCAGCGACGTACCCCCGGGTATGGTCTATCGCAATAAGGTGATCCCTGTTATCGAACCGCTGGCGGGCGGGTCAACGACAGATAAGACGTCTGCCCTGACCGCCCAAGGCAAAGAGGAATAACGTGTCTCTCCTGAATAAGCTCACCCGCATGATCGCCACGCCCGTATCCCAACATATAGAGGGCGTGGTCGCGCGCGGGTTGTCGAACACCCGGCAGCAGATCGACGATCTGATGATCCTCCAAGGCAGGGCGCTGGCGTTGCAGAATTCCGAACGGGCGCCGCTTGCGCGCCTTCAGGATGCGGAATTCAAAGTGTTTTCGCAGTTCGGCGAGGACGGCATACTTCAATACCTGATCCGCGAGACCGGAATCACGCGCAGAGAGACAAGCTTCGTCGAGTTCGGCGTTCAGAACTACTCCGAATCCAGCACACGCTTCTTGCTGATGAACGATCATTGGCGCGGTTTGATCATCGACGGCAGCAAGGAATATATGGATTTCGTCCGAAATCAGGACCTTTACTGGCGTCATGACCTGACGGCAGTGGATGCCTGGATCGACCGGGACAACATTAACCAGCTCATAGGCGATGCGGGATTTGATGGCGATGTCGGCATTCTCAGCGTAGATATCGATGGAAACGATTACTGGGTCTGGGAAAAGATTGACATCTGCAATCCGGTCATCGTCATTGTCGAGTGGAACAGCGTTTTCGGCCCCGACTATGCAATTTCCGTTCCCTACGACCGGGCTTTCCAGCGCGAGAAGGCGCATTACTCGAACCTGTTCTGGGGCGCCTCGATAAGGGCGTTCGAACATCTCGCTTCCAAGAAGGGCTATGCACTGGTCGGGTCCAATACTGCCGCCAACAACTTGTTCTTCGTGCGAAGAGACCGTCTCGGCCGCCTCAGCGCGTTGACGGCGGCTGAAGCCTACATCGACTCGCGGTTCCGGGATTCGCGCGATGAATCTGGAAAGCTGAATTTCCTGGGCGGCGAAAAGCGGCGGATGGAGATTCTCGATGTGCCGGTTATGGATGTCATCACCGGCGCAAACACCACGCTACGAGCGCTGGACGCCGCCGGCAAGTAACGATCGAAGATCGGGAGCGATAGAATGGCACTGATGAGCTGGGAAGAGTCGGTACAATGGCTGCGCGATCAAAAGGATCAGCAGCCCCTGGTGCGTGCCTGCTACTTCGACGATCCGCTGCAGGATGCAGCCGAGCGATTCTGGGAAAGTGCGGAATGGAAGGCGATCGCCGCTCTTCTTCCGACACCTGGCGGGACTGCGCTCGATCTTGGCGCAGGCCGCGGCATCAGCAGCTATGCCATGGCGCGCGACGGTTGGGACGTGACGGCTCTCGAACCCGACCCCAGCATGCTGGTCGGTGCCGGTGCCATCCATTCCCTTTCGGCAAGCAGCGGACTGACGATCAAAGTCGCCGGCGACTATTCCGAGAAGCTGCCCTTTGCCGACAACACCTTCGATGTAGTCAATGCCCGCCAGGTGCTGCACCATGCGCGAGATCTGCCGCAGACCTGCCGCGAGGTCTTCCGTGTCCTGAAGCCGGGCGGCGTGATGATCGCAACGCGCGAGCATGTGCTCAGCCGCCGCGAGGATCTGCAGGCCTTCCTCGATGCACACACGCTCCACAAGTTCTATGGCGGCGAAAACGCCTTCCTGCTTCAGGAATATCTGTCGGCAATGACCGGTGCCGGATTACATCTCGACAAGGTGCTCGCGCCGCTGGACTCGCCGATTAATTATTTCCCGATGACACCGGAACAGTGCTTCGTCCATTGCACCCGGCCTGCTGCCGCCATCATTGGTCGGTCGCTGACCGACATCATCTTCAACCGCAAGCATTTCCTCGGCCGGATGCTGCTGAAGCGTCTGATCGCGGCCCTGAATGCGCGCGATCAGACGCCGGGGCGTCTCTACTCCTTCTTGGCGGTCAAGCCCGCCGTTGCAGGCGAGCGCCAATGACAGTGGGCCCCGCAAGCAAGTCAGCAAAGATCGTGCGAACCTATGAAGCCGCCGGCGACGTCTTGGGACCGATCGGTTCCATCGTTTTGGCCGCTCGTGAGCTTTCATGGTCGCGGCACGTTCTGTGGCACCTTTTCAAGCGCGATTTCGTCGCCGGCTTCCGCCAGAAGCTGCTCGGCTATCTCTGGATCGTGCTCGTGCCGCTGCTCGGCATTGCCAGCTTCGTCTTTATGCAGCTCACAGGCATCCTGAACCCTGGCGACACAGAAATTCCCTATCCGATCTACGTCTATGTCGGTACGACGGTCTGGGGCATCTTCGTCACGGCGCTGTCCGTCGTCGCGAACGGACTGATCGCCAACAGCGATCTTGTCATGCGCACCAATATCCCGAAAATCGGCCTTGCCGTCACGGGCCTCGCATCGCTTTGCTACAATCTCTTCGTCAATGTCATCGTGCTTATCTTGCTGCTGTTCGTCTTCGGTCGATTGCCGTCGATCTGGGTCGTTCTCTATCCCGTGACCGTTCTGCCTATCATAGCGCTCGGCGTAGGTATCGGTCTGATGCTCTCGGTTGTTGGCGCCGTGGCGCGCGATGTGACCGGCATGTTCGTGACATTGATCAACCTGGTCATGTATGTGACTCCGGTCGTATACACAGCCCAGTTTGCCAACCCAGCTCTTCAGCAAGTCGTCTTCTGGAATCCATTAACCTATCTGGTTGACGCGCCGCGCACTATCATAGTGCTCGGTGCTGTTTCCCACTGGCCTGGCTATCTTGCTGCCACGCTGTTTTCGGGCATCGTGCTGTGGATTGGCGTCCACGCTTTCTATCTGATCAAGGACAAGGTAACCGAGCGGCTATGAGCGATAACTGGGCGATCCGCGCTCAAGGTGTCTCGAAGAAGTTCGGGCTCACTCTGCGGCAATCTATGAAATATGGACTTCGCGATTCGGTCCGTAAACTCGCGGGTCGTTCGAGCACAACGGATGTCCTCCGAGAAGGCGAGTTCTGGGCCGTCAACGATGTCAGCTTCCAACTTAATGGTGGCGAAGCCCTCGGTATCATGGGCGTAAACGGCTGCGGCAAGACCACACTCCTGCGCATCCTGAACGGCGTATATGCGCCCGACAAGGGACGTATCCAAATCCGCGGTCGCGTCGGCGCGCTGATCGCTGCCGGTGCGGGCTTCGCGCCGATGCTGACAGGACGTGAAAACGTCTACGTTAACGGTGCGCTGCTCGGTCTATCGACCCGGGAGATCGATGGTCTGATGGATGAGATCATCGCCTTTTCTGAACTGGATCATTTCATCGATCTACCCGTTCGCAACTATTCCAGCGGCATGTATGTTCGGCTTGGCTTTGCGATCGCGGCACTCAGCCGTCCCGACGTGCTGCTAATGGACGAAGTGCTGGCTGTCGGCGACCTGAATTTTCAAAAGAAGTGCTTTGACCATATTCTTCAACTGAAGCGCCAGGGAGCGGCCATCATTCTAGTGTCTCACTCGCCAGGTGCAATCTGGTCGGTCTGCGATCGCGGCTTGTTCATGAATCGCGGCTCAGTTTTGGTCGATGGCCCCGCGGAAGAGACAATTCGTGCCTATGACGACCAAAACTCCCGAAATGCCGCGATTGCTTCCAGCCAGTTCGAACGCGCAGTTTCAGCTCATTATAAAGACACTTTAGATAAAGAGGAAAGCAAGGCCGAGTATGGTCACAGCAAAGGCGGTACCGGGGATGTTGTCTGCACGTCTGTAACGATCAATGGCGAATCCGGACCCAGGATCGGCGGTGAATTTCAGTTCAAAGAAAGTATCGAGATCGTTGCCGAGATCGAGGTGAAGGAACCGCAAGAGAACTTACTGTTCCGCTATACTATCGACGCCGTTCACTACAGATTTATTGCGACGTTGGACAACTACGAACAGGGGCTGGCCTTGCCGAAAGTCATGCCTGGCCACTACGTGTTGAAGGTTCGTGTTCAGGCTCCGAATTTCAGGCCGGGCGCTTATGTGGCCAACATCGGGATTACGCGCAAGGAGGTTGGCGTGCATCTTTTCTATTGGTTCGGAGCGGCAAGGTTCGTAGTCCTCCACCCTCGGGACCTGTTTCTATATGCCGATAGTAACGCGGTCATGCATCTGAACAGTACGTTCGAACTCAAACCCAGTCCTCATGCTCTGCCGGAAATCGCGAATGTCATTGTGGACGGAAGGAGCCAGGCATGACCGTTTTTTTCAAGAAAACAGCAGAGCAGCGCGGCGTCTTTACGATGACGTCGGATGAGATTCAGAAAATCGCTCCCCCGGCGCTCCCACTTAGCTTCCTCTCGGAATTCATGGCGGATGGGCGCACCCCGGCGCGCGCCATGACTGATGAGGCCATGCTCAAGTTTTTGCCTGCTCTCGCTGGAACCGGGGCGATCCTGGAACTCGGAGCAGGCAGCGATTACTACAAGAAATTCATGTCTTCGGACCAGCCGTATGTGACCAGCAACGTGGTCCCCGGCTTCGACATGGTTTTGGACATGACGAAGATCGATCTGCCCGACGGTTCCGTTGACGCACTTGTTTCTGTATTTGCGCTAGAGCATTTGTTCGACTTCGATGCTGCATTCAAGGAACAATATCGCGTTCTCACGCCTGGAGGCCGCCTCCTTCTGGTCGTACCTTTCATGTATTACTATCACGCCGCCCCGGATGATTTTTTCAGGTTTTCGTCGTCCGCCCTTGACAAGCTGCTTTCGCCTTTCAAGGTTCTGTCGCGCCAATCCATCGGTGGGCGCTGGTTGATTTTCGCCGAGTTTTTGCACGAGAAGAAGGCAATGGGGTCGAAGCTGGGCTACTTCGCTCGTGTCGCGCTGCGATGCCTTGCATTGCCCTTCCTTGCGAAAGGTTTGAAGGAAAGCGATCCGAGATATGCTTTGGCGTTTGTCTATCTATGCGAAAAGGAAAGAGCAGGTTGAGTATTGGAGGAATTCGCAAAACGGGCGCGGAACTGCTCCGACGGGTTGCCGAACGCCTCTATCCGGCGACGAGCGAAGGTGACATGCGCGGCAACGCGCCCTATTCTGCCGACGGATGGGATCATATCCCGCAAGGTCAATACGATTATGTGCCAAAGGGCATGTACGTCTATGGTCCGGTCGACCGGTTCCTGCTGGTTCCGAAGAATCGCTATCGCGCCGTGCTACTTCCCGACCAGACGCGTAGCGCCGACCTAGGGGTCGGCTGGCTGACGGAGGACAACTCTGCAGAGGGTTACGACCTCTTGTGGGGTGACAGCTCCAATCTCGCTGCATTCAAGGCCGAAGCTGGCCATGCACGCGACAAGCTGACAACGGAGATCGTGGACCTTATCGAGGTGCATCTCCCGAATAGCGGAAGCGTCTGCGACGTTGGCTGCGGGGTCGGAGATTTGCTTCGCGAAGTGCGTCGGCGTCGTCCGGCCCTCGCCGTTTCCGGCCTCGATTTTTCGGGAAAAGCGGTCGAAGGCGCGGCTCGAGCGATGCCTGACGGTGCGTTCCAGCAGTTCGTGATCCACCAGAACCTGCCTTACGAGACGGCATCCTTCGATCTGGTCCTGTGCACGGATGTGCTCGAGCATCTGGAGTATCCGAAGCGGGTCGCCGCCGAACTCGTACGCATCTGCCGTCCCGGCGGCACGGTGGCGATCGTTGTGCCTGACGGCACGGGGGACCAGTTCCTCGGCCACAACTGGTTCTGGAGCAAGGAGAGCTTCGCTGACATGCTTGCCGAGTTTGGTGCCAGGGTCTCGACGCTGCCTGTCACGAAAGAATTAATGGCGGTCATATCCCGCCCGCACGAAACTGGGACACAGTGATGCTGACACGCATAGTCAACCGTCTCGAGCGCCGCAAGCGCGAGAAGTTCGAAGCTTGGATGAGAGCGCGCTCGCAGTCCTCCAAGACCGCCGGCGCTGACGACGTGCGCTGGCTGCTTCCCATTGTCAAGGAACTGGTGAGGTCGAGTGGGATAGAAGATGATGCGGATCTGCGTCACTCGGCGCAGGAGCTACTGTTGACTCAGTTGCCAAAAGAGGCCTGGATGCTGGCTCCGGGACTTGAAAAACGCGCCGAACCAGTACGCAGCACTTGGACCTATCAGAACGAGGTGATGAAGTGGGACATCGCAGAGACTGATCTTGTGCTGGATGTCGGATCCGGAGGATATCCTTTCCAGCGCGCCAATCATCTCGCCGATAAGTTCCCCGAGGAAACGACGCATCGCGTTGAACCCATGGTTCTCGATGGCCGTACGTTTTTCGAGGTCGATATCGAGAGGCTGCCCTTCGAAGACGGTGCCTACGACTTCGTATTCTGCTCGCACGTGATGGAGCACCTCGACAATCCAGGCCAAGCGATGCGCGAACTGTCGCGCGTCGGCAAGCGGGGCTATCTGGAAGTGCCCACGCGTCTTTCGGATGTGATGTTTAATTTCACCCGGCTGCAGGATCATCATCGCTGGCACAGCATTAGGCTTGGAAATACGCTCTGCCTGATAGAATGGAACGAAAGCGAGCGCCGTGAACTCGGAAACGAGTTCTTCGAAGCGCTTCAAAGCGCCTATACTAACCCGTTCCAGGATTTCTTCGAGCGCAACCGCGACCTGTTCTTCACCTCCTTCCACTGGGAGCGCCAGATCGACTTCCTGGTGATCGGCAAAAACGGGGAGATTCTCGATTCCTCTTCCGGTATCGGCAAGTGACGATGAATACCGAGGCGGAGTTTGGCACTGCGACAGAGGTGGCCGATTCCGGCCTACCGACCGTGCATGTGATCATTCCAGTCTTCAACAGGCTGCATTTTACTCGTGCCTGTATTGCTTACCTACGGGCCCAGACATGGAGACCGATCAACATCATCGTTTCGGATGGCGGTTCAACGGATGGGAGCGTCGCAACCATTCGTGCCGAATTTCCCGATGTCACGGTGTTGACAACGGACAAGGAGTTCTGGTGGTCGGGATCCATGGCGCTGGGCATAGACCATGTGCTCTCACTCGGCGGCCGACCGGACGATTTGGTCCTGATGATGAACAACGACACAATTCTGGATTCCGACTATGTCGAGACGCTAGTCAAGGCCGCACTTCAGCACGACGCGGCGGTCGGCGGGTTGATCGTCGACAGCAGGGACCCGGAACAGGTGCTCGATGCCGGCGAATATGTCGACTGGGAAGGCTATACTTTCTCGGTAAGGCAGCATGTCGATCCCGGCGAGATCTATCGCGACGACGTGGATGTGCTTCCGGGGCGGGGCAGCATCATCCCGCTGCGGATGATCCGCGCCGCGGGAAATGTCGATGCCGAGATGCTGCCGCATTACCTCGCCGACTACGAGTTCTTCTGCCGTTTGAAAAGCCATGGCTTCAAACTGGGCGTGACCTATGAAACCCGCATCATGGCGCACATCGAGGAAACCGGCATCGTGCCCACGCAGGGGCGCAGCACTTTTCGCTCCATCTGGAACGAGTTGTTTTCTCGCCGGTCGATGAGCAACGTGCGTGACCATTGGCGCTTCATCGGCCGTCATGCGCCGGCTGCCTACCGCAATCGCAACCGGATGCGTCTCATCAAGCGCATCGTTATCGATCTTACCTTGCGTACTGGGGTAAGACCTCTCTTTCTGCCTATCTACTGGCTCACTTCTCTGCCAGGGCGCACCATTGCGTATATCCACAATCAGCGTCGGATGTTTCGGGAGTTCAGGAACGCGATCGCAACCGACGGCGCCGACGTGCTCTGCCGTCCGGAGATATTTCCAGGCGTGATCCGCCTGCCGTTGTTCCTGGTGGCCGCCCCGGGCCCGGTGCAGGAAGCGGACGTGCAATCTGTCGGCCTGGATGTGGCGACGCTGCGGCAGCGCGGTCTTCTGCGCACGCTGCAAAGTGAGAGATGGTTCGGGCTGACGACGATCGACTTTTCGAACCTCCCCGACCGCCCCCAGCTGGAGCGCCTGCGCCGGCTCGCCTGGAACCCGATACCGAAGATAGGCAGGAAACGGGCCTGGCGCCGGTCGATGCGGGAGCTGCACACATCGTGAACGGACCAGAACGCACACTTCGCATCGGGATAGAGCTGATCAGTGATCCGACCTGGATGGGCGGCGTGCTGTATCTACAAAACCTTGCCATCTGCCTTTCTCGGTTGCCGGCCAACGAGCGTCCGCATGTCGAACTCCTCGGCGCGCCGGATGTAGTCGGCAAGTTCCTTGCGGAAAATCATCTAGCGGACGCTTTGGGCCGCAAGAAAGGCCTGCTGAAGCGTATCGCACGAAAGATCGGTCTGAAGATTGCCCAGCCCCCCATCGATATTGTCTATCCGGGCTTCGGGCGCGAGGTAGAAGGCGCGGTGACCTTGCGCTGGATCCCCGATTTTCAGCACCGTTATCTTCCCCATCTGTTCTCGGCAGACGAGATCGCCGCGCGCGACCGTTCCATCGCGGAATTGGCGGCAAAGCCCGGTGTGATCGTACTCAGCAGCGAGGTTGCCGCTGCCGACTTTCGCTCCTTTTATCCCGGTCAGCCGGCGACGCCACGCGTCTGGCATTTCTGCTCGCTGCTGGAGACTCAAGGGGCAGCGGATGATTCGATAGTCGGGAAGTTCGGACTGCCGTCGAAATTCCTTTATCTGCCCAACCAATTCTGGGCGCACAAGAACCATATTGCGGTACTGAATGCTCTCACAATCCTTAAGCGGGATCATGGTCTTACCATTCCACTTGTGTGCACAGGGGCGCAGTCCGACAGACGCAACGAAAGCCATTTTGCCGGGCTTCTCGCCTTTATCGAGGAGAACGGTCTCCAGGATCAAGTCAAGCTTCTGGGCCTCATCGACCGTGTTACGCAGGTGGAAATCTTCCGGCGCGCCGCGGCGATCGTCCAGCCATCGCTGTTCGAGGGCTGGAGCACGGTTGTGGAGGATACGCGCGCAATAGGCCGCCCAATCTTTCTGTCGGATCTTCCGGTTCATCGTGAGCAAGATCCCGCTCGCTGTACCTATTTCGATCCCGACGAGCCCTCCGATCTGGCTGCGAAGCTCGCCGCTGCCTGGCCCGGGCTCGTACCCGGGCCGGACAGAGCATCGGAACAGAAGGCGCTGCACGAGATGGAAGGCCGCATCCTGGATGCCGGCCGGGTTTTCCATGATATCGCCCGACAGGCGATAGGATAGGCCGTGCATGAGGTTGAAGCTACGGATCGAGTTTCTGGAGGACGAGCAGTGGCTTGGCGGATCGATCTATATCGACAATCTCCTGGCCGCCCTGTCCTCGATGCCTGTCGGAGATCAGCCTGACACGCGACTTGTATTCCTGTCGTCGGGTGAAACCGCGCTCGCTCGGCGAATGCTTCGCTATCCTGTGCTGGCGCGTCAGGCGGCCGGACGCCGGGCAGCCGGATTGATGGCCCACGCGCGGCGCCTTCACCGGGCTATCCTTCGCCGGGCGCCGGCCCTCGGCGCATTCTGGCCGGCGGCGCGCGACACCGTTTATTTCCCGGCCTTCGATGCCTCGCAGCGCTGGCGCACCAATCTCTACTGGGTGCCGGACTTCCAAATATTTCATTTCCCTGAGCTTTTTTCGGCGGAAGAACTCGCGACCCGCACCCGCAGCATCGGCGAGATCGCGGCCACACAGGGCGTCTTACTCCTGTCGAGCCATGCCGCGCTCACCGATTTCCGGCGCTTCTTTCCTGATGCGACGGTCGTGCCGCGTGTCTGGTCGTTCTGCAGCAGCATAGCGGCAGACGAGTTGGGAGCCGGTAAGCAGATACTTGAATCCTACGGGGTGCCGGAACACTTCGTCTACGTTGCCAACCATTTCTGGAAGCACAAGGATCACGAGACGGCCTTCAGGGCACTGAAAATCCTGAAGGATCGCAAAGTGATCGTGAGAATGGTCTGCACCGGCCTGCAATCGGATCGCCGCGATCCCGGCTATTACGACAGGCTGGTCCGGAGCCTCACCGACTGGGGAATCGCCGATCAGGTGACGATCCTGGGCCTCGTGCCTCGGGACCATCAGATCGAACTTTTCCGTGCAGCAAGCCTCGTGCTTCAACCCTCTCTGTTTGAGGGGTGGAGCACCGTGATAGAAGATGCTAAGGCCCTGGGTAGACCCATCCTGGCATCTGATATCGCGGTTCACAAGGAACAGTTGAATGATCTTGAGCAGTGTCATCTGTTCAGGGCGGCGGATGCGAACGATATGGCTGAACGGATCGAGCAGGTACTGCCAGGATCGACGGCTGGACCTTGTGTCGAGACGGAACGCGCGGCAGCCGATCGGCGCGATGCTGCGCGGGTGGCATCCGCGCATGCGTTTGTCGCGATTGCGAACGAAGCGGCCGGCCGTGCGCCGAAAGCCGGATAGAGGAACAGGAAGGCGAGTATGTGCGGCATTAGCGGTATGATTTCAAACTCGGCTCTGACAAGGGCGGACATAGCCGGCGTCGGCCGTATGAACGCGCTGCTGGAGCATCGCGGTCCCGATTCGGAGGGGATGTTCGACGACACAAATGTAATGCTCGCCATGCGCCGCCTGTCGATCATCGATCTCGCCGGCGGACGTCAGCCGCTTTTCAACGAGACGGGCGACATCGTCATCATTTGCAACGGCGAGATCTACAATCACGATGCCCTGCGCGAGGAACTGCGCGCGCTCGGGCACCGGTTCTCCTGCCTGAGCGATGTCGAGACGATCATCCACGCCTACGAGGAATACGGTGTCGATTGCCTCGCCAAGCTGCGCGGTATGTTCGCCTTTGCGCTCTGGGACAAGCGTAACCAGACACTGCTCCTGGCCCGCGACAGGATGGGAGAAAAACCCCTCTATCTGCATCGCGGCGATGCCGGGCGGATATGGTTCTCCAGCGAAATCCGAAGTATTTCCTCCGTAATGCCTAAGCCGCTGAAGCTGACGCCGGAGGCCTTCAACATGTTCCTGACGTTCCAATACGTTCCGGAGCCGCTGACTCCACTCCAGGGTCTCGAACTGTTGCCGGCTGGCCACTACCTGCTGCTGAAGCCCGGTGCGCTCGATAAAGCGCCACAATCCTACTGGGATCTTTCCGACGTCCGAGAAGATGCCGGCAAGCCGGTGGCGGTTACCGAGGAAATTCTCGACAATGCCTGCCGTCTTATGGGCACGGCGGATGTTCCAGTCGCCGTCGCGCTGTCTGGTGGTATCGATTCCAGCCTAGTCGCAGCGCTGACGGCGAGGCATTTCCCGGGCCAGTTGCATGCGTTCACGATCGGTTACAAAGGCCGCCCTGAGACGGATGAGCGTGGTTTTGCCGAGACCCTTGCGAAGGATCTCGGGATCGGCTTCACGGAAGTGGAGCTGGACACGGACCAGGTGATTGACGGCTTCCCGGCACTGGTCGAAGTCATGGATACGCCGGTTGGCGATATCGCGGCTTTCGGCTACTACTCCGTTGCCAAGGCCTCCCGCGAGGCGGGCTATCCCGTCTTGATGTCCGGCATGGGTGGCGACGAATTCTTCTGGGGCTACGAATGGGTGCGCGAAGCCATGTTGCGCAACGAGACCCTGCTGGCGGGCAAGAAGGTGAAACTGCCCTGGTGGAAACGGCTTATGGGGCAGAAGCCCCCCGAAAAGGCGGATTTCTTCGGGGTTCACCCCGATCTGCGCAACGGAGACGCCTGGTCGCGGAAGCTCATGCCGGAAAAGGCACTCGATCATCTGCCGGAGGGCTACTGGCTGAAAGAGGCCGCGCTCGACGTCTCCGGCCCCCTGCATCTGGCGATCTCGAACCTTTTGAACCGCACTTGGCTTCGGTCGAACTGCCTGGCCCTATTCGATCGCATGAGCATGGCGCATTCGGTCGAGGGCCGGTTGCCGCTTCTGGATGTCGAGCTCGTAGACCGGGTTACGGGTATGCGTAACAGCGGCCTCGTCGACTGGCACAAGCCGCACAAGTGGCTCTTGGTCGAAGCCCTACACGACGCTTTGCCGGCCGATGTCCTATCTCGCAAGAAACAGGGTTTCACGCCGCCCGTGCGCGATTGGATGCACGGCATCGTCACTCACTTCCTGCCGCTTGTCGAAAATGGCGCCCTAGTGCGCCAAGGCCTGATCGAGCCCGAGAAGTCTCGGGACCTATCGGCCTACAGCCTGCCTTTCCTCTATAAGCTCGTGCTGCTTGAATGCTGGACGCGTTTGCACATAGAAGGAAAACCTGTAGGCGAGTTGAGTCGCAAGGCCGCTTGAATTTGACCGGGAGGGTCGCGTCCGCCTTTCCCGGCGAGCAGCGCAAGAAGGTATATCGGCCGCGGTGGGGCGGCCCCGGAAGGATCATTGAGTGCGCAGAGTGACTGATATCGCGTTAGTAACGGGTGCCTACGGCTCGATCGGCCGGCATGTGGCTATTGCCCTTTCGCACAAGGGTTGGACTGTCCATGGCGTCGGTCACGGCAGTTGGGGCGTCGAGGAACAGCGCGCTTGGGGGGTCGAGCGCTGGGCTGAAAACGATGTCTCGCTTGCAGCGCTGCGCTCTCTCGATACTCGTCCGGACATCGTCGTTCATTGTGCAGGCAGCGGTTCCGTGGGTGCGTCGATCAGCGACCCGTATTTGGATTTCCGTAGGACTGTATCGGCCACGGCCGATCTGCTAGAATTCGTGCGCAGCGAATGCCCGCAGGCGACTCTGGTCTATCCGTCGAGCGCCGCGGTTTATGGGATCGCCGAGCAGTTTCCGATACGGGAGGATGCTCCCCTTCGTCCTGCATCACCTTATGGCGCACACAAGCGTCTGGCCGAAGAGCTGGTTCGCGACTATGCGCGGTTATTTAAACTCAACACAGCAATCGTCCGCCTGTTCTCGATTTACGGCGAAGGCTTCCGCAAACAGCTCCTCTGGGATGCCTGTCGCCGCATCAGTGCTGACGAGACCGAGTTTTTCGGGACGGGGCTCGAAACACGCGATTGGCTGCATGTTTCCGACGCGGCCGAACTCATGATCTGTGCAGCGGATAATGCCGGCCCGCACTGCCCGGTGGTAAACGGCGGCTCCGGTGTCGCCGTCACCGTCGCCGATGTCGTCGGCGAACTCTTCGATCTTATGGGCAAGAACGACCGCCCCGTGTTTTGCGGCACCGAGCGGCATGGCGATCCGCGCGACTACCAGGCTGACATATCCCGGGCAGTGGTCTGGGGCTGGCAACCCTCTATTGACTGGCGGGCCGGCTTGTCGCGCTATGCTACTTGGTTCCGTAAGGAATGCGGCCTGGCATGAGGGCGACCCTATCGGAGCTCGGCGTCGGCACAACGCTAAGGCGCATGGCTGGCCTTCGGCTTGGCCTGTTTCAGCAATATCCCCCGCGTCCGCTTAGCATCGCCACAATCGGGCGGTCCGGCGATGACCGCAATCTACCGCGGATTAGTCTTGTTACGCCGTCCTTTAATCAGACCAAGTTCGTCGGCATGACGCTCGACAGCGTTCTGGCGCAGCATTACCCCGATTTGCAGTACATCGTTCAGGACGCGGTGTCTTCCGACGGCTCGCAAGCGATACTCGCGAATTATCGCGACCGTGGTGTTGACATCATTGTGGAAGCCGATAAGGGACAGACAAATGCACTGAACCGTGGTTTTGCCCGCAGCAGCGGCGAGATCATGGCCTATCTGAATTCCGACGATATGCTGCTACCCGGAACGCTTCATCTGGTCGGTCGCTACTTTCGCGATAACCCTTCGGTCGAAGTGATTTACGGAAACCGCCTTGTTGTCGACGAACAGGGAAGCGAGATCGGTCGCTGGATATTGCCGGGGCACGACGAGGAGATCTTGCGGTTTGTCGACTACGTACCACAGGAAACCATGTTCTGGCGGCGCGGTCTATGGGAGAGGGTGGGAGCCGGCTTCGACGAGCGATTTCACTTCGCGATGGACTGGGATCTGATCTTGCGTTTCATGCAGGCCGGGGCGGTGTTCAACCATGTGCCCGAGCTGTTCGGATTGTTCCGCGTTCACGGCAATCAGAAATCCCAAACGGATTTTCGTGAGCGGGGTGCGCGTGAAATGGCGGAGCTCCGTCATGCCCACGCTTATGGCAGGATGAATACGGCGCAGCGTATCATCCGCCATATCGCGTATCTCTTGAAACACAAGCGTGCCGATGCTGCTTTACAGGTCGCTTTACGGAAGAATGGATAGCACATGAAAAAGGCGCTAATCACAGGTGTAACAGGGCAAGACGGCTCTTATCTGGCTGAACTCCTTCTAGAGAAGGGTTACGAGGTTCACGGCCTGAAACGGCGCGCGTCGCTGTTCAACACCGACCGTATCGACCATCTGTATCAGGATCCCCACGAAACCGGCCGCCGTTTCATTCTCCACTACGGTGACATGACGGATTCCTCCAGCCTGATCCGCATCATCCAGCAGGTTCAGCCGGATGAAATCTACAATCTCGCTGCCCAGTCACATGTTGCGGTCTCCTTCGAGGAGCCGGAGTATACCGCTAATTCCGACGCTCTAGGCGCCCTGCGCATTCTCGAGGCGATGCGTATTCTAGGTCTCGAAAAGACCTGCCGCTTCTATCAGGCCTCCACCTCCGAGCTCTACGGACTGGTGCAGGAGATTCCGCAGCGGGAAACGACACCGTTTTATCCGCGCTCGCCCTACGCCGTCGCCAAGCTTTACGCCTATTGGATTACCGTCAATTACCGCGAAGCCTACGGCATGTATGCGTGCAATGGCATCCTGTTCAACCACGAAAGCCCGGTGCGCGGCGAGACCTTTGTAACGCGCAAGATCACGCGCGCGATCGCCCGCATCAAGCTCGGCTTGCAGGATTGCCTGTTCCTTGGAAACATGGATGCCAAGCGCGATTGGGGTCACGCCAAGGACTATGTCGAGATGCAGTGGTTGATGATGCAGCAGGAGACGCCCGAGGATTTTGTTATTGCAACCGGAGTGCAATTCAGCGTCCGGGAATTTGTCGATGCAGCTGCAAGTGAAGTGGGCATAGAAATTTCTTGGAAGGGCGAAGGCATCGACGAGAAAGGCTATGATCCGTCAGGCAAATGCATCGTCGCTGTCGATCCGCGCTATTTCCGCCCCACCGAAGTCGAAACCCTTCTCGGTGACGCGACGAAAGCGAAGGAAAAACTCGGATGGACACCTAAGATTACCTTCGAGGAACTTGTGCAGGAAATGATGCGAGAGGATCTGAAGGCCGCCGAGCGTGACGAACTGGTCAAGCGCCATGGCTTTTCCGCCTATGACTATCACGAGTGAGCCAATGGATAGGCAAGCAAAAATCTACGTTGCAGGGCACCGCGGCATGGTTGGATCGGCGATCGTGCGGCGGTTGCTGGACGGTGGCTACGACAATATCGTGACTCGCACACACGAGGAGCTTGACCTGGCGAACCAGCAGGCCGTCACCGCGTTCCTCGGCAAAGAAACTCCTGACTTCATCTTCATGGCTGCCGCCAAGGTCGGAGGCATCCATGCCAACAATACATTCCGTGCTGACTTTTTATACACCAACCTACTTATCGAGGCCAATATAACTAACGCCGCCTGGCAGGCGGGCGTGCACCGCATGCTGTTCCTGGGTTCTAGTTGCATCTATCCTCGGGATTGCCCCCAGCCGATCCGCGAGGACTACTTGCTGACGGGGCCGCTGGAGCAGACCAACGAACCCTACGCGATTGCCAAAATTGCCGGCATCAAGCTATGCGAGAACTACAATCGCCAGCATGGCACAAGGTATGTCTCCGCCATGCCGACCAATCTTTATGGGCCGAACGACAACTACGATTTGAACAACAGCCATGTGCTACCTGCGTTGATCCGAAAGGCGCATGAGGCGAAGGTTCGGGGCGATCGCGAAATGGTTGTTTGGGGATCTGGCAGTCCGATGCGCGAGTTCCTCTATGTCGATGACATGGCCGATGCTAGCGTGTTCCTGATGGAGAGCGGCGTCGCCGAGGGTCTCTACAATATTGGCACCGGGACGGATGTAACCATCCGGGAACTGGCGGAGACGGTCATGAAGGTTGTGGGTTTTGACGGCGATATTGTGTTCGACCAGACAAAGCCGGATGGCACGCCTCGTAAGCTCCTAAATGTCGATAGAATGAAGAAACTTGGGTGGCAGGCAAGCACACCTCTCATCGAAGGCATCGCCAAGGCCTATGCGGACTTTCAAAACCGGCCGGCGGGTTAAGCTATGAGCGCACCCTTGGTGACGATCGCCGTCCCGTCGTTCAATCAGGGGCGGTATCTCAACCAGGCGCTGGAATCCATCTTCCAGCAGGATGTGCCGGTCGAGGTGTTCGTCATGGATGCAGGCTCGACGGATTGTTCGATCGAAGTCATCCGTCAGTGGGAGCATCGGCTGGCTGGTTGGAGAAGCCACAGCGATAATGGACAGGCCGCTGCCATCAATGAGGGCATTGCGTGCGGCAGCGCACCGTACGTGGCCTGGCTGAACAGTGACGATTGGTATCTGAAAGGCGGACTGGGGCATCTTTGCCGCGCGCTTGCCGCCGAGGCGCCGGATGCGCCGGCGGCGTATGGCCTGGCGTTAAATGTCGTAGAGAGGACCGGACGACGTTATCCGGTGTGGGTAGAGCCGTTCAGCGAGCGCAGGCTGGCGCTGCGCTGCATCATCTCTCAGCCTGCTACGCTTATCCGTCGCTCGGCCTGGGAAGCCGTTGGCGGCGCCGATCCGGATCTGCACATGGTCATGGATTACGACCTCTGGTGGCGCCTTTTCAAAGCAAGCGGCCCGCTTCATTTTGTGCAGCAGGATGTCGCCGTCAACCGCGAGCACGAAACGACTAAGACCAAAACCCTGCGCCGCCAGCATTACAGCGAGGCGATCCGCACAGTCCGGAAACATCACGGCAGCGTGCCAATCAAATGGTGGCTGATGCAGCCCTACGCCGTCTGGTACAAGGCCCTCATGGGTTAGGGCCTACCTCTCGGCATCTGTTAACCGTCATCCTCGGTCAGCGTAAGCTTAGGGACCTGTAAAGATCGACGTATTCGGCAACCATGCGCGCCGCCGTGAAGTTTTCCATATAGCGACGGAACGCTGCAGCTCCATAGCGCTGCGTAAGTTCGATATCGTCCGCCAGATCGTTCATTGCCTTCGCCAGTTGCCGGGTGTCATTCGGCGCAACGACGATTCCAGTGACACCATGGAGATTAACGTAGCTCGTTCCGGTTCCGATCTCGCAGCTGATCATCGGCTTTCCGAACCTTTCCGCCTCTACCAGCGACAGACCGAAAGCCTCCGATCGGAGGTGCGAGGGAAAAACCAATGCGATGCACAGTTCGAGTAGCGCCGCCTTTGCGTTGTCGGAAACCGCACCTACGAAATGCAGATTTTGCAGACCGAGGTCGGCCGCGCGCGCCTTGAGCTCGACTTCCATAGGACCGCCGCCGACGATCACAACATCCGCAGTCGCTTCCTTCGCAGCCTCAAGAAGGATGTGAATGCCCTTGTAGTAGCGAAGAACGCCGACGAAGAGAAAGAACGGTTTTGGAAATCGGGCTTTCCACTGATTCTTTTCAGCTTCATCCGCAGTGGCGGAATCTGCGCCGTCGAGGCCCAACGGGATGACTACGGTCTTGTTCTTGAACCGCTGAAGAACTTCGCTGGATTCAAGATAATTTGGCGATGTCGCAACGATCTGATCCACGCACGAGAGGAAGTGCAACATCAGTGGCCTATATATCCGGCCGAGCGCCTTCTGCTTCACGATGTCCGAATGATAGGTCACAATCGATGGCTTGCGAGGTGGGGTCGCGAAGTGCACCAAGTCCATAAAAGGCCATGGAAAATGGTAGTGTACAATATCGGCCTGCGCGCTCAGTTCGCGAAACTTTCTAAAAACGTCCAGCGAGAAACCGGTCGAGGCCAGCTCGAGATTCTGTTTCGCCTTGTGAGCCATGTGGCCATCGAACTCGACAGTATTGATTAGTGGATCGGGGCTAAGGGACAACACATCGGTCTGAATGCCGTGAGCATTGCCGCCCTTGGCTAGAGCGTGGATCGTGCGCTCGATGCCCCCGAAGGTGTCTGGCCAGTAAGTCTTGAAGAAGTGAAGAACACGCATATGGAAAGCCCTGCTTGACGTAGCGCTGATTGGATAGCTTCAAATCGGTAGCTAAAACAGATTGAGTTTCACCAAGCACACTTTACCAAGCTCGCGATCGGTTCGTCGCTGGCCAGCGGAGTCGCCCATCCCGACTGTTCTATGACGCTTTCACGCTCGTCGACTTTCGCTGCACGCAGATCGAGGACAACTTGATAGCGGTCGGGATCACCAAGGGACTTGTCGATGCAATAGGGAAAAAGGCCTGCGGCGGTTGCCGCCGATATCTTGTCGGTCAATCCTGCGTATCCACGGTCGCGGCAGCTCCGACTATCATCCCCACCACAGCCCAGGCAATTGACTTCTGTTTATTATTCAACATGGCATTCACTGAATGTGTGTTGCTTGTAGCTGCCCGACGAAAGACTTGAAAGCGGGAATGTCGAAATCCTCGTGTCGTCCATTATGGATAGCGAGGGCTATCGGCGCATCGTACTTCGACCATATCTGCTTGAGTTGCTAAAAACAATCAAGCGTCGACAAAAAGGGAGATGCTCGGAGGTTGCTTGAGGTCAACGCCGAACGACGGGTGAAAAACGCGTACTGCCGCGATCCGCGCAGATCAGGGCGACGATGAAGGCGAAGATCGGGTCCAATGCCTTCTGCCGAACATGATGCCAAAGCTGCCGGTGATGACGTAACTTGTCGCCAGAAGACGGGCGAGCGCTATGGCCGAATCCCTACCCGGTCCTGCTTCCTTCCTCCACGCGCCGATCACCGGCGTCAGGAGCATAAGTGAAAGTGCCGCCGTGCCGAAGATGCGGGCGTCGATCGATCCCTTGGTGATGCGTCGCGTTATCGACCCATTCCGCATCCGGCTTGATCGGCTTCATGAGATTCTTCAGGAGGCTTTCGGCTGGACCAGCAGCCATCTATATGAGTACAGGGTCCGTGACATCGGGTTCGGCGTGCCTCATGACGGCTTTGATGACTCCATCGGTTCTCGCAAGGAAACTCTTCTTGCCGCTATCAAAGATATCGGCGCGAGATCATTCAAGTATCTCTAAACTTCGGCGACGGCTGGACGCACGACCTTCTGGCTACCGTTGACTTCGATGATCCCTTCTTTCTCGACTTGTCGGACGAGGGGCGACGTACACTACGATCCTGGCGACGTCGACGCCGCCAATCCCGCAAACACGTCGAGGCTCCTGCCGCAAAGTGGAAGCGCCGATCGCGCAAAAAAAAGCCTGACCCTGCGGTCCTCAGCGCATGCTTACGATGAGCCGTGCTGTTTGCGATAGGCCTAGTCAGAGCTTTGATCCTGCAATTTTGGCGATCGCATACCATTCATTCGTGGGCTCGAGCGATCCGGTCAGAAGCGCGTCCTCAACGATCAGGTGATCTGCAAATTTCCAACAGATGCAAGACGAGCCCAGAAACATCAGCTTTTCGACGTCCGCCCTATGGGCTGCGTTGGATGACGTTCGCTTGCAGGATCAAGTTGTCGTAAAGGAAGTCGGCCGGAGAGGTGGCGTTCACAAGCATACCGCCGACTCGCGCTGCGGCCAGGAAGACGGCGTCGGGACGATTCTTCCTCATCCAGGCCTCCACCTCGTCCTCCCGCCTGAGATCGACTTCGGCGCGGGTGGCGGTCAAAATCTCGCAGCCCTCGGATGCGAGGCGCCGCACAATTGCAGAGCCCACCATGCCGCGGTGGCCCGCGACATAGACCCGTTTTCAGGCGAGGCTTAGATCACCTCAGGCATAGGCCAAACCCTTGGTAACACCGACCGACGGACCATTTCGTGCCATCACTTTCAGGTCCTCGCGGACTATCTCCGCTACCAGCTGATCAAGAACATACGTTTCACGAGCCGCCGCCACACAGTACTCCGCTCAGCTTCTCCAAATGCTCCGAGCAAACGGCTTTGACCAACTCAATCAGGTTGGCCGTTTGCTCCCCGAGCCAAGCAAGCGCTTCGTCGGTGATCTCGAAATGCTCGGAGTACCGTGCCTTCACATAGGCTTCGTTCAGCGTGTTGAACCAGGCGCGCTCTCTGTGCAGATCGCGAGGAAAGGCATCGATCAGTCGTCGGTCCTGCTCCTCCGCAAGCGAGCGTAGGAACTTGATATTGTGCGATGGCGGGCCGTAATTGGTGAGCGTAAGCAGGACACAAGAATAGGCCTGTTCAATCGATTGATGAAGTTCGAATGCAGCATTCTCTGCATACCCCCGATCTATCGCGAAGCGGCCAATTTCGAGGAAACGACTCGCCGCCCTAAACCTTTGCTCGAAATGCCCCTTCGCAACACGTAGCCGACCCTCCGTCGAAAGTAGCTCAGGCAAAGGCAGAGGCTCATTGTCCAGTTCGTACAGAACGATGCCTTCGTTTCTGATGTCGGAGAAAAAATACTGCCCCTCCCTGAGGTAGGTATTCACCTCTCGTCTGGAGTGGACGATGAAGCTCACTGGCGTTTCAATCAAGCTTTCCCGGACTAGCCGGTCGGCTGCCTTGTACCAGTACTCGGCAAACTCGCAGAGCCTGCGGTTGTTGACGATGATCAGGAGATCGAAGTCGGAGCGATATCCCTTCATCGTATAAGGTTCATCGACCCAGCCACCCTTGGCGTAGGAGCCGAACAGGATGATCTTCAGAATCCTGCCCCGCTTCTTGAAATCCGCGGTGCCCTCTTTCAGCGCGTCCTCGAACTCCTCGTGGAGAATTTCGAGAACGCGGCCAATCTCGCGCTGCTTGCGAAGTGGCATATGGTTGAGAGAGGATTTCATCATGGAGAGCAATGATCGCGGGCAGCTTCAAATCACATCGAGAAATTGAGGCACTTAGCCTGATTCTACACGGGTTGCCTTAAACCACAAATCGTAAATCGACCGGTGACCGCCTCGGTTAGAGACAATCGGCAGTTCCGAGGCTACCACCGTGAGATCGTTCCCACTTCTCACGTGAACAGCTCGCCAAAATTCGCGACGCGATCGTGTCGCATGGTTCTTGACGCGAAATCGTGTCTGTAAGAGCGATACGGTGGGAAAAAGCAAATCATTTGGCCAACCGGCGAATGCTGCGGCCCCTTCGTGAGGGATTTCATTGTCCGGCGGCACTTCAAACACTAGCGAAAATGTTGGTGCAGTGTAATTGTGGCGGAAAATGCAGGGAGCAGTTGAATACCTCTTCCCTGATCTGTAAGCAGGTTGTGATCGGAGAGGAATTTTCATGGACTACAACCTTTACCATGCCACAACTGCCAACAAGATCCTGAATGTCAAAGGCAAGAGAGTTCTGGTTATAGGCTGCAACACTGGCGGAGATTGCACGTATTTTGTCGACCTCGGAGCGAAGGAAGTTCACGGCGTCGATGTCGTTGATGGCATCGGTAGGGACTTCAAGCATCCTCGTGTAACCTATCATCAGGAGAGCGCAGAAGAGATGAAGAGCCTCCAATCTGGCTACTTCGATCTTGTCTATACGTTCGCGACGATGGAGCATGTCCCTGATGTATTCTTGGCATTTGCTGAGATGGAGAGGGTGTTGGCTCCAGGCGGGGCGATCTACAGCATCGCCTCTCCGCTGTGGAACTCTCGCAATGGGCATCATTTCCCCCAGTATTTCGGAGATTACCCATGGGCGCATCTCCGGCTATCTCGCGACGAAGCCATGAAGTATCTGGTCGACAGAAAGATTGAAATTGCTGCGGCGAATGAATCTGCGGAAGTCGTCGTGAATTACATGTATGTGGATGCTTTTAACTTTAATAAGCGTTCATCACGCGACTACGCTGCAGCGACCAGCCGCCTTAAGGGGCTGTCGATTTTGGCAGATAATCTTGATCGAGAACCTGAAGGCGCTGTTCCTGCCGATATCATGCGCGAGCTTGAAGCGAAGGGATATCATGATGATGATCTTCGGGCAGTCACGCACTGCTTCATCGCGAAAAAGCCGAAACGCTGGTGGCAGGCGTTCGCCTAGCTAGCACTACTTTGGCAGATTAACCGGCCATTTACGATGATTGGCCATCTTGGGCATTTTCACAGGGGTGCCCTACGCATTCGGATTGCTGATGGCAACCCGCAACGCATCCTCGACAAGGGACAGCAGCATATGCCGGGCGAAGTGGCGTGGCTCGTTGGTGAATGGCGTTCAAACGACGAGCGCAAATATTATCTCTCCAATCTGCCGGCCGAGGCGACCTTGAAAGCTCTCGCGGCCGCCATCAAAGCGCGATGGGTCTGCGAGCAGGCTCATCAGCAGATGAAGGAAGAACTCGGCCTCGATCACTTTGAAGGCCGATCGTGGCAGGGCCTACACCGACACGCGTTGATGACGATGATTGCCTATGCCTTTCTTCAACATCAACGCCTCAACAAGGCAAAGCGGGAAAAAAAGGAAGAGGCACGGTCCGCCTAAGCCGACACTGCCGGCCATCCGGCGCGCTGTCATAGCCGCGCTCTCAAACCACCATCCACCACAACGATGTCCTCACTGCCGTATCAGGTTCCAAATGACCCCAAATTCAATTCTGCCAAAGTAGTGCTAGTTTCCGTCCACAAACGCCAACTGCCACCGGCGCTGCCTCCGCATATTTCGCGCGTGGGCATCACCTGTGGGCTACAGGTCTGGGCATTGCCAAAACGATATCCGGCGCTACTAGGGAGAATTGGCTGGGGAACCTGGATTCGAACCAAGATCGACGGAGTCAGAGTCCGCTGTTCTACCATTGAACTATTCCCCAGCAAAAGCGAACCGGCGGGCGGTTCGGCTGGTGTGCGGCGCTTATAAACAAAAGCCGGGGGATTGCAAATACCTGTTTTGAAAAAAATCCGTCATGCGGGAGGGCAGCGCAACTCGTCCTCAAATCCCCTGTCCAAAAAAGAATTTGGCGATTTCGGCGGGCGCTGATATTCTTGCGGCAACGCAAAAATCGAATGAGCGCCTGCTGCATACCTCCGGACTTGCGCGGCGCGATGGAAAACGAACGTGGAAGACCCCGAAGGCGGCGCAAAGCCGCAATTTGACGGGGCGTCGGCGGTAGGGCGCAAGGACGGCAAAAAGTCCAGGCGCCGCAAGGGCAAGCGTGGCGGGCAATCCCGCAACGCGGCTTATCCCGCTTCGCATGAGCTTTCCGGCGATGCCGGACAGCCTGCACGCCCGCTAGAGGATGCAGCCGGGAATCCGGCCCGCAAGCGAAAGCGTCGCCGTCGTGGCGGCCAAGGTGCTGTGCAGGACGGTTCACTTCAATCTCCTGCCATGGAACAGCCGGGAGTGGCAGGCCACGCAGCCCGGCCCGACAGCGATTCGGCGCCGAGCCGGCGCAATCGTCGGAAACATCGCGGCAAGCGCGGTCTGCAGGGCCGACCGCTGATACCGGCGAAGCCCTCCGGCGCAACGCAGCAGGGAAACCGTACGGAAGAGACGGCGCGCAGTGCCGATCCGCGCGAAGCGCAGAATGGCGCAACCGCCAGCCGCAAGGGTCGCCAGGATAACGATGCGCGTCCCGGTCGCGAGGGAGATCGCGAGCACGCGTGGCCGGACGAGCTCTATGCCGCTCTCGATCTCGGCACCAACAATTGCCGTCTGCTGATCGCACAGCCGACCCGTCCGGGACAATTCCGCGTCGTCGACGCCTTCTCTCGCATCGTGCGCCTCGGCGAAGGGCTTGCGGCAAGCGGCCGTCTGTCCGACGAGGCGATGGAGAGAGCAGTCGAGGCGCTGCGGATATGCGCCTCCAAGCTGAGGAGCCGGGAGATCCGCCGCATGCGGCTGATCGCCACCGAGGCTTGCCGCCAGGCGGTCAATGGCGAGGAATTCCTCAGCCGGGTCGTTGCGGAAACCGGCCTTGCGCTCGAGATCATCGACCGGGAAACGGAAGCGCGGCTTGCCGTCTCCGGCTGCTCCTCGCTGGTCGGGCGTGAGACGCGCTCCGTCGTGCTCTTCGATATCGGCGGCGGTTCGTCGGAGATCGCCGTCATCCGCATCGGCGACAACCGCTTCAGCCGGCTGGCCAATCACATCACCCACTGGACCTCGCTGCCGGTTGGCGTCGTGACGCTGTCGGAGCGCCACGGCGGACGCGACGTCACGCCGGAGATCTTCGAGGGCATGGTGCGCGAGGTCGAAGGCATGCTCGGGTGTTTCGATTGCCCTGAGATAGAGGTTGCCCAGACGAGCGATTTTCATCTGATCGGCACGTCGGGCACGGTAACGACGCTAGCCGGCGTTCATCTCGACCTGCCGCGTTATGACCGGCGCAAGGTCGATGGCATCTGGCTGTCCGATGGCGAGGTCTCCGCCATGCAGGCGAAACTGCTTTCCTGGGATTTTGCAAGCCGAGCTGCCAACCCCTGCATTGGGCCTGATCGCGCCGATCTGGTCCTTGCCGGCTGTGCCATCCTCGAAGCGATCCGCCGCCGCTGGCCGAGCCCGCGCATGCGCGTTGCCGACCGCGGCTTGAGGGAAGGCCTGCTCACAGACATGATGGCCGATGACGGCGTGTGGCGGCGGAACCGCAACCGCCGCGGCCAGCGCGCGAGATAAGGGGAAGGCATGACCAAGGCACCGATCGCGGGAAATCGCACCGGCCGCAAGCTCGGCCAGCGCGTGAAGAACAAGAAGATGAAGGCGTCCTCCCGCCAGTGGCTGCAACGCCATATCAACGATCCCTACGTGCAGCGTGCGCAGCTCGAAGGCTATCGGGCCCGCGCCGCTTTCAAGCTGCTGGAGATCGACGAGAAATATCATATCCTTCGCGGCGCCAGGCGTATCATCGATCTGGGTGCCGCGCCCGGCAGTTGGTCGCAGATCGCCGCCAAGGTCACCGGCTCGACGGATGACGATATCCGTGTCGCAGCGATCGATTTCCTCGAAATGGCCCAGCTTCCCGGCGTCAGGATCCTGCAGCTCGATTTCCTGGATCCGACGGCGCCTGACAAGCTAATGGAGGCGGTCGGCGGCACGCCCGATCTCGTCATATCGGACATGGCCGCGCCGACCACCGGCCACCACCGCACCGACCATCTGCGCACCATGCATCTCTGCGAGGTGGCGGCCCATTTCGCCATTGAGGTGCTGGGGGAGGGCGGGCACTTCCTCACCAAGACCTTCCAAGGCGGCACCGAGCGCGATCTGCTTGCCATGCTGAAGCAGAATTTCCGCCAGGTCGTCCATGTCAAGCCGAACTCCTCACGTGCCGAATCGGTCGAGATGTTCCTGTTGGCGAAGGGCTTCAAAGGGCGAAGGGCCGAGGAGCAAGCAAAGGAGGCTTGATCTTCGGGCCGGTCCTGTCCGATGATGGCGACCCAGGAACTGAACAGCTGATCCTATGCTTCTTTACGTCACGCTCGGAACCAATGACCTCTATCGCGCAGGGCATTTTTACGATGCCGTGCTGGCTGCGCTCGGTTATCGTCGCCAGCACTATTCGGAGGAGGAAATCGGCTATTCCGCCGATGGCGATACACGCTGCCGCTTCTGGGTGGTGACCCCATTCAATCGCCGCCGGGCAACTGCCGGCAACGGCGCAATGGTCGCGTTTTCCGCCGAAACGCGGGCGGCTGTCGATGCCTTCCATGCGGCGGCCGTGGCAGCTGGCGGCGTGGACGAAGGCGGGCCGGGCCTGCGCCCCTACCATGCCCATTTCTATGCCGCCTATGTGCGCGATCTCGACGGCAACAAGCTCAGTGCGGTCTGCGAAAACCCCGAATAATCCGAGGTCTATTTCACGGCCGGCTGCTCAGCCTCGATCGTGGATGTCGCGATGCGCCTTGAGCGGTGGCCGGAAACGAGCGCGCCGGCATTGCGGTCCATCCTGACGAAGGGAATGGTCGCGATGACCGTCAGCCCGGCGATAATATAGAAGGCGAGGTGGAAATCGGTGACATCAAGCGCCTCGCCGCGGAAATAGATCGAGGTTTCCAGGATCGCGGCGGCGACCGCAACGCCGAGCGCCAGGCTGATCTGCTGCATCACCGAACTCATCGATGTCGCCTGGCTCGCTTCGGCATCATCGATATCGGCAAAGGCGAGCGCATTGACGCCGGTAAACATGAAGGAGCGGGAGAAGCCGCCGAGAAGCAGCACGCCGATGATGGCGAGATGCGGTGTCGACGGCGTGAACAGGCCGGTAATCACGGTCACAAGCGTCGTCACCATGGCGGCGCCGAGAAGCGTCGTGCGGAAGCCGGCGGCTGCAAAGACGCGCTTTGCCATGAACTTCGTGGTGATCGCCCCGATCGCGCCGGCAAAGGTGATGAGGCCGGATTGGAACGGCGTCAGTCCGAAGCCGAGCTGCAGCATCAGCGGCGTCAGGAAGGGCATGGCGCCGACGCAGATACGAAAGAGCGTACCGCCGACGGTGGAGGCTCGGAATGTCGGGTTCTTGAAGAGGTTGAGGTTGAGGATCGGCGCCGGGTGCCGCTTGGCGTGGCGCACATAGAGCAAGCCGCAGACGAGGCCGATTACGGTGGCGGTGACGCCGATGATCGGCGGCAGGGCCGGCAGGCTGACCACCGACAGGCCGAAGACGACGCCCGCGGCGGAAAACGAGGTGAGCGCGAAGCCGGTGAAATCGAGCTTTGGCGGCGCTGTCGCCTCCACCTCCGGCAGGAAGATCGTCGCAAGCCAGATACCGATGATCCCGACCGGCACATTGATCAGGAAGATCCAGTGCCAGCTGAAATAGGTGGTGATGAAGCCGCCGAGCGGCGGACCTGTGAGCGGGCCGACAAGTGCGGGGATGGTGAGCAGCGCCATGGCCGAGACGAGATCGCTGCGCTGCGTCGTGCGTACCAGGACGAGGCGGCCGACCGGCGTCATCATCGCTCCGCCCATGCCCTGCAGGAAGCGGGCGAAGACGAATTCGACGAGGCTGGACGAGGCAGCGCAGAAGATCGAGCCGATGACGAAGACCGATATGGCAAGGCGGAAGATCTTCTTGGCGCCGAACCTGTCGGCCATCCAGCCGCTGACCGGGATGAAGACCGCAAGCGCAACCATGTAGGACGTCAGCGCCAGTTTCAGCGTGATCGGTCCGACATGCAAATCCGTTGCGATCGCCGGCAGCGCCGTCGAGATGACCGTAGAATCCATCTGTTCCATGAAGAGAGCAACGGCGAGGATCAGCGGGACGATGCGATTCATAGGCGGGAGCCTCGATGGGCTGTGGATTGGCGCTGGAAAGGCCCGTGCTGTTTAGTCCCGCCTGCCGGTCATGCCAATCCCTCAATCCGCGTGGATGAGACATTTGGTTCACGTCTGCGTGAGATGGCTTGTCCGACAACCTCGCCTGTCAAGATTGGCATATATCTGCTGCGCCGGAACAAGAAATCCGGCCGGGATCATTGGGCCGCGGTGACGCGCCTGATGTCACGGGAGAGGGATGCATGGCTATTTCAATTGGAATAAAGCGGCGCACGCTTTTTGCGGCAAGCCTCGGGCTGTTGGCGGCGCCGGCAATTCTAAGAGACAGGGCCGAAGCGGCCGCGACTGGAGAAAGCAGAAATATGAATGTAACGCCTTTGCCTGAGATCAATCAATTCAAGCTTGGTTCCTACAAATTCACCGTCGTCCGCGACGGCATCAACATCTCCGAAAAGCCTTATGAGACCTTCGGCACCAATCAGGATCCCGAAACCGTCAAGGCCTTACTGAGCGCGAATTTCCTGCCGGCCGACAAGTTCCTCAACGGCTATTCGCCGGCCCTCATCGAGACCGGTGCGGATGTCATTCTCGTCGATACCGGCTTCGGCGCCTCTGGTCGTGCGCGCGGCGCCGGCCAGCTTGCCGAAGGCTTAAAGACCGCGGGATATTCGGCCGACGACGTCACCGTCGTCGCGCTGACCCATCTGCATGGCGATCATATCGGCGGGCTGATGGAAAACGGCGCGGCTGCCTTCAGGAATGCCCGCTATGTCATTGGCCAGGCCGAATATGATTTCTGGTCGGACAAGGCGCGCGAAGGCACGCCCGCCGAAGGCGGTCACAAAGCCGTGCTCGCCAATGTGACGCCGCTCATCGAAAAAGCCGCCTTCATCAAGGACGGTGACAGCGTCGCATCCGGCGTGACGGCGATGCTGGCGGCCGGCCACTCGCCGGGGCATATGGTGTTCCACGTCGAAACCGAGGGCAAACGCCTGGTGCTGACCGGCGATACGGCCAATCACTATATCCTGTCGCTGCTGCGTCCGGATTGGGAGGTGCGCTTCGACATGGACAAGTCGCAGGCGGCGGCCACCCGCCGCAAGGTTTTCGATATGATAGCGACCGACAAGATCGCCTTCCTGGGTTACCACATGCCGTTCCCTGCGGTCGGCTTCGTCGAGAGGCAGGATGGCGGTTACCGCTTCGTGCCGAAGACCTATCAGTTCGACATCTGAGCCAGATGCATGGCACCCATGACGAGCCCGGCGGACATGCCGGGCTTTTTCCTATTTCCTTCCTGTCATAGACGTGTTACCAGCCCTCGCCAACTTCCAAGCAACTCAATGCTGACCGCGGAGCGGACGATTCGTTTCCCGACCAGGTCGCATTTTTCTTTAACGAAGGAATTTGGCCATGGCACGAATCATTGAAACGGCAACCGGCGCGGACGCGCTTACCTTCGACGACGTGCTGCTGCAGCCGGGTCACTCAGAGGTCATGCCCGGCCAGACGAACATCTCCACCCGCATCGCCCGGGATTTCGATCTCAACATCCCGATCCTCTCTTCGGCCATGGATACCGTCACCGAAAGCCGGCTTGCGATCGCTATGGCGCAGGCCGGCGGCCTTGGCGTCATCCACCGCAACCTGACGCCGATTGAGCAGGCCGAAGAGGTCCGCCAGGTGAAGAAGTTCGAAAGCGGCATGGTCGTCAATCCGGTCACCATCGGCCCCGATGCGAAGCTCGCCGAAGCGCTGGGCCTGATGAAATCGCACGGCATCTCGGGCATTCCCGTCGTCGAAAAGTCTGGCCGCCTCGTCGGTATCCTGACCAACCGTGATGTCCGCTTCGCCTCCGATCCGGAGCAGAAGATCCACGAGCTGATGACCAAAGACAATCTGGTCACCGTCAAGGAGAACGTCGATCAGCAGGAAGCCAAGCGCCTGCTGCATTCGCATCGCATCGAGAAGCTCCTGGTGGTCGATACTGAAGGCCGCTGCGTCGGCCTCATCACCGTCAAGGACATCGAGAAGTCGCAGCTGAACCCGAATGCTTCCAAGGATGCGCAGGGCAGGCTTCGCGCCGCTGCCGCCATCAGCGTCGGCGATGACGGTTTCGAACGCGCCGAACGCCTGATCGAGGCCGGTGTCGACCTTCTAGTCGTCGATACCGCCCACGGCCATTCGCAGCGCGTCCTTGATGCCGTCACCCGCGTCAAGAAGCTTTCCAACTCGGTGCGCATCATGGCTGGCAACGTCGCCACCTATGACGGCACGAGAGCGCTGATCGATGCAGGTGCCGACGCCGTCAAGGTCGGCATCGGGCCGGGTTCGATCTGCACGACGCGCATCGTCGCCGGAGTCGGCGTTCCCCAGCTCGCTGCCATCATGTCGGCGGTCCAGGCGGCACAGGATCAGGACGTGCCCGTCATCGCCGATGGCGGCATCAAGTTCTCGGGCGATCTCGCCAAGGCGATCGCTGCCGGCGCTTCCGCCGTCATGATCGGCTCACTGCTGGCAGGCACCGATGAAAGCCCGGGCGAGGTCTATCTCTACCAGGGACGTTCGTTCAAGGCCTATCGCGGCATGGGTTCCGTCGGCGCCATGGCCCGCGGTTCGGCCGATCGTTATTTCCAGGCGGAGGTGCGCGACACGCTAAAGCTCGTTCCGGAGGGCATCGAAGGCCAGGTGCCGTACAAGGGACCGGTCTCGGCCGTCGTCCACCAGTTGGCCGGTGGCCTCAAGGCGGCCATGGGTTATGTCGGCGGAAAGGACATCAAGGATTTCCAGGAGCGGGCGACCTTCGTGCGCATCTCCGGCGCCGGGCTTCGCGAAAGCCACGCTCATGACGTGACGATCACCCGCGAGAGCCCGAATTATCCGGGCGCCGGCCTCTGACATGAAAGCGAGCAGCGGGATTCCCCTCTGGGTCGTCGCGCTGCTCGCAGCCCTTTGCTTGGCCGTACTTGCCTGGACGACCTTCGGCTTCGTCGTTCCGTTCAAGCACGAGACCGGACAAGCAGTGCTCGACACCTATTTTGCCGGCTATGACAAATCGGCCGTCTTCCACATGCAGAAGCTGCTCGATGAGAACGAAACAGCGACCAGGCTGCTGCGCGCCATGTATTTCGGACCGGAGCTGATCTTTCCGGCATTGCTGACGGCGCTGCTGTTCCTTGCCTTCCTCAAGCTTGGACCTGTCGGCTCGTGGTTCGGCCGGTCACTGCATCCGCTCGTCGCTATGGCGGTCTATTTGCTGCCTTTCCTTTACGGCATTGCTGACTATGGCGAGAACATCTCGAGCCTGATCGCCTTCGGCGGCGGCGCATCCGCAACGCTTGCGATGTACATTTTGCCGTGGATGACGCGGCTGAAATTCGCAAGCCTCGCCATCTGCTTCATCGTCATCGCCCGGCTTGCCATCGCCCGATGGCTCTCACCGCGTGAAGACTAAGGTGCTATCAGCCTGTCCACCGCCACGTCGGATTTGAAAGTCGCGCCACCATGAAATCCGAGAGCACCTCCACCTTCGCAGGCCGAGCCCGGGCAGAGGGCGTGACGAAATAGAGTGCTCCGCTCGGCAGCGTCCAGTCGGTGAGGATCGCTTTCAACCTGCCATCGGCGAGATATTCGTGCGCCATGAATTCCGGCAGTTCTACAATCCCAAGGCCGTGCAACGCCATCGGAATCAAGGCTTGCGAATTGGTGGAGCGCAACGGACCGGCCGGCACGACAACTTCCTCTTCGCCTGCCTTATTGCGAAAGCGCCAGATGTCCTGGCGCGGCCGATAGGCGTACCCTAGGCAATGATCGGCCTTAAGCTCGCGCGGATGTCGCGGCGTGCCGTATCTATCGAGGTACGCAGGTGCAGCGAGAATGAAGGGAGCGACCGCTGCCAGCCTCCGGGCGACCAATGAGGAATCCGGCAGAACGGCAATTCTCAGGGCAGCATCGAAACCGTCTCCCACCAGGTCGACGACGGCGTCGCTCATATGCAGGTCGATAGAAATATCGGGATAGAGGTCGAAAAAATCGGGCAGGATCGGCGCCAGCCAGCGTGTGCCGAAAGCCATCGGCACGGCAAGCCGGATAAGTCCCCGCGGTCGGCTGGACAGCTCGCGCGCTGCATTTTCCGCAGCCTCTGCCTCCGCATAGAGCCGCGAGGCACTGTCGACCAATCGCAAGCCGAAATCCGTCAGCGCCAGTTGCCGGGAGGTGCGGTTGAAGAGCCGTGCGCCAAGTCTCTCCTCCAGCCTGCTGACAGCCCGCGAAACGGTAGGCACCGATACACCGAGCGTCCTGGCGGCGCGAGCGAAAGAACGCTCTTCGGCCACCTTGGCGAACATTGCGAGGCCTTCGAAATCCGGAAATTTCGTCATTTCATTCCTGTAATGATAGCTTTCATTTCTTTCTATTTCGAAACGTTCCCTGCGTCCATATCTCAGCCTTGGTCGAACAACAGGAGACGACAATGACGCAGAGATTGAGTGGAAAGATCGCAGTGATTACCGGCGCATCATCGGGCATCGGCCTTGCCACTGCCAAGCGTTTCGCCGCCGAAGGCGCCCGGCTTTTCGTGACCGGCCGGCGCAAGGACGTGCTCGACGCGGCCGTAGCGGAAATAGGGGGCCAGGTTGTTGGCATCCAGGCGGACTCCGCAGAGCTTGCCGACCTTGACCGGCTCTATGAACGCGTGAAAGCCGAAGCCGGCCGGATAGATGTGCTGTTCGTCAATGCCGGCGGTGGTTCGATGTTGCCGCTCGGCGAAATTACCGAAGAGCAGTATGACGACACGTTCGACAGAAATGTGAAAGGCGTTCTTTTCACCGTGCAGAAGGCGCTGCCGCTGCTCGGTCAGGGCTCATCGGTTATCCTGACGGGATCGACGGCGGGCTCGACCGGTACTCCGGCCTTCAGCGTCTACGCCGCCTCGAAGGCCGCGTTACGAAGCTTCGCTCGCAACTGGATCCTTGATCTCAAGGATCGCGGCATTCGTATCAATACGCTGAGCCCCGGTTCTACAAAGACAACCGGTCTCGTCGAACTCGCCGGCAAGGATCCGGTGCAGCAGCAGGGCTTGCTCGATTATCTCGCAACGCAGGTGCCAATGGGGCGCGTCGGCCGCGCCGAAGAGATCGCCGCCGCCGCACTCTTTCTTGCTTCCGACGATTCGAGCTTCGTCACCGGTATCGAACTTTTCGCCGACGGCGGCGCCGCGCAGGTGTGATGAAATCCGGCGGCCCGCCAATGTTTGACGGCGGGCCGCCGACACTGGAATCCCGCCCGTCTCTGCGATCTTAGGCCGCGCTGGTATCCGGTTTCCCTTTCGGCTACTGCTCGCGACGACGGCAAAAGCGGAAAGGCACACGACCATATGACCGGCTATCAAATCTTCTGGCCACTCCTTGCCCATGTGGCCCTGGTCTATGGTCTTTATGCCCTTCTCGGCATGCGGCGCGCAAAAATGATCCGTGCCGGCAAGATCGCGAAATCGGATTATTGCGAAAATCGCGATGAGCCGGCCGAGAGCCTGGTCGTCAAGAACTGCCTCGCCAACCAGTTCGAGCTGCCGGTGCTGTTCTATGCCTGCTGCGTTCTTCTCTATATCACCGAGGCGGATAATGTCGTTGCCGGCGTCCTGGCCTGGGCCTTCGTCGCTTTGCGTTATGCCCATGCAGCCGTCCACGTTACCAGCAACGACCTGCGCTATCGCAGCCCGATCTTTGCCGCCGGCTACATCGTGCTCGCTGCGATGTGGGTGTGGCTTGCCGTCTGGATGGCAGCGAGTTGACGCTGCCGCAGAAACCGCATCGTCCCGTAGCTGCGGACAAATCCAAGACGTTGCCGGAACGCACGTGACCTGGCGTTTTGCCGTCGCTCATCAGGGGCGATGACGTCTGCGGTCTCTTCTTTACCAAAGAATATTACAACTATTTCAGGTCTATCGGATACTGGATCAATTAACGCGATATGCTTTGATCTGCGCTTTTGCCAATCGTTAAAATGCGAGCGTTTCCGTTTACCGCCGTTGAAGGCTTGCATGTCATATCCGGCCGATGCGCCGGTTTGGCAGATCGCTTCCGTCGCGAAAAAAACGATAAAAATGGGAACGATATGGGCGCCGAAAGCATGGATCGCATAGGACTGCGCAGGAAGCCGAAGCAGGAGCGCAGTATCCAGAGGCTGGATCTCATTCTCGCCGCCGCCGCCAGGATTATTGCAAAGAAGGGCGTTAGCGCCATGCGGATGACGGAACTTGCCGTCGCCGCCAAGGTGCCGATCGGTTCGGTCTATCAATATTTCCCGGAGAAGGCTGCGATCGTCAAAGCCCTGTTCGACCAGCACGCCTCGGCGATCCAGGCAAAGATGGCGGCAATGTTCGTCGATGTGCGGTCGCTCGATCAGGCGCTCGACCGCGTCTGCACCGTGATCGACTGGTATTACGAATCCTATCGCAACGATCCCGTCTATCTCGGCGTCTGGATGGGCACCGAGATGGATCAGGATCTGCTGCAGCTGAACATCGAGCATAGCGGCCGCGTTGCCGGCATTTTCCATGACGCCGTCCGCGGCCTGGCCCCCGACCTTTGCGACGAAGAGATGTACGCGCGCACTTACCTCTTCAGCCATCTGATCGGCGCCGTCATTCGCCTTGCCGCCGTGAGCGAAGAGGCCTTGGCGCGGCGTATGCTCGATGAGTGGAAGCGCGTCATCCGCGCCTCCCTTTTCGCAGCGACCGCACAGAACGCCGCCTGAGCGCTTCTACCAGCTCGGCACCATGTTGGCGGCTTTCAGCCGCGGGTAAAGCCGGGCCTGGGCGGATTTGACATCAGCCTCGAGGTTGTCGTCGACGACGGCAGGGGTGATATTGTCGAGGCAGGCCGTAATATGTGCCGTGATGGCGTTCATCAGCGAGAGCGAAACGCCTGGCCGCTTCATGATGCCGATCTGCACCGGCGGCAGCGCCGGAAAGCCGTCTGCCTGGCTCAGCACCTTCATGCCGGTTCGCAGTGCCGATTCCGGCATCACCGAAACCGCCATGCCGGCGAGCACGGCAGCGGCAACGACGGTGCAGGACCAGCTGGTGAACAGGATCTGATGTTCGCGGCCCACAGCATCGAGCGCCGAGCAGGCAAGCTGGCGCCACTGGCAATCGCGCCGGCCGACGGCAAGCGGCACCGGCGCGTCGTCGCGGATCGGGTGGTTGGCTGAGCCCACCCAGCAGAGCGGCTCGGTTCTCACCACATCGGACATGCGCTCGCGCGGATTGTGGGTGACGAGCGCGATATCGAGCTCTCCCTTGTGCATGCGCTCGGCAAGATCCACCGAAGGCTCGCAGACGATGTAGAGCTCGACGTTCGGATGGGTCTTGGCGAAGCGGCCGATGATTTCGGGCATGTAGCGGTCCGCATAGTCGTCCGGCGTGCCGATCCGCAGCGTCCCCTCCAGCCTGTTATCGTCGAAGGCGGCGATCGCCTCGTTGTTCAGGCGGATGATACGCCGGGCGTAGTTTAGCAACTTTTCACCCTCGACCGTCAGCCGGTTGCCGCGTCCATCCTTGATGAACAGCTGCTTGCCGATACGCTCCTCGAGGCGGCGCATCTGCATGGAGACGGCCGATTGGGTCTTGTAGACCTTGTCGGCCGCCTTGGTGAAGCTGCCGGAGTCCACGATGGCGATGAAAGTCTGCAACTGGTCGAGATCAAGAGGCGCGGCCATGATTTCACCCATAAAGATAGCTGATGATAATCATTAGAAACATTCGTTGGACTGATCAATAGGTCTTTGGCATCTTCGGGATGCAAATCAAGCAAAGTGAAGGACAGACGCCCTGCCTGTCCGAGCCGATTCAACCTTGCTCCTTCCCGTATGACCTCGCGGGAGGGGCAGGTTGTTGCGCGCCCGAAAGAAAGGAGAGTTCGATGCGCATGACAGACCGAACACTAGAACTCGACTGCAGCAAGCTTACCCCGACGTTTTCCCAGCGTCTGGTGGCAGGCCTCGCTCCATTGGCCTCCCTCTTTCGCGTGTTCCGCAATCGCATGGAGATCAACAGGCTGCATGATCTGAGCGACACTCAGCTGAGGGATATCGGCCTCACCCGGGCCGACGTAACCTCTGCGTTCCTGGCGTCGACCTTCTTCGAGGACCCGTCGGAACACCTGACGCGCTCGGCGCGTAATCGCTGGCGCCTGCCGTCGCTCCTGCGTTCCTACGACGAGTAGGAACGTCGAGTTTCCCCGCAGGGTGATAGCCAATAGCCCTGCCGCTTAACCCGGTGATCGGCTTTTCCCAAGCCATCTCCGGGTTTTTTTATGGCTAAACCAAGAGCTAACGCGCGGCTGGCAAAACGGAAAGGCCGCGCCACGATTTAGAACGTCCTTGATGCGCGTCTGAAAAGACGCGCGGCGCTAGGTTTCAGAGGAGGGCTTGGGCCGATGGGTTTCGAAGATCATTTCCAGGTTCTTCTGGTAGCTCTTCTGCACTTCGAGCCCGCTGTCGAACATGGCGTTCAGCATGTCGGCATAGCTGTCGGCATTGACTTTCGCCTCTTCCTTCGGCGCTTCCGGCGTCTTGGCCGCCGGCTGCTGGCCAAGTCCGGCCATCATCTCCTGGAAGGCTTTGGCGAAGGGATTGTCGAGGAAGGGGTTCGGCTGAGCTGCCGGTTGCGGCTTCGGCGTCGAAAACATCCCCTGCATCGCCTGCGTGAAGGGATTGTCGAAGATGCTGGGTTCCGGCGCCTTCGGCTTCGGCGCGAAGCCGGTACTCTCAAGCCATTTCTGAATCGTCTCGCCCATCGCCGTGTTGACGAAGGGATTGACCGGCGAAGCCATCTGGCCGGTCGTCTGCTTGAAGAGGCCGCCCATCAGCGTGTCGGCCAGCACCGGCAGCATCTGCTTGTAAATCTCCTGGCCGATCCCGGTCATCTGCGCGGCCTGGGCGGCCACCGCGCGCGAAACCTCCTTTGAGCCGAAAAGCTGGGCAAGGATGTTGTTGCCGTCGGATATGCCCTCCGGCGTGAAGGCCCGGCTCATATCCTCGAAATATCGTGCGTAGTTGCCGGAGGCGACGGCCTGCATCAGCCCGACGAAATCGTAAGGGTTGCTGGTGCTGCGTTTCAGGCCGGCGGAAAAAGCCGGCATCAGCGCCGCCATCGCCTTGGTCGCCTGTTCCTGCGCCAGGTTGAACTGCCGGGCGACCGCCTCCATCGCCGCGCCGTTCTGCGCCTGCATCATCATATCGAAGAGTGGCAGCATGGAAGTCCCTTTCCCCGAGTCGTGACGCGTGTCACGTCACTATATCCGGAAATGGTAATGTGCAAACGGCTTTTTGCCAGAAGAGCTTAAAGCGATTCCAGCAAAAAACCGCAGCGGTTTTCCGCCCGGCATTGTGCAATAGGAACCCGGAGCAGGCTCAGTACTGATAGTCCTCGAAGACCGGCTCAACCGAGCCGTTCCAGCGGCCATTATAAAGAGCCAGCAGATCCTCGGCGAGCGTCGCCTTCTTGGCGAGCACCTCGTCGAGCGGCGCCAGGAAGATGCTCTCATCCTGGCCTTCGCGGTTGAGCTTGCCGCGGGCCTTGAGGCCGGCCCTTGATATGCCGACCACCTCGCGCGCCACGTCGAAAAGCGGATGGCCGCGAAACTCAGCCTTCAATCCTTCGGCGGGAACGGCATTGCGCAGGACGCCGACCTCGGCAAAGCTCCAGTCTTTCGTCAGTTCGTCCGCGGCCTCAAGCGCTGCATCGTCATAAAGCAGCCCGACCCAGAAAGCCGGAAGCGCACAGATGCGCCGCCACGGCCCGCCGTCGGCGCCGCGCATTTCGAGGAAACGCTTCAGCCGCACGTCAGGGAAGAGCGTGGACAGGTGGTTCGTCCAGTCGCCCATCGTCGGCGCCGGATCGGCGACCTCGCCCTTCAATGCGCCGTTCATGAACTGGCGGAAAGTGACATGGGTACAGTCGTGATAGTGGCCGTCGCGGACGATGAAATACATCGGCACGTCGAGCGCCCATTCGGCATAGTCGCGGAAGCCGAAATCGTCGCGGAAGGTGAAATCGAGCAGGCCGGAACGCCGGTTATCGACATCGCGCCAGATATCGCCGCGCCAGGAGAGCAGCCCGTTCGGCTTGCCTTCGGTGAAGGGCGAGGATGCAAAGAGGGCGGTCGCCAGCGATTGCAGCTTCATCGAGACGCGCATTTTCTTGCGCATGTCGGCTTCCGAGGAGAAGTCGAGATTCACCTGGATCGTGCAGGTGCGGTACATCATGTCGAGACCCTTGGTGCCGACCTTCGGCATATAGCGGGTCATGATCTCGTAGCGCGATTTCGGCATTTGCGGAGTTTCCGCATAAGTCCATTTCGGACTGCCGCCGATGCCGAGGAAGCGGATGCCCATCGGCTCGGCGATCTCGCGCAGCGTCGCCAGATGCTGGTTCGATTCCCTGCAGGTCTCGTGGATCGTCTCAAGCGGCGCGCCGGACAATTCGAACTGGCCGCCGGGCTCGATCGAGATCGCGCCCATGCCGTTCTGCTCGGCAAGGCCGATAATGTTGCCGCCGTCCGTGATCGGCTCCCAGCCGCACTTCTTCTGCAAGCCGGTGAGCAGGGCGGAAATGCTGGCATCGCCGTAATAGGGAACCGGGCTGTTGTCGGCGCGGAAGAAGGCGAATTTCTCGTGTTCGGTGCCGATCCGGAAGCGCTCCCGCGGCTTGTTGCCCGCGGCGAGATAGTCGGTCAGTTCCTGGACCGAAGAAAGTGGCGTCTGGTCGGTAGTGTCGCGGGCCATGCGGGGGTACCTGTATCCGGAAAGGCGCCCAGGGGGCGGGCAATTGGAAGGTGATTAGGACCCAAGCCACGTATGTTGCAAGTGAAATTGTTTCAACGACGCATCAAAAAAACAGCAGCGATTTCCATGTCAACCCGTTTCGACCTTAGTTCCAGTCGCCGATCGCCGCCTGGACCACTGCCAGCGCCGCAACGGCTGCGGTATCGGCCCGCAAGATGCGCGGTCCGAGCGGAATGGCGGTGACGAAATCGAGGCTTCGAAGCCGCGCGCGTTCTTCCTCCGAAAAGCCGCCTTCCGGCCCGACGAGCAGGGCCAGATGCCTTTCCCTGATCGCCGACAGCACCGGCAGCGGGTTTTGCCCGGCATCGCCTTCGTCGCAATAGATGATGCGGCGCTCCTTCGGCCAGCGGTCGAGCAGGTCGGAAAGCCTCGTCGGTTCGGCGACTTCAGGAATGCCGAGAATGCCGCATTGCTCCGCCGCCTCGACGACATTGGCGCGCAGCTTGTCGAGATTGGTGATCTTGCCCTGCACGTGCTGGGTCATGACCGGCTGCAGCAGGCCGGCTCCCATCTCGACCGCTTTTTGCACGAGATAATCCATGCGGCCGACCTTGAGCGGCGCAAAGAGATAATGCAGGTCGCAGGGCGCGGGCTGTGGCCGCGTCTCTTCGGCTGCGGCCAGCAGGATGCGCTTGCGCGTGGGGAAGGAGAGGGCAGCCTTCCACTCGCCGTCGCGGCCGTTGAAGATCAGGATTTCTGCCCCTTCCTCCAGCCGCAGCACATTGGCGAGATAGTTGAACTGATCGGCATTCGCCTCGATGACTGCGCCGCTGGAAAGCGGCGCGTCGACGAAAAGCCGTTGCATGCGGAAATTGGCGCGCATTCGAAAAACTCGGAGTCCTGAAGCATGTCTCGCAAAAGCGTGCAGCGGTTTTGCCAGGCAAAGCGTGAAACGCTTTTGCCGAGACATGCTAGAAAATAAAGACCTAAAGCGCGGCACGCTGATCTGAAAGATCGCGACGCGCGTTAGACGAAGAGCGCGAACATAACCCAATAAATCATTGCCGCAAGCGCTCCCGAAACAGGCACGGTGACGATCCAGGCGGCGACGATCGTCATGAAATGCGAGCGGCGCACGAGATAGCGCCGCCGCGTCTCGTGGATATTCGGATCTTCCGGCTCGTCGATATCGAAGCTCTCCGCCTTGCGCCTGATATAGGCGATGCGACGCTTCGAATGGCGGGTGTACCATTCGCGGAAGAAGCCGACGCCGAAGACGGAGCCGACAGCGATATGGGTGGTGCTGACCGGCAGGCCGAACCAGGAGGCGACGATGACGGTGAAAGCGGTCGACAGCGCGACGCAATAGGCCCGCATCGGATTGAGTTTGGTGATTTCCTCGCCGACGAGGCGAATGAGGCGGGGGCCGAAGAGCAGCAGGCCGACGGAGATGCCGAAGGCGCCGATCAGCATCACCCAGAGCGGCGGATGCCCGGCGCCGTCGCCACCGACGATGCCGACTGAATGCACGATTGCCGAAAGCGGCCCGACGGCGTTCGAAACGTCGTTTGCGCCATGCGCGAAGGAAAGCAGTGCCGCGGAACCGATCAGCGGCAGCCGGAATAATACGCGCAGCGAGCTGTTGCGGTTTTCGAGATCGCCCGCCTGCCTGAGGATGAGCGGCCGGGCGGAGAGCCAGCTTACCAGGCCGATGCCGATCCCGATGAGGATGATCGTGAAAGAGGGAAACCGGCCGTGGGGCGTCAACTGCAGCACCATATAGGCCATGAAGCCGCCGGCCATCATCGCGACCAGCACCGGCACCCAGTGCCGCGCCGCTGCGATCTTGTCGTCACGATAGACGATGAGGGTCTTGACGAGATAGAGCAGGCCGGCTGCGATCAGCCCGCCGATCAGCGGCGACGTGATCCAGCTCGCGGTGATTTCCAGCATCACCCGCCAATTCACCGGCTCCGGCCCGACGGCGCCGATGCCGGCGCCGATTACCGCGCCGACGATCGCATGGGTGGTGGAAACCGGCGCGTTCATCCATGTGGCGAGGTTGATCCAGAGGGCTGCCGCCATCAAAGCCGCCATCATGATCCAGCCGAGTGCTGCCTGCGGCACTTCGACGGTATTGACGATGTCAGAGGAAATCGTCTTGACCACCTCACCGCCGGCGATCGTGGCGCCAAGGATTTCGAAAATCGCAGCGATGACCAGTGCCTGGCCCATCGTCATGGCGCGCGCGCCGACGGCCGCGCCCACGTTGTTGGTCACATCATTGGCGCCGATATTCATCGCCATGTAGCCGGCAAGCGCTGCCGCCGCCACGACGAGCACGGCTCCCGGTCGATCAAACACATAGACGCCGGCAAACAGCATGGCCAGACCGAGAAAAATCAACCCGAGACCGGGCGCTACCAGTTGTCGCAAGACATGTTTGGCAGCGTCCTCGGCACGAGTGAGCTTCTCGAGATCTTTGTCGAGCGTGCGTTTCGTGAGGACTGCGGGACGTGGCGGCATTCTTTATCCCAGGGAATGGTTCTGCTTCTACGCTGCTTTTCTAGCAGTGCAAGATGGCAGGATTCATTTCGCTGAAATTTGCTTTGCCGCCGGAATTTGCTTCACCGCTTTGACCGCAAGCTTGTCGGTCATCTTTTGCTTGAAGGCAAGGAAAAGGCGACGGAGTTCCGGTTCGTGCACGCGGCCCGCTGCTTCGTCGAACGAGACCCATTCGATGGTACGTTCGCCCTTTTCCTTGAAGTTTTTCGCCATGTCGGTGACTTCGAGCGCATAGACCTGCACCTTGCAGATCACCTGCACTCCGTCGCGCAACATTTTCGGATAGGTGTAGGCGCCGAGCGTTTCCGTCTCGACCGTGCCGCGGACGCCGGCTTCTTCAAGGGCTTCCTGCGCGGCGACCTCGTGGGCGCACTTCCCGTTCATCGGCCAGCCCTTGGGAATGACCCATCGACCGGTGTCGCGGCTCGTCAGCAGGAGAACCTCGACGTCACCGCTCTTTTTCTTCACCCGGTAACAGATCGCACCATATTGCTGTCGCGGCGGACGCCGGAACATCAGTTGCACGTCGGAAGCCAGTCGGGCGAGAAGAGTCAATTGTCGGGTCACCTTTAGCAGTTGTTAGGAATCACTTATATACGTGTATCATAGAAAGCTTACACAATCCAAAGCCGCAGACACTCCGAAACGCGATTTGATCGCTGTTTCATAGGAAAAATCGAGCTGGGGCAGGCTCATAAAATCGCCGCACCCTGTCCCGAATGCGTCATGTTGCACAGCTGTACAATATGGCGTGATGTTGCCTTTGGATCAATGGCAAGATCATAGTGATCCACTATGATTTTGTGAATGTGGTCATCATGCGCCTTCCACCGCTCAACGCCGTCCGCGCCTTTGAGGCCGTCTGCCGTCACGGCAGTATTCTGAAGGCCGCCGAAGAGCTGAGCGTGGTGCGCGGCGCCGTCCGCCAGCAGATTTCCACGCTGGAGAATCACTTCGGCTTCAAGCTCTTCACGCGTGGCGGCCGCAGGCTCGTCCCGACCTTGCAGGCCAGTGCTTTTGCCGAGGCTGCGAGTGCGGCTTTCGATATCCTCCAGCGTGCCGCTTCCGAGCTCGAAGGTGTTGCGCCGGGCCGCATCCGTCTCGGCGTGCCTTCCGCCTTCGCGGTCTGGTGGCTGATGCCGCGTGTCGCCAATATGCAGGCCAGTCTCGGCGACATAGCGGTCGATATCGTGCCGATGACCGTGGTCGAACCGTTGCAGATGCACCCGGAATTGGACGCTGTAATCATGGGTGGAGAATACCGGCCGGCCGCAGGGATTACCGCGCTGCGGTTCATGGAGGACGAGTTCGGCCCGGTCGCGACGCCGGCGCTTGCCAAGCCACTATCCCGGGACCCGGCGGCGATGGCTGCGCTGACGGTGCTCATCAGCCGCAGCGTACCGAAGCTCTGGGACGAATGGTTCGCCGAAAGCAGTACGCCGCCGGTCGCCTTTTCCAGACGGCAGGAATTCGAGGATCTGTTACTGGCGCTGGGGGCTGCCCGCTCCGGGCTTGGCATCGCTCTTGCCCCGCGTGCCTCGATCGAGGACGATCTCGAGCGCGGGCATCTGGTCGCGCCCTACGGTTTCATCTCCCGGCCGTCCGGTTACAGCCTCTGTTGTCGCACGCCGGATGCGAAACGGCCCGCCTTTGCCGCCTTGTCCGGCTGGCTGCTCCGTTCAGGGGCCTCAGTCTGAAAGGGCAGATTTTCTGTTCCTTCGCCAGAATTAGTTCCATATTCGTAGCCCTGCCGCTCCGCTAGAAACCTTGCAAACGTAGGCAACGGGGAAGAGATGATGGAACAGACCGCAACCCGCATCGACTGGATCGGCCGCAGCTGCCGGCTGCTCAAGGCCATAGGGGCAGAATTCGAGCGCACGCGCCCTTTCGAGGGCCTGTCGATCGGTACCGGCATCCATCTGGAACCGAAGACGGTGGCGCTCTTGATGACGCTTCGCACCGGCGGGGCGCGCCTCGTCTGCACCGGCAACCTCAACAGCACCCAGCCTGCAACGGTCGAGTTCCTGCGCGCGCAGGGCATCACGGTCTTTGCGACGCAAACGACCGATCCCGCCGCTCATCATCAGAGCCTTGAAGCGGTTATCGCAGAAAAACCGGATCTGCTGCTCGACAATGGCGGCGATCTCTTCGCCATCGCGGCGGATAAACCCTATGCCAATCTCCTCGGCGGCACCGAGGAGACGACCTCGGGCCGAACGCGCCTGCTGCCGCTGCGCGAGCGGCTGAACATGCCGATCCTCGTCATCAACGACAGCCCGATCAAACAATTCGCAGAAAACAGGCATGCCGTCGGCCAGAGCCTGTTCGAAAGCTATCTGCGTTTCACCAATCGCTCCACCAACGGCAAACGCGTGACGGTCTTCGGCTATGGCGCCTGCGGCAAGGGCACGGCCGCCTGCTTCCGCAATGCCTTTTCGTCGGTCAGAGTCGTCGATATCGATCCGGTGACGACGCTCGAAGCCCATCTCGATGGTTTCGTCACGCCGCTGCGCGACGAGGCGATCCGCTCTGCCGATATCCTCGTCACAGTCACCGGTTTTGCCGGCATCGTGACGGCCGCCGACCTGCCGCTCGTCAAGGACGGTGCGATCCTGATGAATGGCGGCCATTTCCCGCATGAGATCGATGTCGAGGCCTTTCGCCGCCACCCCGATGTCGTCGGCATCGATCGCTACGAGGCCGATCATATCGAGACCTTCCATCTGAGCGACGGCCGCTCCTTCCATGTGCTCGGCGGCGGCCACATGGCCAATCTCGCCGGGCCGCGGCCGCTCGGCAATACCGTCGAATCAATGGATCTCGGCTTCACCCTTCAGGCCCGCTGCCTGGAACGCATCGCCAGAGGCGAGGCCGGTTCCCAATCCTGCGTCGTGCCTGTGCCTAGGGATATCGATGCGATGGTGGCGAACGCCTACCTCGATCTCGCGCGCTAATTCTCTCGCCATTGAGATCAGTCGATCTCGATGACGAGCTTCCCATCTGCCCGCCGGGTTTCGATCAGCCGATGCGCCTCATCGGCATCGGCAATGGTGAAGCGGCGCCTGTCGAGCTTCGGCGCCACCTTGCCGGCTTCGACGAGCTTCGTCATCTCCCGCATGATCTCGCCATGATGGGCGCGTCCCTCGCCAGTCAGAAGCGGCAGCAGCGTGAAGACACCGGAATAGGTGGCTGCCTTGAAGGAGAGTGGCGCCAGCGCGTGGCTTCCCCAGCCAAGACAGCTCACGACATGGCCGAACCGGCTGACGGCCCGGAACGCCGTATCGAGCCCGTGGCCGCCGATCGTATCGTAGACCAGATCGAACCCGCTGCCGCCAGTATGTCTTGCGACATAGCTTTCCACCGTTTCCGCGTCTCGATCGATCGGCGTTGCGCCAAGACCGGCGAGATAGTCGGCCTTTGAGGCGCCGTCGACGACATAGACCCCGGCTCCGGCGGCCTTGGCGATCTGAGCGACGATATGGCCGACACCGCCGCCGCCGAGCACAAGAACCTTCTGGCCGCTCTTGACCCCGGCGCGGTCGACAAGCCCCTCCCAGGCGGTGATCGAGATCAGTGGCAGGGCGGCTGCCTCGCGCATTGACAGATTCTGCGGCTTCGGCGCCAGCAGCGTGGCGTCGACGGCTGCAAATTCGGCAAGCGATCCCTGTACGCCGCCGACCCCGCCGGTCATGCCGTAGACCGCATCGCCGCGGCCGAAGCCGCCGACGCCGGCCCCGATCTCTTCGACGATACCGGCCATATCGATGCCGAGGATGGCCGGAAGCGGATGGCGGGCATGAGCCGCATTACCGGCCCGGATCTTGAGGTCGAGCGGATTGACGCCACTTGCCTTGATGCGCACCAGAACCTGGCCTTCGCCGGGCGTCGGTTTTGCAATATCGGCAAGACGCAATGGCGAATTGGGTGCTTCCGACAGCAACGCTTTCATCGTTGATTGTACAGGCATGGAATTCCTTCGTTCGCAGTGGGGGCGCAGGCACCCGCAAATGGGCCTGGAAGAAAGATGGTGCATTGAGATGCGAATGAAAATGAAAGATAACGACTGAAGTCCATGCATTTTTGTTTGGCGGATACGAGCGATGGAATGGAGCGACCTCAAGCTGTTTCTGGCGATCGCCCGGTTCGGCACGCTGGGGGCTGCAGCCCGCAGTCTCGGCCTGACGCAGCCGACGATGGGCAGGCGGCTGCGTGCCCTTGAAGCCTCTCTCGGCCAGACGCTTTTTCAGCGCACGACGGACGGCTTCGTCCTGACCGACGAAGGCAGTGCCGTGTTCGCCGGCGCTGAACGCATCGAGGAGGAGGCGCTCGCCATGGAGCGCGCCCTTGCCGGCGGCAGCCGTCAGCTCGATGGTTTTCTCAGGCTGTCCTCATCCGATTGGTTCGGCGCGCATGTGCTGTCGCCGGTGCTGGCGGAACTCTCGCAAGTCCATCCGAAGGTGGTGGTCGAATTGTTGACCGACAGCCGGCTTCTCAGCCTGTCGCGACGCGAAGCCGACCTCGTCTTCCGCATCCAGCCCTTCGCGGAAGCGGAGGTCATATCGCGCAAGCTCATCCACATCGAATACGGCCTTTACATCAGACGCGGCGCGCCGCACCCCGAAGCAGGCGACGGCTTGGGCGCCCGTCTCGTCACCATGGACGAGGCTTTCGGCGACATGCCGGATGTCGGCTGGCTGCAGCGCCTGCTGCCGCGGGCCGGCATCGTCATGCGCAGCAACAGCCGCGACGTGCAGGCGGCACTCTGTGCCAATGGAGCCGGGCTCGCCGTCCTGCCGCGGCCGCTCGGCGATTCGCTTGCGGCCATCGAACTGGTCGATCTCGGTGAGCCGCCACCCGGCCGCGACACCTTTGTCGGCTATCACCGTGACATGAAGCGCCTTGCGCGGCTGCGCGCCCTGCTGAATCTCGTCATCGAGAGGCTGGCGCGCTGAACCGGCGCTGCCATCAGCGCTCCCAATAGGGAACGGGGCCATAAAGCTCTGCTAGATAGTCGATGAACAGCCGTACCTTGGCCGGCAAGAACTGCCGGCTGGGGTAGACGGCCGAGAGAGCGACATTGTGCGAGCCCTCATAGGCCGGCAGCACCTGCACCAGCCGGCCGGCCTTGAGCTCTTCGCCGATGTCCCAGGTGGAGCGCAGCGCAATCCCGAGGCCGGCAATCACCGCCTCGCGGATGACTTCACTGGAATTGGTGATCAGCATGCCCTCCGGCCTGAGGCTGAGCATTCCATCCGGTCCATTCAGCCGCCAGGTGTCGTTATTGTGCGCCGGCAGGCATCGATGGTGCTTCAGCTCGTCGATATGCCTGGGCTCGCCATGCGCGGCAAGATAATCCGGCGAGGCGCAGAGCAGCCGGCGCACCGGCGCCAGCCGGCGGGCGACGAGGCTCGAATCGGTCAGCTCGGCGATGCGGATCGCCAGATCGAAGCCGCCTCCGACGATGTCTGAGAATTCGTCCGTCAGCACCAGGTTGATCGCAAGCCCCGGATGCGCCTCCATGAACGCCTTCAGATGCGGCGCGATATGCATGCGCCCGAAGGAGGTCGGCGCCGAGATCTTCAGCGTGCCGTGCATCTGCGCCGAGCGGCCGGAAATATAGAATTCCGCCTCCTCCAAACCGGCAAGAATGCCGAGAACGCGGTCATAGAAACCCTGTCCGGCTTCCGTCAGCGAGATCTGCCGTGTCGTGCGCTGCAGAAGCCGGGTGCCGAGCCGATCCTCCAGCCGCTTGATCCGCTTGGAAACGACGGCCGGGGAAAAGCCGAGCGCGCGCCCTGCCAGCGACATGCTTCCTGTTGCGACGACCTTGGCGAAGATTTCGAGATCACCCAGATTGGTCATGAGGTTTGCGACTTTTTCCCCTTTAGGCATAAGTGCTTAGCATTTGCGCCGCTTTCGGGAAAGTGCTAAGCCGGTTGGCCGCGGCAGGAAGGTTTGCGGGCCAGTTCCCGCTGTCATTTTCCGTCGTCAGGGCCAGGGAGAACGCCATGTCCGACGCCATTTCGTTTCTCGCCCCGCGCGCCGATGTCCTGGTGCGCCGAGCCCAGATCGTTGCCGATCTGACCGACCTCCTGCCGCCGGAATGCCTGGTGCATGAGGCGCGCGAATTGGTGCCGTTCGAGACCGATGCCTTCGTTTCCTATCGTCGCCTGCCGCTTGCCGTCGCTCTTCCACGCACGACAGCAGAGGTTTCGGCGATCATGCGTTATTGCCATCGCTACGGCATCCCCGTCGTGCCGCGCGGCGCCGGCACCTCGCTCTCCGGCGGCGCCATTCCGCAGGAGGATGCCGTCGTGCTCGGCCTGTCGAAGATGAACAGTGTCCTCGAGATCGACCTGCCGAACCGCGTCGCCGTGGTTCAGGCCGGTGTCACCAATCTCAACATTTCCGAGTCCGTTTCCGCAGACGGCTTTTTCTATGCGCCCGATCCGAGTTCTCAGCTCGCCTGCACTATCGGCGGCAATATCGGCATGAATTCCGGCGGCGCCCACTGTCTGAAATACGGCGTCACCACAAACAACCTGCTCGGCGTCAAAATGGTGCTGGTCGACGGCACGGTGATTGAACTCGGCGGCAAGGCGCTGGATGCGGCAGGTTATGACCTGCTCGGCCTAGTCTGTGGCCACGAAGGCCAGCTCGGCATTGTCACCGAGGCAACGGTGCGGCTGATCGCCAAGCCGGAAGGCGCGCGCCCCGTGCTCTTCGGTTTCGAAGCTTCAGAGGAGGCTGGCGCCTGCGTTGCCGATGTCATCGCCGCCGGCATCATTCCCGTTGCGATCGAATTCATGGACAAGCCGGCGATCGAGATCTGCGAGGCCTTCGCCCATGCCGGCTATCCCCTCGATGTCGGCGCGCTGCTGATCGTCGAGGTCGAGGGTTCGGAAGCGGAAATGGACGCCACGCTGAAGGACATTGTCGAGATCGCCCGCCGGCACGGCGTCAAGACCGTGCGCGAATGCCAGTCGGCGACCGAGGCGGCGCTGATCTGGAAGGGCCGCAAATCCGCTTTCGGCGCCACCGGCCGCATCGCCGATTATATCTGCATGGACGGCACCGTGCCGCTCAGCCAGCTTTCCCATGTGCTGAAGCGGACGGCCGAGATCATCGACCATTACGGCCTGCGCGTCGCCAACGTCTTCCACGCCGGCGACGGCAATATGCACCCATTGATCCTCTTCAACGCCAACGATCCGGAGGATGCCGCCCGCGCCGAGGCGGCGGGCAACGATATCCTGAAGCTCTGCGTCGATGCCGGCGGCTGCCTCACCGGCGAACATGGCGTCGGCATCGAGAAACGCGACCTGATGCGGCACCAATATTCCGAGGCTGATCTTGCCCAGCAGATGGCGGTGCGCGCCGCCTTCGATCCCGGCTGGATCCTCAATCCTTCCAAGGTCTTCCCGCTCGAAGGGCGTCCCGCCGTATGATCGATCTGATGCCGACTAGCGAGGAACAGGCAGCGGCGATCGTCCTCGCACATGCGGCGACGAACCGGTCGCTCGCGGTCTGTGGCGGCGATACGCGGTCGGGTTTCGGCAATGCCGTTTCCGCCGAAGACCGGCTGCGATCGACCAGGCTTTCCGGCATTGTCGTCTACAATCCCGGCGAGATGGTCATGACAGCCCGCTCGGGTACGCCGCTTTCCGAGGTCGAGGCGGCGCTGTCCGAAGGTGGCCAGATGCTCGCCTTCGAGCCGATGGACCATCGCCCGGTTATGGGCAGGTCGGGCGAGCCGACAATCGGCGGCGTCTTCGCCGCCAATGTTTCCGGCCCGCGCCGCCTCATTGCGGGCGCTGCTCGCGACAGCCTCCTCGGTGTACGCTTCATCAACGGCAAGGGGGAAGTCATCAAGGCCGGTGGCCGGGTGATGAAGAATGTCACAGGTCTCGATCTCGTCAAGCTGATCGCCGGCTCGTATGGCACACTGGGTTTCCTCACCGAAGTCACCTTCCGCGTGCCGCCGCGCCCGAAGACGGAGTGCACCGTGGTTCTGTCGGGCCTCAACGACGCTGAAGCGGCAAACGCCATGGCGGTGGCGATGGCACTGCCGGTGGAGGTCTCGGGTGCCGCTCATCTGCCGCTGACGGTGACGTGGAAATTCCTCGCCGGCAAATTGCCCGAGGGCGAGGCGACGGTTCTGCGCATCGAGGGCTTGGTCGGCTCGGTCGACGTGCGCGTCGAAAAGCTTGCGGCGGTAATGTCCGCCTTCGCTAAGGTCACGCGGCTGGAACAGCCGGAAAGCCGTAGGCTATGGCAGGAAATCCGCGACGTGCTGCCTTATGCCGACGGCACGACGCGGCCGGTCTGGCGCGTCTCGGTCGCTCCCGGTACCGGCCATCAGCTGGTCGCGGCCCTTCGCCTCGAAGCCGGCGTCGACGCCTTCTACGACTGGCAGGGCGGCCTCGTCTGGATGCGGATGGAGGCCGGCCCCGAAGCGGAACTGGTCCGTCGCTTCATCAAGGCGCTCGGCGGCGGCCATGCGACGCTGATCCGTGCATCGGCTGAGGCGAGGGCGGTCACGTCAGCCTTCCATCCGGAGCCTGAGGCGGTGGCGATGCTGTCGCGTCGGGTGAAGGAGAAATTCGACCCGGCCGGCATATTCAATCCGGGGAAGATGGGGTGAGGGAGAAGATGAAGCTGCGCGCGGATTACCCCCCTCTGTCCTGCCGGACATCTCCCCCACAAGGGGGGAGATTGACAAGAGGTTGGACCATGGCTCCCACGCTGCCGCGTCGGAGTTGCACTGCCCGAGTTGTTTGGGGAAGCCATCTCCCCCATCCGATCTCCCCCCTTGTGGGGATCCGAAGGACGGGTTTAGACCTGTGGCTGGACCCCGGGTCCGGCAGGACAGAGGGGGGTATCCCAAGCACAATCCCCGAAATCCTCCCAATGCGGAGGCTCCGTTAGATGCAAACCAACTTCACCCCGACCCAGCTCCTCGATCCTGATGTCGCCGAATCCGAGCAGATCCTGCGCAAGTGCGTCCACTGCGGTTTCTGCACTGCCACCTGTCCGACCTATGTGACGCTCGGCAACGAGCTCGACAGCCCGCGCGGCCGCATCTATCTCATCAAGGACATGCTGGAAAACGGCCGTGCCGCCGATGCCGAAGTCGTCACCCATATCGACCGCTGTCTCTCCTGCCTTGCCTGCGTCACCACCTGTCCCTCCGGCGTCGACTACATGCATCTGGTCGACCACGCCCGCGCCCATATCGAAAAGACCTACAAGCGGCCCTTCATGAACCGGCTGACGCGCGCCATTCTGGCCGCCGTTCTGCCCTATCCCGGCCGTTTCCGGCTGGCGCTCAATCTCGCTCGTCTCGGTCGGCCCGTCGCAGGCCTGATGCGGGGCTCCGCTTTGAAACCTTTCGCCGCCATGCTGGCGCTGGCGCCGCGGCGCATCCCCGCTGCTTCGGCCTTCGCAAAACCCGGCAGCTATCCGCCTGAGGCGGAGCGGCGCGGCCGGGTCGCCATCTTGACGGGCTGCGCCCAACCGGTGCTCGATCCCGGGATCAACGAGGCCGCGATCCGGCTTCTGACGCGGCTCGGGGTCGAGGTCGTTGTGCCGGAAGGCGAGGTCTGCTGCGGCTCGCTGGTCCATCACATGGGCCGAGCCGAGCAGGCGCTTGCCAGCGCGCGCGCCAATGTCGATATCTGGACGCGCGAGATGGAAGGAGAGGGCCTCGACGCGATCATCATCACTGCCTCGGGCTGCGGCACGACGATCAAGGATTACGGCCATATGCTGCGCCTCGATCCCGCCTATGCCGCCAAGGCCGCGAGAGTCTCGGCGCTCGCCAAGGACGTCACCGAATATCTCGCAACGCTCGACTTGCCGGCGCACATGCCGAAGGGCATCACCGTCGCCTATCATTCCGCCTGTTCCATGCAGCATGGACAGCGTATCACGCTGGCGCCGAAGCAGTTGCTGAAGGCGGCGGGTTTTACGGTGCGCGATCCCGCCGAAGGCCATCTCTGCTGCGGCTCCGCCGGCACTTACAACATCATGCAGCCGGAGATCTCGGCGGCGCTGAAGGCGCGCAAGGTCAAGAACATCGAGGCCACCAAGGCCGATGTCATCGCCACCGGCAATATCGGCTGCATCACACAGATCGCCACCGCCACCGGCATTCCGATCCTGCACACGGTCGAGCTTCTCGATTGGGCCTATGGCGGCGCTGTGCCGGAAAAATTAACAGGTTTGCCGTTAGTCTCAACTTAGCGAAGGCCCGCCGGGCCGGTCTCGGGAGTTTAGGCGATGTGGCGTGGGATGATAGTGCTTGCGGGACTGCTCGGCGCGGCAGGCACGGCTCATGCGGACAGCCATTATTTCTGTTCCGCCGATGACAAGGAAGCACGGTTCACGCTCGAAAGCGGGTTCGAAAGCAATGGCGGCCATCGGCTCAACCATTTCCGCGGCGCGCTGGCCGTCAAGGATGAGAGCCAATCGGCGATCTTCGGAAAACGTGTTTTCGAATCGCGGCATCTGACCAATCACTGGTCGCGCGACGGCGAGCTGCTTCTGGAGGTCTTCGATCCCGGCGGTGACGATACCGGTGGCGTAACGCTGGATCTGGTGGTGGTTGCCGGTGAGCGCGGTAAGGCTGCGGCAAATTTCAGCGGCACCTATTCCCTGACGATCGAAGGAGGCAGCAAACCCTACGCCGTCGAGGGCAAGGTCAGCTGCGGCACGAAATAGCGCCACGACAAGCGGACAATCCCGAAATCGGAATCCGAAAACAACAAAGCGCCGCGCGTCCCATCGGATGCGCGGCGCTCTATTTCTATTATTCTATTACCAGTGGAACGATACGCCGACGTTGACGGCATTCGTGAAGATGTTGGTCTTCAGGTCCATACCGCTGTCGATCGGAACGTCGATGCGCGAATAGGTGCCCTTGTATTCAACGAAGGTTGACCAGCGGTCGGTGACCTTGAAATCGACGCCGGCCTGGGCCTGCAGCGTCACGCCGCCGAATTCATAAGCCCAGGTCTTGCCCTCGGGACGAATCACTTCGACATGCGGAATGTTCACGCCGATACCGGCGCCGAGATAGGGCGTCCAGCGACGGGTCGGATCCTGGAAGCGATAGAGACCGTTGACGGTGAGCAGGTTCAGGCCGTCGGTGAATTCGAAATGCGACCAACCGGTCTTTTCGAGCGTGTCGTCGTCGGCATAGACCTTGTCATGGGTGTAATCGAGCGAGATACCCCAGTTCGGCTTGTTGAAATTCTCGAGCCACCAGGTGACGCGACCGCCGTAATAAGGCGGGCTGCCGAAGGACTTGCCTTCCCAGCCGGCGGTGAAATGCGTGCCGTCCGAGAGATCGACGCCGCTGTGTGGGGCGGTCTGGTAACCGCCGTAAATGGAGAACTGCAGATCTTCCGCCGATGCTGAAGCTGCCGAACAGATCGTGAAAAACGCGATGCCCGCAAGTAGGGAAGCGGAGGAGCGAAGCGCATAGGCCATTGAATACCCCGTATTTCAATTATGTCGACTCTGAGGCAGGTGTGCCAGCTTTCGGCCGTAATGTCTAAGGCTAATAAAAGGCGCGATAAAACACGCGTTAATTTTTTTCTCAGGTGTTGCTCAGCCGCCAAAGAGCGTGCGCAGCACGTCGATGCCTTTGTCTTCGAAGGCAACCTTGCCCTGCTTGTTGCCGGGGCCGATGACGATCACCTTGGTGCCGACAGGCGCGCGGTCGTAAAGATGCGTCACGTCAGCGTTCATCATGCGGATGCAGCCGGAAGACATGTTGAGGCCGATCGTCCAGGGTTGGTTGGTGCCGTGGATGCGGAAGATGGTGTCGCGGCCGCCTTGGTAGAGATACATGGCGCGGGCGCCAAGCGGGTTATCCTCGCCGCCTTCCTGGAAAGCGGGAATGATGTGTCCCTTGGCGGCTTCGCGTCGGCGCATCTCGGACGGCGGCGTCCAGTCCGGCCATTCGGCCTTGCGGCCAATCTTGACGACACCCGACCAGCCGAAGCCGTCGCGGCCGACGCCGATGCCGTAGCGGGTGGCGCGGTTGTTGCCTTCGACGAGGTAGAGATACTTGTTGTTGGTATCGATGATGACGGTGCCGGCCACTTCCGTCGTAACCAGGCGCACTTTCTTGCGCTTGAACTCCGGCTTCACATATTTCGGCATCTGCGCCACACGGACGATCTGCGCCGGGCGCTGTGCGTTGTCAGGAGTGGAGCCGGCGGGTGCGGCAAAGGCGGACGCAGACATCAAGGACAGGACAAGTCCGGCCGCAGCCAGACCTGGCATCAATTTGATCATGGTCGATTCCCCTCAAGCAAAATCCGCTCGAAGCTACATGAACTTCTGCCCGATTCAAGATCGGTGCTGACGGATACAGCATTTTTGGGGGAAGGAGCCGCCTGTTCTTGCGGCTCCCAAAATACAGCGCCGTCGTTACATGACGATGACGCGAGTCCCGACGCTGACGCGGTCGTAGAGATCGACGACATCTTCGTTGCGCAGGCGGATGCAGCCGGAGGAGACTGCGCTGCCGATCGACCAGGGCGCGTTGGTGCCGTGAATACGGTAGAGCGTCGAGCCGAGATACATGGCGCGCGCGCCGAGCGGGTTTTCCGGGCCGCCGTCCATGCGTGCCGGCAGGTAGTGGCCCTTGGCGGCTTCACGGCTGACCATTTCGGACGGCGGTGTCCAGTCCGGCCATTCCGTCTTGCGGGTAATCTTGTGGGCGCCTGCCCACTCGAAGCCCGGCTTGCCGACACCGACGCCGTAGCGCCGCGCCTTGCCGCCTTCCATCACCAGATAGAGGAAGCGGTTGTTGGTATCGATGACGATAGTGCCGGGCTTTTCCTGGGTGTCGTAATCGACGATCTGAGGCAGGAACTGCGGTTCGATCGGATGGCGGATCGACGGGATGCCGGGATTGATCGCCGAAACGGTCTGCGGCGCAACCTGCGGCGCCTGGCGGATGATGCGGCGCTGGAAAAGGCCACGCTGCTGCGTCTGGACGACCGGACGCTGGTAGACGACGGGACGAACCGTGCCGCCGCCGAGCTGGTTGATCCATGGCGCGGTCAGATCGGGGCTGAGCACGACGGGTGGACGGGTGGCGTAGCGATCGTCCGCCATGGCCGTCGTGGAGAAGATGCCGACGAGGGCAGCGGCAAGAACAAGGTGTTTCATCATCGGACGAACTCTCTACAAATGACCGAAAATGTGCTGGCGGAGCATGTCCGCCCCGGGCGGAGATGTTCCGCCCGCAAAGACGCTGCCACCCTATCCGCCAGCGAATGGTAAAGATCGAATCATGAAAAGCCGATCGGTCGAATAAACTTTTCGTCAGGGTTACCGTTCGGTTTGGAAAGACGGTTTGCAAATGGTAAAGCCGGAATCACGACCGGAGAACGAAGCGAACGCCGGGGAATGAAGCGGACATGAGCGCGACGGGCATTATCATCGGCGAGGACGGCAGGAGCCGCTGCCACTGGCACGCCAATCTGCCGGATTATCTCCGCTATCACGATGAGGAATGGGGCCGCCCCGTCATCGACGACATCCGCCTCTTCGAGAAGATCTGCCTCGAGGGCTTCCAGTCGGGCCTCTCCTGGCTGACCATCCTGCGCAAGCGTGAGAACTTCCGCGCCGCCTTCGCCGGCTTCGACTTCGAGAAGGTCGCCCTCTTCGGCGAGGAAGATGTCGCCCGCTGCCTTGCCGATGCCGGCATCATTCGCCATCGCGGCAAGATCGTTTCCACGATCAACAACGCCAAGCGCGCCATCGCGCTCCGGGACGAATTCGGCTCGCTCGCCCATTACTTCTGGCGCTACGAGCCCGGCCACAACGAAAGGCCGGCGATCGTCGACCGCGATCATATCGTCGCCAATCCGACGACCCCGACATCCGTGGTCATTTCGAAAGATCTGAAGAAGCGCGGCTGGACCTTTGTCGGTCCGACTACAGTTTATGCCTTCATGCAGGCGATGGGCCTCGTCAACGATCATCTGGAGGGCTGCTATTGCCGGCCCGAGGTCGAGGCGATGCGCGCCGCCCTGGTTCGTCCATGAAAGATCACTCCGTGAGAACGTTGATTACAGCCGCTGCCCTGCTCCTCCTGACGGCCTCCGCCATGGCGCAGGCGCCGCAGCTCAATCCCGGCGAGAAGCTGGAGAAGTTGCAGTTCCCGGCCGTCACCATGCAGCTGAAGGGCTGGACGAAGTTCGGCAACAGCCACGTCTATACGCTGCCGGTGCACGCTGGACAGCACATGAAGATCAGCTTTGCCACGAAGAGCAAGTTCGCCTTCCTGGCGATCTTCGACCTATCGAAACCGGATGACGAAGCCTTCTTCGGCACGGACGAGGACGGCACGAGCTTCGAGACGACGGTCAAGGAAAATACGACCTGGCTGCTGCGCCCCTATTATTCCAAGGTCTCGCCGCGCCGCGGCCTCGGCGCTCCCTTCAGCATCCTGATCGAGCCGTTGGCCGCCCCGCAGCAGCCGCAAAAGCCGGCCGAGCTGGAGCGGCCGTCGCTCTTTCCGAAGGCGCCCGCCAAGCAGTGAGGCAGGGGCATCTCGCTCAGGCGAGCCGGTCGATCAGGTCGCGCAATTCGCCGAGATGGCCGATCTTGCGGAAACGCGGCGCTTCCGTCGGCTCGTCGACATGCTCCAGCACCCAGGTCAGTTCATGCGGCACGAAGACGCCGTAGCTGCCGGCCGCGATCGCCGGCACGATGTCCGATTTCAGCGAATTGCCGACCATCATCGCTCGCTCCGGCCCATCGCCGACCCTGGCGAAGATGCGGCGATAGGTGACGGCTGTCTTGTCGGAGACGATCTCGACTGCATCGAAGAAGTCGCCGAGCCCGGATTGGGCGAGCTTGCGCTCCTGATCGAAGAGATCGCCCTTGGTGATCATGACAAGCAGGTATTTGCCGGCAAGCGCCTCCAGCGTGTCGCGCACATGCGGCATGGTTTCGACCGGGTGGCTGAGAAGATCGCGGCCGGTATCCAGGATCTTGGCGATCACGCTCGCTGGAACCTTGCCCTCGGTGATCTCGATCGCGGTCTCGACCATCGACAGCGTGAAACCCTTGATGCCGAAGCCGTAATGGCGAAGGTTGCGCTTTTCGGCTTCCAGCAGCCGTTCGGAAATCTTCGGCCCTTCGGCGAAATCGGCAAGGAGCCTGGTGAAATGCTCTTCAGTCAGTCGGTAATATTGTTCGTTCTGCCAGAGTGTGTCGTCGGCATCGAAGCCGATGGTGGTCAGTGGTCGCGTCGCCATATGCGCACCTCTTGAAATAAGGCCGGCAATCTATCGGTCGCCTGTGTCGAGACAAGGGCATCTGCCTTTACAGCGCCGCGCATCCTTCAGATGCGCAAAGGACGCTGTAACACTTTGAATTGCTGCATAATTTTATCCTTAAAATCGATTTTCGATTTAAGGAATTATGCAGTAGCGCGACGTTGAAAAGCGCCAACGCCGCACTACATGAAAATCGCCTCACCTTGCAGCCAGCCACGGCTGTGCCCGTCATGCGCAGGCCAATAATCAAAAGATGAAGTTCTTGAGTTCGCAAGCCCCTCTTGCGGCAGACACAAAGGAATTTTTCGACCATGCGTTACAATCAACTCGGAAATACGGGACTTTTCGTCTCGGAAATCTGCCTCGGCACGATGACCTTCGGTGAAGCCACACAAGGCAACCTCTGGGGCGCCATCGCCGACGTCGACCAGAATGCCGCCGACCGGATCGTCGAGCGTTCGCTCAGCGCAGGCGTCAATTTCATCGACACGGCCGACGTCTACTCCGTCGGCGAGTCCGAAAGGCTGCTCGGCCAGGCGCTGAAGAACCTCGATGTGCCCCGCAAGGACGTTGTCATCGCCACCAAGGTCTATGGTGTGATGGGCGACAAGCCGAACGACCGCGGCGCCTCGCGCGGCCACATCATGGATTCCGTCGAGGCAAGCCTGAAGCGCCTGCAGACCGATCACATCGACCTCTACCAGATCCACGCGACCGATACGGTGACGCCGATCGAGGAGACGTTGCGCGCCTTCGACGATCTCGTTTCCCGTGGTCTCGTGCGCTATATCGGCGTTTCCAACTGGCAGGCCTGGCGCATTTCCAAGGCTCTCGGCCTGTCCGAGCGCCGCGGCTTTGCCCGCTTCGAGAGCGTGCAGGCCTATTATTCCATCGCCGGCCGCGATCTCGAGCGCGACATCGTGCCGATGATGCAGGAGGAGAAGCTCGGCCTGATGGTCTGGTCGCCGCTTGCCGGCGGCCTGCTGTCCGGCAAATACGGTCCTGGCGCGCCGGGCAACGGCGAAGGTCGCCGCGCCAATTTCGATTTCCCGCCTGTCGACAAGGACAAGGCCTGGGCCTGCGTCGCCGTCATGCGTGAGATCGCCGGCAAGCACGGCGTCAGCGTCGCCACCGTGGCGCTCGCCTATATCCTCGCCAAGCCTTTCGTCACGTCAGTCATCATCGGCGCCAAGCGTGTCGACCAGCTCGACCAGAACCTGGCCGCCGTCAAGCTGAAGCTCGATACCGACGATATGACGAGGCTCGACGAGGTGAGCGCGCTTGCGCCCGAATATCCGGGCTGGATGCTGGCGCGGCAGGGCGCCGGTCGCCGGCCCGCCGATTTCGAGCCGAAGGACTGACGCCAACGCCAGGAAAAGGGCGGCCTGGCAGCTGTTGCGGAACGCCGGATATCTCCGGCGTTCCTCTTTCAAGAACGATTGACTACTTGCCGTGGGCCTTGAGCCAGGCGTTCATCTCCGCGATTTCTGCTTCCTGGGCCTTGATGACCGCTTCGGCGAGCTTGCGGATTTTGGGATCCTTTCCGTATTGAAGTTCGACTTTTGCCATGTCGATCGCCCCCTGATGATGAGGGATCATCCCGCGGACGAAATCCGTGTCGGCATCGCCACTATATTTGATCATCATATCCTTATGCATCTTGTCGTTCGCCTCACTGAAAGCGTGGCTGGAGGCTTCGTGGTTGCCCATCGGCTTGCTCATGTCCATGGACATGTCTTCCGCAAGGACGGGGGTGGCAACGATGGCGAGCATCGTGGATAAGGCAATGATTTTCAAAGGCATGAGAGTTCCTTCCTCTGTCTGACAATGGATTTTGAGGGCAGCCGGAGCCGCCCGTTCTGCACGGAGAATGCGGTGTCAGGACAATCGGGGAGGGGGCGCCTGCGGAGCGGGCTTATTGTCATCAAGGGCGCGCGCAAGCGCCGGCGCGGGATAGCCGAAAATAGACTTTCCGTCGGCCATGACCGCCACCGTCGGCGGCAGCAGAAGACAGGCGGCGCAAAGCGGCATATGGGCCGCGCCATCGGCCGCGCAGGGGTCTTTCAAGGGATTGGCCTTGCCCGCCGGTCCGGGCATATTCATGCCGGATATTTCATGGTGCATGCTGCCGCTTTCGGTCACGGGCATATTCATCGACGCGCATGTCGGGCAGCCCGCCCATGCGGACATGGCGCTGTAGACCAGCCAGCCGAAAACCATCGTGATTAGAGCGAGTGTGCGCATACCGCCTTATAGGCGAATGCCTGATACAAGCCAAGCCGACCGGTGGTCACATCCTGGTCACCATGCGGCAATGACCTTGTGCTCTATCCGGTAATCCTTGCTTTCCTCTCCGAGTGGCGCAACCGGCCATGTCCAGGCCGCTTTTACAGGTGGGGGTGAAACGCCGTGCAGCAGGTCGGCCTCCTCATGCGTTTTGCCGTTGCGGTCGATAACGGCATAGGCAATGTCGGTCACCAGGCAACTGGGACAGGAAAGCCCGGAAAGCCCGGCGAGATGCGCCGCGATCAGTCTTTCCACGGTGTCATCAGGCATTCGTCCGGCCTCGGCCTCGTGGCGCCGTTTCACGCCGCGACCGATCTGCGAAAGCAGATTGGCCGAAACAACGAAATCGAGATAGGGAACGGTGCGCAGGAAGCCGAGCGGTTCAGGTTCGCGGCCTGCGGCAAGATCGTCATAGCCCGAGAGATCGCGCTCGATCAGCCTGACATTACGATAGCCCTTGGCCGCAAGCCAAAGGCGCACCGAGGCGAGATGAACAAGATCGACCAGAACGACGGTGTCAAAATCTTTCGCCAATTCCTCGATCGGCACATCGAGCAGCAGGCCGGAACCGAGCACCACGGCCGTCCGCTTCTGCCTGAGACCGGCGGTTGCCGCCCGGATCGCATTCCTGCTCATCTCCTCATGTCCGGCCCAATCCCGGGCGCAGCGCCCGGCTCGTGACCAGAGATTGACCGAGGAGCGGATGAATTTTCGATGGGCCTTGCCTGTCAGCGGAAATGTCGCGGCATAAAGAAGAGCCTCGGTGATCATGAGCATATCCGCATTTCTGATGGATGTCTGTCGTTCAATCGATTCTGCCTGCGGCCTCAAGACCCTTCGCCCTTGCCGCTCCCCGCCCAATCCGCTAGGAAACCGCCACTGTCACAGTCAGTGGAATTCCCGGAAATGAACGACAAGCAGAAGAAACCGCAAAAGCTCAAGGCCCGCCTGCCGCGCGGCTTCGTCGATCGGACGGCCGCCGATATCCGCGCCGTCAACGAGATGACGGCAAAGATCCGGGAAGTCTATGAGCATTATGGTTTCGACCCTGTGGAAACGCCGCTGTTCGAATATACCGATGCGCTCGGCAAGTTCCTGCCCGACAGCGACCGGCCAAACGAGGGCGTCTTCTCGCTGCAGGACGACGACGAGCAATGGATGTCGCTACGTTACGACCTGACGGCGCCGCTTGCCCGCCACGTCGCCGAGAATTTCAACGAGATCCAGCTGCCCTACCGCACCTATCGCGCCGGGTACGTCTTCCGCAACGAGAAGCCGGGTCCGGGCCGCTTCCGCCAGTTCATGCAGTTCGATGCCGATACGGTCGGTGCGCCCGGCGTCCAGGCCGATGCCGAAATGTGCATGATGATGGCCGATACGCTGGAAGCCCTCGGCATCAAGCGCGGCGATTACGTCATCCGCGTCAACAACCGCAAGGTTCTGGATGGCGTGCTGGAGGCGATCGGTCTCGGCGGCGACGACAAGGCCGGCCAGCGGCTCAACGTGCTGCGCGCTATCGACAAGCTCGACAAGTTCGGCCCGGAAGGAGTGTCGCTGCTGCTCGGTCCCGGCCGCAAGGACGAATCCGGTGACTTCACCAAAGGCGCGGGTCTCAATCAGGAGCAGATCGACAAGGTGCTCTTCTTCGTCGGCATCAAGGACTATGCCGAAAGTGCTGCGCGCCTCGCCGAGCTCGTTGCCGGAACCTCCAGGGGTGGTGAAGGCGTCGAGGAGTTGAATTTCATCGGCGCGCTCGTCACGAGCGCCGGCTACGGCTCCGACCGCATCAAGATCGACCCCTCGGTCGTGCGTGGCCTCGAATATTACACCGGCCCGGTCTACGAGGCCGAACTTACCTTCGACGTCACCAACGAAAAGGGCGAGAAGGTCGTTTTCGGTTCGGTCGGCGGCGGCGGGCGTTATGACGGCCTCGTCTCCCGCTTCATGGGCCAGCCGGTTCCGGCCACCGGTTTTTCGATCGGCGTCTCCCGCCTGATGACGGCGCTGAAGAACCTCGGCAAGCTCGGTGCGAACGAGGTCATCGAGCCGGTGCTGGTCACCGTCATGGACGGCGATGTCGAGTCGATGGGCCGCTATCAGCGCATGACGCAGGAACTGCGCGCCGCCGGCATCCGCGCCGAGATGTTCCAGGGCAACTGGAAGAAATTCGGCAACCAGCTGAAATACGCCGACCGCCGCGGCTGCCCCGTCGCCATCATCCAGGGCGGCGACGAGCGCGCAGGGGGCGTCGTGCAGATCAAGGATCTCATCGAGGGCAAGCGGCTCTCCGGCGAGATCGAGGACAATGCCAGCTGGCGCGAAGCGCGCGTGGCGCAGGAGACAGTGCCTGAAGCCGACCTCGTCGCCAAGGTCAGGGAAATCCTGGCCGCGCAGGCGGAGGATCTGAAGAGGGCGGCGTCGAATGCGCAGTAGACCCCTCCCCAACCCCTCCCCACAAGGGGGAGGGGCTCCAAGTGGCGCCGCTGTGCCTAACTCAGCCTTCGCCTCACCGATGGCGCTCTCAATTTGTTTCAGCGATCGCCGCGAGTTAGTCCCTCCCCCTTGTGGGGAGGGGTTGGGGAGGGGACTTTTCCCAGGAGCGACACCATGCCCCTGATCAACCTCCCCGACTTCGCCAACGACCTGCTTGCCGAATTTACCGCCCGCAAGGCCGAGCGCATCGACACGCCTGTCATTCAGCCGGCTGAACCCTTTCTCGACATTGCCGGCGAGGATCTGCGCCGCCGCATCTTCATGACGGAGAGCGAAACCGGCGCGAGCCTTTGCCTGCGTCCTGAATTCACCATCCCCGTCTGTCTGCGCCACATCGAAACGGCGACCGGCACGCCGAAACGCTATGCCTATCTGGGCGAGGTTTTCCGCCAACGCCGCGATGGCGCCAACGAATTCTACCAGGCCGGCATCGAGGATCTGGGTGATATCAACATCGCGAGCGCCGATGCCCGCGCCATCGGCGATGCCACCGGCATTCTCGCCCGCCTGTTGCCGGGCCGGCGCCTGTCGGTGACGCTGGGCGATCAGGCAGTGTTCGAAGCGGTCGTGCAGGCGCTCGGCCTGCCGCTCGGCTGGCAGAAGCGTCTGATCCACGCTTTCGGCAACATGACGCAGTTGGAGGCGCTGCTTGCGAGTCTCGTCAGCCCGCAATTCGTGACCGGGCTCGACGACGACATTGCAAAGCTCATTGCCTCCGGCGACGAGCAGGCGCTGGTCGCCCACCTTGAGCGGGAGATGCAGAAGACCGGCTATTCGACGAATGCCGGCCGCTCGGCTCTGGAGATCGCCCGGCGGCTCAAGGAAAAGCTCATCCTTTCCGAAACGCGCCTCGACGATGCGGCCTTCCATGTGCTGGAAAAGTTCCTGTCGCTCGACGTGCCGCTCGTCAATGCTTCGGCCGCGCTCGCCGGTTTTGCCGATGCTGCCGGTCTGAAACTCGGTAACGCGCTCTCCCGCTTCGACGGCCGCGTCGCAGCCCTCGCAAACACCGGCGTCGATCTTTCCGGCCTCAGCTACCGCGCCGCCTTCGGACGGCCTCTCGATTATTATACCGGCCTCGTCTTCGAGGTGACGGTGGAGGGCTCGGCCGCGGTTCTCGCCGGCGGTGGCCGCTTCGACCGGCTGCTGACCTTCCTTGGTGCGACGGACCGCATTCCGGCCGTCGGCTTCTCCTTCTGGCTCGACCGCATCGAAACCGAAAGGGCAGCCGCATGACCATCACCATCGCGCTTCCCTCCAAGGGCCGGATGAAAGACGACGCGTCGGCGATCTTCGAACGTGCCGGCATGCCGATATCGGCTGTTGGTAACGACCGCTCCTATCGAGGCCGCGTCGAAGGCTGGGACGATGTGGAAGTCGCCTTCCTCTCGGCCTCCGAAATCTCCCGCGAACTCGGCAATGGTACCGTCGATTTCGGCGTCACCGGCGAGGATCTGATGCGGGAAGGTTTTGCCGAAGTGGACAAGCGCGTCGAGTTTTGCGCCCGCCTCGGTTTCGGTCATGCCGATGTCGTCGTCGCCGTGCCTGAGATCTGGCTTGACGTCGAGACCATGGCCGATCTTGGCGATGTCGCCGCTGATTTCCGCGCCCGTCACTCCAGGCGCCTTGCCATCGCCACCAAATACTGGCGGCTGACCCAGCAGTTCTTTTCGAGCCAGCACGGCATCCAGCTCTATCGTATCGTCGAAAGCCTGGGCGCGACCGAAGGTGCTCCCGCATCCGGCTCGGCCGATATCATCGTCGATATCACCTCGACCGGCTCGACGTTGCACGCCAACCACTTGAAGGTGCTCCAGGACGGCGTCATCCTGCATTCGCAGGCCTGCCTCGTGCGCGCCCGCAAGGAGAGCCATGCTGGCGAACCCGCCGTGCAGGCAATCATCGAGGCAGTGCGCGCCGCCCTCTGATGTCATTCGAAAAGGCATGAAAAACCCGCCGTCGGATGCGACGGCGGGTTTTTTATGCTGGGAGGATGTTGGCTTGTATCAGGCAGCCGCATAGGCGCCGCGGCGGGCGTCGAGCGAGTAAGCGCCTGCGCCATTGGTGGCGAGCATGATATAGGCGCCGGCAAGCGTGATGTTCTTCAGGAAGTTGACGAAGTTCAGGCCGTTGATCCAGCCGTTGGCGGCGGCCGGGAAATCCGGAACGTTGACCGGTGCAAGGTGGAAGACGACGCCGGTGAAGACACAGAAGGCAGCGAGAAGCCAGCCGACGATGCGCACCTGGAAGCCGACGAGCACGGCAATGCCGGTTGCCAGTTCAAAGAGGCCGGCGAGATAGGTGAGCGCCGTGGAAGCCGGCAGGCCAGCGCCGGCGATCATGCCGGCGGTGGAAGCCGGATCGGTAACCTTGCCGAAGCCGGCGAAGATGAACATGAAGGAAAGAAGGATGCGGGCAATCAGGATGATGACGTTGTTCGACATGGACTTTGTCTCCGTTTGAATGGCTCTGGAGATCGTGGTGCCCCCGGCACCCTGTGGACCTCGGATGCCTCTATGTCGCTCTTTTCTCTCGTTGTGGAAAGATAAACGGAAGCGGACACTTTGTTCAATAATATGGAACGATGTGCTTGTCCCCTCCGCTTGCCTTTGCCGAGCGCTGTCTTTTATGGTCGGCTGATAACATGGAGAATCCGATGGCAGATCTTTCCGCATTTCCGATTACGACGCGCTGGCCGGCGAAAAATCCCGACATCATCCAGCTCTATTCCCTGCAGACGCCGAACGGGGTGAAGGTCTCCGTCGCCCTCGAAGAGCTCGGCTTGGCTTATGAGCCGCATTATGTTTCCTTCGCCGCCAACGAGCAGAAGTCGCCGGAATTCGAATCTCTCAATCCGAACGGCCGTATTCCGGCGATCATCGACCCGAACGGGCCGGACGGGAAGCCGATCGGTCTTTTCGAATCCGGCGCCATCCTGCTCTATCTCGCGGAAAAGACCGGCAGGCTCATCCCGGCCGATGCCGCAGGCCGCTATGAAACCATCCAGTGGGTGTTTTTCCAGATGGCGGGGATCGGCCCGATGTTTGGCCAGTTCGGCCATTTCTACAAATTCGCCGCCGACAAGGTCGCCAACAATTCCTATCCGGTGGAACGCTATCGCGACGAATCCAAACGCCTGCTCGGCGTGCTGGAAGACCGGCTGAAAGGGCGTCAGTGGATCATGGGCGATCTCTACACGATCGCCGATATCACGACCTTCACCTGGGTTCGCGGCGCCGACATTTTCTATGGCGGCCGCGAGGTTCTTGAATATGCGAAATTCCCCGCCGTTTCGAATTGGCTGGAGCGCTGCATCGCCCGTCCGGCAAGCGCCAGGGGCCTCAACATTCCGGTCAAGCCGGAGTAACGAATGGGATCGCTGGAAAGCACAGAGGCCGCCCTCGGGCGGCCTCTGCTATGCGTCGCCGGTCTCTATCGCCGGCTTGTGATCTGGCTTGCGCCTTCGAGCTTGAAGCGCGGAAAGACGAAGACGCCGGACATGCTGCCGCTGTATTTTTGCTCGAGCCCGTTCGACTCGCCCATGCAGAAGAGCGGCTGGCGGAAGCCGTTCGGCATGATGATCGTCGTCGAAAAACAGAAGGAGGAGCAGAGCGTCGCCGCCTGCTCGAACAGCTCGAGCACGTGGCTGCGATCCTTGGTGTCATAGGAGCGGATCAGGCTCAGCAGCCCGCATTCCGGTGCCGAGAGGCCGTGCAGCATCGCGCTCCATTCGCCGAGGCGGATCAAGCCGCTCGAAAAATCTCCGGTCCAGGCTTCGGAAACGGAAAACTGCGCCAGCATCTCACGATTCTGATTGTTGTCGTTCAGCGAGCCGGGCATCAAGGGTACGGCTGCGTTGGCTTTGGCGATCTTAAACAAGGCGTTCCCCAATTCCGATGCGACTCCTCCGCCGCACGCTAGGTAAACACAAAACAGGATCATGCAGCTGCGGACATTATGCCCGCGCATCCGACAATTGTTGCCGCGGCTGTCAGGCTTTCGGAACCCGACGTCGAAGCTGAATGTTGACGTATCACCTTCCGCGCACCGGCTTTGTCTGGTGACGAAATTGGTCGCCGGCGCGTTTGAATTGCAGCGCGGATTTATAGGGGCTTTTTGACAAACGGCAACGGCTTTCTAAGGGGCGTTCGGGCCAGCATTATTCCTCTGGGATGTCGGTATGCTCCGGCTACCTCACGAAAATAGAGGCCGAAAAACCGTCTTTTCGTGCTTTGAAAACGTTTCCACACCCTGCAACGATAGAAATTTCGCTCCTATGCTAGGGTCTCCCGCCTATTTCTGCAGATCAAAGAATGCGCAGCGACGCAAGCTTCGCGAAAGCTTCCCGGGCGGAAACCGGCGCCGATTGCGAAAAATTGTGCGCAACAGGTCGAATCGTTTTGGGCAAAAGAAAAGGGCGACCCGAGGGCCGCCCTTCCTAATTCCGGAGACCGGAAAGGATATCAGTGAAGGCTTTCGCCTATCACATCATGTCCATACCGCCAGTTCAGCGCGCTTGACGCGCTGAACCATCTTAGATGATGGGCGGTTTCATGGACGATGTTGTGAAAGGCCGTTGGCCTATCACATCATGTCCATACCGCCCATGCCGCCCATACCGCCCGGCATAGCCGGAGCGTCCTTCTTCGGCAGCTCGGCGATCATGGCTTCGGTGGTGATCAGCAGCGATGCAACGGAAGCGGCATCCTGCAGGGCGGTGCGAACGACCTTGACCGGGTCGATGATGCCCATGCCGATCATGTCGCCATATTCGCCGGTCTGGGCATTGTAGCCCCAGTTGTCCTGATCCTTGTCGAGGATCTTGCCGATGACGATCGAAGCTTCGTCGCCAGCGTTTTCAGCGATCTGGCGAGCCGGAGCCTGCAGAGCGCGACGAACGATGTTGATGCCGGCTTCCTGGTCGTCGTTGACACCCTTGGAGGTGATCTTGACGGAAGAACGCAGCAGGGCAACGCCGCCGCCCGGTACGATGCCTTCCTGAACGGCAGCGCGCGTCGCGTTGAGAGCGTCGTCGATGCGGTCCTTCTTTTCCTTCACTTCGACTTCCGTCGAGCCGCCGACGCGGATGACGGCAACGCCGCCAGCGAGCTTGGCAAGGCGCTCCTGCAGCTTCTCGCGGTCGTAGTCGGAGGTGGTCTCTTCGATCTGCGCCTTGATCTGGGCAACACGGCCTTCGATGTCAGACTTGGCGCCCGAACCGTCGACGATCGTGGTGTTTTCCTTGGAGATCGAAACCTTCTTCGCACGGCCGAGCATGTCGAGCGTGACGGATTCGAGCTTGATGCCGAGGTCTTCCGAGATAACGGTACCGCCGGTCAGGATCGCGATGTCTTCGAGCATGGCCTTGCGGCGATCGCCGAAGCCGGGAGCCTTGACGGCAGCAATCTTCAGGCCGCCGCGCAGCTTGTTGACGACGAGCGTCGCAAGAGCTTCGCCTTCGACGTCTTCAGCGATGATGAGGAGCGGCTTGCCGGTCTGGACGACGGCTTCGAGAACCGGCAGCATCGACTGCAGGTTCGACAGCTTCTTCTCGTGGAGGAGAATGAAGACGTCTTCGAGGTCGGCGATCATCTTTTCCGGGTTGGTGACGAAGTAGGGGCTGAGGTAGCCGCGGTCGAACTGCATGCCTTCGACGACTTCGAGTTCGGTTTCGGCGGTCTTGGCTTCTTCAACCGTGATGACGCCTTCGTTGCCGACCTTCTGCATGGCTTCGGCAATGTCGAGACCGACCTGACGTTCGCCGTTTGCGGAGATCGTGCCGACCTGGGCGACTTCTTCCGAGGTGTTGATCTTCTTGGCCTTGGCCTGGAGATCCTTGACGACTTCGGCAACGGCGAGATCGATGCCGCGCTTCAGGTCCATCGGGTTCATGCCGGCAGCAACGGCCTTGGCACCTTCGCGAACGATCGCCTGGGCGAGAACCGTTGCGGTCGTCGTGCCGTCGCCGGCGATGTCGTTGGTCTTCGAAGCGACTTCGCGGACCATCTGGGCGCCCATGTTTTCGAACTTGTCTTCGAGTTCGATTTCCTTGGCGACCGAAACGCCGTCCTTGGTGATGCGCGGAGCGCCGAAGGACTTGTCGATGATGACGTTACGGCCCTTCGGGCCGAGCGTTACCTTGACTGCATCGGCGAGAATGTCGACGCCGCGCAGCATCTTTTCGCGCGCGGTGCGGCCAAACTTGATTTCTTTAGCTGCCATGTTTGTGACTCCTGAATTCGATTTGTTCGGGCAAAAGCCCGTCAGTCATTTCGGGAAAGCGGATCGGCTGATCAGCCGATGATGCCCATGATGTCGGCTTCCTTCATGATCAGAAGGTCTTCGCCGTTGATCTTGACTTCGGTGCCGGACCACTTGCCGAAGAGGACGCGGTCGCCAGCCTTGACGTCGAGTGCGACGACCTTGCCGGACTCGTCACGAGCGCCGGAGCCGACGGCGACGATTTCGCCTTCCTGGGGCTTTTCCTTGGCGGTATCGGGAATGATGATGCCGCCTTTGGTCTTCTCTTCGGACTCGACGCGACGAACGACGACGCGGTCGTGAAGCGGACGGAAATTGGTGCTTGCCATTGTCTAATCCCTCGATCGAATGACATTCGCGGACCGGAGTGGCCCACATGGATAAATGTTAGCACTCCCTTGCGGTGAGTGCTAGCGCCGAGCATTTAGGGATGGCTCCGAAAGGAGTCAATGAGAGCAATCACGAATTTTTGTGCCGGAATTGTGAAGAGGCCGGAGAATTCTCGGAGATTCCGACCGAAATCCCCACGCGGGCGACCCTTGACCGTCCGGGCTCGTCTGATTGCCGTTCAGGAATTTCGCGTTGCCACGGCGAAGAAAATGCCTTGCCATCGCCTTGCGCCTTTGCAATGTCACCGGTGACTGAAGCAAATCGGGAAATTGGAATGGCCAAGCGGATAGAAAACTTCTCGGAGATATCAGGTCACTATGATGTGGTGCTCTGCGATGTCTGGGGTGTCGTTCACAATGGGGTCGATCCGTTTCCGAAGGCAGCCGCAGCCCTTCAAGCCGCAAGAGAGAGCGGCCTTGCCGTGGTGCTCATCACCAATTCGCCTCGCCTTTCCTGGCAGGTGGTCGCGCAGCTGCGCCACATCGGCGTTCCCGACAGCGCCTATGACAGGATCGTCACCTCTGGCGACGTGACGCGCGGGCTGATCGCCGAAGGGCCGAAGACGGTCTTTTTGCTTGGCCCCGATCGCGACAGCGCGCTTCTCGAAGGCATTGGCGTCGACCGCCGGCCGGCAGGCGAGGCGCAATCGCTCGTTTGCACCGGATTTTTCGATGACGAGACCGAGAAGCCGGAGGATTACACCGACATGCTTCTGGATTTCAAAGCGCGTGAAGTGCCGATGATCTGCGCCAATCCGGACCTGGTCGTCGAGCGCGGGCACCGCATCATCCCCTGCGCCGGCGCCATGGCCGCCTATTACGAGCAGCTCGGCGGCAGGACGCGTATTGCCGGCAAGCCGCACCGGCCGATCTACGAGGCGACGCTTTCGGCGGCCCGCGAGCTTCGCGGCGATTTCCCGATCGATCGTGTGCTGGCAATCGGCGACGGCATGCCGACCGATGTGCGCGGGGCCTTGAATTACGGCCTCGACCTCCTCTACATCAGCGGCGGTATCCACGCTAAAGAATACACCCTCAACGGCAAGACCGACGAGGCGATCCTCAACGCCTATCTCGAACGGGAAAAGGCGGCGCCGAGGTGGTGGATGCCACGCCTTGCATGAAGAGAAGCCAGACGATGACCGTCTTCCATCGCAATGAAACCCGGGATCCTTTGCCCGCCCATCTCAGAGGCGGTGTGATTGCCATCGGCAATTTCGACGGTGTGCATCGAGGCCACCAGTCGGTGCTGAATCGCGCGCTGGAAATTTCCCAAGCGCGCGGCATCCCCGCCCTGGTGCTCACCTTCGAGCCGCATCCGCGCACGGTCTTCCGGCCGCAGACGCCGGTCTTCCGACTGACGCCTGCGCCGCTGAAGGCCCGCATTCTGGAAACGCTGGGTTTCAGCGCCGTCATCGAATATCCCTTCGACTATGAGTTCTCGCAGCGCTCGGCCGATGATTTCATCCATTCGATCCTGAAGGATTGGCTGGGCGCCTCCGAAGTCGTCACCGGCTTCGATTTCCATTTTGGCCGCGGCCGCGAGGGCGGGCCTGCCTTCCTCATGAATGCCGGCCAGACCTACGGCTTCGGCGTCACCCTGATCGATGCCTTCCGCGACGAAAACGCCGACGTCGTCTCTTCGAGCCACATCCGCGCGCTCCTGAAGGAGGGCAGCGTCAGCGAAGTCGCCGGCATGCTGGGATACCGCTATACTGTCGAAGCCGAGGTGATCGACGGAGAAAAGCTCGGCCGGCAGCTCGGTTTTCCCACGGCCAACATGCGCCTGCCGCCCGAGGCCGAACTTGCAGCGGGCATCTACGCCGTCCGCTTCCGCCTTCAGGACGGAACGCTCTACGATGCCGTCGCAAGCTACGGCCGCCGCCCGACAGTCACGGAAAACGGTGCACCATTGTTGGAAACCTATCTGTTCGACTTTAGCGGCGATCTCTACGGTCAGCTCTGCTCGGTCTCATTCTTCGGCTATCTCAGACCCGAGCTGAAATTCGACGGCTTGGAAGCGCTCGTCGCCCAGATCAAGCGCGACGAGGAGGAGGCGAGGGCACTGCTGGCGGGCGTGGCACCGCTTGGCGAGCTCGATCGGAAACTGTGCTTTTCCTGAGTTTGCCACCAGCTCGGATTTTCTCCGGCGCAAGCCGAATTCGGCCGTGCCGCAGGATCGCATGCAGGTAATTTCTGCTCTTCCTTTTCCCGGCAAAAACGCCTATGAACCGGCGCTATGACGAAATTTCGGCTGGCGACCACGATACGAATTATCGGCCCGGCCTTCCGCGCGCGCTAAGCGGCCGGGAGGTCCGGGTTTTCGGCGCTTGCGAGCAGGCGCTTCCGCCGCCACCTATTTTCATGTCCGTTGCGCCCCTTCCTGGGCCGCCAGAAACGATTGTCACATATGACCGACACAGCCGAAAAGATCGACTACTCGAAGACCCTCTACTTGCCTGAAACGGATTTCCCGATGCGTGCCGGCCTGCCGCAGAAGGAGCCGGAACTCGTTGCCCGCTGGCAGCAGATGGATCTCTACAAGAAGCTGCGCGCTTCTGCCGCCGGCCGCGAAAAATTCGTCCTGCACGACGGCCCTCCCTATGCCAACGGCAACATCCATATCGGCCACGCGCTGAACAAGATCCTCAAGGACGTCATCAACCGTTCGTTCCAGATGCGCGGCTACGACGCCAATTATGTGCCGGGCTGGGATTGCCACGGCCTGCCGATCGAATGGAAGATCGAGGAAGAGAATTATCGCGCCAAGGGCAAGGCCAAGCCTGACCTGACCGAGCCGTCGGCAATGATCGAATTCCGCCGCGAGTGCCGCGCCTATGCCGAAAAGTGGATCGCCATCCAGGGCGGTGAGTTCCAGCGTCTCGGCATCGTCGGCGATTTCGAAAATCCGTACCTGACGATGAACTTCCACGCGGAAAGCCGCATCGCCGGAGAACTCCTCAAGATCGCCGGGAGCGGCCAGCTCTACCGCGGCTCCAAGCCGATCATGTGGTCGGTCGTCGAGCGTACGGCGCTCGCGGAAGCCGAAGTCGAGTATCATGACTATGAGAGCGACACGATCTGGGTGAAGTTCCCGGTCGCGAAGGGCTCCGATGGCGTCAAGGATGCCTTCGTCGTCATCTGGACCACCACACCCTGGACGATCCCCGGAAACCGGGCGATCGCCTACTCGTCGCGCGTTGCTTACGGCCTTTACGAAGTAACGGCCGCCGAGAACGATTTTGGACCGCGCCCGGGCGAGAAACTGATCTTCGCCGACAAGCTGGCTGAGGAATCCTTCGCCAAGGCAAAGCTGCAGTACAAGCGTCTCGCCGACGTCACGACTGCCGATCTCGCCGGTATCACCTGCGCCCATCCGCTGAAGGGTCTCGGCGACGGTTATGAATTTGCCGTGCCGCTGCTCGATGGCGACCATGTGACCGACGATGCCGGTACGGGCTTCGTGCACACCGCGCCGAGCCACGGCCGCGAAGACTTTGACGTCTGGATGGCGCATGCCCGCGAAATCGAGGCGCGCGGCATCGAAACCAAGATCCCGTTCCCGGTCGACGACGGCGGTTTCTACACATCGGATGCTCCGGGCCTGGAAGGCGCGCGCGTCATCGACGACAACGGCAAAAAGGGCGATGCCAACGACCGCGTCATCAAGGCGCTGATCGAGCGCAGCGCGCTCTTTGCCCGCGGCCGTCTGAAGCACCAGTATCCGCATTCCTGGCGTTCCAAGAAGCCGGTGATCTTCCGCAACACGCCGCAGTGGTTCGTCTATATGGACAAGACGCTGCCTGACGGAACGACGCTGCGCACCCGTGCGCTCAACGCGATCGACGACACGCGTTTCGTGCCGGCTGCCGGCCAGAACCGCCTGCGCGCCATGATCGAGCAGCGCCCGGACTGGGTTCTCTCCCGTCAGCGTGCCTGGGGCGTGCCGATCTGCGTCTTCGTCGACGAGCAGGGCGAAGTGCTGCAGGACGATGCCGTCAACCAGCGCATCCTCGATGCTTTCGATGTCGAAGGCGCAGACGCCTGGTTCGCCGAAGGCGCCAAGGAGCGGTTCCTCGGCAACGAGCATGATCCGGCCAAGTGGTCGCAGGTCATGGATATCCTCGATGTCTGGTTCGACTCGGGCTCGACGCACACCTTCACGCTGGAAGACCGCCCCGACCTGAAGTGGCCGGCCGATCTCTACCTCGAGGGTTCCGACCAGCATCGCGGCTGGTTCCATTCCTCGCTCTTGGAATCGGCAGCCACCCGTGGCCGCGCGCCTTACGACACCGTCCTCACCCATGGCTTCACCATGGACGAGAAGGGCGAGAAAATGTCGAAGTCCAAGGGCAATGTCACCTCGCCGCAGGAGGTGATGAAGGATGCCGGCGCCGATATCCTGCGCCTCTGGGTCATGACCTCTGACTATGCGGACGATCTGCGTGTCGGCAAGACGATCATCCAGACCAATGTCGATGCCTATCGCAAGCTGCGCAACACGATCCGCTGGATGCTCGGCACGCTGGCGCACGACAAGGGCGAGGTCATCGCGCTTGCCGATCTGCCGGAGCTGGAGCAGCTGATGCTGCATCGCCTCTCCGAGCTCGATCAGCTCGTGCGCGAAAACTACGACGCCTTCGACTTCAAGAAGATCGCCCGCGCGCTCATCGACTTCGCCAATGTCGAACTCTCGGCCTTCTACTTCGACGTCCGCAAGGATGCGCTCTATTGCGATGCGCCTTCCAGCCTTCGCCGCCGCTCGGCGCTCTATGTCATCCGCATGATCTTCGATTGCATGGTGACCTGGCTTGCGCCGATGCTGCCCTTCACCACGGAAGAGGCATGGCTCTCGCGCGATCCTTCGGCCGTCTCGGTGCATCTGGAGCAGTTCGCCCCGGTCGCCAGGGAATGGCGCAACGATGCGCTCGCGGAAAAGTGGAAGAAGATCCGCGCGATCCGCAGCGTCGTCACCGGCGCTCTCGAAATCGAGCGCAAGGACAAGCGCATCGGCTCGTCGCTGGAAGCGGCTCCTGTCGTCCACGTTACCGATGCGGAATTGCGCAAGGCGCTCGAAGGTCAGGATTTCAGCGAAGTCTGCATCACCTCCGCCATCACGATCGAGGCGAGCGCCGGCCCGGCCGACGCCTTCCGTCTGTCTGAGGTGCCCGAAGTCGCAGTCATTCCGAAGCTTGCGGAAGGCGTGAAATGCGCCCGTTCCTGGCGCATCACCACCGATGTCGGTTCCGATCCGGAATATCCCGATGTCTCGGCGCGTGACGCCGCCGCCCTGCGTGAACTCGGCATCCGCGCCTGAAGATATTTGCCGGGTGAATTGCCTTTATAGCGTTCATCCGGTAAAAGCTGCCTGAAAATGGCCGGATTTTTGCGTCAGGGGGACGGTTGTCCGGTTGGGCAACGATTGCACCGGTGGCTGGAAGGGTTTTCATGTTCGCAACGCATTGGTTCCGTATGGGCGCCTGCCTGTCTGTTGTCGTGGCGGGATGCTCCTTGGTGTCCAGTTGCGCCAGCAGCCCGACCTACGGCACCGGCAAGACCGCCATGGAGCAGCTGACCGACGATCTTGGCCAGTCCGTGTCGCTGACCGGACCGGACCCGAAGAACAAGGGCGTCAAGTATACGCCGCGTCCGACGCTGGTGCTGCCGGCCCAGGCACAGAAAGAGACCCTGGTTACGCCGCAGCCGACGATCGCCAACAAGGACAATCCGCAGTGGCTTGAATCGCCGGAGGAGACGCGCGCCCGCCTCGTTTCCGAGGCTGATACGAACTCGGACAATCCGAATTACCGCTCGCCTCTGGCGAGCTCGGCGATCGAAGGCGGTCGTCGTACGACCGAAGCCCAGACCCAGGCCTATCGCGATGCCCGCGCCCTGCAGAAGGGCTCCTATCTCGATCAGCGCCGCTCCATCTCCGATCCGCCGTCCGGCTACCGCACCGTCGATGATCCTGCAAAGCTCGACGATCTCGGCGAACCCGAGCTCAAGAAGCAGAAGAAGCGTAAGAAGGATGCGGCGATCGCCAACAGCGGCAAGCAGTGGTGGAATCTGTTGCAATAACAGCTTTCGGTCCCGGATCGCAGTGGGCCGATTGGTTATGTTTGGAGCGCCAGGCAAGACAGCGCTCGCGGGTATGGTAAGCTGTCTCGGCCGGCTCAGCCGTGCCTTCCTCAATAACCATCGATCGGCTTCGCGAGCTGGAACGACGGCTACGCGCGCAAGCGCTACGGCGTTTCTCTCTTTTGCGAAAAGAACCTTCTCAGCATCTCGGCCGACTGGACCTCGTTGATGCCCGAATAGACCTCCGGAGCGTGATGACAGGTAGGCTGCGCATAGAATCGCACCCCATTGTCGACGGCGCCGCCTTTCGGATCCTCCGCGCCGTAGTAGAGCCGCCGGATACGCGCAAACGAGATGGCTGCCGCGCACATGGTGCAGGGCTCCAGCGTCACATAAAGATCGGCGCCGGTCAGCCGCTCCTGCCCGAGCGCTTCGCAGGCGAGCCGGATGGCGGCGATTTCGGCGTGTGCGGTGATGTCTTTCAGCTCGCGCGTACGGTTTCCGGAGCTGGAAATGGCAATATCATCGATCACCACGACGGCGCCGATCGGCACCTCGCCGCGCTCTTCGGCCGCCCGCGCTTCCTGAAGCGCCATCTCCATGAAACGATTTGTCTTCACGATCGCAAGAATTTCCACTTAACCGCAGATGCGTGACCTGATAGACAGGCCCAAAAGGCAGGCAAACAACAAATGACACCCAAAGACAAGCCAAAACGGCCGGGCGCAAAGCCCTTTTCACGGGATACCAGGCCGAAAGCCGATCCCAAGGCGGGCAATGCGAAGCCGGGAAAGGCTGCCGCCGCGCGCCCAGCCAACGCCGAGAGCGATGGCGACGCCAAGGCCGAACGCATCTCCAAGGTAATGGCGCGCGCAGGCGTCGCCTCGCGCCGCGACATCGAACGCATGATCATGGAAGGCCGGGTGACGCTGAACGGCGCGGTTCTGGAAACCCCAGTCGTCAACGTCACGCTCACCGACCGGATCGAGGTCGATGGCGTGCCAATCCGCGGCATCGAGCGCACCAGGCTCTGGCTCTATCACAAGCCCGCGGGCCTGGTGACCACCAATGCCGATCCGGAAGGCCGGCGAACCGTTTTCGACAACTTGCCCGAAGAGCTGCCGCGCGTCATGTCGATTGGCCGCCTCGACATCAACACCGAAGGCTTGCTGCTGCTCACCAATGATGGCGGCCTTGCCCGCGCGCTCGAATTGCCGGCGACCGGCTGGCTGCGGCGCTACCGTGTCCGCGCCCATGGCGAAATCGATCAGGAAGCACTCGACAAGTTGAAGGACGGCATCGCCGTCGACGGCGTGCTCTACGGATCGATCGAGGCAACGCTCGACCGTACCCAGGGTTCGAACGTCTGGATCACCATGGGCCTGCGCGAAGGCAAGAACCGCGAAATCAAGAACGTGCTCGGTGCGCTCGGTCTCGACGTCAATCGCCTCATCCGCATTTCCTATGGCCCGTTCCAGCTCGGTGACTTGCCGGAAGGCCACGTCATCGAGGTGCGCGGCCGCACGTTGCGCGACCAGCTCGGCCCGCGCCTGATCGAGGAAGCCAAGGCGAATTTCGACGCGCCGATCTACAATGCGCCGGCCGTTGCCGCCGAAGAAGAGATCGAGCCCGCTGTCCCGGAAAAGCGCGAGCGCCCGCGCCGCGATGAGGACAAGCGCGAACGGGCGCTGAGCCGCCTCGATACCAAGCGCGACGACCGCCCTGGTGGGGGCCGCAGAGATGACGATCGCCGCGACGGCGGTCGCAAAGATGACGAGAAGCCGAAGCGCGCCCATCCACTCGGCCAGCGCCGCAGTGCCAATGTCTGGATGGCGCCGGGCGCCCGTCCGCTCGGTGAAAAGGCAGCGGCGAAAGCCGCCAAGAATGCGCAGACCGCGCGCAGGCGCGGCGAGCAGGCGCCGGCAAGGAACACTGCCTTCGATCGCATCGAGGATCGCCCGCGCACGCAGGTGAACCGCGTGCGTGAAGAGGATGGCGAATGGATCCGTTCGAGCGAGGAGCCCCGTCGCAAGGATGAGGGAGAAGGCTCCGGCCGCAAGCGGTCCTTCGGGGATCGTCCCGCTCGCGAAGACCGCGGTTTTGGCGACCGGCCGGCACGGGGCGAACGCCGCCCCCGCGAAGGGGGTGAGGATCGGCCGCGCACCAGAAGCTCTGCCGGCGAAGGCCGTCCGGAGCGTCCGCGCGGCGACCGGCCTTTCGGTGATCGCCCTTCGCGCGGGGATCGGCCCTACGGCGATAAGCCGCGTGGTGATCGCAGGCCGCGTGCGGATGGTGACGAGCGGCCTCGCGCCGCCAGAGCTTCCGCCGGCGAAGGCCGTTCGGAACGTCCACGCGGCGACCGCCCGTTCGGCGATCGCCCCTCGCGTGGGGATCGGCCCTTCGGCGACAAGCCGCGTGGAGATCGCAAGCCGCGCCAGGATGGCGACGAGCGCCCGCGGGCAGCCAGAAGCTTTGCCGGCGAGGGCCGCTCCGAGCGTCCGCGTGGCGAAAGATCCTTCGGCGACAAGCCGTCGGGTGACAAGCCTCGCGGCAAGGGCTTTGCGGCCAAGCCCGGTGGGGGCAAGAGTTTTTCCGGCAAGCCGAAAGGCGCCAAGCCAGGCGGTGACAGGCCGGGCGGCGACAAGCCTGCGGGCGGGCCGTCCAGAGGTGGTGCTAGAGGAAAGGGAATGACGCGCGGTGCGGATCGTCGGCGGTGAGTTTCGCGGACGGCCTCTCGCCGTGCCAAAATCCAACGATATCCGGCCGACTGCGGACCGGACGCGCGAGAGCCTGTTCAATATTCTGAGCCATGCCTATCCGGAATGCGTCGACGGCACCCGGATTCTCGATCTTTTCGCCGGAACCGGCGCCGTCGGCCTCGAAGCCGTCTCGCGCGGCTGTCGCCACGCGCTCTTCGTCGAAAACAGTGTCGAGGGCCGGGCACTTCTTTGGGAGAATATCGATGCGCTCGGCCTGCACGGCCGCACGCGCATCCTGCGCCGGGATGCGACCGATCTCGGCAGCGTCGGCAATCTCGAACCTTTCGATGTGCTCTTTGCCGACCCGCCCTATGGTAAGGGTCTCGGCGAGAAGGCGATGGCGGCAGCGGCCGTGGGCGGCTGGCTGCAACCAGGCGCGATCGCGGTCCTCGAGGAGCGTGCCGACGTTGTCGTTTCGGTCCATCCTTCCTATGTTTTCCTCGAAAGCCGCATCTTTGGGGATACGAGGGTGCATTTCTTCCGATATCAGCCGCAATAAGGGCGAGGACGGAGCGTGCAGCAGGCAGAGATCATCAGTCCGAAATTGCCTGCGATCAGCGATCTCCCGACGGTCGCGGTTGCCTTTGGCGGCGGCGGCGCGCGCGGGCTTTCCCATATCCATGTTATCGAGACGCTCGACGAACTCGGCATCCGGCCGGTGGCGATCGCAGGCTCGTCGATCGGCTCCATCATGGGGGCCGGCATGGCGGCCGGCATGTCCGGCGCCGAAATCCGCGAACATGCGCTGGAGACCGTTGGCAACAAGACGGCCGTGGTCGCCCGCATCTGGGGTCTGAGGCCGGCAACGGTGCGCGATGCGGTGGCCAAGGGCATCCGCATCGGCCAGTTCAATCTGGAGCGTATCCTCAAGGCCTTCCTGCCGTCCGAGCTTCCGGCCCGCTTCGAGGACTTGCTGGTCCCGATGAAGGTCATCACCACCGATTATTACGGGCAGCACGAAGTCATCATCGAGCAGGGCGAGTTATTCCCGGCGCTGGCGGCCTCTTCCGCCATTCCCGCGGTTTTTATGCCGGTGCGCTTGCACGGCCGCGTGATGATCGACGGCGGCATCAGCAATCCGGTGCCCTATGAATGCCTGATGGATCTTGCCGATATCGTCATCGGCATCGATGTCGTCGGCGCCCCCGAAGGTGACGGCACGCATATTCCGAACCGCATGGAAAGCATCTTCGGCTCCGGCCAGCTGATGATGCAGACGGCGATCTCGCTCAAGCTGAAGCTTTGCCAGCCGCAGATCTTCCTACGCCCTGCGGTCGGCCGTACCGGCGTCATGGATTTCCTGAAGGCCCGCGAAGTCCTCGCCATGTCCGTCGGCGTCAAGGACGACCTCAAATTCGCCCTCGACCGCGAGATCGAAGCGCGCTTGAAGCGCTAGAGCCTTACTCTCATTGGGCGTGGCCCTCATGGCCGCCGCCCGAGCCGTTCGATGCCTCATTCATCATCATGACGGTGCCTTGGAAGCTTGAGAGGCCGGCCTCGGCATCTTTCAGCCTCGCAGCCAGCCCGGCGGCATCATTTGTGGAGAGCCCGATCTTCTCCAGCGTCCCGGCGTCCTTCAGGCTATCGCCGCTGCAAAGATAAACGCTCCAGCCATGATGCGTCTTCTTCATCAGGGCGCGTCCACCGCGCCCGTCCTGTCGCCAGCCGACGATCGCCCAATCGGCCTGAACGACGACCGGCGCGATATCAAGCGGCTTGTCTGGCCGTTCGAACATCAGCTTCAGCCTTGCCGGGATCGCCTGCTGCGGATCGTCACCGGCAGATGCCGTCGAGGCAAGCAACAGGCAGGCGAGAATAGCGATAATCTTCTTCATCCGATGGCATCTTCAAGCGAGAACGCGTTTCAACAATGGTACGAACCGAACGACGAGCTGGTCGAAGGCGATCATGACGACAATGGCAAGCCCGCTCATCGGGAAGGCGATGGCAAAAATTCCGGTGATCACCCACAGGCCGTAATAGACCGAGCGCTGCGGCGGCATGGGCGGCACGCCTAGGCGGCCGGCTGGGCGCCGTTTCCACCACATGACGACAGCCGTCACGCAGCTGAGCACAATCGCCAGACATGTTGCGAGCATCAGCAACTGATTGAAGCGCCCCCATTCCTGTCCCTGATGGATATTGATGCCCCACTCAATCGCCCGACCGAGCAACGGATACTGGTTGAAAGCGATATCGATCAGAGGTTTGCCGGAGTACTGGTCGATATGGATGGTCCGTTCGTCGGAAAGATCCTCGGGATAGAGCGAGGCGGTATAGACGCCTGTTTCATCGGATGGGATCGCCACGTCGAAGCCCGGCGCCATGCCCAACCGCTTGGCAATCTCGACGGCTTTGTCGAGGCCGATTGGCCTGGCTGATTGCGCCGCGGCGATATCGGAAAGCGGAACCAGCGCCTTCTCGACGATCCAGCCGCTCTTCGGAAGAATGTCTTCGGTGATTTTCCGCGACTTCGGCACGTCGTCCCAGAGCTGAACCGGATAGCCGAGACCGTGTTCGGTCAGCCAGGCATTGGCGTTCGCGCCCCAATAACCCGACCAGGGCATGCCGGTTATCGCCAGGAAAAAGATCAGGACACCGGCAAAGGCGCCGGTCACCGCATGCAGGTCACGCCAGAAAACGCGGCGGCCGGGCGTCCCCCGCACGCTGACGATGCCCCCTGTCTGGCGTCGCGGCCACCAGAGATAGATGCCGGTGACGACGAGCACCATGGCGAAGCCGCCGGCAATTTCGATCAGCCGGTTCGCTGTGTTGCCGAAATAGGCGAGGCTGTGGATGCGCTTGACGACATAATTGAACTCGTCGATCGATCCGACCACACCGAGCACCTTGCCGTCATAGGGATTGACGAAGACCAGCGTGGAGCCGGCATCGCCGGAGACGGTGACGATCGCCGATCGCTCCGGCAGAACCGGGTCCTTGTAGGATGTCGCGGTTGAGCCCGGCACGGCGGAGGCCGCGATCTCTGCGATCCGCGCCGCCGGCAGCGTTTTGCCGGTCGGCTGGACTATGTAACGGTAGCCGAAGAAGGTGCTGTTGATCTCATCCTTGAAGAGATAGAGCGATCCGGTAATGGCCAAGTTTAGCATGAAGGGTATGACGAGAAGCCCGGCAAAGAAATGCCAGCGCCAGATGGCGCGATAGAGCGAAACGCCGTGTGCAGCGTCCTCCGCCGGTTCGGCAGCAGTAGTAGTCGACATGAGAATGGATCCGCATCCACGGCCGACTGCAGGAAAGCAGGTTGGCCGGCGTTGAAAGGCGCGTTACGGCGCCCGCCGCAACACGGAGTTCAGGCAGGGATCGGATCTGAAGGAGGAGCGCGAGGCCCGGTATTGGGCGGGAAAAGCTGGCGGTGGAAGGCCTCGGCCCGGATCGGCAATTCAACCGTAACCGCAAAGGGTATAGGAGCGCCGGCGACATCCGTCGGCGTCGGCAGCAGGGTCGAGGCGCTGATCCGGCAGGCCTCGCAGCCATGCGAATGGGCTTTGTCGTGCTGGCCTTGGTCGGATTTGTCGGTGACGGTGACGCAAAGCGTCGGCAGTGTCCCATCAGGAAGCACATATTGGGCGAGTTCCGCCGGGCCAAGATCGCCGGCGGCTGCGGCGGGAACCTGGTGGGCGAATCCGACGAAGACCAGTGCGACCGCGCAGAGGATGCGCAGTGCCCATTGTTCGATTTGTCTCCCCCGCCTGATCAAGATTCCCTCTTCGATCGCTCCGATCGTGCGTTTTGATAGACGCCGCGCCGCGCATATTCAATGCGTCAATTTCGTAAACTGTTAGACGCGATCAGGCATCCTCGACCGCGTCCGCCGTGCCTGCCAGCGGATCGTCCTCGAATGGATCGGCGGCGCGTTTCGGCTTGACCAGCGGTTCGGGACGGACGGGGCGGGAAAACAGCATGTCGCGCCCGGCCTGCAGCCCTTCGGAAACCTGCAGCACGAGACGCGCCTCGTCGCGCTTGCGGATATCCTCGCCGATTTCATAGGCGTTGACCTCGGAAACGCCGAGCGCTTCCAATGTTCGCCGTCCGAAGAGCAGGCCGGATTCCAGCGTTTCACGCAGTTCGTAATCGACGCCCTTGTTACGCAGTTCGATAGAATGGATGCGGTCGTAGGAGCGCACGTAGAGCCTGGTATGCGGATAGTCCGCCTGCACCAGCTCCACCACCTTGTCGGTAATTTCCTTCTTCTGCGTGCAGACGAGCACGATCTTCGCTCGGTCGATGCCGGCCGAGCGCAACACGTCCTTGCGGGCGCCGTCGCCAAAATAGATGCGGAAGCCGAAGGAGGAGGCCTGTCGAATGCGGTCCGCCGAAAAGTCGATGACGGTGACGCTGCGCCCGCCGGCAAGCAGGATCTGGGCGGCGATCTGGCCGAAACGCGAGAAGCCGACCATCAGTACGTCGGCGCCCGCACCCTCGAAATCCTCGTCCAGCTCCTCCCGTTGGTCATCGTTGAGCAGCCGTTTCGAAAGAGCCGCACCGATCGGCGTCAGCGCCATGGAGAGCGTCACGATCGCGACCAGCAGCGATGCCGTGCTCGTCGACATCAGGCCGCTCACACCCGCCGTGGTGAACAGCACGAAGCCGAATTCGCCGCCCTGCGGCAGCAGGAAAGCGATCCGGATCGCATCATTGTGCGGTGAGCCCGAGATCCGGCAGAGCCCGTAGATGATGATCGCCTTGACGGCCATGACGATCGGCACGGCGATGATGATGAAGAGGGCGTTGTCGACGAGGACGTCGAGTTCCAGCGACAGGCCGACGGCGATGAAGAAGATAGCGAGCAGCACACCGCGGAACGGCTCGATGTCAGCCTCCAGCTCGTGCCGGTAGGAGGATTCGGCCAGCATGACGCCGGAAAGGAAGGCGCCCATCGCCATGGAAAGCCCGGCAAGCTGCATCAGGCTCGCCGATCCCATGACGACGAAGAGAGCGGCCGCGATCATCGCCTCGCGCGCACCGGTCCGGGCGATGATCTGGAAGAGCGGCGTCAGCAGGTATCGGCCCATGACGATCATCGCCGCAACCGCGCCGACGGCGACGGCGAAATCGGTGAACGGGGCATTGCTGCCCTTGCCGCCGTCGAGGACGGTGATCAGAGCCAGGAGCGGCACGATCGCCAGGTCCTGGAACAACAGCATCGAGAAGGAGCGCTGCCCGTATTTCGTGTTGACGTCGCCGTCGCCCTCAAGGATCTGCATGGCGAAGGCAGTCGAAGATAGCGCTAGGCCAAATCCGGCGACGATACTGCCACGCCAGTCGAGAACTTGGGAAAACCACGCAAGCGCGGTCAACGCCAGGCCTGTCAGCACCACCTGCGCCGTGCCGAGGCCGAAAATGTCGCGCCGCATCTGCCAGAGACGGCTTGGCTTCAGCTCCAGCCCGATGATGAAGAGCAGGAAGACGACGCCGAGCTCGGCGACGTCGAGGATCTGCTCGCCGTCGGTGATGCCGTGGAAGATCGGGCCGATGACGATGCCGGCGGCAAGGTAGCCGAGCACCGTGCCGAGCCCGAGCTTTTTGAAGATCGGAGCGGCGACAACCGCGCCCCCGAGCAGCAGGATCGTTTCGGAAAAAAGGGCATTGGGCGCTGACATGCTGACAATTTCTTTCGACGGCGGAGAGCATGCAGGCGGCTCCGACAAAGAATCGGCGGCGGCGGCCTTGATGCCTGGGAGAGTGCACAATAAATGGAAGCCGAAGGAAAGGCCAAATCATGTCCTCTGAAATCGATTCCTCGACACTTCTTTCCCGTGCAAGTCAATTGATCGATCTGGCAAAAAAGGCCGGGGCCGACGCCGCCGACGCCGTTGTCGTCCGGTCGCGCTCGCAATCGGTCAGCGTACGCCTCGGCAAGGTCGAGGGAACGGAGTCCTCCGAAAGCGACGACTTCTCGCTGCGCGTCTTCATCGGCAAGCGGGTCGCCAGCGTTTCGGCCAATCCGGGCTTCGATCTTCAGGCGCTTGCCGAACGCGCCGTCGCCATGGCGAAAGTTTCGCCGGAAGACCCTTTCGCCTGCCTGGCCGATGAGGCGAACCTCTCGAAATCCTATCCCGATCTGCAATTGCTCGACACCACGGAAGTCTCCTCCGAGATGCTGCGCGAGGCAGCTCTTGCGGCCGAGACGGCGGCCCTTGCGGTCGAGGGCGTCACCAATTCTTCCGGCGCCGGTGCGTCCGCCGGCATGGGCGGCCTGGTTCTTGCCACCTCGCACGGTTTTGCGGGCAGCTACATGGCTTCCCGTTTCGGCCATTCCGTCAGCGTCATCGCGGGCGAAGGCACGGGTATGGAGCGCGACTATGATTTCGATAGCCGTCTCTACTATGGCGAACTGGACGATCCCTCGGAGATCGGCCGCCGCGCCGGCGAACGGGTGGTAAAGCGCATCAATCCGCGCCAGGTGCCGACCGGCAAGGGCGTCACCGTCATCTTCGATCCGCGTGTCGCCCGTGGTTTCGTCGGCCATATCGCCGGCGCGATCAACGGCGCCGCTGTTGCCCGCAAGACGAGCTTCCTGCGTGACAAGATGGGCCAGCAAGTTTTGAAATCGGGTCTGTCGATCACCGACGATCCGCTGATCGTGCGTGGGCCCTCCTCGCGGCCCTTCGACGGCGAGGGCGTGTCCGGCGAACGGCTTGTCATGATCGAGGACGGGGTTCTGAAGCACTGGTTCCTCTCGACTTCAACCGGTCGTGAGCTCGGCCTTGAGACCAACGGCCGCGGCGTGCGCGGCGGCAGCGCCGTGACGCCTTCCTCGACCAACCTCGCCCTCGAGCCCGGCGACATCTCGCCGGAGGAACTGATCCGTAGCGTCGGCAACGGTTTTTATGTCACCGAATTGATCGGCCACGGCGTCAACATGATCACCGGTGAATACAGCCGCGGCGCGACCGGCTTCTGGATCGAGAACGGCGAACTGACCTTCCCGGTTTCCGAGGTGACGATCGCCTCGAACCTCAAGGACATGTTCATGCGCCTGACGCTGGCAAACGACATAGATCGCAAGTTCGGCGTCGCCGCCCCCACCTTCGCCATCGAAGGCATGACGCTCGCCGGGCGTTGAGAAACGGATAGACGCAATGAGCGACTTGGATAAAGCCCGCTGGCAGAGCGATCTCGCGCTGATCGCCGATGCCGCGAAAGAGGCGGGCGCGGTCGCTTTCAGCTTCTTCAACCAGTCGCCCGAGGTCTGGTGGAAGAACGAGGACCGCTCTCCGGTCAGCGCCGCCGATTTCGCCGCCAACAAGACGCTCGAAACCATCCTGCGCAAGGCCCGGCCGGATTATGGCTGGCTGTCGGAGGAAACCGAGGACGCCGCCGACCGGCTCTCCCGCGAGACACTGTTCATCGTCGACCCGATCGACGGCACGCGCGCCTTTCTCGGCGGGCAGAAGGTCTGGTGCGTCAGCGTTGCCGTCGTTCATCGCGGCCGGCCGGTGGCCGGCGTGCTCTATGCGCCGGCGCTCGAAGAACTCTATGAGGCCGTCGAGGGTGGTGTGGCGCTGAAGAACGGTGTGCCCCTGATCGTTTCGGCCGCGGGACCGGACGAGATCAGCCGCCTCGCGATCGGTGAAGACGTGTTGAAAACCTTGCCGCCGGAGTTCCGCGACCGGGTCAGGCGCGAGAAATACATTCCCTCGCTCGCCTACCGCATCGCCATGGTGGCCGACGGACGTCTCGAAGGCACCTTCGTCAAGGGCAATTCGCATGATTGGGACCTTGCCGCTGCCGATCTGATCCTCGCCTGCGCCGGCGGCGGCCTCGTCGACCTCGCCGGCAAACCGGTCGTCTACAATCTCGCCAACGTCACCCACGAGGCGCTTTGCGCGGCTTCAGAACCCCGTCTCACCGAATTTCTCGCAGCCTTTACGGGGCGACGAGACAGTTGACGTTTTCGTCAAAATCCCGCAGATGAGGTGTCGGAGGAGAATAGGCAGAAAGAGAACAAGAAAATGACTGACTCCGGTGACAAGAAGCAGCTTTTGCATCTCGTTTTTGGTGGCGAACTGGAAAGCCTCGATGACGTCCAGTTCCGTGATCTGAACGGTCTCGATATCGTCGGCATTTTCCCCGATTATGCCACGGCGCTGACAGCCTGGAAGGCGAAGGCGCAGCAGACGGTCGACAATGCGCATATGCGCTACTTCATCGTCCACATGCATCGTCTGCTTGATCCGCAGTCGAAGGGCAACTGACCCTGGCACATGCGGCCGGTCAACCGCTCGTCGAGCGGGGATTTCGTACATCGAGCTCCCGTCGATCGGTTTGTTTGACGCATTCTGAACAAATTAATCGGTCATTCCGGCCGCAACGATGATTGGGGAATGGGGTTGATGTCGATCGCTTTTGATCGGAGGCTGGCGCAATGAGTTCCCGTATAGCGCGGTTCGGTCTGAGCGCATATCGTCTGGCGGGAACCGTGGCCTCTCCCGTTGTCGGCCTCTATCTCACCTACCGCACGGCCAAGGGCAAGGAAGACCGCGCGCGCCGCCTGGAACGCTTCGGCTATCCGAGCGCCAACCGGCCGCAGGGGCCGCTCGTCTGGTTCCACGCAGCAAGTGTGGGCGAAACCAACGCCGTCATCCCGCTGATCCGCGAAATCCGCCGTCGCGACATCCATGTCATTCTGACGACCGGCACCATCACATCAGCCAAGCTCGCTGCCGAGCGCATTGGCAACGAAGCGATCCACCAATATGTGCCGCTCGACCTGAAACCCTCCGTCAGCCGCTTTCTCGAATATTGGCAGCCCGATTGCGCCATCATCGCCGAATCCGAGATCTGGCCGGCAACGGTTCTGGAACTCGGCCGCCGCCGCATTCCGCAAATCCTGATCAATGCCCGCATGTCGGACCGCTCTTTCGCCCGCTGGCGCCGCCGCCCTGCGATCGCCGAAGCCCTGTTCGAAAATCTCGCCCTCGTCATTGCCCAGTCGGATGTCGATGCCGAGCGTTTCCGCGATCTTGGTGCGGTCCCCGTCATCACCTCGGGCAATCTGAAGGTCGATACCGACGCACCGCCTTATGACAGCGCTGTCCTTGCTCGCTACAAGAAGCAGATCGGCGAGCGCAAGACCTGGGCGGCGATCTCGACCTTCGACGGCGAGGAGAACGCTGCGGCCATCGTTCATCGCGCGCTCAAGGAGCGCGATCGTCAATTGACGATCATCGTGCCGCGCCATCCCGAGCGCAGCGACGAGATCGAGGCGGCGCTGGTCAAGCACGGGCTGAAGGTCGCGCGCCGCACCCGCGACGATGCCTTGTCCGCCGATGTCGATATCTTCCTCGGCGATACGATCGGCGAAATGGGCCTCTATTTGAGACTGACGGAAATCGCGTTCGTCGGGCGCTCGCTCTTTGCCGAAGGTGGTCAAAATCCGCTGGAGCCCGCCATGCTCGGCTGCGCCATCCTCTCCGGCGGTCATGTGCAGAATTTTCGCGAGGCCTATCAGAAACTCGCCCGCAGTGGCAGCGCCCGCATGGTGCGCGATACCGAAATGCTGGCCAAGGGCGTGCATTATTTGCTGACCAACGACGAAGCCCGTCGCAACATGATCGAGGCCGGCATCACCGCCGTGCATGAGATGCGCGGGGCTTTGACGGCGACGGTGAAGGGGCTGGAGCCCTATATCAATCCCCTGACGGTCAAGGCGCGGCTGTTGCCGAAGGCCGTGGCGCAGGTCTGAGGAGGCGCAATTTTGGCCGCGGCTGGTATCAAAGGCATCCTCTTCGACAAGGACGGTACACTGCTCGATTATGACGAAAGCTGGCTGCCGGTGAACCGGGAGCTTGCCCGCATCGCCGCCAAGGGGGATCAGGCGCTCGCCGACCGGCTGCTTTCGGCCTGCGGCATGGATCCCGCGACCGGTCATATCGTTCCCGACAGCCTGCTTGCCGCCGGCAATACCCGCCAGATCGCCGAAGGTCTCGTGGCAGCGGGCTCGATGGTCGATGTCGACGAGCTGACGATCCGCCTCGACGAACTCTTTTCCCATGCTGCCCAATTTTCCGTGCCGGTGACCGATCTCGCCGGCTTCTTTGCCCGGCTGCATCAGCGCGGCTTCAAGCTCGGGGTCGCCTCCAGCGACAATGAACGCTCGATCCGCCAGACGGCGGAACGTTTTGGTTTTGCCCGCTATGTCGACTATATCGCCGGTTACGACAGTGGTTTCGGCGTCAAGCCGGAGCCCGGCATGGTGCTCGGCTTCTGTGCCGCGACCGGCCTTTCGCCTGACGAAATCGCCATGGTCGGCGACAACAACCACGATCTGCACATGGGTCTGAATGCCGGTGCGGGGCTGAGGATCGCAGTGCTGACGGGCACCGGTTCGCGGGAATCGCTTGCCGCCGCGGCCGATCATGTGCTCGACGACATCACCGCCATCGAGACGCTGCTGCCGGATCTGCAGCCTGCCTGACCGGTAAGGGCTTGCATTTTCACCGATTTTAGCTTCTCAATCCGGCCGGTCGAAACGCAAGGGGCTGGCTGCGGCTGGAGCAATTCCAGCAAAAATGCACAGCGGTTTTGCATTCGGGACCGCGGGGGAACAAGGCGGGCAGGGGAGCAGGACGGCAAGATGATATCCGAAGCGCCGCCGTTCTGGTGGAGGAAGGCCGACTGGCGGGCCTGGCTGTTGCTGCCGCTTTCCTTTCTCTACGGCCGCATCGCAGGTCATCGCATGGCCTATGCGCGCCGCGCCTCTGTTCCCATTCCCGTCATCTGCGTCGGCAACTTCACCGTCGGCGGCGCCGGCAAGACGCCGACCGCCTTGACGATCGCCCGCGCCGCCAAGGCGAAGGGGCTGAAGCCCGGTTTCCTCAGCCGGGGTTATGGCGGCTCGCTCGATGTAACGACGGTGGTCGATCCCGATCATCACCGGGCGGTGGCCGTCGGCGACGAGCCGTTGCTGCTCGCCCAGGAGGCGCTGACGGTGATTTCCCGCAGGCGCGTCGAAGGGGCTCAGCGCCTGGTGGCGGAGGGCGCCGATCTCATCATCATGGATGACGGTTTCCAGAGTGCCCGGCTGGCGATCGACTATGCCCTGCTCGTCATCGATGCGACGCGCGGTCTCGGCAATGGTCATATCGTGCCGGGCGGTCCGGTGCGCGCGCCGATCCGCCAGCAGCTGCGCTATGCCACGGCGCTGCTCAAGGTCGGCGGCGGCAATGCTGCCGACAGGATCGTCCGAATGGCGGCGCGTGCGGCAAAACCCTATTTCACCGCATCGCTGAAAGTGCGCAGCGACAATACGCTTGCCGGCGCGAAGGTGCTTGCTTTCGCAGGCATCGCCGATCCGGCCAAATTCTTCCGCACTGTGGAATCACGCGGCGCCGAAATCGTCGTCGCCAAATCCTTCGGGGACCACGAGCACCTGACCGAGGAGGAGATCGACGACATCCTGACGACCGCCGACGGGCAGGGGCTTTTGATCGTCACCACCTCCAAGGATTTCGTCCGCCTCTCCGGCCATCACGGCAAGGCGGAGCGGCTTGCCGAAAAGAGCAGGGTGATCGAGGTCGACATGGTGTTCGAGGATCACAGCGCACCAAGCCTCATCATCGACCGGGCGATCGCCGCCTGCCGGGAGCGGCGCCTGCGGGAAATCAAGGCCGGGGTTAAAGCAAGTCCAGGCAAGGCCGACCCGCTCTAGTGGGCTGCTGCAGTGGCACTGCGGCGACGCTCCTGAAGGCTCGATCCGCTCGGAGGATGCTGATGGAGCAACGCTCCTCATACGATCGAGCGAAGCAAAGTTTCGCGGGCGGAGGTCAGATGCGACCGGCAGGCGCGATCGATCAAAGCGATATTGCGGCTTTCGAGGGCGTCGATCAGCGCGAGATGTTCCCTGATGGCGATCTCATTCCGCGTGCGTTCATCACGCTTGTTCCACTGATAGTGATAGTGGAAGACCATGGCTATCACGTCTTGGAAGCCTTCGATAAAGCGGTTTGGCGAGACTGCCGCAATCAGCCGATGGAAGCGGCTGTCCAGCTCCGAGAAATCCTGAAACCGAGCGTCGATATCCGCGAGCAGTTCCAAATGCGCTGCCCGTATGGCACGGACCTGCTTCCAGACCGGCGAGCTGTCGGGCAGGGTAGCGAACAGTCGTGCGGAGCGCATTTCGAACATCTCTCTGATTTCGAACAGTTCGAGTGCGAAGTTCGCGGTGAACCCTTTAAAAATCCAGCCTGCATTCTGACGCTTCTCGATCAGCCCATATTTTTGAAATCGATTGAGAAATTCACGCACGATCGTTGTCGCGACGCCGAATTTCCTGGCCAATTCCGCCTCATTGATTTCGGTGCCCGGACAGGCATTGTCGCGCAGCATCCATTCCATGAAACTCGTCTCGACCTGTTCCGAAATGGCTAAGGTCTCTTCCTTCGGATAGCGCTCCGCCTGTAGCGGCTGCTCACCTATGATCCGCCTGTGCGCTTCAGATATGATGATCCCACGGGCGGACATCCCGGCCAGCACCTTCCGCACCGTCGTTCTGCTCACGCCGAGTTGGGCGCGCAGGGCGTTTTCCGACGGCAATTCCTCCCCGAGATCGAGCGTCCGAATGATATCGATCATGTCGTTGAATGCTCTCTTGAAGGTTGTATCTGGTCTCATTACGCAATCCTAGAGATGGTTATATATCTATAAAAAACAAGTTGACCCACGTGTATCATATGTTTCTTATGTATAAAAAACGGGGGAGGCTAGGGGAATTTGGAAGACTCCGGGATTCTGCCTCAGAATTCGTCGCGGCCTGGTGGTTCGCAGGATGCAACCTTCCATCCGAGACAATCTGGCATCACATTGGGGCTGAAGCTATTGAGCCTGGGCCCATTATTGATCCTCATTATGCTCATCGCCGTCGTTAGTTTGATCACGCCGGCTTTTCTAAAGCCCATTAACCTCGGGAACATCCTGGCGCAGACGGCAGTGATTGCCGTTGTGGCAATGGGGCAGCAGCTCGTTATCCTGACGCGCGGGATCGATCTGTCTGTCGGCTCGAATCTTGCGCTCGCGACGGTCATCGGCGGGCTGGTCTACCAGCAGGTTGATTCCGCGATCGTCGTCATTGTGGCCATGCTGCTTGCGGGTGCGGCTGTCGGCGCGGTGAACGGCGTGGTGTTTGTCTATGGGCGGCTGCCACACCCCTTCATCATTACACTCGCGAGCTTGAGTATCTGCCGCGGCCTGGCACTTGCATTGGCGCCCGGCCACACCACCATGCGCGGGATGCCCGATGCAGTGACTGCGATCGGCGGCGGGACGACGCTTGGTGTGCCCAATTCCTTCTTTGTCGTTGCGATGTTCGGGCTACTTTTTCTGATCCTGACGAAGTCGATGGTCTGTGGCCGATGGATCTATGCGGTCGGCGGCGCGCCGAATGCCGCCAGAAGCATGGGTATACCGGTAAAGGGCGTTCTGCTCGCAACCTACATTATCTCAGGCTTTTGCGCAGGTGTCGGCGCGGTGCTACTTGCGGGACGGACCGCCGCCGCCTCGCCGATCTACGGCAATCTTTTGGAGCTCGACACGATTGCTGCGGTGATTATCGGTGGCGCTAGCTTCCTTGGCGGACGAGGCCATCTCGGCCACGCCCTGATCGGCGCCGTGCTGATCGGCGTCATCCGCAACGCCCTTAACCTTCTCGGGGTCGACGTGTTCTTTCAAATGATCGCGATTGGGCTCGTCATCGTTATCGCCGTAGAGGCCGATGTGCTTCGCAATCATCTCGAGGCGCGGGCGCGCGTGCTTCAATCGGCGAGAGTACAATGAACCCTGCATCCACAACACCGGCACTTTCGGTTCGAAACGCGCAGAAGCGCTTTGGCGCGATCCATGCCCTGAAAAATGTAAGCTTTGATGCCTATGCAGGCGAGGTAACCGCTCTCCTGGGGGACAATGGTGCCGGCAAGTCGACGCTCGTCAAATGCATCAGTGGGCTTCATAGTCTCGACGAAGGAGAGATCCTCGTGGATGGTGCGCCTGTATCGCTCCATTCAACGGCGGCCGCCCGCCGCGCCGGTATTGAAACCGTCTATCAGGATCTGGCGCTTTTCGACAACCTGACCCCCGTACAGAATTTCTATTGCGGACGAGAAATCTCTTTCCCCTCCTGGCTGCCGCGTCCGCTCCGCTTCCTCAACACGGGCGTGATGAAGCGGGAAGCAGCAAGTGTCATCGATCGTCTGAAGGTTAAGCTGCCGAGGTTCGACGCGCCGGTCGCGCTGATGTCCGGTGGGCAGCGACAGGCGATCGCGGTCGCGCGCGCCATTGTTTTTGCGCGCAAGCTGGTGGTTCTCGATGAACCAACGGCTGCCCTCGGGCTTCGCGAGTCTCGCCAAGTTCTCGACCTTATCAATCAGCTCAAAGCCGACGGCAATGCCGTGATCATCATCACGCACAATATGGAACATGTCGTCGAAATCGCCGATCGGGCGGTTGTGCTGCGGCAGGGTCGCAAGGTGGGTGAACTGAAGCCGACGGAAGCGAACAAGCAGGACATTGTCGCGATGATTGTCGGGGCGGAGGTTTAAGGGAGATCGCTGCTTCGTCGGGGCAGCGGACAACGAGATCGCTCTAGAGGAGGGCGGTCGAAACATGGGAGGCATATCATGAAACCGCAATCCCTGCTGGGAGCTCTTGCGCTCCTGGCCGTCGCTGCAGTTCCGGCCTTGGCGCAGGAGCCGGTGAAGCTCGGCTTTATAACCAAATTTCCTGTACCGTTCTTCGCCACAATGGAGAACGCCGCAAAGGATTATGCGAAGAGAAATCCCGGCGTCGAGATCATCTACGGGCAGGGGACATCAGCAACCGACATCGAGGGCCAGATTGCCCAGATCGAGTCGATGGTGACACGAGGCGTGCAGGGCATTGCCCTTACCCCCGTCGATCCCACCGTGTCGACTGCCCTGGACAAGGCGGTGGCGGCCGGGATCAAGGTCGTCCTGATGGATAACAATATTCCGGATTGGAACGGCAGGACGGCGCTTGCCACGACCAATAATTTCGCCGCCGGCAAAATCGCCGGCGAATATCTCAAAACTATTCTTAAAGCCGGCGACACGTTCGGGATTCTCGAGGGTGTGCCCGGCGTGCCGGCACTTGATGATCGTGTGAAGGGTATGCTTGAAGGGCTGAATGGTCTTGACGTCAAGATAGTGGGGAAAGGCGCAACAAACTGCACCGAGGAACTCGGGATCAGTGTCGCCGAGGATCTGTTGACGAAGAACCCGGACCTTAAGGCCATTTATGCGGCTTGCGGCCCGCCCGCTGCTGGCGCGGCACGCGCCATCAAGAACGCCGGCATTGCCAACGACAAGATTGTGCTGGTCGGTTTCGACTTCTGCTGCGGCGAAGAGGAGGCGCTGAAGAGTGGGATCGAGGATGCGTCAGTGGCACAGTTCCCCACCAAGATGGCTGAACTCGGTGTGGATGCGCTGGTAAAATCGATTCGTGGAGAGAAGGTTGAGTCTTTGATCGACTCCGGCGCTGCGCTCGTGACGCCTGAGAATATGGCAAAATTCAAGTGAATCATTACCCTCTGCCGACCGCGTAGGCGGCAGAGTCAAACCTCACCCGTTGTCGGGATTGATATCGTCGAACCCTGCGGCCCGGAGCCAGTTTGCTAGTCTGGAGAGCCTATGATACTTCAAGTCGCCGGGTGACCAGAGTGAATATTCTCCTTGCAGCAGCTCCGGGCTGCGGGTCGGAGAACCATCTCAGCCAGAACCTCCGACGGCACTACAGTCGCGTCTGCCGCGCAGCGGATCGCAATATCTAGCGCCGCTGGTTCGGCAGCACGCCGGCGCGTTTGTCGGCTTCGAGCGATGATATGACATCGGCGTAGGGTTCCTGCCGTGCAACGCTCCAGTAGCGCAGCTCGTCGAGCGGGATCTGTTTGCCTGTCATCGCGCAGACGACATAGGAGCCGGGCGAGAGAATCTGGAAATCGCCATCGAGATACCGGATCTTCGCTTCGCGGTTTCCGTGCCCTTCGAACAAATTCATGCGCTCCGTTCCCTGCAGTCTGTCATTAAAGATGTCGCGCAAAAGTGTGCCGCGGTTTTGCGATCACGACATGCGGAACACCAAATGCCTAAAGCGTGGCAAGCGAATCTGAAAGATCGCGACACGCTTTAGTCTGCCTTACTCCCGCAAAGGCTGCTTTTCCAGCTTTTTTAGCTTCTGCCGAAAAGCCGTTCGATATCGCTGAGCTTCAGTTCGATATAGGTCGGCCGTCCGTGGTTGCATTGGCCGGAGCCGGGCGTCACTTCCATTTCGCGGAGCAGCGCGTTCATTTCCTCCGGCCGCAACCGCCGTCCGGAGCGCACCGATCCGTGGCAGGCCATGGTCGCAGCCACATATTCGAGCTTGGCCGACAGGCCGGACGCGGTATCCCATTCGGCAATCTCATCGGCAAGCTGGCGGATGAGACCGCCCGCATCGACCTCGCCGAGCATGGCAGGCGTCTCGCGCACTGCGATAGCACCTGGACCGAAACGCTCGATCGCCAGGCCGAGTTCGGCAAGCTCTACCGCATGCTGCATCAGCCTATCGCAATCCTCTTCGGGAATGTCGACGATCTCGGGGATGAGCAGCACCTGCGACGCCAGCCGCTTCGAATGCAGCGCCTTGCGCATCGCTTCGAAGACCAGCCGCTCGTGCGCGGCATGCTGGTCGACAATGACGAGGCCGTCTTCGGTTTGGGCGACGATGTAGTTCGCATGGATCTGCGCTCGCGCCGCGCCGAGCGGATATCGCGTGATGGATTCCGGGGTTGCCGGCGACATGGAGGGCTGCGGTTCGGCCTGCGCCGTTGGCGTCGAAAGCCCCTCGAAGGAAGCCTGCGGCCGCTCGGCGAAATGTGTGGGCTGCTGGTAGGGCCGGGATGGCGAAGTCTCGGCCGACCATCCGCCCTGCGGCCGCTGCACGTTCGGCTGGAAGCCGGGGCGGAAGGAGCGCAGCATGTCGCTCGCTCCCGTCGTCGCTGCCCGGCTGCCGTCGCGCGCCAAGGCTTCACGGATCGCGCCGACGATCAGCCCGCGCACCAAGCCCGGATCGCGGAAACGCACGTCGGATTTCGCCGGATGCACATTGACGTCGACGAGAGCCGGATCGAGCGTGATCGACAGCACCGCAACCGGATAGCGTCCTGATGGGATCGTCTCGGCATAGGCGCCACGGATCGCCGAGAGGATCAGCTTGTCCTGCACCGGCCGGCCGTTGACGAAGGCATATTGATGGGCGGAGTTGCCACGATTGAAGGTCGGCACGCCGGCAAAGCCGGTGAGCGAGACGTCCTCGCGCTCAGCGTCGAGCGCAATGGCATTGTCGCGGAATTCCTTGCCGAGCACCTGCGCCATGCGCGCCAGGTGATCGTCGCCAGTCGCGGGAAATTCCAGCGTCGTGCGGTCAGAGCCCGACAGCACGAAGCGGACGGCGGGAAAGGCGATCGCCATGCGCTTGACGATTTCGGTGATGGCGCCGGCTTCGGCCTTTTCCGTCTTCAGGAATTTGAGCCGGGCAGGGGTGGCGAAGAACAAGTCCCGCACTTCGACGATCGTGCCGGGATTGGCGGCGGCAGGCCTCAGATGCACGATCTTGCCGCCGGCAACGGCGATCTCGTTACCCTCAGTGCTGTCGCGTCTGCGGCTTGCGATGCTGAGCCTTGCGACGGAGCCGATCGAAGGCAGCGCCTCGCCCCGGAAGCCAAGCGTGCGGATATCCACGAGCGTCTCTGAAATCTTCGAGGTGCAGTGGCGCCGGACCGCCAGTTCGAGATCGGTCGCGTCCATGCCCGAGCCGTTGTCGCTGACGCGCAAGAGCGCCTTGCCGCCGCCAGCTGTGGCGATCTCGATACGCGTCGCACCCGCATCGAGCGCGTTTTCGATCAGTTCCTTGGCAGCGCTCGCAGGCCGTTCGATGACTTCGCCAGCGGCGATCTGGTTAATGAGCGTTTCGGAAAGCTGTCTGATGGCCATGGGTTATTTTCGAGGATTCGCGGGCTGGAGGAAAGGGGGTCGATGGGCTTTCCCGGAACCGTGATCCGGAACTCCGCTAATTTCGGGAACGGGTAATGTTAAGCCGGTTTTAACATAAAAATGGCATTTCTAATCACATACCTCCGGAAGCTGTGAAATCGAACAGATGTGGGACGCAATAGAATGAGTGCCGGCTTCGAAAAGGCGGACACATCATCGGAAACCGACGGGAATTCCGCCGAGGCCGATCTGCAGACGGCGCTTTTCGATGTGGTGTGCGACAGCCTTTCGGCGGCTTTCATCATCTATGACAAGACCGACCATCTGATCTTCGCCAGCCGTCAGATCCTCGAATTCTTTCCGCTGCCACCCGAAATGCTGAAACCGGGCACAAGGCTCCGCGATTTCCTCGGTGCGATCTACGATACCGGCATTCGCCAGCAGTATGACGTCAGGAAGGGCGGTTCGCTCAGCCGCGAAGATTGGCTGTCGCAGAAAATCGCCTCGCATTGGCGCGAGCGCTTCGACGCCGTCGAGCGTCACGGCACCGACAGCTGGGTGCGCTTCGTCAAACGCAGGCTGCCGGGCGGGTACGGCGTCACCATCATTTCTGATATTTCCGAGGACAAGAAGCGCGAAGAGCAATGGCGTTCGGATCTGGAGCGCGTGCAGCTCACAGAGGATATTCTCGACAATCTTCCGTTTCCGCTTTTCGTCAAGGACCGCAACCTCACCTATGTCGCCGTAAACCTCGCCTTCTGCGAGAAATACCAGACGACTGCCGACGAGGTGCTCGGCCGCAAAAGCGGCGATCTTTTTTCCCAGGAGATCGCCAATCGCTTCGAGGAAAGCGATCGTCATGTGCTGGAGACCGGTGAGATGTCCGTCTCCCGCCAGCGCCAGATCTCCCGCGACGGCATCGAGCGCGACATCGTCAGCCGCAAGCACCGCATTGGCAAGCCCGGCCGCTATTTCCTGGTGTCGACCATGCAGGACCTGCCGCGCGACGGTGCCGATCTCGACGAGTTCGACCGGGCGTCCGCGATTACCACGTCAAGCAATCAAAGCTACCGCCGGGCCTATCTGCCGGTGCCGAGCCCCGTCGAGCGGCGCGAACCGGCGGCGATGGAAGCGATCGTTCCGGAAAATTTCTCTGGCCGCAAGATCCTCGTCGTGACTGCCGATCTCGCCGCCGAAACCGCCGCCCTGCGCACGCTGTCGAAATACGGCTTCGAATCCTGCTCAGTGCGCGGCGAGGACGAGGAGGAGCGGTTCCTGGAAATCGCCACCTCCTCCGGCATTTCGCTCGATCTGCTGATCATCGATAACCAGATGGGCATGCGCTGCCTCGAACTCGCCGAGCAATACGGCATCCCGGCGCTCGTCATGGACGGTTTCCAGATCGCCAACGAGCTGACCTTCCAGATCGCCCGCCACTTCAATCGTAATGGCCGCGGCGGCGCCGGTGCGGACACCGATTGGGAGATCAGCACCTCCGACGAGGTGGTCGGCCTGGAGGTTCTCGTCGCCGAGGACAACGATATCAACCAGATCGTCTTTTCGCAGATCCTCGAGGGCCTCGGCTACCGCCATATGATCGCGGCGACCGGCGACGAGGTCGTGCGCCTCTGGGCCGAACACCGGCCGCAGATCGTGCTGATGGATATCTCCCTGCCGGGCTTCAACGGCTTCGAGGCCGCGCGCCTCATTCGCCAGATGGAGGAAGCTGGCGGCGAGGTCCACACCCCGATCATCGGCGTGCTGACCCAGGCCTTCGAGCGTGACCGCACCGAATGCGTTAAATCGGGCATGGACGACGTCATTATGAAACCGGTCAGCCCCGATATGCTCGAGACCGTATTTCAGAAGTATCTAATTGAAGAGGCGATGAGGGCTCGAAACTAATCGAAAGATCGGTCAACTCCCCAGATTTTGGGGAACGTCCGAGCGGCGACGACTGCTGATTTACTATCGAAATGTTAAGACATGCCGGTCATTCTTCGCATGCCTGTGGAGGAAAAGCTTGGGTTTGGATGATGAAATCGGCGGAAATAGCTTTCTTGACCGGCAGTCAGAATGAGCCTCAGGCAATGACCTATACCGATCCGTTGACCGGATTGGGAAACCGCAATCGTATGCGGGAAAAGGTGCAGCAGATTTCCGCCGAGCGGGCCAGCGATCCGGCTCCCTTCACCATCGGCATTGCCAACCTCGACAGCTTCAAGCCGATCAACGATCTTTTCGGCTCGGCCGCCGGCGACGAAATCCTCTGCCAGGTCGCCCATCGCCTCAAGGCCTGCATTCCGGATGGTGCGCTGGTCACCCGCCACGACGGTGACGAATTCGCCTTCGTGCTGCCGCTGATATTCGAACGGGCGAGTGCCGAGAAGTTCGGCCAGATGATCCGCGAGGTCCTGTCGGCGCCTTATGATCTCGGTGATCGCAACGTTCGTCTCTCCGCCTCCTTCGGCTTTTCCATCTACCCCTTTGCGGGCGAGGATTGCGAGGAACTGCTGAAGAGCGCCGAAACCGCGCTCTACCGTTCCAAGCGCCGCGGCCGCGGCCAGATTACTGTCTATTCGCGTGAGATCGCGCAGGAAATGAAGCGCGCGACGCAGTTGGAGCAGGCGCTCAGAAACGCTATCATCTCCGATGCGATCGATGTGCATTTTCAGCCGATCGTCTCCTTGTCCAACAATCAGGTGGTCGGTTTCGAGGCGCTCGCCCGCTGGAACGATCCCGATCTCGGCTTCGTTTCGCCCGGCGTCTTCGTGCCGCTCGCCGAAGAGCGCGGCTTCATCGACGCACTATCGGAGGCGCTGCTGCGCAAGGCTGCCGAAGCAGCACTTTCCTGGCCGCGCGACCTCTTCCTGTCGTTCAATCTCTCCTCGGCCCAGCTGATGGATCCGGGCACAAGCAGCAGCGTCCTGTCGATCCTCGGCCGTGTCGGCCTCGATCCGCATCGCCTGGAGTTGGAGATCACCGAAACCGCGGTCATGGGTTCGGCCGACACCGCTCATCGCATCATCGCTGATCTGCGCGCCGCCGGTGTGCGCATTTCGCTTGACGATTTCGGCACTGGCCAGTCGAGTCTCGGGCGCCTGCGCGACTTCATCTTCGACAAGATCAAGATCGACCGCGCCTTCGTTTCGCGCATCAATTCCGACCGCGCCTCCGAACACATCATCAAGGCGATCCTTGCCATGTGCGAAGGCCTGGAACTAGAAGTCGTCGCGGAGGGCATCGAGGATTATGCCGAAGCGGTGAAATTGCGCACGCTCGGCTGCGGCATGGGGCAAGGCTATCACTTCGGCCGGCCGGCCGATGGAATAGCCACGCTGCGCTTCCTGCACGAGAATTACTACGACTCAGCCATGACCGAGCGTGTCAGCGCGTAGAGATTTCCGAGTCGTTCGCGGAAACAAAGCAATGGCGCCCCTAGGAGCGCCATCGCCTACGCTATACTACCGCGCGCGCGGATTTACTTAGCCGTGGTCGAGCCGGTTGCCGTGGTATCGGTGCCGGTCGCGGCTGGAGCCTTTTCAGCCGACTGCATTGCCAGCGTCTTGAACTCAGGTGCGGCCTTCAGCGATTCGGCCGTTTCGCTCGTCGTCAGCTTGACGCTGCCGTCCTGCGTGTTCTGGGCGACGGTGATCTTTTCCATCGGCACGGCGACGTTCTTTTCGCCAATGCCGAGGAAACCGCCCACGCCGATGATCGCAGCGACAAGGCCGCCATCCTTCTTCATGATCAGGTCGTTGACGCTGCCGATGCTTTCATTGTTGCCATTATAGACCGACTGGCCAATGTAGGTATTGGCGCTGATCTGGTCCGGAGCCTGCTCTGTGATGTAGCCGGCCTGAGCCGTATCGGCTGTCGGTGCCGGAGCGGGAGCCTGTGCGGCATCGCCTGCGGGCTTCGTGACATCAGGGGTTATCGGCGGCTTGGGTGCTGCCGGATCAGCCGGAGCTGCCTGCGTCGGAGCGGCGGGATCCGCCGGCTTTGGGGCCGCCTGCGAAAATGCCGCCGGTGCGAAAGCCGTGGCAAACAGGGCGCCAGCGGCAACAGTCGTCAGAAGTTTGCTTGTCATTTCGAACCTGCCTTTTCATTTCCCTAGAGTAATCGCTGACCCGGCAAGGCTCATTTTGGGCATGCTTACCGTGTCGGTTCGAAGAGGAAATGACTGGTGTGCAGATTGGTTCCGGCTGAAAACACGGAAAATTTCTCGATTTTCACGGAACATTTATCGAGAAGCCGGCAACGAAAAGCAAAAGGCGCCCCGGTCCGGAGCGCCTCTCGTTGCCGCCGGCAAACGACATTCAGATGACGTAGACGGGGTCGAATATGCCTTTGACCTCGATGCCAAGCTCCAGAAGCGCGCCGGCGCTGGGCTGCGCCGAACGAGCATGCTCGTCGAGCCCTTCCCAGGCGGTGGTCACTGCCAGCCGGTCAGCGTTGGCGCCGATGAAAGCCGGGCAGGAGGGCTGCACGGCCGGAACCTTGTAGCGCGAAATGCGCAGGCCATCGGGATTGTAGCGGTCGACGACGCCGGCGCCCCAGCGTGCATTCCAGATATAACCATCGGCATCGACCACCGAACCGTCGATATCGCCTGGTTCGTTCATGCTGTCGACGAGCACGATCGGCTCGCCCGAGGGCAGGCCGGTCTGCGGATCGACCATGACGCGCATCAGCCGGTTGATGCGGGAATCCGTGTAATAGCCGGTCGTGCCGTCAGGCGAGAAGCAGATCGAATTTGGGATGCTGATGCCGTTGAAGATCTTCGTCACCTTGCCGCTAGCGACATGATAGATGGCGCCGGCCTGGTTTTCCGCCCGCTTGCTCATCGTGCCGATCCAGAGCGCGCCGGAGGGATGGGTGCGTCCGTCGTTCGAACGGTTTTCCGGCTTGTCGTTTTCGAGCGCGGCGTAGAAGGTGAGGTTGCCGCTGGCCACGTCACGCACGAAAAGCCCTTCCTCCGTCGCGATCAGTTGCCGTCCGGCGTCGATGCGGGCAAGCACGCTCGCCATGACGGGCAGCGGGTGCACCTTCTTCTGCCCGCTCGAAAGATTGAGCTCGTGCAGTTCCTTACCGAGAATGTTGAACCACCAGACGGTATTGCTGTCCGGATCATAGGTCGGGCCTTCGCCGAGAACGGAATTGGTGTTGCAAAGGGTCTTGCCCTCGAAATCGTAGATATCGGTCATACGTTCACGCTCCCAATGGCTGCATCATAGGCGTAAATGGTCGCCTTGGCGCGCTCGGCAACCTCTGACGCGGTCATTCCGGGTTTGTAGATGCTGGTGCCGAGGCCGAAGGAGAAGATGCCGGCCTTGGTGTAATCGCCGAAATTCTTGTCCGATACGCCGCCCACAGCGGCAATCGTGAGCTCCGGCGGCAGGATGGCCCGGATCGCTGTGATGCCGGAAGGACCGAGTACGCTGGCAGGAAAGAATTTGAGGCCGGTGGCGCCAGCGCGCGCTGCCGCCAGCGCCTCGGTCGGCGTGAAGACACCGGGCATCGTCACCATGCCGTATTGGCGCGCCCGGATGATCACCTCAGGCTCGACATTCGGCGTGACGAGCAGTTTGCCACCGGCCGCGTTCAGGCTGTCGACCGCTTCGGCCGTCAGCACGGTGCCGGCGCCGATCAGCACGTCGGCCGGCGCCATCTTCACGGCGATCTCGATGGATTTGAACGGCTCCGGCGAATTCAGCGGGATCTCGATCGCCGTCAGGCCGTTTTCGATCAGGGCGCCGACGACGCTCTCGGTCTCTTCAGGCCTGATGCCGCGAAGGATTGCGATCAGCGGGCGCTTCATGTCGGGGAAGGAGATGCGGTTCATCGTGTCAGCTTTCTCAATTCGGCCAGATGGCTTCGGCCGCGGCCGAAAGCCCGCGGCGCACGGCGGCGTCCGCATCAATGGCGGTGAAGGCAAGGGAGAGAGTTCTGAAGGCCTGTTCGTAGAGCGCTTGCAGGCGCCCGGAGGCGACGAGGGTGATGCCTGTGCCGCTTGGCGCATCCTGCAACGCGCCGGCGATCTCGAGGCCGATCAGCGTGCCGGAAAGCCGGGCTTGCGCGGCAGCGGCCGAAATCCCGTGCAGGAGCTGGCCCGAGCGGGCGGTAAAGAGCAGGTTGGAGGCAAGCGCCGGGCGCGCGAAAGCGGCCGACACCGCCGCCTCGAAGGCTGCCGCGTCGACCGGCTGCTCTTCGGCACCTGCTACAGCATGCGACAGGATCGTGTGTTTGCTGACCGCATCAAAAAGCTCGCCGGTCATGAAGGTCGAAAAACCGGTGACTTTGCCGTTGCTCACATGCACCCATTTCGAATGGGTGCCCGGCATGCAGACCGCTTGCGCGCCGGAACTTGCGGAGCCAAGCGCGCCGAGAAGCTGGGTTTCCTCGCCGCGCATGACGTCGGGAGTGGCGGTATCCCGCTGGGCAAGGCCTGGCAATATGCGTATGTCGCGACTTTCCCCAGGCACCGAGACGGCGCCGGTCAGGATCGCGGCGAGCGGGGCCGGCACGTCGATATAACCGGCCTCGACCCAGCCCTGTCTTGCGCCCGCCATGCCGCAGATGATGACCGGCAGGCTTTCCGGTGCCTCGATGGCGGCAAGATGGCCGGCGAGCACTTGGGAAAAGCCGGTCTTTGCCGCGCTAGTCATGCCTTCGCCGCTGCGGCGTTCGGCAAGGATGGCGCCATCCTTGCCGATCAGCCACAGCCGAAAGCTGCTGGTGCCCCAGTCGACCGCCACATAAGCGGGATTTACCATTACAGAACGCCTCCATCGACAATCAGGGACTGGGCGGTCATTGCCGCCGCGCAGTCGGATGCAAGAAACAGACAAGGACCGACGATCGCATCGGCCGTGAGTGCGACTTTCAGGCACTGCTGCTCCACCGAGCGCGCGATGCTCTCCTCGGTCAGCCAGAGCTGCATCTGCCGTTCGGTGACGACCATGCCCGGCAGGATGCAGTTGACCCGGATATTCTCAGGCCCGAGCCTGCCAGCCATGCTCTTCGTCAACCCGACGACCGCTGCCTTCGCTGCGGCATAGGAGGGGAACCCGCCCATATTCAGCTTGAAGGCGATCGATGACATATTGACGATCGCCCCGCCGCCGGCTGCCCGCATCGACGGCGCCACCGCCTGCGACGTAAAGAAGACGTGCCGCAGGTTGACCGCCTGGTTGTTATCCCAATAGGCCTCGGTTACTTCGTCGAATTCATGACGGTCGTCCCAGGCGGCATTGTTGACCAGCACGCGGATCGGCCCGGAGGTCGCAACGACGCTATCGACCGTAGATCGGATCGCCTCGACGTCGCGCAGGTCGGCATGGTGAAAGGAGACGGGATGCGTCGTTTCCCGCGACAGCCTTTCGGCAAGCGCGCCGCCTGCGGCTTCTGCGATATCGATGAAGGAGACTTTGGCGCCTTGCCGGGCAAAACCTTCGACGATCGCGGCACCTATGCCCGACCCGCCGCCGGTCACGAGCACGGTGCGGTCTCTGAATTCGGGAAATTGTGCTGGCATTACGGTTAACGTCTCCTCCCGGCGGGTTGTTCCATTATTCGGAACTTAATTTGACTATATGGAATTATCGAATTATGCTGCCCTTTCTGTCAAGGGCGGACGAGGCGATGGATTCAAACCGTGATGGTATAATGCAGGCACGCGAGACCGGCACGCTCGGCAAGCTGATGGTGCTGCTCGACCTCGTCACCCACGCCGATGCGCCGCTGCGCTTCACCGATATTCTCTCCCTTGCTGGCCAGCCGCGCGGCACGCTGCACCGCCAGCTGGGTCACCTGGTTGAGGAAGGGCTGATCGAGGTCGACGTCGACGGCCGCTACGCTCCCGGCCTGCGCCTTCTCGATTTCGCCGCGCGCAGCTGGGCGCGCAACGAATTCCGTCTCATTGCAGAACCGCATCTCGCCGATCTGCAGCAGGCGACCGGCGAGACGGTCCATCTCGGTGTGCTCAGGGGCTCGTCGATCATCTACCTCGATAAGGTCGAAGGCCGCCAGCCGGTGCGGATGTATTCGCAGATCGGCAACGCTTCACCCTGTTACTGCACCGGCGTCGGCAAGGCCGCGCTTTCCAGGCTTCCGGCCGAAAGCCTCGCCAATCTGCTGGCCGATTTGAGCTTTACCCGATTTACCGCCTCCACCCATGTTTCGGCTGAAACCCTGCTCGCCGAGATCCGTGAGATCGCCGATCTCGGGTATGCCTTCGACCGTGAAGAGCACGAGGCCGGCATCCGCTGCGTCGCCGCGCCCATCTGGTCGGAGGACCGGACTTTTATCGGCGGGGTGTCGATTACCGGCCCGGCCTATCGATTGTCGATGGAACTTCTGCGCCAATGGGCCGTTCCGGTTCAACTGGCGGCCGGGAGGATCATGGAAGGCATGCGCATTCGTCTTGGTCCGCGCCGTTGACGGGAAAAAATCGCCGTCCGCCGGCTCCTGGACGGGATCGCAGAGCATGCTTATGATGAGCGCGATATTGAGATTTGCCGGCGAATCACCACAACTAGAACGGTCCGCGAAATCTACAACCGTTCAACGGCCATACGCTGAAACGCCGAGGCCGATCCCATGTGATCCAAAGCGGTCGTCATTCCCTGATGCAATCGAAACACCCATGGGGTTTCGTAAATGGTTTGCCGGCCGCTGGGCCGAAGATGAAGAAATGTGATGGCACACTTGTCGCAAACATCCCCCGAAGAAGACGATTATGTTCAGGAAATAGCGGGCCTGAAGACCCAGTTCGATATTTTCCGTTTCATGAAACGCGTGACGGAAGCCTATCGCAGCCGTGCCTTCATGGTTCTCAACCTGCCGCCGATCACCTCTTTCGATCTTCAGGGCAGCACCGTCATCACCAGCTGGCCGGCTGAGCTACTGGCGCTCTACGACCAGGAAGGCCTGATGGTGAACAGCCCGGTTCTCAGACGCCTCAGAACATCGGCGCGGCCCTTCTCCTTCGACATGTCGCGGCAGAGTTGGCCGCGGGACGATGGCAAGTCCATCCTCGTCACCTCCCTGTTCGAACGTTTCAAGATGATGCGCTCCGCCTACTTCCCGACACACGAGCCCTCCGGCCTGCGCGGCGCCGTCTCTTTCGCGGGCGATCGCGAACCCTTCAGTGCGGCCGAAATGCGCGAGCTGTGCTATATCGCCATCCATGTCTTCGACAGGCTCGCCGAGATCCGCCATCTCGACACGCGCATGACCGATACGCTGACCGACCGCGAGATCGATTGCCTCAACTGGACGGCGGCCGGCAAGACCAGTGCCGAAATCGCCGAGATTCTCACGCTGTCCGAGCACACGGTCAATCACTACCTCAACCGCGCCACCAAGAAGCTCGACACGGTCAATCGCACCCAGGCCGTCGCCAAGGCGCTGCGGATCGGCCTGATCAAATAAGGTGCAAAAAGGCACGGCGTGCTATCGCCTTTCGCCCAGCGTATAGGCACGTTTTCTCGCAAGGGAACAATCCCACGCGTGTTTGCCCTATTCCTCCGGATTTTCCATCTGGCACGCTTTCTGCATCTCCTTTGCCAGAGGTCCAGAGGGGACTTTAATGACCAGCGCCAGGAAATGGCGCGGCCGACACATCGCTGCCCGACGCCGATACTGCACTCCTCCGGCGCTTCGGCGTCGGGGGCGATTGTTGCGTTTTCGCACCGCTCCTTTCGCAGCTGTTTGCAATTTCGGCTTTCTCCATCATTTTTTGCTGGTCTTTTTTTCGGCTTACTCTAGTTCGCCCGCATTGCGCCGGTACTCAGGGGAGACCGTTGCGGCCATCAGGGCGAAAGCCCGGCGGACTTGATGGCCGCAACGGAACGCGAATTTCACCGCTGCTCTCCTGAGTGCCCGGCAAATCGATTTTCCGGCCGATGATTTTGTTTGGCGAAGGCGTGCGCCTCCACTATCTCTACTGCATAATTTTAGCCTTGATCGGAATCGATCAAGGCTAAAATTATGCAGCAATTTAAAGTGCTACAGCGTCCTTTGCGCGTCTTGAAAAACGCGCGGCACTGTAGTCTGCGAGAAGAAGCAGTGAGGGTGGAATGGCCGACGTCACCAAGGAACAGGTTCTCGAAACGCTGAAGACCGTGCGTGGACCGGATCTCGAGCACGATATCGTCGAGCTCGGTATGGTTTCCGACGTCTTCATCTCCGATGGCAAGGTCTATTTCTCCATCACCGTTCCGGCCGAGCGCGCAAGGGAGCTGGAGCCGATGCGGCTCGCTGCCGAGCGCGTCATCAAGGAAATGCCGGGGGTCAAGGGCGCTCTCGTCACGCTGACGGCGGACAAGAAGGCGGCCGCCGCAGCTCCTGCTGCGCGTCCGGCGCCGAACCCGCCCCACGGCCATGCCGGCCACGATCATTCGCACGATCATCAGGGCCATGCGCACGCCCCGCAGCAACAGACCCCGCGCACGGGCAAGATCGGCGTTCCCGGCATCGGCGCCATCATCGCCGTCGCATCAGGCAAGGGTGGGGTCGGCAAGTCGACCACCGCCGTCAACCTCGCGCTCGGCCTTTTGGCCAACGGTCTGCGCGTCGGCATTCTCGATGCCGATATCTACGGACCGTCCATGCCGCGTTTGCTGAAGATATCGGGCCGCCCGACGCAGATCGACGGCCGCATCATCAATCCGATGGAGAATTACGGCCTCAAGGTCATGTCGATGGGCTTTCTCGTCGATGAGGAGACAGCGATGATCTGGCGGGGGCCGATGGTCCAGTCGGCACTGCTGCAGATGCTGCGCGAAGTCGCCTGGGGCGAGCTTGACGTCCTCGTCGTCGACATGCCGCCCGGTACCGGTGACGCGCAGCTGACCATGGCCCAGCAGGTGCCGCTCGCCGGCGCCGTCATCGTCTCGACGCCGCAGGATCTGGCCCTGATCGATGCCCGCAAGGGCCTCAACATGTTCCGCAAGGTCGAGGTGCCGGTCCTCGGCATCGTCGAGAACATGAGCTATTTCATCGCCCCGGACACCGGCACCCGCTACGACATCTTCGGTCATGGCGGCGCCCGCAAAGAGGCCGAGCGCATCGGCGTGCCCTTCCTCGGCGAAGTGCCGCTGACGATGAACATCCGCGAAACTTCCGATGCCGGAACGCCGCTGGTTGCCTCCGAGCCGAACGGCATCGTCGCCGGCATCTATCGCGGCATCGCTACCAAGGTCTGGGAGCAGCTCGCCGGCCAGTCACAGCGCCCTGCGCCAACGATCGTCTTCGAATAATGCATGTCGCCCGGAAGTGTGAAGCGGTTCCGGGATAACGACATGCGTAAAATATAGGCTCCCGATACCCGAATCGCTGCGGCCGATACCCCAAATTGTGGGGGAAGCGTGGTGAAAAGCCGCGCTTCACGGAAGATGTCTTGATTATTTCATGGCTTTGCTTCATATGCCGCGGCGCCATGATGGCGTTGCAGCAGATGCTCGATGACGGCCGCCTTCGTTTCGAAGGGTCCGGTCCGCCTGCAGGTTCGGAGTTGTCTTGTCGATCGAAGGATTGGTAACTGCGATGCGGTGGAGCAGAATGCGCATGCCGGTCCGAAAGACTGGATGCAGCCGGAGTTATATGAGCTTTCTTGATCCGCTTCCGTTTCGATCGATGACGAGCGACCGTCGCGTTGCTGCGCTCGCGGCCGCATGGAAAGGCTTTCGATGAAGAGGGCAACGGCCACGAAGCCGCGTGAGCATCGGAGATTGTGCCGGTGATCACCGCTTACTGTTCCAATTGCAGGTCGATCGAGATCCGCGATCTCTCGAAGGGCGCGTCCGTGCCCGAGGATGTCGTATGGATCGACATGGTCGAGCCGACCCGCGACGAGGAGCTTTATGTCGAGAAGGTTCTCGGCATCGAGGTTCCGACCCGCGACGACCTCAAGGATATCGAGCCCTCCGCACGCCTCTATGTCGAAAACGACGCCGTGTTCATGACGGCCTCGCTGCTTTCGAAAGCCGATACCGAAGCGCCGATGCTGACTGACGTCGCCTTCATCCTGGCCAGAAACCGGCTGGTCACCATCCGTTACGCTCATCCTAAATCCTTTGCGCTGTTCATCGCCGCCCTTCACCGGCTGCCGGAAAACTGGCGCAATGGCACGGCCCTCCTCGCCAAGCTCTTGGAGACGATCGTCGACCGCACTGCCGAGATCCTCGAGGTCTCCGTCTCGCGTATCGACATCCTGTCGATGCATGTCTTCGGCGACCGGGCCAGGAAGGTGCGCAGGCCCTCGAACTATCTCGAGGAGAAGCTGAGGGATATCGCCGGCCATCACCGGACGATCAGCAAACTGCGCGACAGCCTCGGTTCGCTTTTCCGCCTGCTGACCTTCTTTCACACTGTCCCGGCGATCCAGCAGGACCGCGAGGCGAAAGATCTCTGCCGCACCGTCTCACGCGATGTTCAGTCGCTGTCGGAGCACGCTTCCTTCGTCGCCGCCAACATCACCTTTTTGCTCGACGCTTCGCTCGGACTGATCAACATCGAGCAGAACTCGATCATCAAGATTTTCTCGATCGCATCCGTGGTGTTCTTGCCGCCGACGCTGGTCGCCTCCATCTATGGCATGAACTTTCAGGTCATGCCGGAACTGACCTGGGTCGCGGGTTATCCCTATTCGCTGACCCTGATGGTGATCTCAGCCATCATTCCCTTTTTCTTTTTCCGCTGGAAAGGCTGGCTCTGAGGAGCCTGTTGAAATTTCATGTCCGAAGAGAGCCATCAGCACGAACGTCATATGACGCCGAGAAAGCTGTTTTATCTCGCGCTGGGTTCGGTCGGCGTCGTCTACGGCGATATCGGCACGAGCCCTCTCTACGCCTTTCGCGAAGCGTTGAAGCCCGTGGCCCACGACGGCCTCACCCGTTTTGAGGTCATCAGCCTGATCTCGCTGATGATCTGGGCGCTGACGATCATCGTCACCATCAAATATGTGCTCTTCCTGCTGCGCGCAGACAACGAGGGTGAGGGTGGCACACTGTCGCTGCTTGCCCTTCTGATGAAGACCGCCAACGGCCATACCGCCTTGTTGATGCTGCTCGGCCTGATGGGTGCGGCACTCTTCCTCGGCGATGCGATGATTACGCCGGCGCTTTCGGTGTTGTCGGCGGTCGAGGGCCTCAAGCTCGTCACGCCCAGCCTTTCGGAATATATCGTGCCGATTTCGGTGGTGATCCTGGCGCTGCTCTTCGTCGTGCAGTCGCGCGGCACCGGCGCCGTTGCGAAGTTCTTCGGCCCGATCACCGCCGTCTGGTTCATCGTCATAGCCGCCGCCGGCGTATCGCATATCTCGGATGATTACGGCATCCTTGCCGCCTTCAATCCTTATTATGCGGTCAGCTTCCTGCTGCATGAGGGTTTCTACGGCGTCGTCGTGCTCGGCGCCGTCTTCCTGACGGTGACGGGTGCCGAGGCGCTTTATGCCGATCTCGGTCACTTCGGCCGCCGCCCGATCCAGTGGGCCTGGTTCGCGCTGGTGTTCCCGTCGCTGACGCTGAACTATCTCGGTCAGGGCGCTCTCGTTCTCGGCAAGCCGGAAACGATGTCCGATCCCTTCTATCTGATGTTTCCGCAATGGGCGCTGCTGCCGGTCGTCATCCTTGCCACCGCTGCGACGATCATCGCCAGCCAGGCTGTCATAACAGGCGCCTTTTCTCTGGTGCGCCAGGGCATCAACCTCGGTTTCCTGCCGCGCATGGAAATCCTCTTCACCTCCGAAACCAACACCGGGCAGATCTTCGTGCCTTCGGTGAACGCCGTACTGTTCATCGGCGTCATTTTCCTGGTCCTGAGCTTCAAAACCTCGGACGCGCTGGCGACCGCCTATGGCATCTCCGTTACCGGCGCCATGGTCGTCACCTCGATCATGGCCTTCGAATTCGTCCGCGTCCGCTGGAACTGGTCGCTGCCGGTTGCCATCATCGCCCTCGCCCCGCTGGTCGCGCTCGAAATGATCTTCCTCGGCGCCAACCTGCTGAAGATCCACGACGGCGGCTATATCCCGATCCTGATCGCCACGGCCTTTACCGTCATCATGTGGACCTGGCGCCGCGGCACGGCGATCCTGATGGAAAAGACCCGCCACACCGACATTCCGCTCACCTCCTTCGTCAGCTCGATCGAGCGCAAGAGCGAGCATTCGCCGGCCCAGGTTCCCGGCACCGCGATCTTCCTGACCAGCGATCCGGAATCGGCGCCCGCCGCCTTGCTGCATAATCTTAAGCACAACCACGTGCTCCATGACCGCAACGTCATCCTGACGATCCGCACCGTCAACAAGCCGCGCGTCCCGGGTCACGACCGCTACAAGGTCGAGCAGATTTCCGAGCGCTTCTCCCGCGTTGAGTTGCTGTTCGGCTTCATGGAATCGCAAAATGTCTCGCAGGCGTTGGCGACGCTGCGCAAGACGGGGCTGAAGTTCGACATCATGTCGACGTCCTTCTATCTCGGACGCCGCAAGCTGGTGCCGGACGCCAAGTCCGGCATGCCTTATTGGCAGGACCGGCTTTACATCGCGCTCGCCAATGCCGCCGCCAATCCCTCGGACTACTTCCGTCTGCCGGCGAATCGCGTGGTGGAACTGGGCTCGCACGTCATTATTTGATGTGTGGAACGGGGGGCGCGGTTTGAGGCCCTAACTCTGTGATGCTTCCGGATTTTTGGTCTTCGCGATGAAGACCCCGCCCCAAACCCGCCCGGGGTCGAGCCACAGGTCTCGACCCGTCCTCTGGACCCCCACAAGGGGGAGGGGCTTAACCTGCATATCTGCGACGTTTCGAGTGGAACGAGCGGGCGCTCCGGGTTAGTCCCTCCCCGTGTGGGGAGGGGACTTTCGCAAGGAAATATCGCCCGCATTAGAATATCCAAAAATTCTCACGGTCACATTCCGGCACGCTCCGTTAACCGGACGTCAAGGTTAATGCGAGATTTTCAAGGGAATGTTCCCGCGTCCCATGCCCGGAGTTCGTGTTGCGTCGCAAGAGCCCTTTCCGTAGCAAGCTGCGTCTTCTTCCCGAGAACTGGGTGTCGCCAGCGATCTTCGGTCTTGCCGGCTGGCTGATTTTCCCAAGTGTCGCATCCCACGCCGATCTTGCCGCCATGCTCGCGGGTCTCGACCGCGAAGGCGGGAACTGGCGCATGGTGCTGACCAATTCTCCCGCCGGCTCCATCCACCAGGCCGAACTGGCTTTCGCCGAGCCTGATGTGACGGGGTCGATCTCCGCCGGCGCCGGCATGGTGCTGCCCGATGGCCGCAAGGTCGCCTTCACCGGGAAGGACAAGGGCCACGAGGACACGCCGGACGAGGATCGCGTCAAGCGCTCCACCAAGAAGGGCCGCATCGTCGCCGTCGAGAAGATGCAGCCGCCGAAGGACTTTTCCGCCGGCTCCATTCTCGAGCGCACCAAGATGCTCTTCACGCCGAGCTTCGATCTCAAGGAGAGGTCGGCCTTCGTCAAGCCGAAGATCCGGGGCAAGGAGATCGAGATCGCCACTTCTTTCTATAAGAAGAAGCCTGTCGTCACCGACAACGACGTGCCGGCGATGCTCGCAAGCCTCGTCACCAGCAACAAGGCCGATGTGCTTGCCACCGCCTACGCGCCGCCCGCCCCCGATTATGCCCGCCAGTCGCCGTTCGATTCCATCCTGACCGACCAGGGGGAGGGCCGCTTCGTCCCGGAGATCGGCCCGCGCGATCACGCCTGGGCCGCAAGTGTGTTGCCGCCGAGCGTCTTTTCCGCCGGCGAACAGCAATGCCTTGCCTCCGGCATCTATTTCGAAGCGCGGGGAGAATCGGTGAAGGGCCAGGCGGCCGTCGCCCAGGTCATTCTCAACCGCGTCCGCAACCCCGCCTATCCCAAGACGATCTGCGGCGTCGTTTACCAGAACGAGGATTGGCGCAACCGCTGCCAGTTTTCCTTCGCCTGCGACAGCATCAAGGACAGGGTGAATTCGGAATATCACTGGCGAGTCGCCCGTGACGTGGCGATGGCGGTGACTGCCGGCAAGATCTGGCTGCCGCAGGTTGGCTCGGCAACGCATTATCACGCCGTCTATGTCAGACCGAAATGGGCAAAGACCATGGAAAAGGTCGGCCGCATCGGTCTCCACGTCTTCTATCGTACCTATGGCGGCGGCTGGAGCTGAGATAAACCGCCTGGGCCAGCGGATTTCCGACCCTTAAAAGCGGTTTCTTTCAATCGAATTTGGGCAATCGACCGGATATCGGCCTAAATTATTGATTCGATGGAATTATTTTCTGGCTGGACAGAAGCCGCCTACGCCTTGACTATACCAATCCCTAAAACTATGTTGCGCGCGACTTCAGAACGGGCCGGAAGGGTTTCAACCCTCGTGTCCGGGGTCCGAATGACCGGGGTAGCGGGAGTACGGGCGACGGGCAAGCGAGGAGGGATCCATGGCGGATGACCGCGAGGAAAGTCTTGAGAAGCGCCGTGCGCGATTGGAAGCGGAACTCGCGACCAAGCGTGTTGAGGCGGGAGCGGATGATGCAAGCGAGGCTCGTGCCGAGGTAAGCCGCAAAGGCTATGCCCAGGCTATGAAGCTTTCCAGCGAGTTCATTGCCGCGATCGTCGTCGGTGCTGTTCTAGGCTATCTCCTCGACCGTTTTGTCGGCACGGCGCCTTGGGGTTTGATTGTTCTTCTGCTTCTCGGATTTTGTGCCGGCGTTCTGAACGTGCTGCGTTCGGCGGGGGTGGTGGCCCATCCCCTGGAAGGCAACGACGACAAGAAATGAGGACCGGTTTCCCGGTCCAGTGCAATGACCCCGTGTCCTACGGGCCAAAGAGAGAGAACAAGCGGTGTCCAACGATCCGACTCATCAGTTCCAGATCTTCAAGATTGTGCCGATTGAAATCGGCGGGATTGATTTCTCGTTCACCAACGCGTCGCTCTTCATGGCCGCTTCGGCCGCCGTTGCCGTAGGTTTCCTCTATTTCGCGACCTCGAACCGCGCCATCGTGCCGGGCCGTTCGCAGTCGATCGCGGAAATGTCCTATGAATTCATTGCCAACATGCTGAAGGAAGGCGCGGGCAAGCAGGGAATGAAGTTCTTCCCGCTGGTCTTTTCGCTCTTCATGTTCGTGTTGACGGCGAACTTGCTTGGCATGTTCCCGTATTTCTTCACGGTCACCAGCCAGATCATCGTCACGTTCGCGCTGGCGATCCTCGTCATCGGTACGGTTCTCGTCTACGGCTTCTATAAGCATGGCTTCCACTTCCTAAATGTCTTCGTGCCGTCGGGCGTGCCGGGTCTTCTGCTGCCGCTTGTTGTCGCGATCGAAATCATCTCCTTCCTCTCCCGTCCGATTTCCCTGTCGGTTCGTCTTTTCGCCAACATGCTCGCCGGTCACATTACGCTCAAAGTGTTCGCAGGCTTCGTCGCCTCGCTCGGAGCCCTGGGCGCTCTCGGTGTCGGCGGCGCCGTTCTTCCCCTCATCATGACCGTCGCCCTGACCGGTCTCGAGTTCCTCGTCGCCTTCCTTCAGGCTTACGTCTTTGCGGTACTGACTTGCATGTACCTTAACGACGCAATCCATCCGGGCGGGCACTAAGGATAACGACATCGACGTCAAAGGGCGTCAGTCATTCGCCGCAACAACCATTTCAAAGGAGTTCAACATGGAAGCGGAAGCAGCAAAGTACATCGGTGCAGGCCTGGCTTGCTTTGGTATGGCCGGTACGGCTCTCGGCCTCGGCAATATCTTCGGCAGCTACCTGTCCGGCGCTCTGCGCAATCCGTCTGCCGCTGACAGCCAGTTCGGCCGTCTGGTATTCGGCTTCGCCGTTACGGAAGCTCTGGGCATCTTCTCGCTGCTCGTCGCTCTCCTCCTCCTCTTCGCCGTCTGATATCGGCGAATAGATGGATCACGGCCTGCGGACCGCAAGCCGTGATCCTTTGCATTTGCAGTCCACCTGGAGGTGAGCATGTTTTTTGTGACCCCGGCTTACGCTGAAGAAGCACCGGCGGCAGCGACCGGCACGGATGCGCATGCCGCTCCGGCCGCAGGCGAGGTCCATACCGAGACCGGCGTTGCCGAAGGCGAACACGCCCGTGGCCCGTTCCCGCCTTTCGATTCGACGACCTATGCGTCCCAGCTGCTCTGGCTGGCGATTACGTTCGGCGTCTTCTACCTCCTTATGCAAAAGGTCATTGCGCCGCGCATCGGGGCCATCCTCGACCAGCGCCACACGCGCATCTCTCAGGACCTGGAAGAGGCCAGCCGCCTGAAGGCGGAGGCCGACGCCGCCGTCCGGACCTATGAAGGTGAACTGGCCGCTGCCCGCGCCAAATCGCATGCGATCGGCTCTGCCGCGCGTGACGCTGCCAAGGTCAAGGCCGAAGAGGATCGTCGCGCTGTCGAGGCGAGCCTGTCGGAAAAGATCAAGGCTGCCGAAGCCCGTATCGCCGACATCAAGGCGAAGGCTTTCGCCGACGTCGGTACCATTGCCGAGGAAACGGCCTCTGCGGTCGTCGAGCAGCTGATCGGCGGCACCGTCGCCACGGCCGATGTCGCAGCCGCGGTTGCGGCTGCCAAGAAGGAGGCTTGATCGATGGAATTTCACTTTGACGCGACTTTCTTCGCTTTTGTCGGGCTCGTCCTCTTCCTGGCGCTCGTCGTCTACCTGAAGGCTCCGGGCATGATGGCGAAGTCGCTCGACGATCGCGCCGACCAGATCCGCAACGAATTGGCCGAAGCCAAGCGCCTGCGCGAAGAGGCCCAGCATCTGCTTGCCGAATACCAGCGCAAGCGCAAGGAAGCTGAAGCCGAGGCGGCTCATATCGTCGCTGCCGCCGAGCGCGAAGCCGAAATGCTGACCGCCGAAGCGAAGAAGAAGACGGAAGAATTCGTCGGCAACCGCACGGCGCTTTCCGAGCAGAAGATCAAGCAGGCCGAGGCCGATGCGATGAAGGCGGTGCGTTCCGCCGCCGTCGATCTGGCGATCGCGGCTGCAGAAACGGTGCTTGCCAAGCGGGCCGATGCCAAGGTCCAGTCCGAGCTCTTCGGCAATGCCGTCAGCCAGGTCAAGACGCGGCTCAACTGAGCGGTTTCGAATGGAATGAGATTAAAGGCCGGGCTTGTCCCGGCCTTCAGACTGCTGACAAACCCCTGGCACCGTCCAGGGGTTTATGATTCATTGGGACATGTTGAAGAAACCTGCCCCCACCCAGACGGCTCTTGAGATGGTGACGCTCGATAGCCTGGTGCCGAAGGATCACCTGCTTCGCAAGATCGACGCGGTGATCGACTTTTCCTTCATCCACGATCGCGTTGCGGGGCTTTATTGCGCCGACAACGGCCGCCCACCGCTCGATCCGACCTTGATGTTCAAGGCGCTGTTCATTGGCTACCTGTTCGGCATCCGCTCGGAGCGTCAGCTGGTGCGCGAGATCGAGGTCAACGTCGCCTATCGCTGGTTTCTGCAGATGAAGCTGACGGACGGTGTGTTTGACGCCTCGACGCTGTCGCAGAACCGCCGCCGGCGCTTCAACGACACGAGCGTGGCGCAGGACATTTTTGACCACATCGTCGAGCAGGCGATCCGTCATGGCCTGGTGGA